>JANQYI010000009.1:0-224242 GCA_030728985.1 Burkholderiaceae bacterium | reverse complement strand
AGTCTAGTGTAACGAACTATCTTCCGATGCTCGGCGGCGGCCAGCCTTGGGGACGAGAATCAGCACCTCAAGCCGCGATCAGTTGACGCAAGACAAAGGGCAAAATCCCGCCATGTTGGTAGTAGTCCACTTCGATGGGGGTGTCGATACGCAGAAGTACGGTCACGCGTTGGCTAGAGCCGTCTGGGCGATGAATCACGAGCGTGGCGTCTTGCTGGGGCAGAATGCCGTGTTCCAATCCCTCGACATCAAACGTTTCGGCACCGGTCAAGCCTAGGCTCGTCGCGCTTTCATGCCCTTTGAACTGCAGAGGCAAGACCCCCATTCCTACCAAGTTGCTACGGTGAATACGCTCAAAGCTACGCGCAATCACAGCTTTGACGCCCAGCAATTGTGTTCCCTTGGCGGCCCAGTCACGTGAGGAGCCCGTGCCGTACTCTTCGCCACCAAAGACAACAGTCGGCGTGCCTTGAGCGACGTACTGCATGGCGGCATCGTAGATCGATACTTGTTCGCCTGTCGGTTGCATCAGGGTCTGTCCGCCTTCGACGCGTGAGCCATCTGAGCGAGGTGAAATCATCAGGTTTTTAATACGCACGTTGGCAAAGGTGCCTCGCATCATAATTTCGTGATTGCCGCGACGCGAACCATAACTATTAAAGTCCGCTTTTTGCACGCCGTGCGCGAGCAGCCATTGACCCGCAGGAGTGGTTTCACTGATCGCGCCTGCAGGCGAAATATGATCAGTTGTCACAGAGTCGCCAAAAATTCCAAGGGTTCTCGCCCCGCGAACTGCGGGCATGGGTTTGGGTTCCATTGTGAACTCAGCGAAAAAGGGGGGCTCGGCGATATAGGTTGAGCTTGGCCAGTCATAGACATCCCCTGTGACCCCTTCAATGTTTTGCCAAAGTTTGCCTGGTTTTTTTTCAACCTTGGCATAGTTGGCGCGAAAGACTTTCGGATCCATCGCGAAGTGCATGAGTTTCTCAACTTCTTTGGCACTAGGCCAGAGGTCACCTAGATAGACGGGTCCTTTTTTACCGACGCCTACGGGCTCGGTCATCAAGTCGCGCATCATGTTGCCCGCGAGGGCATAGGCGACCACCAGCGGAGGAGAGGCAAGGAAGTTCGCTTTGAGGTTGGGATGAATGCGCGCTTCGAAATTACGGTTGCCCGAGAGAACCGCTGCGCAGATCAGGTCGTTGTCGATGATGGCTTGATTGAAATCGGCCGCTAAATCGCCAGCATTACCAATACACGTCGTGCAACCGTAGGCTGCAACGTCGAAACCGAGTTGGTCTAGATAGGGCAACAAGCCTGCCCGCTCCAGATACTCCGTGACGACCCGCGAACCAGGAGCGAGTGATGTTTTGACATGTTGAGGGATCTTAAGGCCTGCTTTGACGGCTTTTTTAGCGAGCAATCCTGCCGCCAACATCACGCTCGGATTGGAGGTGTTAGTGCAGGAGGTGATGCCTGCGATCAAAATATCACCGTTGCGAAGGGTCTTGCCCGTCGAGGTGGTAAAGGCTTTGCCGAGTTTGGCGGCGGGCTGATTAAAGCCGTTCTCTTCGATCGGTTTGGCATACAGTTTTTTGAACGTTTTTTTGACCTGTCCGATCTCGATGCGATCTTGGGGACGCTTGGGGCCCGCGAGAGAGGGCACCACCGAAGCAAGATCAAGTTTGACGACCTTGGTGTAGTTGATATCCGCAGCATTAGGAACACCAAACATCTCCTGTGCTTTGAAATAAGCCTCCAGGGCTTGGACTTCGTCCTTGCTGCGACCTGTGCCTTCGAAATATTCGATCGTTCGATGATCGACGGGGAAAAATCCCATCGTGGCACCATACTCGGGCGCCATATTGCCAATGGTTGCACGGTCCGTCACGGAGAGTTTGGCGGTACCCGAACCACAGAACTCGACAAATTTTCCCACCACTTTTTCTTTGCGTAACAGCTCGGTGATTGTGAGCACCAGGTCCGTTGCGGTAACGCCGCCACGCAACTCGCCTGTCAGCTCGACCCCCACGACGTCCGGAGTCAAAAAGTAAACAGGTTGCCCCAGCATACCGGCTTCGGCTTCGATGCCACCCACGCCCCAGCCGACGACACCGATGCCGTTGATCATGGTGGTGTGACTATCTGTACCGACAAGTGAATCCGGATAGTACACATTGTGATTTTTATCGTGATGCACGCCGCGCGCGAGGTACTCGAGATTGATCTGATGAACAATGCCAAAACCCGGAGGCACTACCCCAAACGTATCAAACGCTTGCATGCCCCATTTTAGAAATTGGTAGCGCTCCTTGTTACGCGAAAACTCGACCTTCATATTGAGGTCCAATGCGTTCTTGGTGCCAAAATAATCAATCATCACAGAGTGGTCGACCACCAGGTCAACAGGCACCAGAGGCTCGATTGATTTGGCTTCCTTGCCCATTTTTTTCGCGATTGTGCGCATCGCGGCGAGATCGGCGAGCAAGGGTACGCCGGTAAAGTCCTGCAGGACGACGCGGGCGACGACAAAGGGAATTTCGAGTTCGCGTGCGCTCTTGGGTTGCCAGTTTGCTAATTCGCGGATGTGACTTTCAGTGACTTTTTTCCCATCGCAGTTGCGCAGAACGGACTCCAACACAATTCGGATGGACAGGGGTAGACGAGAGAGGTCAAGGCCTAGCGACGCACCCAGTGCCGGCAAGGAGTAAAAATGCGCTTCTTTTTTACCAATTTTGAATTTCTTAAGCGTGTTCAAGGTGTCGTGTTTCATGGTGTCCGCTCCAAGAGGTTGATCTTTTCATCCTACACCAGCAGTGAACTTCACGCACAATAAAAAAATCCTCCCGTGGGGTTTTCCGCGGGAGGATTCGACAGCTCGTACTCGATGCGCATATTCCCCCACAAACGTTTGTCGGGGGAAACTTTTTTAGACAGCGTCAGCCACATCCTTGTAATCAGGTATCTGATCGAAATTGAGGTACTTGTAGATATCGGCGCTGCTCTTGTCGAGCACGCCCATATCTGTCAAATATTCTTCCTTGGTCGGAATGCGACCGAGTTTCGAGCAAATGGCGGCCAACTCGGCGGAGCCCAAATACACGTTGGTGTTTTTGCCCAGACGATTGGGAAAGTTACGCGTACTGGTTGACATGACCGTCGCACCTTCACGCACTTGAGCCTGGTTGCCCATGCACAGCGAGCAGCCTGGTGGCTCCGTACGCGCACCCGCACTACCGAAGACACCATAGTGGCCTTCTTCGGTCAGCTGCGCCGCATCCATTTTGGTGGGCGGAGCAATCCAAAGCTTGACGGGCATGTCGCGCTTGCCTTCGAGCAGTTTGGAGGCAGCACGGAAGTGACCAATGTTGGTCATGCAACTGCCGATAAACACTTCGTCAATTTTGGCGCCCGCGACTTCGGACAACATTTTGACATCGTCTGGATCGTTCGGACAAGCGACGATGGGTTCGTGAATATCAGCCAGGTCGATGTCAATCACGGCAGCATACTCAGCATCCGCATCGGGCTGCAGCAACTGTGGATTGGCTAACCAGGCTTCCATTGCCTGGATGCGACGCATCAGGCTGCGCTCGTCTGAGTAACCATTGGCGATCATCCACTTCAACATCACGATATTGCTGTTGATGTATTCGATGATGGGCTCTTTGTTCAGTCGCACGGTACAACCCGCAGCGGAACGCTCGGCAGAGGCGTCTGACAGTTCGAAAGCCTGCTCGGCCTTCAGGTCAGGCAAGCCTTCGATTTCAAGGATGCGACCAGAGAAAATATTTTTCTTGTTCGACTTGTCAACAGTCAGCAAGCCTGCTTTGATGGCATACAGAGGAATCGCGCTGACCAGATCACGCAGGGTGACGCCGGGCTGCATTTTTCCTTTAAAGCGCACCAAGACCGACTCGGGCATATCCAGAGGCATCACGCCCGTGGCGGCGGCGAATGCCACCAGTCCAGAACCTGCGGGAAAGCTGATACCAATCGGGAAGCGCGTGTGCGAATCGCCGCCTGTGCCGACGGTGTCGGGCAATAACATGCGGTTGAGCCAAGAATGGATCACGCCGTCACCAGGACGCAGCGAGATACCGCCACGATTGCTCATGAACTCTGGCAAAGTGTGGTGTGTTTTGACGTCTACTTTTTTAGGGTAGGCCGAGGTGTGGCAGAACGATTGCATCACGAGATCAGCCGAGAAGCCCAAGCAGGCGAGATCTTTCAACTCGTCCCGGGTCATTGGACCAGTCGTATCTTGGCTGCCCACGGAAGTCATGATGGGCTCACAGTAAGCACCGGGGCGCACGCCCTGGCCTTCTGGCAAACCACAAGCGCGACCGACCATTTTCTGGGCCAGCGTAAAGCCTTTCTTGGAGGCTGCAGGATTCTGGGGAAAACGGAACAAGGTTGAGGGAGGCAGACCAAGTGCTTCGCGTGCTTTACCGGTGAGGCCGCGGCCGACGATGAGGGGGATGCGTCCACCCGCACGGACTTCGTCAAACAAAACCTCGGACTTGACTTGAAACTTGGCGACCACCTTGCCGTCTTTTAATGCTTCGCCATCATAGGGACGCAACTCAATCACATCGCCCATGTTCATATTGGAGACATCGAGTTCGATGGGCAGAGCGCCAGCGTCTTCCATGGTGTTGTAGAAAATTGGAGCAATTTTATTGCCTAGACAGACGCCACCAAAACGCTTGTTGGGAACGAAAGGAATGTCTTCCCCGGTAAACCACAGCACGGAGTTCGTCGCGGATTTGCGCGAGGAGCCCGTACCCACCACATCACCGACGTAAGCAACCAAATGGCCTTTTTTCTTGAGGTCGTTGATGAAGTTTATGGGGCCGATCTTGCCCGCTTCTTGTGGTTCGATACCGGGGCGAGGGTTCTTGTGCATCGCTAGGGCGTGCAAAGGAATGTCAGGGCGGCTCCAGGCGTCTGGTGCTGGTGAGAGATCGTCGGTGTTGGTTTCGCCGGTGACCTTAAAGACCGTGATCGTCAGGCTCTTGGGGACCTCAGGGCGGCTGGTGAACCACTCGCCATCGGCCCAGCTTTGCATCACAGCCTTGGCATTCGCGTTGCCTTTGGCGGCTTTTTCTTTGACATCGTGGAACGCGTCAAACATCAACAAGGTTTTTTTCAGTCCATCGGCTGCAATGGTGCCGACGTCTTTGTCATCCAGTAGCTCAACCATAGGGCCGATGTTGTAGCCGCCGAGCATCGTGCCCAGCAATTCAGTCGCCTTGGCACGCGAGATCAGCGGACACTTTTCCGAACCCATGGCGACAGCGGCAAGATAAGACGCCTTGACTTTGGCGGCATCATCCACGCCCGCAGGCACGCGATGCGTGATTAAGTCGACGAGAGTCTCGCCTTCGCCTGCCGGGGGAGCTTTGAGCAGCTCAATCAGATCGGCGGTTTGTTGAGCCGAGAGTGGAAGGGGAGGAATACCAAGGGCTGCGCGTTCCGCAACGTGTTGGCGATAGGCTTGTAGCATGTGAGCGCCTTTCTATGTGATGAAGGATGAAATGATTGTAGAGCGAAGATATCCGTGTCGCAAGTGTCTTATATCTTATATAAGACCATAAAAAAATTAAATATAATTTAGTTCAAAAGGACTTCATATTCTGGGTGCTTCTTGATGTAGGCAGCAACGTAGCTACATTGCGCAATCACCTTCCAATCTTGGGACTGGGCATAGTCCAGCGCAAATTGCGTGATCTCGGCCGCGAGGCCCCGACCACCAAGTTCGCTCGGAACGCCCGTGTGGGTAACGGTCATCACGTTGTTGTGCAGAACGTAGTCCAGCACGCAGCGGTGGCCCTCAAGCCTCAGCTCGAAGCAATGTCCTTGCGCGTTGTGTTCAATGTGATTCATCCGTTAGATCCTATGATCAAAAGTGCCCAAAGTCCAAGCATGGAAATCAGTCCTACAGCGCAACTCCCCCATAGTCCGACAATCGGCCAACGCACACCCATGGGCAGGTTCACCGGTTCGACATGCGACAACAATCGATTGGCATTTTGAGCAAACGAACCTTTGGATTGATGAAAAAGAATGCGTAAAAAATAATCAAACGTGATCGTTAAGCGAATGCTCATCGGCAGATCTAGAAATTTGCGTTCGCGCAAATAAGGGTGCTTAAAACGCGCGTTGACTTCATCGATTTTATAAAAAAACAAATACGCACCAGAGATAAAAAATACAAAGGTGCTTGTAATGAAAAACGTAAAGGTCAGGACGAGTGCGTGAGAAAAATACAATGGCATACAGAGATTACAAACTTTGAATGATTAGAAAAAAAGAAAACGGATTTAACCAGGAACACGCACCCAGCCCTCCATCAACACTCGCGCACTGCGGCTCATGATGGCTTTAGTCACTTGCCATTCGCCATCCACCTGCGTGGCTTGCGCGCCCACTCTTAGTGTGCCCGAGGGATGACCAAAACGCACTGCGTCCAGGCTGCCACCACCCGCGGCGAGATTGACCAGCGTGCCAGGAATCGCGGCGGCTGTGCCGATCGCCACCGCAGCAGTGCCCATCATGGCGTGGTGCAGTTTGCCCATTGACATGGCGCGCACCAACACATTGGTGTCGGAGGCGGCAATTTTTTTTCCACTCGAGGCAACATAGTCGGCAGGCTTTGCGACGAAAGCGACTTTGGGCGTGTGCTGACGCTTGGAAGCCTCCTCGAGTTGAGTGATCAGACCCATGCGAAGCGCACCGTGTGCACGGATTTTCTCAAACATTTCGAGCGCTTTGGGATCGCTATTGATGTCGTCCTGAAGCTCAGTACCTTTGTAGCCGATCGCTTCCGCATTGATAAAAACAGTGGGGATGCCGGCGTTGATCATGGTGGCTTTAAGCGTACCCACACCAGGAACGACTAAGTCGTCGACAAGATTGCCTGTAGGAAACATGGCGCCGCCGCCACCTTCTTCTTCGGCCGCGGGATCCATGAACTCTAGTTGCACTTCCGCGGCGGGAAAAGTCACGCCATCGAGTTCGAAATCACCCGTCTCCTGGACGGCACCATCGGTCATCTGCACATGAGAAATGATAGTTTTACCAATATTCGCTTGCCAAATTCTGATGGTCGCAAGGCCGTTTTGTGGAATACGACTTGGATCCACCAAACCGTTGCTGATGCTGAAGGGTCCTACCGCCGCAGAAAGGTTGCCGCAGTTGCCGCTCCAGTCGACAAAGGGCTTGTCGATCGAGACCTGACCAAACAAATAGTCCACGTCATGATCCGGGCGCGTACTTTTAGCCAGGATGACAGTTTTGCTGGTGCTCGAAGTCGCCGCACCCATGCCGTCTGTTTGTTTGCCATAGGGGTCCGGACTGCCGATGACACGCATCAGCAACGCATCACGGGCCGCACCGGGCACCTGTGTGGCGGGAGGCATGTCCTGTAAGCGAAAGAACACGCCTTTACTCGTACCGCCACGCATATAGGTGGCGGGAACTTTAATTTGAGGTGCATGCGCCATTTGAACGTTTCCTAAAGTAAATAGCTCGCAGTGGGATTCGGTCGGACCCTCATTGAGGGGCCGCTTTGGTGGTTATGCCGCTGCTGTCGATTCGAGAAAGTCTTGCGCGAAACGTTGCAAGACGCCACCTGCTTCGTAGATCGAGACTTCTTCCGCAGTGTCGAGACGACACGTCATCGGGACCTCAAGACGTTCACCATTTTTACGCGTGATGACCAAGGTCAGCGTCGCGAGAGGAGTGGGTTGTCCAAGCACATCATAGACTTCGGTGCCGTCGAGGCTAAGGGTCTTGCGATTGACGCCAGTTTTAAATTCGAGTGGCAAAACACCCATACCCACCAGGTTGGTGCGGTGGATGCGCTCGAAGCCCTCGGCTGCGATCGCTTCAACACCCGCAAGACGAACGCCTTTGGCCGCCCAGTCGCGTGAAGAGCCCTGACCATAATCCGCACCTGCCACGATGATTAGTGGCTGCTTGCGTTCCATGTAGGTTTCGATCGCCTCCCACATACGAGTGACCTTGCCCTCTGGTTCAATACGCGCCAGCGAGCCCTGTTTGACCTTGCCGTTTTCCAATACCATTTCATTGATGAGCTTAGGGTTGGCAAACGTCGCGCGCTGCGCCGTTAAATGATCGCCGCGATGGGTCGCATAGGAATTAAAGTCTTCCTCTGGCAAGCCCATTTTTTCGAGATATTCGCCAGCCGCACTGTCAAGCATGATGGCGTTCGATGGAGAGAGGTGATCTGTCGTGATGTTGTCACCCAGCAAGGCCAAGGGGCGCATCCCTTTTAAGTGACGCGCACCCGCGAGCGCGCCTTCCCAATAGGGAGGGCGCCGAATATAGGTGCTTTGCGGACGCCAGTCGTAAAGTGGGCTGAGCTTTTCCCCTGTGTCTACCGTCGCCGCGAACATCGGTTCGTAGACTTTACGGAACTGCTCGGGCTTGACGCTGGCCTTGACGATGGCATCGATCTCTTCGTCCGAGGGCCAGAGATCCTTGAGCATGACAGGTTTGCCGTCTTGGTCGACGCCCAGCACATCGCGCTCAATATCAAAGCGGATGGTGCCCGCGATGGCGTAGGCCACCACCAAAGGAGGCGAGGCTAAAAATGCCTGTTTCGCATAGGGGTGAATACGACCGTCAAAATTACGGTTGCCGGACAAGACAGCCGTCGCGTACAGATCGCGATCGATGATCTCTTGTTGAATCACGGGATCCAGCGCGCCGCTCATGCCATTACAGGTTGTGCAGGCAAACGCCACAATGCCAAAGCCAAGCTTTTCCAGTTCAGATAACAACTTTGCGTCGTTGAGGTAAAGCTCAACCGTTTTCGAGCCCGGTGCCAATGAGCTTTTGACCCAAGGCTTGCGAGTCAGTCCGCGTGCATTGGCGTTACGCGCCAACAGGCCCGCAGCAATCACGTTACGTGGATTGCTTGTGTTGGTGCAACTCGTAATCGCCGCAATAATGACGGCCCCATCAGGCATCAGACCCGGTTCGTTTTCGACCTTGCCAGAAATGCCTTTAGCCGCCAGATCCGTAGTCGCCACACGACGATGTGGATTAGATGGGCCCGCGATATTGCGCACCACCGTGGACAGATCGAAATGCAACACACGCTCATACTCGGCCGTCTTTAGACTATCGGCCCAAAGTCCCGCATGCTTGGCATAGGTCTCGACAAGTTTGACCTGCTCAGCTTCGCGACCCGTCAAGGTCAGATAGTCGATGGTTTGCTGATCGATGTAAAACATCGCCGCTGTCGCACCGTACTCTGGCGTCATGTTTGAAATCGTTGCACGGTCGCCAAGTGTCAGATGCGCCGCGCCTTCGCCGAAAAATTCAAGGTATGACGACACGACTTTTTGACTACGTAAATACTCTGTAAGCGCTAATACTAAATCAGTGGCGGTGATGCCGGGCTGTAATTTGCCGGTGAGCTCCACACCAATGATATCGGGCAGTCTCATCCAAGAGGCGCGACCCAGCATAACGCTTTCTGCTTCTAGGCCGCCAACGCCAATGGCGATGACACCGAGTGCGTCAACGTGCGGCGTGTGACTGTCAGTGCCGACCAAGGTATCAGGAAAGGCGACACCTTGTTGAGCATGAATCACGGGTGACATACGCTCCAGATTGATCTGGTGCATGATGCCGTTGCCGGGGGGAATCACGTCAACGTTTTTGAAGGTCTTTTTTGTCCAGTTAATAAAATGAAAACGATCCTCGTTACGTCGGTCTTCGATGGCACGGTTTTTTTCAAAGGCGTCCGGATCGTACCCGCCACACTCCACAGCCAATGAGTGATCGACAATCAACTGTGTCGGGACAACCGGATTGACCAGTGCGGGATCTCCGCCTTGCGCTGCGATCGCATCCCTCAGTCCTGCCAGATCTACCAGGGCAGTTTGCCCAAGGATGTCATGGCAAACAACCCTGGCAGGAAACCAGGGAAAATCCAGATCACGTTTGCGGTCGATGAGTTGGGTCAACGAAGCCACGAGCGTGGCGGGGTCGCAACGACGCACCAGATTTTCAGCCAATACACGCGAGGTGTAAGGCAGCTTGTCATAGGCACCCGGCTTGATCGCATCGACGGCCGCGCGGGTGTCGAAATAGTCAAGCTTGGTGCCGGGAAGAGGTTTGCGATTCGCAGTATTCATAGGGATTAACGACGCTTGGCGAGTGGAACGAATTTCTGATCTTCGGGGCCGGTGTAGTTGGCCGCAGGACGAATGATCTTGTTGTCGATCCGTTGCTCGATGATGTGTGCCGACCAGCCTGCGGTGCGTGAGATGACGAACAATGGAGTAAACATCGCTGTCGGGACACCCATCATGTGATAGGACACTGCCGAGAACCAATCGAGGTTGGCGAACATTTTTTTCGCATCCCACATCACGCCCTCAAGACGATCGGCGATGTCATACATTTTAGTGGTGCCGGCTTTCTTGGATAGGCGCAACGCCACGTCTTTGATGACTTTGTTGCGTGGGTCGGAAATCGTGTAGACAGGGTGGCCAAAGCCGATGATGACTTCCTTGTTTTCAACGCGCGCGCGGATGTCGGCTTCGGCTTCGTCGGGCGTCTCGTAGCGTTTCTGAACCTCAAACGCCACTTCGTTCGCACCGCCATGCTTGGGGCCGCGCAGTGCGCCGATACCGCCAGCAATAGCGGAGTACATGTCGGAGCCTGTGCCTGCGATGACGCGGCAGGCAAAGGTCGAGGCATTGAACTCATGCTCTGCATACAGAATCAATGAGGTGTGCATTGCACGAATCCAGTCGGCATTGGGTTTTTTGCCATGCAACAGATGCAGGAAATGCGCGCCGATCGAGTCGTCATCGGTTTGAACGTCGATGATGCGACCATTGTGGCTGAAGTGATACCAGTAGAGCAGGGCAGAGCCGAGGTTGGCCATCAGGCGGTCGGCGATGTCGCGCGCATCAGGCGTATTGTGGTCTTCTTTTTCTGGCAGAATGCAGCCAAGTGCGGACGCGGCGGTGCGCATGACGTCCATGGGATGGCTCGCGGCGGGTAGTGATTCCAGGATAGTTTGCAGCTGTGCGGGCAGACCCCGCATTGAACGCAGTTTTTCTTTATAAGCCGCTAATTCTGCCTTGTTGGGTAGTTTGCCGTGAATCAGCAAATGCGCGATTTCTTCAAATTCGCTTGTGTCGGCGAAATCAAGAATGTCATACCCGCGGTAATGCAAGTCGTTGCCGCTGCGACCGACGGTACACAGGGCAGTATTACCCGCTGTCACACCAGAAAGTGCGACGGATTTTTTAGGCTTAAAGGCTGGGGCTGCTGTCTCGACCGCTTGAGCTGGAGCAGCGCGCTTGACCGGTTTTTTTTTCGTGACCATCTGTCGTTTCCTCAATCAATTATTTGGATTTGCCTTGGGCGAACAGCACATCGAGTTTGCCTTCGAATTCATGATAGTTGATGCGATCGTAGAGCTCTTCGCGTGTTTGCATCATATCGATGACGTTGCGCTGGTGACCATCGCGACGTATTGCTGTGTAGACCGTTTCAGCAGCTTTGTTCATGGCGCGGAAAGCGGATAGCGGGTAGAGCACCATGCCTACGCCTGCGCTGCGTAATTCGTCGACTGAAAAAAGCGGAGTTTGCCCAAACTCAGTGATATTGGCGAGAAGGGGAACGCTGACCGCTTTGGAGAACTTTTCAAAAGTCGCGAGGTCGTAAGCGGCTTCGGCAAAAATGGCATCCGCGCCTGCTTCAACGCAAGCAATCGCACGCTCAATGGCAGCATCCACGCCATGGGAGGCAATCGCATCCGTACGAGCAATCAGATAGAAACTATCATCAATACGCGCATCGGCCGCTGCTTTGACTCGGTCGCGCATTTCTTCGGTAGACACGATTTCCTTGCCGGGCCGATGACCGCAGCGCTTGGCGCCGACTTGGTCCTCGATGTGGCAGCCGGCCGCGCCAAACTTGCCCAAACTCTGTACTGTACGAGCGATATTAAAGGCCGATGGGCCAAAGCCTGTATCGATATCGACGATGAGAGGTGTATCGCATACATCGGTGATGCGACGCACATCGGTCAGTACGTCATCCAGGGTGTTGATGCCTAGATCTGGCAGTCCCAAAGAGCCTGCCGCAACACCGCCACCGGAGAGGTAGATGGCCTTAAAGCCAGCGCGCTTGGCGAGCAGAGCATGGTTGGCGTTAATCGCGCCGATAATTTGCAGAGGCTTTTCGGCCGCGAGGGCTTCGCGAAATCGTTGGCCAGCGGGGGCTTGTTTAGACATCATGATCTCCGTGAAGACGATTTGTTTTTTAGAAATGAATCTTAATAAGAAAATGGGCCCTCATGGGACCCATTCACTCGACGCTTACTTGAGCAAATGCGCGACGGCGTCGCGCTCTTCCGTCAGCTCTTTGAGCGTCAGGTCCATGCGCTCGCGTGAGAACGCATCCACTTCGAGACCTGTCACGCGGTGATATTGGCCGCCCTCGCAGGTCACGGGCACACCATACATGATGCCCTCGGGGATGCCGTAACTGCCATCCGAAGGCACACCCATCGTGACCCATTTGCCGTTTGTGCCCAGCACCCAGTCACGTACGTGATCGATGGCGGCATTCGCAGCCGAGGCGGCGGAAGACAAACCACGCGCCTCAATAATAGCTGCGCCACGCTTGCCAACGGTAGGCAAGAACACGTCGCGGTTCCAAGCGGCGTCATTGATCAGTTTTTCCACACTCTGGCCGCCGATGGTCGCGAAGCGATAATCCGCATACATGGTGGGTGAGTGGTTGCCCCAGACAGCGAGTTTTTGAATGTCGGCGACAGGCTTGCCCATTTTGGTGGCTAACTGTGACAAGGCGCGGTTGTGATCAAGACGCAACATCGCTGTGAAGTTTTTTGCGGGCAGGTCGGGTGCCGATTTCATCGCGATGTAGGCGTTAGTGTTAGCGGGGTTGCCGACGACCAATACTTTGACGTTGCGATTCGCCACGGCGTTCAGGGCTTTACCCTGAGCTGTGAAAATGGCGGCATTCACGGCTAGCAGATCCGCACGCTCCATGCCGGGACCACGAGGACGAGAGCCCACCAAAAGTGCGACTTCAACGTCTTTGAATGCTTCGAGAGGATCGCTGTGGGCCGTCATCGAATGCAGCAAAGGGAAAGCGCAATCATCAAGCTCCATCATCACGCCCTTGAGGCCCTTCTGAGCTTTTTCATCTGGGATCTCAAGCAGTTGCAAGATCACGGGCTGGTCTTTGCCAAGCATTTCGCCTGAAGCAATGCGGAATAAAAGGGCATAACCGATCTGGCCTGCTGCACCAGTAACCGCAACACGCACGGCGGGTTTGGACATAACGATCTCCGATAGAACTGAGAGGATTGTGAGAAAGAGTAATCAAATAGTTTAGCTTTTTTGTGCGACCCTCTAATAACGAGGTCAAACACAGAAATCTACCTTCGAATGCTAATCTAAATGAACCTTGGACGTCAATGATCTTATATCTTATATAAGACACAAGACCAATGGACTTTCGGGCTGTGTTGTGTCAAAATGGCTCAAGATTTTTAAGAGCCTTTTTTTGATGTCTGACAACCTTCGCGCCCGTATTGCTGTCGCTGAGCTTAGCTCAAGCACGGCGGCTGCATTTAGCCCTCTTTATCAGCAGATCAAAGCACTGCTGGTCAAGTCGCTCGATGCCGGCGAGTGGAAGCCAGGTGAGTCCATTCCCAGCGAGATCGAGTTGGCGGCTCGTTTTCAGGTCAGTCAAGGCACGGTTAGAAAAGCGGTCGATGAACTTGCCGCAGAAAATCTCCTCTTCCGGCGGCAAGGCAAGGGTACTTTTGTAGCTACCCACCTAGAACCTCGGGTGCGATTCAGGTTTCTGAGGCTCGCCCCCAACGAAGGCGAACCCGAGCCGGCCCAAAGCTTGGTGTTAGAGTGCCGACGTATTCGGGCCAGTGCCGACACGGCGCGTGCCCTCGAGATCAAATCCGGGGATCCTGTGGTGGCACTTCGCCGCAAATTATCCTTTGCTAATATCCCGACCGTCATTGATGATATTTACTTGCCTGGTGCGATTTTTAAAGGCTTGACAGCTGATTTGCTCAATGGGTATTCGGGTCCTTTGTATGGAATGTTTGAGACCGAGTTTGGCATCAATATGGTGCGCGCCGATGAGAAAATACGTGCTGTTGTTGCGCCACAAGACATCGCGGTTGCGCTCGGAGTTACGCCCTCAATACCCCTACTTTGTGTGGAGCGAATCTCCTACACCTATGGAAATCGTCCTGTAGAATTACGTATCGGTCATTATGTGACCGATGAGTATTATTATCGTAATAGTTTGAATTAATTGATTTATTTTTGTTTTTTATTTGTTTTGCATGAGCGAAATTTTTATTTTTTCTCTTAACCAATTGTTCTCTGTTCGAGGTCGTTATGTCTGACACAGCTAACAAGCCGCGTCCTCAGTTTCGTAACATCAATGTTATCGACCTGATGGCGTATCGCTTGCCAATGGCCGGTAAGGTTTCCATTCTTCACCGCATTAGTGGAGCTTTGCTTTTCTTGTGCTTGCCTTTACTGATTGCATTGTTTGCAATGAGTTTCGTGAGCCAAGCCGGTTTTAATGCCTTGGCAATGATTACCGGGCATCCGCTTGTCAAAGTGATCTTGTTGGTGTTGATCTGGGGTTATTTGCATCATTTCTGTGCTGGAATTCGCTACTTGATCCTTGATCTGCATATCGGACTGGACAAAGAGCCTGCCGCAAAAAGCGCAAGCCTCGTGATGGGCGTGAGCCTGGCCCTCACCCTGGTCTTTGGCCTCAAACTATTCGGAGTGTGGTGATGATTCCCGTCGAAAAAATTGGTCCCAAACGCTTGGTCGTTGGTGCGCACTATGGCACAGGCGAATTCATTGCTCAGCGTGTCACAGCGATTATCCTTGCGATTTACACTCTGGTATTGCTGATTGGTATTTTGACGATGCCCGGCTTCACCTATGAGGGCTGGAAAAATCTTTTTACCTTTACCGTCTTGTTCATGCCTTTGGGGCAGATTCTTGCCACCCTCGCGATGATTGCACTCGCTTGGCATGCTTGGATTGGCGTGCGCGACATCTGGATGGACTACATCAAGCCAGTGGGTCTTCGCATATTGTTACTGGTGCTGACTATCTTGTGGTTAGTTGGATCGGTCGTGTACTTCGTACACATCCTTTGGAGAAATTAAGCCGTGGCATCTATCAAATCAAATTTACCTCGCCGTCAATTTGACGTGGTGGTCGTGGGTGCCGGCGGAGCCGGTATGCGCTGTTCGCTTCAACTCGCCAATGCAGGCCTGTCTGTCGCAGTCGTGACCAAAGTGTTTCCAACCCGCTCGCACACTGTTGCGGCCCAAGGCGGTATTGGTGCGTCGTTAGGTAACATGAGTGAGGACAATTGGTACTGGCACATGTACGACACGGTCAAAGGCTCTGATTGGCTGGGAGACCAGGATGCGATCGAATTCATGTGTCGCGAAGCCCCTAATGCCGTGTACGAGTTAGAGCACATGGGTATGCCTTTCGATCGTAACCCTGACGGCACGATCTATCAGCGTCCCTTCGGTGGACACACTGCGAATTTTGGCGAAAAACCTGTGCAACGCGCCTGTGCGGCCGCTGACCGTACGGGTCATGCTTTGTTACATACGCTTTATCAGCGCAACGTGGCTTCACGCACACAGTTTTTCGTCGAGTGGATGGCGTTGGACTTGATTCGCAACGACGAGGGTGATGTGTTGGGTATTACGGCGCTCGAGATGGAGACCGGTGAAATCTACATTTTCGAAGCCAAAACGACTGTGATTGCAACCGGAGGCGCTGGCCGTATCTGGGCCGCTTCTACCAATGCCTTCATCAACACAGGCGATGGCATGGGGATGGCCGCTCGCGCCGGCATCCCGATGATGGACATGGAATTCTGGCAGTTTCACCCGACAGGTGTAGCCGGTGCTGGTGTGCTGATTACAGAGGGTGTGCGTGGCGAAGGTGGTATCTTGCTCAACAAGGATGGAGAGCGTTTCATGGAGCGCTACGCTCCTACACTCAAGGATTTGGCGCCACGAGACTTTATTTCGCGTTGCATGGATCAAGAGATCAAAGAGGGTCGAGGCTGTGGACCGGAAGGTGCCTATATCCATCTCAAGCTCGATCATCTGGGTGCAGATGTGATTAACAAGCGCTTGCCTTCGATTCTCGAAATTGGACACAAATTCGCCAACGTTGACGCAACCAAAGAACCCATTCCTGTGGTCCCTACCATTCACTATCAGATGGGTGGCATCCCCTGCAATTACAACGGTCAGGTCACCTCGTGGGATGGTCATCAGACCACGGTCGTTAACGGCCTCTACGCCATCGGCGAGTGTTCAGCCGCTTCTGTGCACGGCGCGAACCGCTTGGGTACCAACTCTTTGTTGGATTTGATCGTGTTTGGTCGTGCGGCCGGCAATCATATCGTGGCTGCGCATCCTGAGCGTCAGCGCGCACATCAACCTTTACCCCAGTCTTCTGTGGATTTCTCACTAGACCGCGTCAACAAACTCGAACAGCGTAAAACTGGCGAAAAGACGCAAGAGGTCGGTAACGACATTCGCAACGCCATGCAACAACACTGCGGCGTATTTCGGACCATGGCCTCTCTTAAAGAAGGTGTCCAAAAGATCGACGTGTTGGCTGAAAGAGTCGAACATGTCGCCTTCCAGGACAAGTCTAAGGTCTTTAATACTGCCCGTATCGAAGCCCTCGAGTTGACCAATATGATTGAAGTGGCGCGCTCGACCATTTACTCAGCCGCAGCACGAACAGAAAGCCGCGGTGCGCACGCACTGGATGACTTTCAGTTGCGCGATGATGACAATTGGATCAAGCACACGCTCTGGTACTCGGATGGCAATCGCCTAGATTACAAACCCGTGCAGATGCAGCCACTCACAGTCGAAAGCTTCCCGCCCAAGACCCGTACATTCTAAGACGACATACCTGGAACAAATCATGAGCAAAAAACGCATCGTGAAGTTTGAAATCTACCGCTACGATCCTGACAAGGACGAGCGCCCCTACATGCAAAAACTCGAGGTTGAGTTGCAGCCAACGGACAAGATGTTGCTTGATGCGTTGATGCGCATCAAACTGGACGTTGATGATAGTTTGACCTTACGTCGTTCATGTCGCGAAGGTGTATGTGGCTCCGATGCCATGAACATCAATGGCAAGAACGGTTTGGCCTGTATCACCAACATGCTGGAGCTCAAAGAGCCGGTTGTCTTGCGTCCTTTACCTGGTCTGCCCGTTATACGCGACTTGGTGGTTGATATGACGCACTTCTTTAACCAATATCACTCAGTTCGTCCCTATCTGATTAACGATACGCCACCGCCCGAGAAAGAGCGCCTGCAAACGCCTGAAGCGCGCGAAGAACTCAACGGTCTTTATGAGTGCATTCTGTGTGCGTGTTGTTCTACGTCTTGCCCGTCATTTTGGTGGAATCCAGACAAATTTGTGGGACCTGCGGGCCTGTTGCAAGCTTACCGTTTCATCGCGGATACGCGCGACCTCACGACGGGTGAGCGTCTCGACAATCTCGAGGATCCGTATCGTTTGTTCCGCTGCCACACGATCATGAACTGTGTAGATGTCTGTCCAAAGGGATTGAACCCATCGCGTGCGATCGGCAAGATCAAAGAAATGCTCGTTCGCCGAACTGTATAACCAAGCGCTCTCATGGGAACATTATCAGATCAGGACCGGGTTAAGTTGCGTTGGCGCGCCAGACGAGGCTTGCTCGAGAACGATCTGATTCTGACAAAGTATCTTGATTTGCATCAGTCTGAACTGACGGATGTCGAGGTGGGTGCCTTGACCCAATTGTTTGAAATTGGAGATAACGAGCTGTTAGACTTACTATTAGGTCGTGTCGAGCCCGAGGGGGCGCTTGATCGGCCCGCAGTCAAGATGGTGCTGGCGCAGATTCGCGCGGCATAGACAGCGTCTTGACTGGCTAACCAAAACTAAACGAAGGAATCACGAATGAAACTGTCCGATAAAAAAGCCACGCTCTCGTTCTCAGACGGTAGCCCCTCGGTTGATTTTCCCATGTATGACGGCAGCGTCGGCCCACAGGTCATCGACATTCGCAAGTTGTACGGACAGACAGGTCTGTTCACATACGACCCTGGCTTTTTGTCGACAGCGTCATGCACCTCCAACATCACCTATATCGATGGTGACAAAGGAGAGTTGCTCTATCGGGGATATCCCATCGAAGAACTCGCAGTCAATTGCGACTTCATGGATGTCAGTTATTTGATCCTGAATGGCGAACTGCCTGACCCCAAGCAGAGGACTGATTTTGATTATCTTGTGACGCATCACACGATGGTCAACGAGCAAATTCAGTTTTTCTTGCGTGGTTTCCGCCGCGACGCGCACCCGATGGCTGTGCTGACAGGCTTGGTCGGCGCACTGTCTGCGTTTTATCATGATTCAACAGACATCACCAATCCTTATCACCGTCATGTCTCTGCGATCCGTCTCATGGCCAAAATGCCGACGCTCGTAGCAATGGCTTACAAATACTCGCAAGGTCAGCCTTACATCTACCCACAAAATAGTCTGTCTTACACGGGTAACTTCCTGCGTATGATGTTTGCAACCCCTTGTGAAGAGTACGTCGTCAATCCCGTCGTTGAGCGCGCGCTTGATCGCATCTTTATCCTGCACGCGGATCACGAGCAAAATGCTTCAACGTCTACAGTGCGTCTGTGCGGTTCCTCAGGCACCAACCCTTTCGCGGCCATTGCTTCCGGTGTGGCGTGTTTGTGGGGTCCTGCCCACGGTGGCGCCAACGAAGCATGCTTGCAGATGCTCGAAGAGTTACAGGCCAACGGCGGTATTGCCAAGGTTGGTGAGTTCATGGAGCAGGTCAAAGACAAAAACTCTGGCGTGCGCCTGATGGGTTTTGGTCATCGTGTTTATAAAAACTACGATCCGCGCGCCAAGCTCATGCAGCAAACATGTAAAGAAGTGTTGGCTGCGTTGGGTCTTGAAAACGACCCACTCTTTAAGCTCTCGATGGAACTCGAGCGTATTGCGCTCGAAGATCCTTATTTTGTTGAACGTAAGCTCTATCCGAACGTTGATTTTTATTCTGGCATTGTTCAGCGTGCGATTGGCGTCCCAACCTCCATGTTCACCGCGATTTTCGCGTTGGCGCGCACGGTTGGTTGGATTGCTCAGTGGAATGAAATGATCTCGGATCCCGAGTACAAAATTGGTCGTCCTCGCCAGTTGTACCAAGGCTCGGTGTCTCGTTCGGTCCCCAAGCGCAAGTAATCTAAGACTTGAGTTGACACGGCAACTCCAAAGAAAAGCGCCTGAAGAGACTCAGGCGCTTTTTCGTTCAGGTTCCCTTGGCTGAAGGCTTTCGCTCCACAGCATGGTTTTATGTCGATCGCTGTTCTGCCTCCATTTGAGCATCAATCACGGCGAGCGCTGTCATATTGATGACGCGGCGTACCGTCGCGCTATTGGTCAAAATATGGACCGGTCTTGCGGCACCCAACAAGACGGGCCCCATCGCAACGCCATTGCTACCCGTCATTTTTAATAGGTTGTAGGTGACGTTGCCGGTGTCCAGATTTGGGGTCACAAGAAGGTTTGCGCTGCCTTTTAGGGTGCTGTCCGGATAGTTGGCGGTGCGGATCGACTCGGAAAGCGCAGAGTCCGCATGCATTTCACCGTCAACTTCGAGCGATGGCGCGCGTTCGCTGATGAGCTGGCGCGCATGAGCCATTTTGCGCGAAGAGGCCGTCGGCCGACTGCCGAAGTTCGAATGCGATAGCAAGGCGATTTTTGGAACAATGCCGAAATTGCGCATTTTATGTGCGGCTTGAATGGTCATGTCGGCCACTTGTTCCGCAGAGGGGTCCTCATTGACATGCGTGTCGCAGATAAACAGAGTCTGATCGGAGAGCATCAGCACATTCATGGCCGCAAAAGTCGACGCGCCTTTTTGCAGACCAATGACGTCTTCGACATATTTAAGCTGGTTGTCGAAGCGACTGCCAATGCCGCATAACACCGCATCGGCATCGCCGCGTTTCAGCAGCAAGACCGCGATCAGGGTGTTGTGCTTGCGCACCATGGCCTTAGCGACGGTTGGCGTCACGCCCTCACGACCTTTGAGGCGGTAATACTCTTGCCAGGAGTCGTTGAAGCGCACATCATCTTCTGGATCTACGATTTCTATATTTTTGCCGATCTCCAGGCGCAGCCCCATTTTCTTGATACGCATGTTGATCACTGAAGGGCGACCAATCAAAATCGGGAAAGCGATTTTCTCGTCAGAGACCGTTTGTGCCGCACGAAGCACGCGTTCGTCCTCACCGTCTGCGTATATGACACGCTTTGGTGCGCGTTTCGCTTGAGAAAACAGCGGGCTCATCAGCTGACCCGAGTGATAGACCATCGCCTGGAGTTTCGCTTTATAGGCCTCCATGTCTTGGATCGGTCTGCGCGCCACGCCTGAGTCGGCGGCTGCCTGGGCAACAGCGGGTGCGATTTGTACGATCAAGCGGGGATCGAAAGGCTTTGGGATGATGTAGTCAGGGCCAAAACTCAACTCTTGACCTGCGTAAGCCTGTGCGACCTCATCACTTTGTTCGGCCTCGGCAAGTTCGGCGATCGCCTTGACACAAGCGAGCTTCATCTCCTCCGTGATGCTGCTCGCACCTGCATCAAGCGCGCCGCGGAAAATAAAGGGGAAGCAAAGAACATTGTTCACTTGATTGGGGTAGTCCGAGCGACCTGTCGCAATGATGCAGTCGGGGCGCGCGGCTTTGGCGATCTCGGGCCTGATTTCAGGCTCTGGGTTGGCTAGCGCCAAAATCAATGGTTTTGTGCCCATGCTTGAAACCATCTCGGCATTGACCACACCAGGTGCTGAGCAGCCTAGAAAGACATCGGCGCCGACCATCGCCTCTGCGAGCGTGCGAAGCGCGGTCTTTTGCGCATAGCGCTTCTTGTTTTCTTCCATTTGCGCATCACGACCTTCGTAAATCACACCGCGAGAATCGCAAACAAAGATATTCTCTTTTTTGATACCTAGATGGACCAGTAAGTCCAGGCAGGCAATCGAGGCAGCACCCGCGCCAGACACAACGAGTTTGACTTCGCCCATCTTTTTGCCTACGACCTTGAGTCCGTTCATGATGGCGGCCGAGGAGATAATAGCCGTGCCGTGCTGGTCATCATGAAAGACAGGAATTTTCATGCGTTCGCGCAGTTTTTTCTCGATATAGAAGCACTCTGGCGCTTTAATATCCTCTAGGTTGATGCCGCCGAGCGTGGGTTCGAGTGCGGCAATGATGTCGACAAGCTTGTCTGGATCCGTTTCAGCGAGTTCGATGTCAAACACATCGATGCCGGCAAACTTTTTAAATAAGCAGCCCTTACCCTCCATCACCGGTTTGGCCGCAAGCGGGCCAATATTGCCCAGCCCCAGCACCGCAGTTCCATTGGTAATGACGGCGACCAGATTGGAGCGCGAGGTGTATTTGGCCGCGGCTTCGTCACCTTGGGCGTGAATCGCCATACAGGCTGCCGCGACACCTGGAGAATAGGCCAGAGACAAATCATCTTGATTGGCCAAAGGCTTGGTGGGTGTCACTGAGATTTTCCCAGGCGTCGGGAATGCGTGGTAGTCCAGTGCAAGCTTGGCGAAGTTTTCGTCCATGGATCTCTCAAGGCAAATAATGAATGAAGGTGCCGTCAAGCTTACAGGCATGAGTGCTGCTTGGCACAGAATGAGGACAAGTTTCGATTTTGCGGCGCAGCATCTGCATTGCGATGCAGCAACCCTGGGGAAGGCATCCTGGTGTGGTGCGCTGATAACGTTCGGTCTTGATTGCACCGATTTCCGGCTCGAATGTCGGAAACATTCTAAAGCTTAGGGTTATACTTACATGCCGGCTCTTAAGGCTTTTAAACAACCGCCTTCTGCCCCGCTATCCGCAAATCGGTTTGGCCGAGAAAACGGAAGGTATTCCTGCATCGTAACGGGTGAAGCACCCGAATAGGTGAAGCGCTAAAATGTCATCAGAACTCGAATCTCTACAGAACTCATACCTTTTTGGGGGCAATGCGCCCTACGTAGAAGAACTCTACGAAGCCTACCTGGACAATCCAGGTTCGGTTCCTGATAACTGGCGAAATTATTTCGATCAGTTGCAGCATATGCCGGCCACGGATGGTCAAGAAGCCACACGCGACCAGGCCCACGCACCCATCATTGAGTCCTTCGCGCAGCGCGCGAAAGCGAATGCATTTGTGCAGCGCGGCCAGGAGCCCGATCTTGCAGTCGCGATGAAACAGGTTCACGTGCAGTCTTTGATTGCCGCCTATCGCTCGCTCGGTTCACGTTGGGCGGATCTCGACCCACTCAAGCGTCAGGATCGCCCTGAAATTCCCGAGCTCGACCCCGCATTTTATGGTTTGACCGAGGCGGATCTGGATCAGGTTTTTTCCGCGACCAACACCTATTTCACCAAAGCGACAACGATGACGTTGCGCGAGATCCTCAAGGCCTTGCGTGACACTTATTGCCGCTCGATCGGCGCCGAGTTCATGCATGCCTCCGATCCAACTGTTAAGCGGTGGGTACAGGAGCGCCTCGAGTCCACACTCGGCGCACCGACCTTCACGGCGGATCGCAAACGCAATATTTTGCAGCAGTTGACCGAGGCCGAAGGCCTGGAGCGTTTCCTGCACACAAAATACGTGGGCCAAAAACGTTTTTCACTCGAAGGCGGAGACAGTTTTATCGCTTCGATGGACGAGGTCGTCAACCATGCCGGTGAATCCGGCGTTCAAGAAATCGTGGTGGGCATGGCGCACCGTGGTCGTTTGAACATGCTCGTCAACATCATGGGCAAGATGCCCGGTGACTTGTTCGCTGAGTTCGAGGGTCATCACGCCGAAGGCCTGACCGATGGTGACGTCAAATATCACAACGGTTTTTCCAGCGATTTGTCGACGCGCGGCGGCCCAGTGCATTTGTCGCTCGCCTTTAACCCCTCGCACCTCGAGATCGTCAACCCTGTCGTTGAGGGCAGCGTGCGCGCGCGTCAAGAACGTCGCGGTGCGGATGGTTACAAGCAAGTGTTACCGGTGCTGGTGCACGGTGACGCCGCTTTCGCAGGCCAGGGCGTGGTCATGGAAACCCTCAACCTCGCTGAAACGCGCGGTTATGGCACAGGTGGTACTTTGCATCTGGTCATTAACAACCAGATTGGTTTCACGACCTCTGACCCACGCGATACACGCTCAACGATTTACTGCACCGACGTTTCCAAAATGATCGAGGCACCGGTTTTCCATGTCAATGGCGACGATCCTGAGGCGGTGGTCTTTGCAACCCGTCTGGCACTGGACTTTCGTATGCAGTTTGGCAAGGACGTGGTGGTCGACATCGTTTGTTTCCGAAAACTCGGTCACAACGAACAAGACACGCCCTCGCTGACGCAACCGCTGATGTACAAGACGATCGGCGCGCACCCCGGCACCCGCAAGCTCTATGCAGACAAGTTGACGGCGCAGGGCATTCTAAAAGACGGTGATGGAGATCAACTCGTCAAAGACTACCGTCAATACATGGAAGACGGTCGTCGCACGATCGAGCCTGTCCTGACCGATTACAAGAGCAAGTATGCGATCGACTGGTCGTCTTATTTAAATGCTAAATGGACGGATCAGGCCGACACCGCTGTGCCCATCACCGAGCTCAAGCGCATTGGTGAAAAGTTGACAAGTGTGCCTGAGGGCTTTGCCCCTCATTCTCTCGTGAGCAAGCTCTTGAATGATCGCCGCGCGATGGCGCGCGGAGAGATGAATCTTGACTGGGGCATGGGCGAGCATTTGGCTTTTGCCACCTTGGTTGCTTCAGGTTACGCCGTCCGCATCACTGGTCAGGACTCTGGTCGTGGCACGTTTACGCATCGCCATGCCGTGCTGCATGACCAAAATCGCGAACGTTGGGATGACGGTACTTATATTCCTTTGCAACACGTTGCTGATGGCCAGGCTCCTTTCACGGTGATCGACTCGGTGCTTTCCGAGGAGGCCGTGCTTGGTTTTGAGTACGGCTATTCATGTGCCGACCCCCGAACGCTCACCATCTGGGAAGCGCAGTTCGGTGACTTCGTCAACGGCGCGCAGGTTGTGATTGACCAGTTCATCGTTTCCGGCGAAGCCAAATGGGGCCGTCAGTCTGGTTTGACCATGATGTTGCCACATGGCTACGAAGGTCAGGGCCCAGAGCACTCATCCGCACGCATCGAACGATTCTTGCAGCTTTGCGCGGACAACAATATCCAGGTGGTTCAGCCCACCACAGCTGCTCAGATTTTCCATTTGCTGCGCCGTCAGATGATTCGCCAGTTCCGCAAGCCTTTGGTGATTTTGACACCCAAGTCCTTGCTCAGAAACAAGGATGCTGGATCGCCCCTGGCAGATTTGGCGAATGGTCGCTTCAGATCAATCATCGGCGAAGTCGATGAGGTGGTCAATCCCGCTTCAGTCAAGCGCGTTCTGGTGTGTTCGGGTAAGGTTTATTACGATTTGGTCAATGGTCGTCGAGAGCGCAAGGACAACAGTGTTGCGATTATTCGCGTCGAACAGTTGTATCCCTTTGCGCACAAAACGTTTGAAACCGAGTTGCGTAAATATCCCAAGGCAACCGAAGTGGTCTGGGTCCAGGATGAGCCACAGAACCAAGGGTCGTGGTTCTACGTGCAGCATCACCTGTACCAAAACATGTCCAGTGGTCAAAAGCTTGGTTACGCAGGGCGTGTCGCCTCTGCCTCGCCCGCCGTTGGGTATTTGGCTAAACACCTCGAGCAGCAAAAAGCGTTGGTTGAGCAGGCCTTTGGTAAGTTCAAAATCTTCATGCTGACCAAATAAACCCAGATCAACGCATTCATCCAATATTACGGAAAAAATATAATGGCAATTACCGACGTTGTTGTTCCACAATTATCCGAATCTGTATCCGAAGCGACGCTGTTGACTTGGAAAAAGAAACCTGGCGAGGCTGTTCAAGCCGATGAGATTTTGATTGAAGTCGAAACCGACAAAGTGGTTCTCGAAGTCCCTGCGCCGACCTCGGGCGTCTTGTCTGAAATCGTCAAGGGCGATGGCAGCATGGTCACTTCGGGCGAGATCCTCGCGCGCATCGATACAGATGGCAAGGGCGCTGCCGCACCGGCTGCCGCTGCCTCCGCGCCAGCTGCAGCATCCGCTCCGGCAGCAGCACCGGTCGCTGCTGCAGCGTCCGCCTCAGCGGCGGGCATTGCTTCACCCGCCGCGTCCAAGATTCTTGCTGACAAGGGCGTTTCTGCCGCCTCAGTAGCTGGCACGGGCCGTGACGGACGTATTACCAAGGGTGATGCGCTTGGAGCTTCTGTCGCCTCCGCTGCGCCTGCAGCTGCACCGAAGGTCGCATTGGCGAACCCCACTGTTCCCATGACGCAGTCACTCGACGGTCGTCCAGAGCAGCGCGTACCAATGAGTCGTCTGCGCGCGCGCGTGGCCGAGCGTTTGTTGCAGTCTCAGCAAGACAACGCTATTTTGACGACGTTTAACGAAGTCAATATGCAAGGCGTGATTGATCTGCGCAATCTCTACAAGGACAAGTTCGAAAAAGAGCATGGTGTCAAGCTCGGCTTCATGTCTTTCTTTGTCAAGGCTGCGGTCGCTGCGCTCAAGCGTTATCCTATTTTGAACGCCTCGGTTGACGGTAAGGACATCATCTATCACGGTTACTTCGATATCGGTATCGCTGTGGGTAGTCCGCGTGGTTTGGTCGTACCCATTTTGCGTAATGCCGATCAGCTCACGATCGCCGAAATTGAAAAAACGATTGCTGACTTTGGTAAGCGCGCCTCCGAGGGCAAACTTGGCATCGAAGAGATGACGGGTGGTACTTTCTCGATCTCCAACGGTGGCGTGTTTGGCTCGATGTTGTCGACGCCGATTATCAACCCCCCTCAGGCTGCGATTTTGGGTGTGCATGCAACCAAAGAGCGTGCCGTGGTTGAAAAGGGTCAGATCGTCATTCGTCCGATCAACTATCTCGCGATGTCGTACGACCATCGCATTATCGACGGTCGCGAAGCGGTTCTGGGCTTGGTCGCCATGAAAGAGGCGCTCGAAGATCCGCAGCGCATGCTGCTCGAAATCTAAGCTGGAAAATTTATGTCTTTGACTCAATTTGATGTAGTAGTGATTGGTGCGGGTCCTGGCGGATATATCGCAGCGATCCGCGCGGCCCAGTTAGGCAAGACCGTCGCGTGTATCGACGCTTGGCAAAACGGTCAGGGCGGCCCTGCGCCGGGCGGCACGTGTACCAACGTTGGATGCATTCCCTCCAAAGCCTTGTTGCAGTCATCCGAGCATTACGAACAGGTGAACCATCATTTTGTTGATCACGGTATCGAGGTTAAGGGCGTCTCGCTCAAGCTCGACAAAATGCTTGGTCGCAAAAATAATGTCGTCAAGCAAAACAACGATGGCATCCTGTATCTGTTCAAAAAGAACAAGATCACCTTCTTTCATGGCAAAGGCTCTTTCGCAGGTCAAGTCGATGGTGGCTGGGCGATCAAGGTTTCAGGCACTACAGAGGCTGACATTGTTGGTAAACACGTTGTGATTGCCACAGGCTCGTCGGCACGCGAGTTGCCAGGTTTACCTTTTGACGAACAGCAGATTTTGTCCAACGACGGCGCCCTCAATATTGGTGCTGTTCCTAAGAAATTAGGCGTGATTGGTGCTGGTGTGATCGGTCTTGAAATGGGGAGCGTTTGGCGCCGGTTGGGGGCCGAAGTCACGGTGCTCGAAGCGATGCCCGAGTTTCTGGCGGCTGTCGACACGCAGGTCGCCAAAGAAGCGCACAAGATCTTCACCAAGCAGGGTCTGACGATTCAAATGGGTGTCAAGCTTGGTGAGATCAAGTCAACGGCCAAGCAAGTCACGGTCCCTTATACGGATGCGTCTGGTGCAGAGCAAAAACTCGTGGTCGACAAGCTGATTGTGTCGATTGGTCGCGTGCCTTACACGGGTGGCTTGAACGCAGATGCTGTGGGTTTGAAGCTCGATGAGCGCGGCTTTGTCGTGGTTGATGCGGATTGCAAAACCAATTTGCCCAATGTCTGGGCGGTGGGTGATGTCGTGCGCGGTCCCATGCTTGCCCATAAAGCCGAAGAAGAGGGTGTTGCGGTTGCCGAGCGTATTGGTGGGCAACACGGTCATGTCAACTTTGACACGATTCCTTGGGTCATTTACACCTCGCCTGAAATTTCCTGGGTGGGTCAGACCGAGCAGCAGCTCAAGGCCTCTGGCCGTGCTTACAAAGCCGGCAGTTTCCCCTTCTTGGCCAATGGTCGTGCCCGTGCTTTAGGGGATACCAACGGTTTCGTCAAAATTTTGGCGGATGCGGCGACTGACGAGGTCTTGGGTGTGCACATCATCGGACCGATGGCCTCCGAGTTGATCGCCGAAGCAGTGACCATTATGGAGTTCCGTGGTGCAGCCGAAGATATCGCCCGCATTTGTCATGCGCATCCGACGTTGTCGGAGTCCATGAAAGAAGCAGCGTTGGCGGTTGACAAGCGCACTCTCAATTTCTGAGGCACTCGCGTGCAACACTCTTGAACGTTCTTCAATATTATGAGAGCAGTCTGGCTGAACGCGGTTATCAGCCAGACCCCGCCCAACGCATCGCTATCGAGCGCTTGCAAACGTATTTTGACGACTGGATCGCGTTTAAAAACGATCGCTCCAGCGCCGTCAAGCGGCTGTTTAAGCGTCCTGATGTGCCCAGAGGGGTATACCTCTGGGGAGGTGTCGGACGTGGGAAAAGCTTTTTGATGGACGCGTTTTACGCGACCGTGCCTGTTCAGCGTAAAACTCGTTTGCATTTTCACGAATTCATGCGCAGCGTGCATCGCCAACTTGACGAAGTCAAAGGTATGCAAGATCCGCTCGATGAGGTGGCCAAACGCATCTCCAAGCGCTATCGCCTGATCTGCTTCGACGAGTTCCACGTCTCGGATGTGGCCGATGCCATGATTTTGTATCGGTTATTACTCAAGTTTTTTGAACATGGCACGTCTTTTGTCATGACGTCCAATTACGAGCCTTCGCTTCTTTATCCCGATGGCCTGCATCGAGATCGTATTTTGCCCGCAATTGCTTTGCTCAAAGACCGCATGGATATTTTGAACGTGGATGCAGGGATTGACTATCGCCGTCGGACACTCGAACAGGTGAAGTGTTATCACACCCCTCTGGGTCCCGAGGCGGACCAGGCTTTGCAAGAGGCCTTTACGCAGTTGTCCGATACGCCGCCACAGGATCCAGTACTCTTAATTGAGCATCGTGAAATCACTGCTAAAAAGCGCGCGGGCAGTGTGGTCTGGTTTGATTTTGCGACCTTGTGCGGTGGACCACGTTCGCAAAATGACTATCTCGAGATCGCCAGCCGCTTTCATGCAGTGATTCTCTCAGACGTCCCCAGGATGGGGCCGAAACATGCCTCTGAGGCCAGGCGATTCACTTGGCTGATCGATGTTTTCTATGACCACAAGGTCAAATTGATCATGTCTTCCGAGTGCGAGCCCGAGGAAATCTATACCTCCGGTCCCATGTCTAACGAGTTTCATCGCACTGTTTCCCGTATCCTGGAAATGCAGTCCAAGGAGTATCTGGATTCCGAGCAGCGTGATACCGTCAGTCTCTAAGGTCAACACATTATGAATACGCGCATTCTCACCGGCATCACGACCTCGGGAACGCCTCATCTGGGTAATTATGTTGGCGCGATTCGTCCCGCGATTCAAGCGAGTCTCGAAAAAAATGTCGATGCATTTTTCTTCTTGGCGGATTATCACGCATTGATTAAGTGTGAGGATGCGGATCGTATCGCGCGTTCGCGCTTGGAGATCGCGGCGACTTGGTTGGCCTCAGGCCTCAATCCGGAGCGTGTGACGTTTTACCGGCAGTCCGATGTCCCAGAGATTCCTGAATTGTGTTGGATGCTGACCTGCGTGACGGCTAAAGGGCTGATGAATCGTGCCCATGCCTACAAGGCCTCGGTCGATCAAAACGTCGCTAAAAATGTAGAGCCCGATGATGGCATCACGATGGGTTTATTTTCATACCCCATTTTGATGGCGGCTGATATTCTGATGTTTAACGCGCACAAAGTACCTGTAGGGCGTGATCAGACTCAACATCTCGAGATGGCACGTGATATCGCCCAGAAATTTAATCATCTCTTCGGACAAGGCAAAGATTTTTTTGTGCTCCCTGAGGCCGTGATTGCCGAGGATGTGGCGACCTTACCCGGCCTTGATGGTCGCAAGATGTCCAAGAGTTATAACAATACGGTGCCACTGTTTGAGGGAGGTGCTCGCGCACTCAAATCAGCCGTCGCCAAGATCGTCACAGACTCGCGCGGTCCCGGTGAACCCAAGGATGCAGAGGCTTCACATCTTTATCTGATCTACAAGGCCTTTGCCCAGCCGTCAGAGGCCACTACATTTCGCCAGGCCCTCGAGGCTGGAATGGGTTGGGGGGATGCGAAGCAGCAGCTATGCGAACGGATCGAGCAGGAGCTGGGTCCGATGCGCGACAATTACGAATCGTTGATGGCACACCCCAATCGCATCGAAGAAATCCTTCAAGAGGGCGCTCGCAAAGCACGTGCGATTGCAACCCCTTTTATTCAAGAATTAAGACGGGCGGTCGGTTTGCGCACTCTTGCGACTCAGGCAGCGAACAGTTCGATCAAACAGTCCAAAGCGGGCGGTAAAGGGGCCCGCTTTGTGAGTTTCCGTGATGAGGCAGGACAGTTTCGCTTTCGCTTCCTGGGTTTGGATGGTGCAGAGATTTTTTCTTCAGTGGCTTTTGCTGACCCCAAAATAGCGGGTGCAGCGATGCGTGCGCTGCAAGGCGGAGATCTGGATGCCATGCTGACACTCCAAGGCGAATTAGACTTTAGCTTGACGTTAGAGGGTGCTGTTGTGGCCTCTGGTTTGAAGAGCGCCTCAAGTGCTCAGCGTGCTGAGCGCATTGAGGTGCTTCGTGCGAGTTTACGACCCACTGAGTGAGCACCTGTGCCTTAGCGTTTAAGTTTCGCAAACGCTGCCGCCATGGCGCCCCCAGCAGGTTCGGGAGTATTGCCACGATTCGGCTTGGCGCCTCCTGGGCTGCCCGAACTGCCCGAGCGATTTTTTCCTGAGGCCTGACTACTACTGCTTGCGCCTGTGCCCAGCGAGCGAGCAGGCGGTGCCTCGTCATTTAACCGCATGGTTAATGCAATACGCTTGCGCGGAACATCGACTTCTTGAACACGCACCTTAACCGTTTGTCCGACGCGCACCACATCGCGCGGATCAGAGACGAATTTTTCAGCCAGTGCAGAGATATGCACGAGACCATCTTGATGCACGCCGATATCGACAAAGGCGCCAAAGTTGGCAACGTTGGTGACAACGCCCTCTAGAATCATGCCGGGTAAAAGGTCATTCAGTGTTTCGACCCCTTCTTTAAACGTGGCGGTCTTGAACTCGGGACGCGGGTCACGACCGGGTTTTTCTAGTTCTCCCAAAATATCTCGAACTGTTGGCACACCAAAGCGTTCGTCAGTAAATTCCGAGGGTGAAAGACCTTTGAGTTTGTCTCGGTTGCCAATCACATCCTTCATGTCTGCTGAAATTTTCTTGAGGATGCGTTCTACGACGGGATAGGCTTCGGGGTGAACGGACGAAGCGTCGAGAGGATTGTTGCCATTGGGGATGCGCAGAAAGCCTGCGGCTTGTTCAAAGGCTTTTTCTCCAAAGCGCGAAACTTCTTTGAGGGCGACACGGTTTGGAAAAGTGCCTTTTTCATCTCGGTACGCCACAATATTTTTAGCGAGCGTGCTGTTCAGACCGGAAACGCGTGTGAGCAGAGCCGCAGACGCCGTATTGACATCGACACCCACGGCGTTGACGCAGTCTTCGACCACGGCATCTAGCGAGCGTGCCAGTTCGCGCTGGTTGAGGTCGTGTTGATATTGACCAACGCCGATCGCTTTGGGTTCGATTTTGACGAGTTCGGCCAGAGGATCTTGCAGGCGCCGCGCGATCGAGGCTGCACCACGCAGACTCACGTCCAGATCCGGAAACTCAAGCGCAGCCAACTCAGAAGCGGAATAGACCGAAGCACCTGCCTCGGACACGACGACGCGCGTGAGTTTAAGATCAGGTTGTTCGGACATGAGATCCGCCACCAGTTTTTCTGTTTCGCGCGAGGCTGTGCCATTGCCGATGGCAACCAGCTCAATGTGATGGCGGCGTGCAATCGCAGCCAGTGTCGCCAAGGAGCCTGCGCGGTCACGCCGTGGTTCAAAGGGGTAGACCGTTGCCGTCTCAACCAGTTTACCGGTGTGATCGATCGCGGCAACCTTCACGCCGGTCCGAATCCCTGGGTCAAGGCCTAGCACCGCTTTAGGACCCGCGGGTGCGGCGAGTAAGAGATCTTTGAGGTTGGCGGCAAACACACGAATGGCTTCGGTCTCGGCACTTTCGCGCAGTCGGCTAATCATCTCTGTCTCGAACATCGTCAACAACTTGACGCGCCAAGTCCAGCGCGCGACATCGGCCAGCCATTTTGCGCGAGGTGGGGGCGTCGCATCAAACAGATCGCGACCCAGCTTCAGAAATTGAGCAACGCGTTCAACACAAGGGTGCGGGACCAATATGTCTTGGGTCGCCTCAAGACCGATGCGTAGCTCAAGGATGCCTTGCTGGCGACCGCGCAGCATCGCGAGCACACGATGCGAGGGAAGGGTGCGCAAGGGCTCACAAAATTCGAACCAGTCGCGGAAATTCGCGCCCTCGACCTCTTTGCCTTCAGAGACCTTGGAGTAGAGGCAGCCCTGAGACCACAAGTGGGTTCGCATATCCGCAAGCAAGTCCGCGTTCTCTGCATAACGCTCTGCCAGGATGTCACGTGCCCCATCCAATGCAGTCTTGGCTTCTATAATATTTGCATCCGGATTTAAATATTCTGCAGCTAGTGTGAGCGGATTGCAGTTTAGGTCGGTAAGAATGGCATCGGCGAGGGGTTCGAGGCCGGCCTCGCGGGCAATCTGCGCGCGTGTTCTACGCTTGACCTTGAAGGGGGTGTACAAATCTTCGAGTCGTTGTTTAGTGTCGGCTTCTTGAATAGATTTCTCAAGTTCGGGGGTGAGTTTTTGCTGTTCCGCGATCGATGCCAAAATCGCCGCCCGACGCTCCTCTAGGTCGCGCAAGTAAAGTAAACGTGTGTCCAGGTTGCGCAGCACGGTGTCGTCAAGTCCCCCGGTGGCCTCTTTGCGATAACGGGCAATAAAAGGCACGGTTGCGCCATCTTTGAGCAACTCGATGACGGCTGTGACCTGCTGGGGCTTGATGCCTAGCTCTTGGGCCAGTTGTGCGGTGATGCGCAGTTCGGCTTGCGCTGCCGTGACAGGCGCGGCAAAGGTGGGGGACGGTTGAATACTTGAATCACTCATTGTTTCCAAAACTTTATAGAAGGCGACAAACGGACGATTTTGCCACAAGACCGGAATCGGCTCTGTTTTCACGGGGTATGATCCGGCTTGCCCTTTGGTGTCTTCTATGCACGAACCTACGATTTCCGAGCTTTTCTCCCTTGATGGTCCTTTGGCTGCGATGTCCCCCGGCTTTCGTGTCCGGCCGTCCCAGATCGAGCTGGCTCAAGCTGTCGAGCGCACCATCGCCGAAGGCTCGACCTTGGTGGCTGAGGCCGGAACTGGTACGGGTAAAACATGGGCGTATTTAGTCCCCGCATTGCTTGGTGGCGGAAAGGTGTTGGTCTCGACAGGGACCCGCACGCTCCAAGATCAGCTTTTCTCACGCGACTTGCCCAGAGTGCGCGAGGCCTTGAGCCTGCCGGCCTCGATCGCCTTGTTAAAAGGGCGCGGCAATTACGTCTGCCACTATCACCTCGAGCGGCTACAGGGCGAGGATCGTGCGCTGCATTCGCGGGCGGAGGTCCAACAGTTACGACATATTCAAACCTTTTCTCAGCAAAGCAATACCGGTGATCGCTCGGATCTACCGTCCGTTCCCGAAGACGCCGAGATCTGGCAGCGCGTCACCTCCACACGCGAAAATTGTCTCGGACAAGACTGCCCCAACGTACGGGACTGTTTTGTATTAAAAGCCCGTCGTCAAGCGCAAGAAGCCGATGTCGTCGTCATTAATCACGCTCTTTTCATGGCGGACTTGATATTGCGCGACGAGGGTATTACGGATTTGTTGCCCGCCGCAGATACGGTCATCTTTGACGAGGCGCACCAGCTACCCGATACGGCAACGCGCTTTCTCGGAACAAGTGTCTCCACACACCAGTTACTCGACCTATCCAAGCTTGTAGAAACGGCCGGTCTGGCGCATGCGCGTGAACTCATCAATTGGTCTGAGCAGGCGCGTCGCATCGAGCATGCGACCAAGGAGCTTAGGCTGAGTTGCGCTGCTCTAGAAAAGCTGCCCTCTCGCCGTGTGACCTTCGAGGCATTTCCAACGCCCGAGGGTTTTGATGCGGCACGCGAGGTATTGCAAACAGCACTTGATGAAATCGCAGGCTTGTTGTCCAGTGTGGAGGAAAAACACCCGGATTTGGCTGCGGCCGCCCGCAGTGCCCATGAGCTCGCAGAACGTTTGTCACAATGGGGCAAACCGACGCGTTCAAGCCGCATCTCAATCGAAGACCACCAGCAGGTCGTCCGCTGGGTGGAGTTAGGTCTACACCATGTTCGCTTGCATGCCGCCCCCTTGTCGGTGGCTGAGGCTTTTTCGCGTTACAGGCAAGGCGGGCAAGCCTGGGTGTTTACGTCTGCAACCTTATCCGTGCATGGCGATTTTTCCCATTTCACTTCGCGCTTAGGGCTTGAGCAAGCTGAAACGATACGCATGGAGTCACCGTTCGACTATGCTAATCAAGCGTTGTTGTTTGTCCCCAGGACGCTACCAGCGCCGCAGTCCTCTGAGTTCTTGCCTGCTTTTGTCGAGACGCTCATGCCGCTTATTCAAGCGAGCCAGGGGGGCGCACTTGTTTTATGTACGACCTTGCGTGCAGTAGAGCGGGTGGCCGGGTTGCTGGCCGATGCTTACGATGAGTTGGGTTTGACGTGGCCGATTATGCGTCAGGGTAATGGTACGCGTCGGGACTTGCTCGAACGTTTCCGTACCCTTGATCACGCAGTGCTCGTTGGCAGTGCCAGTTTTTGGGAAGGGATTGATGTCGCGGGCGAGCGCTTAACCTTGGTCGCGATCGATAAGCTGCCCTTTGCTCCACCCGATGACCCTGTGCTCGAGGCGCGCCTCAGGGCATGCCGCAGCCGAGGGGGCAATCCGTTTATGGAATATCAGCTTCCTGAAGCTGCGATCGCGCTCAAGCAAGGCGCAGGTCGCCTGATCCGCACGGAAACTGATTGGGGGGTCCTGATGGTGGGCGATTCCCGTCTGGTCGACAAGCCCTACGGCAAGCAACTTTGGCGGGGTTTACCCCCGTTTGCGAGAACACGTGAGGTCGATGAAGCCGTGGCGTTCTACCAACGTCACCGCAGCTGAACGAGTCAACCGTCAGCATTTAGAACAAGCGCAGGATATTCCAAGAGCTGTATTTATTGGGGAAGCCTTGAGTGATCAGAGTGGTGTTGGGGAAGTTTTGCAGCAACACGCGCTCGGAGTCGTTTCGCAACTCAGTCATGCCCAGTTTTTCGTACGACATCATCATGATGTAGAGAGCTGACTCGGAGGCAGGTACGCCCTGGTAGTCGGTAATGACGCTTTGGGCACGATTGATCGCAGCCACGTAAGCGTAGCGATCATAATAAAAACGGGCAATGGCTAATTCATTTTCCGCCATGGTGTTGACCAGCCAGCTCAGTCGCTTGCGGGCATCAGAGGCATAACGACTTTCAGGGAACTGCTGGATGAGTTCGCTAAACGCCGCATAGGACTGACGCAGGGCGCGGACGTCACGCTCACCGGGATTTTGACGAGTCAAGCTTGAAAAAATAGCGCTTGGTGGCGTGAAGTTCACTAATCCCTTGAGGTAAAGAACATAATCCATCGAGGGATTGCCGGGATATTGCTGTTGAAATCGGTTGAGTGTCCCAAGCGCAAGCTCGGGTTCTTTGTCTTTCCATTGGCAGTAGGCTAGGTTGATTTGGGCTTGCTGGGCGTAGACGCCAAATGGAAAGCGTGCCTCAACGGCCGCGAACCGTTCTTTGGCGGTGCGCCAGTTTGCCGCGTTCATTTCAGTTTTGCCGTCTTGAAAGAGTCTTTCCGCATTCCAGTTGGCCGTCGGATCGTATTCGGGTGCTTTGGTGCCACAGCCAGCGATCAGCGCAAGCGCGGCAAGCATCAATAAAATCCGGCGGGCGAGTTGACCCAACGGGGAAGTAGAGGGAAAAGAAATGGCGGTGCGACTCATTACGAGATGATCCTTGGTGTTAGCATTCTTTACTGATTATAAGACGAGTCCAAATGCCTGATCACCCTATTTCTCCAGAATTCCTGTCGGATGACGAGCCGCAGAGCTTTCTAGTGACCGACGAGATGTCACTAGAGCGCCTAGACAAAGTGCTTGCCCAACTCATGCCCCAACATTCACGTAGTCGAATACAGTCTTGGATCGAGCGTGGGCACGTGCTTGTCAACGGGCTGGTCGCCCGCGTGCGACAGACACTGCACGAGGACGATGTCATCACGGTGTATGAACAGCCCTCTCCTGAAGAGGGTGCATTTAAACCTGAGCCCATTGAGTTTGAGGTGTTGGGCGAAAGTCCTGATTGGATCGTAGTAAATAAACCTGTTGGCTTAGTGACCCATCCGGGGGCGGGAAACTGGAGCGGGACGCTGTTGAACGGCTTATTAAACCGTTACCCTGAGTTGGCGCAAGTGGCCAGGGCAGGGATTGTGCATCGCCTCGACAAGGATACCTCCGGTTTGCTGGTGGTGGCGCGCAACGAGGTTGCGCAAACGCATCTTGTGCGACAGTTGCAGGCACGGACGATGGGGCGAGAATATTTGGCTTTGGCCCATGGGCGCATGCTTGGCATCGGGACGGTGGATCGTCCGATTGGACGTGATCCTAGGGTGCCGGTCAAAATGGCGGTAGAACGCCCGAGCGCCCCCAAAGCCGCGGTGACCCATTACGAGTTGATGCGTGTGGGCGAGTATCACGGCTCAAATATTTCTCAGGTGCGTTGTCGGCTGGAAACAGGGCGCACGCATCAGATTCGTGTCCATTTAGCCAGCCTGGGTCACCCCTTGCTGGGCGATACCCAATATGGTGGCCGTATTTTAGGGGATGCCAAGCGTCAAATGCTACATGCTTACCAGATTCGGTTTGAAGATCCAGGTCAAGAGGGCAAAGAGGTGAGCTTTACCGCCCCCCCTGCGCGCGACCTTTTACGCGTTCAAGAACATATCATATGGAAGTAAACGACGATTTTCCCCTCCCAGTTGTGCGGCCAAAACAAGCTTGGCCCGGGGTGCAAGCGTTTTGCACCACTCGGATCGGGGGGGTAGGGGTGGCGCCTTATGACACGCTCAACCTCGGTCTGGGCGCAGGCGATGCGCCGCAGGCTGTGCTGGCAAATCGTAATTTATTGAATAATCTCGTTCCTTCTGAGCCCGCTTGGCTCAAACAGGTGCATGGCGTGCGGGTTGTTGACGCCGATGATCCAATGATATTTGAGGATGGGCGATTGCCTCCCGAAGCAGATGCCTCGGTGACGACACATCCTGATCGGGTGTTGACTGTATTGACGGCCGATTGTTTGTCTGTGGTGTTGGCCGATGATCAAGCGACGGTTTTGGGCGTTGCGCATGCGGGTTGGAAAGGACTGGCCGCGGGTGTGCTCGAGCAAACCCTGATGCGGATGCGTCACAAGCAACCCTCGGCGACAGGTTGGCGCGCCTGGATTGGTCCAGGCATCGGTGCGGCATCATTTCAAGTTGGGTCAGATGTATGTGAAGCGTTTGCGACTGAGCTTGCGGCTCAACCGCAGCTATGCTTGCCTGATCCTGCCGTGCCAGAGCGATGGCGGCTTGATTTGGCCAGACTTGCACAATATCGCCTTGCAAAGATGGGGGTGATGGCGGTCGAACAGAGTCAGTATTGCACCGTCACAAATCCTAAGCAATTCTTTTCTTATCGCAGAGATCGTCAAACGGGAAGGATGGCGACCTTGGCCTGGCTGTCTTGCGTCCGTTTCCCCTGATTGACAATATTGGCATTGCAGCGCAGGATTGAACCGCTGCGTGCTTATAAAGGTCATGATTTGAATTTCCCTTTTCCAGATGGTTGGGCACCTCCACCCGGTATCTCCTCCGAAGACCTCGCCAAGATTCAGCATGATTTTTTAGAGGGCTGGCAACGTATTTCCATCGATGCTGCCGATGGACATTTGACACCTCTCAAGGATCGACGTTTTGCGGCGCCGGCTTGGGAGAGCAGCCAACCGCATCTGCTCTTGGCGCATTTGTACTTATTGTCAGCCGACGTCATGAGTCGCATGGTGAGTGCCTCCACCTCTGCTCCAGAGGTTAAAAACCGGTTAGAGTTCTCAATCAGTCAATGGCTTGATGCGTTGTCTCCCGCTAATTTTTTTGTGACCAACCCCGAGGCGCAGGCTGCGCTCGTAGAGTCGGGGGGCGAGACCTTGATGGCGGGGATGCAAAACTTATTGTCTGATTTGCAAAAAGGGCGGATTACTCAAACGGACGAGACGAAATTCACGATTGGTGAAAACGTTGCGACGACCCCAGGCGCTGTCGTATTTGAAAATCCTTATTTTCAATTAATTCAATACGCGCCGAGCACGCCAACGGTTTTTCAAAAGCCGATTCTCTTGGTGCCGCCGTGTATCAATAAATTTTACATTCTTGATCTTCAGCCAGAGAACTCTTTGGTTCGTTACCTTATTGAGCAAGGCCTGACGGTATTTTTGGTTTCGTGGCGCAATCCTTTGGCCGAAGAGAACGACGGGATGGATAAAGCGACTTGGGATGATTATCTGGAGCAGGGGGTCCTAAAGGCGATCGAGGTCACTCAAGCGATCTCCAAACAAAAGCAAATCAACGCCCTTGGCTTCTGCGTGGGCGGGACAATGCTCGCGACCGCCCTTGCGGTCGCCGCCGCGCGCGGGGAAGAGCCGGTTGCCGCGGTCACGATGCTCACGACCATGATTGATTTTCATGATACCGGGATGATGGGAGTGTTTGTCGATGAGCAACATGCGCGTCTGCGCGAACAGCAGATCGGTCAAGGCGGTTTCATGTCGGCGAGGGAACTCGGTTCTACATTTTCGTTCCTGCGTCCGAATGAGCTCGTCTGGAACTATGTTGTTTCCAACTATTTAAAAGGTCAAACACCGGTTGCTTTTGATTTGCTTTTCTGGAACAGCGACGGCACAAATTTACCTGGTCCGTTTTTCATTTGGTATTTTCGTTATACCTACCTCGAAAATAAGCTGTGTCAACCCAATGCGCTGACTTGCTGTGGTGTGCCGATCGATATGCGCAACGTCAAGATCCCCGCGTTTGTTTATGCTTCACGCGACGATCACATCGTGCCTTGGCGCTCTGCGTTTTCAACCCTTTCCTTGTTTGGTGGCGACAACACGTTTGTCCTCGGAGCGTCGGGACACATCGCCGGGGTGATCAATCCTCCCGCAAAAAATAAACGCAACTTTTGGACGAGTGGTGCCGACGCGAATCTTCAAGACCCTGAAAAATGGGAGCGGCAGGCCATCGAAAAGCCCGGGAGCTGGTGGCCAACGTGGCTCGAGTGGCTGAGCCAGCACAGCGGCAAGCGTCTCAAGGCGCCAAAGTCGCTGGGAAATCCGCGCTTCAAGGTGCTTGAGGATGCGCCAGGCTCATATGTGAAAGTCAGGGCGGTTTAAGTTTTAGTTCAACCTAGATGCAGGACAACCAGGAGATAAACATGAGTGCACAAATTGCGTACGTCACGGGTGGTATGGGCGGCATCGGCACTGCGATTTGTCAGCGTCTGTCCAAGGATGGGATGACAGTGATCGCTGGATGTGGTCCGAGTCGCGACCATCAGCAATGGATCGATGAACAGGCCGCCTTGGGCTACACTTTTTATGCATCGGTTGGAAATGTGTCTGACTGGAACTCTTGTGAAGCTGCATTTAAAAAAGTTGTGGCAGAGCATGGCCCTATCGATGTGCTGGTCAATAATGCAGGCATCACCCGCGATGGCGTATTTCGTAAAATGACGTCCGATGACTGGCGCGCCGTGATGGATACCAACCTCAATAGTTTGTTTAACGTGACCAAACAAGTGATCGACGGAATGGCTGATCGTGGTTTTGGGCGTATTATTAACATCAGTTCCGTCAACGGTCAGAAAGGTCAGTTTGGTCAGTGTAACTACGCAACTGCGAAAGCCGCGATTCATGGTTTCACGATGTCGCTGGCACTCGAGGTCGCAAGCAAGGGGGTGACGGTGAACACCGTTTCGCCGGGCTATATCGGAACCGATATGGTGCGTGCAATTCGTCCCGATGTGCTTGAGAAAATTATCGCGACCATTCCTGTCAAACGTCTCGGACGGCCGGAGGAAATTGCCTCGATCATCGCTTGGATTGCCTCTGAGGAGTCGGGATTTTCGACTGGCGCAGACTTTTCCTTGAATGGCGGTCTGCATATGGGGTGATCCTGCGGATGACCTGAACGAAGAGTATTTAAGTGGTTAAATAGACATTAGATCTGGGGACAGTCATGACTGAAGCAGCACCGGGCGCAACCGTACGCCTGATTAAAAAATATCCTAACCGTCGCTTGTACGACACGCAGACTAGCACCTACATCACTCTCGCGGATGTCAAGCAATTGGTGCTGGAAAATGAATTATTCAAAGTGGTGGATGCCAAGTCTTCCGAGGATTTGACGCGCAGTATTCTTTTGCAAATCATTCTCGAAGAAGAAAGCGGCGGTATGCCGATGTTTTCCTCGACGATGCTGGCCCAGGTGATCCGTTTTTATGGCCATGCGATGCAGGGCATGATGGGCTCGTATCTTGAAAAAAATATCCAGGGGTTTATGGAGATTCAGGAACGGATGGCGGATCAGTCAAAGGGACTATATGGGACTAATCAGTTCGCACCTGAGGCTTGGTCTCAATTTATGTCGGCTCAGACGCCGATGGTGCAAAACATGATGAACAGTTATGTCGAGCAAAGCAAAAGTTTGTTTTCTCAAATGCAGGACAAGATGCAAGAACAAACGCGTGGGATGTTTTCGACTTTCCCTTTCCCGCCAACGTCGCCAGGCGATAAAGGTAAAAGCTAAAAATCAACATCCCCGCAGCATCAGCCCTGCCCGACACGCAGGGTAATATGATCCAACGCCTCCTGCACCTGATCGATCAAAATCAAGCATAGATCGCCGGGCCGCAGTTTGGCGAGTGCGGTATCAATTGCCAGAAACTCTCCCCTGATTTCCATGATTTCTTTTGTGCGAGATACGTTTCGTAATCCCTGTTGTAAAAGAGCAAGTACTTCGCCATCCTCACGGCCTCGCTGGCACTGGTCTTGGTACAAAATTGCCTGGTCAAAGACCTCGCCAAGGATCTCGGTCTGACGGATGATGTCCTCGTCTCGACGATCACCCGCACCGCTAATGACGACCATGCGCTGCTTGGCGGGGATTGTCTCAACGGCTTGGATTAACGCCTGAATCGCATCCGGATTATGTCCATAATCGGCTACCACGGTGGCGCCTCTGTAATCGAACACGTTAAAGCGTCCTGGCGCGTTTTGAGCGTCGTTGACAAAGGTGGAAACGCCAGTCGTGATCGTTTGCCAATCAAGGCCCAAGGCCCAGGCCGCGGCGATCGAGGCCATCGCATTTTCATTTTGGAAGGTGATGCTGCCATTGCGGGTGATGGGGATCGACTTGAGCGCAATGCGTTGTTCGGTTGTCCCTTCGGCGCCCACGACGTGATCGCCATCGACATAGACAACACGTTTGCCTTGCGCACGGTGTGTATTGAGCGCTGGGTTTTGACGGTCGCTCGAAAAGAGCGTGACTGAGCCTGGGCATGCTTCGACCATTTTCAGCACCATCGGGTCTGAAGCATTGAGCACTGCCGTGCCATTGGGCGCCACGTTTTGAACAATGACTCGCTTGACCAGGGCCAAATGGTCAATGGTCGTGATGAAGTTCATTCCCAGATGATCTCCCACGCCCAAGTTGGTGACAACGGCGACATCACATTTGTCGAAGCCAAGACCTTCTCGCAAAATCCCACCCCGAGCCGTTTCAAATACCGCGGCATCCACATCCGGATGCATGAGGACATTACGCGCGCTCCGGGGGCCGCTGCAGTCGCCGGTATCGATGCAACGCTGCTCAATGTAAACACCATCCGAGTTGGTCATGCCGACGCGTTTGCCGCTTGTTTTCAATAAATGTGCGGTCAGCCGGACTGTAGTTGTTTTACCATTAGTGCCTGTCACGGCAACCACCGGTATTCTCGCATTGTCGCCTTCTGCGAACATCGTCGAGATGATGGCTTCACCGACGGGACGCGCTTTACCGAAAGAGGGACTCAGATGCATACGCAGGCCCGGGGCTGCATTGATTTCAACAATGCCAGCGCGCTGCTCTTCCATGGGTTTAATGACACTCTCGGCGACTAAATCGACGCCGGCGATATCAAGTCCGACCATTTGTGCAGCAGTGACTATGCGCGCTGCCAGCTCAGGGTGAACCTCATCGGTGACGTCGGTGGCGCTGCCGCCCGTGCTGAGGTTGGCGTTATTGCGCAACAAGATGCGCTGCCCATGTTCAGGAACGGATTGCGCAGTCAGCCCCTGGTTTGACAGTGTTGCCAGCGCGATTTCATCCAGCCGGATTTTGGTCAGGGCCGTGGCATGCCCATCACCGCGCAGGGGATCGAGATTGACGGTTTCCACCAACTGCGCAATCGTGTGCTGGCCATCGCCAATGACGCTCGGTGGATCGCGTCTGGCAGCGGCGATCAGTTGATTACCAATCACCAGCATGCGGAAATCATGCCCTGGAATGTACTGCTCAACGATGACATCACGGCTGATGGTGCTCGCGACGTCAAAAGCCTGATTCAGTTGTTCGCGTGTTTCGATGTTGACGGCGACGCCTTTTCCCTGGTTGCCATCGCGGGGCTTGATCACCACGGGGAGGCCGATCTGCAGCGCAATTTCCCAGGCTTCGTCTGCGTCGCGCACGACGTGCCCTTCCGGTACTGGAACGCCGGCGGCCTGTAACAACATTTTGGTGAGATCTTTATCTTGCGCGATGGCTTCGGCGATAGCGCTGGTCCCGCTTGTTTCAGCCGCTTGAATCCGTTTTTGTTTGCTGCCCCAACCAAACTGCACCAAACTCCCCTCGGTCAGGCGACGATAAGGAATGCCTCGCGCGACGGCCGCATCAACGATCGAACCCGTGCTGGGGCCGAGACGAACGTCTTCGTCGAGGTCACGCAGCTCCGCGAGGGCTTGCTTGATATCAAACGCCTGATCGTCCAGTGCGGCTTGACAGAGACTTTCAGCGAGCTCAAGCGCGCGACGACCGACGGGCTCTTCGCTGTACTGAAATACGATCTGAAATACATTGTGTTCGGGTGTCGCGGTTGTCTGCCCAAACGAGACCGGACAACCTGCGGCAGCTTGAAGTCCCAGCGCAATCGCCTCTAGTGCGTGCGCCACAGTAATGGGATCTTTATGCCCCAGGGGTCGCAAGGGTTTCATCTCGGGAAAGCGCGCGCGTAATCGTGTGACAAAACTAGGCATCTGATCGAGATCTGCTTCGTGCCCTGCGCACGTCACAACGGCCTCGATGGCGGTGAGACGGCTCCACAAGTTAGGGCCGCGTAACGCACGAATTCTAGAGACTTCCATTTGGATTCCTGGGAGGCAAGGGGATGGGTGGTTGAGTTCAGTTCAATCTAAATTAAGACGATTCAAAGGCGATTAGACCGGCCTCGATAAGCGCCGGTGAGATGCCTAGGGCCCACGCTGTAGCGGCCGCAGCCAAGATGCTGGTGAGGCGAGCTGGATGGCTGTCATTGTGTGCGGTTGGGATTGAGGCGATCGTGCAGAGGTTGATGCGTAAGGACCCTTGGGCCAAGATGAGTTGTCCGTGATCGATAAACACTGCGCGTTGGCCGTCAGAGACATGTGTCGCCAGAACGACGAGGTTGGCTTGAGTGCTAAACAGGGTGACGGCGCCATCGCAGAACTGCGATAGTTTCATGACTCTGGCATCTTCTGCGTTAAGAACAGCCATCCCATGCGGCAAGACGACGTCCATTTGTGTTCGATAAATATTGACAAGATCCGTCTCGTCGCGGATTTCGTAGGCGTCTAGATCCTGTGTCCAGTCGACGTTCGTGATGATACCGACTTCGCAGCGCTCGTAGGCTAAGCCCTCAGTCAAAATTTGTTTACAACCATTTTCGATAATGACGGCTTGAACTTCGCGATTCACTAATACACGTCTGCCGTTCGCATGATCCGCGCAGTTGCCCGCTCGAAGTTGGCGGTGGTGGACAAACAGACCTTCACTGCAGGCAAGACCGGCGTTCCAGCCATGCAGCGACAGCAGCCGGAAAAGAAGCTTGCCCGTCAGTGTTTTACCGCTTGTGCCGGTGATGCCCACCACAGGAACTCTGGCCATATCGCCAGGAGGGAAGGTATAGCCGACGATATCTTTGCCTACCTGTCGGGCCTTGCCGAGCGCTGGCTTTAGATGCATCAGTAAACCAGGACCCGCATTGACTTCGACAATGGCGCCTTGTTGTGCGGCAAGAGGGGCGGAAATATCTTGGGTAACGAGATCGATCCCTGCGATATCCAAGCCAACAATGCGTGCTGCGGTACAGGCAATGGCGGCGACATCTGGATGAACCTCTTCAGTGCAGTCGAAGGCCACATTCCCGTTGCGTTGGATTGTGACTCTCCGGCCTAGTTCAGGGATATCATCGGGTCGTAAACCTTGCCTGGCGATCTCTAAAACAACAGCGGAGTCCAATCGCACGTAATTTAGGGGCTGGTCTTGCTCGTGCCCGCGGCGAGGATCGGCATTGAGTTGAGAATCGATCAGCGTACGGATGCTGTGCTGTCCGTCGCCGGTAATGACGGCATGTTCTCCCTTTGCCGCGGCAACGAGTTTTCCGCCTACCACGAGCAGACGATGTTCATGCCCGCGGATGAATCGTTCGACAATGACGCTTGAGCCTTCCTCAATCGCGACAGAGTATGCTTGGTTGACTTCGTCTTGGGTGCTTAAGTTGGTAAAAACCCCCCGTCCATGATTGCCGTCACTGGGCTTGATAACAACAGGCAAACCAAGATCTTGCGCAGCTTCCCAAGCATCTTCTGGGCTAAGTACCTCGCGCCCAATCGGAACAGGCACACCGCAGGCTTGAAGCAAACTTTTGGTGAGATCTTTGTCGCGAGAAATCGTCTCAGCGATGGCGCCGGTATTGTCGGTTTCCGCAGTCCAAATGCGGCGTTGATTCACGCCGTAGCCAAGTTGTAGCAAATTGCCAGCGCTGAGCCGAATGGCGGGGATATCCCGATCGTCCGCTGCATCGACAATGCATGCAGTGCTGGGTCCGAGACAATGACGTTGACGCAAATCATGGAGCGTCCGAATCATTTCGCCCGTATCGGCGGTCTGACCATCGATGGCGCTGAGTATCAAGCTCCTGGCAAAGCTGAGCGCTTGTCGTGTGACGATCTCGTGCCAGGCGCGTACCACGACTTTGTAGAGACCGGGCTTGGAGGTGGCTCGGGTCTGCCCAAAGCCGCCAGGCATGCCAGCCTGTTGTTGCAATACGAGCGTGAGATGTTCAAGAAGATGCGGGGACCAGACGCCCTCGGAAATTGAGGCGTGCATGCCTTTGGAGGCTTCGATACCGGGACCGGGATGCACCAGTGCGGGAGCAGACAGAGCAAGGCGCGCGTAGGCCTCGTTTAGAACGGCAGAGGGGAGTGTTTGCAGTCCATCAAACTGGATCCATGCCTCGATGACGGGGCGATAGGTCCAAATGTTCGGCCCGCGCAAATAAATGCTGCGCAGTGTCGAGATGTCGCATTTGCTCATAGGGAACAGAATAGGCTGCTGTAAAAAGATCTTTGCCGCACTGTGAATGCTGCACCGCACAATGACAGGGATGTATCATTATCGCAGCAAAAAAGGGGTTTGACAGCGACCCGCCTAAACAGGGCAGATATCTGAGTCATATGGTCGTTATACTTGCATTCTGAACAGTATATCGAGTTAGCCAAATTTTCCCAATGAACAGCTTTCTGTTGCAGTCGGCTTTTCAGACTGACGAGCCCCCTCTGCCGCAGCAATGACAACTCTCTCAACTTCCGGGGTGACGCACATCAGCCCAACAATGCCCGGCAACTGGTCAGAGGCCCTGCAGGCGTTACTGGAGCCCGGTGAGCACGTTCTCGCCTGGCTAGAACCCGATCTCGATGAGCATTTGTTCTTTTCCTCTGGCGCCCTGGTGCTGTCTTCGCATCGCTTATTCTCCAAGGCGCCGGGGGCTTCGGATTGGCTTGTTTGGAACATTTCGATTTCTCAGTCTCTGCAACACCGCGATCACGCGGGTGTGGGTGCGATTGAGTTATTTGATAGCACCACTCGACTGGGCATTTGGCGTCACACGTTAGGTATGACTCCCGCAGTGGCACGCATGGTCGAACTCTTCGGTAATTTGCAGAGGAAGTTGCGCGATCCCGACGCAGAAATTCTGGTCGATGCGGCCGCATGCCCCGCGTGTGGAACGCCTTTCGCGCCTGACCAGGATGAGTGCGCGGTTTGCGACGCGGATCCGGCCGGCCCGAGCGACACCTGGGCATTGCTGCGTTTGGCGCGTTTTGCCCGTCCTTACCGTTTTCCGCTTGTGGTTGGTTTGTTGTTGACCTTGCTTTCAACGGCAGCTTCTCTGGTGCCGCCTTATCTGACCATGCCACTCATGGACGACGTTCTGATTCCTTTTCAGAATGGTAAGCCCATTGATTACGACCTTGTCACACTTTATTTGACCGGTCTGGTTGTATCCGCCTTGCTGGCTTGGTTGCTTGGTTGGGCTCGCACTTATCTGTTGGCCTGGGTGAGCGAGAGAATCGGCGCGGATTTACGCACAACTACGTTTAATCATTTGCAAACTTTATCTTTGCAGTTTTTTGGCGGCAAGCGCACGGGTGATCTGATGGCCAGGCTCGGGAGTGAAACAGATCGCATCAATCTCTTCTTGTCTCTGCATTTTCTTGATTTCGTTAACGATATGTTGATGATTTTGATGACGGCTGTGATCTTGCTCAGCATTGATCCTTGGCTTGCGGTGACGACATTGGTCCCATTGCCCATCATCATCTGGATGATTCATCTGGTGCGAGATCGTTTGCGTTTTGGTTTTGAAAAAGTTGATCGCTCATGGAGTGAATTGACCAATGTCCTGGCCGATACGATTCCCGGTATTCGTGTCGTGAAAGCCTTTGCACAGGAAAAGCGAGAGGTGGTGCGTTTCAGGGAAGCCAACGATCGTTATCTTGGCGTCAACGACCGTATTAATAAAATTTGGGCGTTGTTCGCACCCACGGTTACTTTTTTGACTGAAATTGGTTTGCTGGTCGTTTGGATTTTTGGTATCACCCAGGTCGCCTCTAGCGCGATCAGTGTAGGCGTACTTGCCGCCTTCCTAGCCTACATCGGTCGGTTTTACACGCGCCTTGACTCAATGAGTCGTATTGTCACGTACACACAACAAGCAGCGGCAGGCGCCAAGCGTATTTTTGATATTTTGGATCATGTCTCAAGCGTGCCGGATGCTCAGCGACCGGTCCCTCTTGAGCGCATGGAGGGTCGGATCGAGCTTCGCAACGTCGGCTTTCGCTACGGTAGCCGTACGGTGTTACGAGACGTGAGTTTGAGTATCGGAGCCGGCGAAATGATTGGCCTTGTGGGCCATAGCGGCTCTGGCAAGTCTTCTTTGGTCAATTTGATTTGTCGTTTTTACGATGTCACTGAAGGCGGCATCCGCGTCGATGGTGTCGACATCCGTTCCTATTCCCTCAATGCGTTCCGCAGCAATATCGGTCTGGTTTTACAAGAGCCGTTCTTGTTTTTCGGTACGATCGCCGAAAATATTGCTTACGGCAAACCGGGTGCATCGCGCGAGGAGGTGATTTCTGCGGCTCGCGCGGCGCGAGCCCATGAATTCATCTTGCGACTTCCGCAAGGCTATGACTCGTTGGTGGGTGAGCGTGGTCAGGCCTTATCAGGAGGAGAGCGTCAGCGCATTTCGATCGCCCGCGCGTTGCTGATCGATCCGCGGATTCTCATTCTCGATGAGGCGACCTCATCGGTCGACACTACAACGGAAATGGAAATTCAGGAAGCTCTGGATAATTTGATCCAGGGTCGTACGACGATCGCGATTGCGCACAGACTGAGCACGCTGCGCAAAGCGAACCGTCTTGTCGTGTTGGATCGCGGCCAGGTGGTGGAAATCGGCAATCACGAAGATTTGTTGGCGCGGGGCGGGGCATATCATGCGCTGTATGAGGCGCAGACCCGTCAAGTGGATGCCGAGGCTCCGCTGCAAAGTCCGAGCGAGGCTAACAATGGATGATTTTCTGCTGACGCGTAATCTCGCTGGCCGCTTAGTGTTGCGTCTAGCCAATGGCATGATGTATGAAGGTGTGACTCCCGTCAGAGCTTTTCCTGTTCAGTCACCCGAGGAGTTCGTGGCATTGATGAGCACGGAGGGTAAAGAGGTGCTGTGGATTGATCGTCTGGCTGAGGTGCCGGAGGATGTACGCATGCTGATCAACGAGGAGATTGCCGCGCGAGATGTGATGCCTGTGATTCAGCAGTTATCCAAAGTTTCCACCTATTCCACGCCCAGTGTTTGGGAAGTCAATACGGATCGTGGCGCGACGAAGTTTGTGCTCAAAACCGAGGAAGATATTCGACGCCTTGGCGGAGGCACTCTCATCATCACAGATAGCCATGGCCTGCGTTTTTATGTGCCCGATATGCAGCAGCTCGATAAACACAGCCGTCGTATTTTGGATCGCTTTCTTTAGACGCACGTCTCTCGTTTCATTCACCTGAGCTTAATGAGTTGTTTGCCAAAATTTTCGCCTTTGAGCAAACCGATGAAGGCGGCCGGGGCATTCTCAAGGCCAACGGTGACGGACTCCCGAAATTTCAGTTTCTCCTGAACAACGAGATCATAAAGATTGTCCCTGATGCTTGGCCAGGTTTCGAGCTTGTCCGAAACGATGAACCCCTGGATGCGAATGCGATTGATCAAAATGGAGCGCAGTGTGCGGTTAGCATACGGCTCGCGATTGAACTCAGAGACCATGCCGCATAATGCGATACGCGAACTTACATTCATGTGTGACAGGAGCCTCTCAAAGATTTCACCTCCCACGTTTTCAAATAGGCAGTCAATGCCTGAGGGCAGTGCGGCTGCCAATTCAGAAGCAAAGTGTGCGGAGCGATGATCGATGCACGCATCAAATCCGAGTTCTTGCGCGACATAACGGCACTTTTCTGTCCCGCCCGCAATACCCACCACTCGACAGCCTTGAAGTTTGGCGAGCTGACCCACGACGCTTCCAACCGCACCCGAAGCGGCATCCACGACGACGGTTTCGCCTTCCCGAGGCTGGCAAATATCGATGAGCCCAGTCCATGCTGTGATCCCTGGCATGCCTAGAACGCCAAGGTAGGCTGAAGGGCTCACCTTGTCGGTCCTGATGGGGGTGACTGCGCTGGCATCCATGGCGGCGAACAATTGCCAGCCCGACGCTGCGAGTACGGTATCCCCGACACTGAATTTAGGGGCGTTGGAGGCGATGACTTCGCCGACGGCACCTCCGACCATGACATCACCAATATTGACGCTTCGAGCATAAGACTTCGCCTCGGAAATCCTGCCTCGCATGTAGGGGTCAAGGGACAGCCATTGGTTCTGAATGAGTACTTGTCCTGGTCCAGGGGAGGGGATGGCTGCTTCCTGAAAGCGGAAGTTGGCAGGCGTCACCCAGCCCTCGGGTCGACTAACGAGAACGACTTGGTGGTTAAGCATAGAAGCGATATGTTCCGTGAGATATAGGGTATGCACTAGGCATTATTCATGCCCATGGAGTAATAACTTTATACCTTGAGAATGATCAATTCGTCGCAACTCGTTTCGAGATAATTAAACACCGTACTGGGAGCACCCAAATGGCTATAAAACTCACTGTTAATGGCACGCCGCAAAGCATTGATGTGGATCCAAATACACCCTTATTGTGGGCGATCCGCGAACAGGTTGGACTGACCGGCACCAAGTATGGTTGTGGTGTGGCGCAGTGTGGTTCCTGTACGGTGATGCTCGAGGGCCAAGCGATTCGCTCTTGCGTCATTCCAGTGAGTGCCGCTGCGGGTAAAAGTGTCACGACGATCGAGGGTCTAGCCAAGGATGGCAAGCTGACCAAGTTGCAACAGGCTTGGATCGATCATCAAGTCCCCCAGTGTGGTTTCTGTCAATCAGGCATGTTGATGGCTGCGACCGATTTGCTGGCTAAAAAGCCAAAGCCCACCGATGCTGACATCGATGCGGCGATTACGAATATTTGTCGTTGCGGAAGTTTCCAGGAAGTTCGCGCCGCGATTCACTCAGTTGCTAAAGCTTAAGGGGTCCTCACATGAATGCACGCGTCCCGAATCCTTCCCGCAGACACTTTATCGTCGGCACAACTGCCGTCAGTACCGGTCTGGCTCTGGGTCTACAATTTCCCTTTAGTAGTCTTGCGCAATCCGCTGGCGCCGCACCTGAAATTGGTGTTTGGGTGGTGATCAAGCCCGATGAGAAAGTCATCGTGCGTGTGGTGCGCTCCGAGATGGGCCAAGGCACTATCACTGGTCTGGCACAAATGGTGGCCGAAGAACTCGAGTGCAACTGGAAAAATGTCACCATCGAGTATCCGACTCCCGGCGAAAGTCTCAAGCGTAAAAATCCCTGGGGTTCATTCTCGACGGGCGGAAGCCGCGGGATTCGCACCTCTGAACAATATGTCCGCCAAGGTGGTGCAGCGGCGCGCATGATGCTGGTCCAGGCCGCTGCCGACGGTTGGAAAGTGCCCGTCGCAGAGTGCGTGGTTTCTGAAGGTGTGATTACGCACAAGCCGACAAGTCGTACGATCACGTATGGCAAAGTCGCGGATGCCGCGTCCAAACTTGCCGTGCCTAAAGATATTCCGCTGAAAGATCCGAAAAACTGGAAAATCATCGGCAAGTCCGTGCCACGGATCGACACCTTCGAAGACAAGGTAACCGGTAAGCAGATCTACGGTATGGATTTGAAATTGCCCGGTATGTTGGTCGCGACGATCAAGCAATCCCCGGTTTTTGGTGGCAAGATCAAAAGCTTTGATGCCAGCAAAGTCATGGGTATGAAGGGCGTAAAAAAAGTCGTACAGGTCAGTGACAGCTCTGTCGCGGTCGTGGCCGATACGTTCTGGGTCGCCAAGACGGCCATGGATGCTCTGCCCATCGTCTGGGACGAAGGTCCAAATGCAAAGGTCTCGAGCGCCTCGATTGCTGCGATGCTCAAAGAAGGTCTGAACGCTGAACAGGCCTTTGTGGGGAATCAACGTGGCGACACCAAGGCCGCTATGGCTGGCGCGGCCAAAAAAATCGAGTCAACGTATTTCTACCCGTTCTTGAACCATGCACCCATGGAAGTCATGAATGCGACCGCCAAGTGGACACCGGAGCGCTGCGAGGCGTGGGTGCCGACTCAGGACGGCGAGGCTTCTTTGGCTGCGGTCATTGCAGCCTCGGGATTGGCTGCAGATAAATGTGAGGTTTACAAGATCAATTTGGGCGGTGGTTTTGGACGTCGTGGCGCGTTCCAGGACTACACCACTCAAGCGGTCAATATCGCCAAGCAAATGCCCGGCGTACCGATCAAACTGATTTGGACGCGCGAAGAGGATATGACGCAAGGCCGTTACCATCCCGTCATGATGTGTAAGTTGACAGGCGCCTTTGACGCCAACAAAAACTTGACAGGCGTGCATATGCGTTTATCGGGTCAGTCCATCTTGTCCGCCGTGCGTCCCGCGATCGTCGCCAAGGATAAGGGTCGTGACCTTTTGGTGTTTCAAGGCGTGATGCAAGCCGGAGAACATGCGATCAGCTACGAGTTCCCTAATCAGCTGATGGATCACGCCATGCGCAATACCCATGTGCCACCAGGCTTCTGGCGTGGTGTGAACATCAATCAAAACGCGATTTTTATTGAATGTTTCATGGATGAACTCGCCGAGTACGCAGGCATGGATCCCGTCGAGTTCCGTAGAAAGTATATGGCGAAATATCCACGCAATCTGGCCGCACTCAACGCCGTGGCGGATGGGATTGGTTGGACCAAGCCCGCCCCCAAGGGCGTTCATCGTGGCATTGCGCAGATGATGTCGTTTGGCAGCTATGTGGCCGCGGCATGCGAGTTGTCGGTAACCGATGGCAACAAGGTCAAGATTCATCGTATTGTGGCCTCGACCGACTGCGGATACGCGGTCAATCCCGCGCAGATTCAACGCCAAGTTTCTGGTTCGTTCGTTTACGGATTATCCGCACTCTTCGAGGAGGAGTGCACGATCAAGGATGGACGCGTCGAGCAAAAGAACTTCGATACGTTTGGTTCGATCCGACTGGGACAGATGCCCAAAGTTGAAACCATCATTATCCAAGGGGGCGGTAAGACTTGGGGTGGTATCGGCGAACCAACGATCGCGGTTGCTGCGCCTGCCGTGTTGAACGCGATTTATCGTGCCACGGGTAAGCGTTTGCGTGATGTGCCTTTAAAGAATAGTGGCTTTACTTTGGTATGACGCATGGAGTGATAAATTGGTTGTTGACAGCATGTTTTGTGTTGGCGGCACCAGCGATCACTCTGGCTCAGCAGGTCGATGTAAAAGTCACTGAAGGGGAGGTCATTGCGGACTCCCTTTCTGGCGCCCCTGGTGATCCTGCGCGGGGGCGATTGATTATCTTGAGTCGCCAGAGCGGTTTGTGTATCTTGTGTCATAGTGGACCTTTCCCCGAAGAACGTTTTCAGGGAAATCTGGCGCCTGATCTGGCGATAAGCGCGGCGAGACTTTCACCCGAGCAGCTGCGGGCGCGTATTGTCGACGCGAGCCGCTTTAATCCAAACACGATCATGCCACCGTATTTCAAAAAGAACCACGGTTCTCGGATTGGTTCTCAGTTCGCCGATAAAACCATTCTGACTGCACAGGAAATCGAGGACGTCGTGGCATTTTTAGTGAGCTTAAAACCATGAGCACAAGTCGTAGAAGCTTCATTGTGGCACTCGGATCTGTGAGCGTCGTACCTTGGTTAAATGCCCAAGCGACGACGAGCGAAGCCGTCGAGACAATCAAAAAGATCGTCGGTCAAGCTGACCCTCGCGTGGGTCGAGTCACGCTCGATATCGCACCGCTAGTCGAAAACGGCAATCTGGTGCCCATGACCGTCTCGGTGGAAAGTCCGATGACATCGACGGACTTCGTAAAAGCCATTCATATTATTTCTGAGAAAAATCCGTTGCCCAATATTGTCAGTTTTAATTTGGGTGCCCGCGCCGGCCGTGCGCAAGTCAGTACGCGGATCCGCTTGTTGACATCGCAACGCCTTTGGGCGATCGCTGAAATGAATGATGGGTCGTTCTGGCAGGGTCATGCGGATACGGTGGTCACCCTTGCGGCCTGTACTGAGGATGTGCTGATATGAGCAAAACCTCCCGCACCGTCGTTTCCATGCCCAAGACTGCGACAAAGGGCGAAATTGTTCCGATTCGCGTGATTGTTCAGCATGATATGGAATCAGGTTTCAGGCACACCGATCGCGGTGTACGCGTGGCGCGTGACATCATTCGCGATTTTGTATGCATCTATGATGGTGTGGAGGTCTTTCGCGCTGAGTTGCATCCCGCGATGGGCGCGAATCCTACCTTTAGTTTTTTTACGGTAGCGACCCAAACCGGCAAGCTCGAATTCAAATGGACGGGTGATAACGGCTATGCCTCCAATATGACCAGTACGCTTACGGTGACATGATCTCGTGAGCGTGTTTTCTGTTTGTACGCTTTTCTTTTTGTTTGTCGCGCAAATCGTTTGGCCACAAACATCGACAGCGTCAGAGGCGCCTCTAGCTCAGCGACAGTCGAGTTACGCATTGATGTCGCCGTCCACGCGTGAAATGCAGGATGACGAGACGCTCAACCCTGCGACCTTCTGGGTGCTGGATGGGCAGGCACTGTGGAATACCCCGTCAGGGCAAAAAAATGTTTCGTGTGCGCAATGTCATGGAGAGGCTTCTTCCTCGATGAAAGGGGTGGCAGCGAGCTTTCCTAAAGTTGTGCATCACCAGTTATTGAGTCTCGAAGGTCAGATCAATATGTGCCGCGAGGCCAAGCAGCAGGCTGCGCCACTCGCGATGGAGAGCAAACCGTTATTGTCTTTGGCGACATTCATCGGTCACGCCTCCAAAGGCATGCCCATTACGGTGTCGCGTTCGCCGCTCAACGCGCAAGACCTCGACGCCGGGCAACGACTCTATGAGCAACGAATAGGGCAGCTCAATTTGTCCTGTGCACAATGTCACACGGAGCGCGCAGGACTCAAGCTTGGAGGAAATTTTATTCCCGAAGCGCATCCCACGGGATACCCGATTTACCGACTCGAATGGCAAACAGTGGGTTCACTGCAACGCCGTCTGCGCAACTGCATGACAGGTGTGCGTGCAGAGCCTTATGCCCTGGGTTCCAAAGAACTGACACAGCTAGAGCTTTTTCTGATGTGGCGCGCGCGGTATGCCGCTTGAGACGCCTGGCGTGAGACCTTAGAGGCGCGGGTTTAGCCACCGGAGAGGCTGTGGCCATCCTCCTCGAGTCCGGTGCCAAGCAAGTGGACGGTGCAGTTCACCAGCTCGGCGCGGTGAGGTGTTTGAGTGCTAATCGCGGTGATAGCGGTATTGCCGATGCGCTCAGGCACCGTATGTTCACCAAGTTCGATATTGTTTTCCAGCAATGCTCGAATCACCAAGCCATGACTGACGACAATCAGCGGACCATCCAGAGACGCTCTGAGTGTCGCAGCATAAGCGAGCGCCTCGGCGACACGTTGATGAAAGGTTTCCATTGACTCGCCATTCGGGGGCGCCTCAACCATTTCCATGGCGTTGAAACTCAAGGTGTCGTAGGGCCGTCCTCGTAAGTCTCCGAAGTTGCGCTCCCAAAGTAGCGGGGTCTTGATTGGGGTGAGTCCGGTACTGACTCCAATCGCTTGTGCGGTTTGCCAGGCCCGTGGCATGTCGCTGGCGAGAAGTGCCGCGGGTTTGAGTGCGCGAACGCGTTCAGCGACGCGCTCGGCTTGTGCATGGCCTCGGGGGGCGAGCGGCGTATCCGCAGGCTGAATCGTGCGTGCCGCATTCAACAAGGTTTCGCCGTGGCGGATGAAGATGATTGACATGGTGTTTCCCTTGAGCCGCTCTGAAGTTGTTTAAGGCGTAAACATGCCGATGAAAATAGCCGGATCGACCCGTGCATCGTTCAAACTCACATTCCAGTGTAGATGTGCGCCCGTGACGCGCCCTGTCGCACCGACCTGCCCTAGGACTTGACCGCGTGCGATGGACTGACCGGGCTTGACATCGATGACAGATAAGTGACAGAACATACTGATCATGCCTTGACCGTGATCGACAAAAACGGTTTTGCCATTAAAAAAATAATCTCCGACCAAAATAACGCGGCCCGCGGCCGGAGCCTGAACAGGCGTGCCCGTCGGGACGGCAAAGTCGAGTCCTGAGTGGGGCGCTCGGGGCTGATCATTAAAGAATCGCTTCAGACCAAAGGGGCTCGACAGAGGTCCTTTAACAGGACGATCCAGAAGCAGATTGCTTGGTAATTGCGCGCTGAATTGCTGATAGGCGTCGTCTTGCAGTTTTTTCTCCCGTTCAAAGCGCGCGAGGTCTTGCGGGCTCAGGTCGACGTGCTTGTTTGTTTTAAGTTTGATGCGCTGCTCACGATATTTTTTGTCGCGGATCGCAAATATTTGGGTCGTTTTTTTTCCGCCCAGCGTGATCTCGAGTGATTGCGGTGCAAGCGGGACGGAGAGCGGAATACCTACAATCGCGACCCATTGACCCGCATCGGTTGGTGTGACCAGCACGGGTTTGTTTAGGTAGCGAGCACTCGGTGCCGGATGCTTACCCTTAGGGATTCCGGTAATTTCGATCACCGCGACACCGCCCGGAACAGGGTGATGCAGACTCTGGAGTTGCGCTGATGAATATGGTGCCGCATGCGCGGACGTGGTCAAGATCAGTGTTACAAGCGCGATGAACGCTAAAAAAAAACCCAGCGCGCGATATTTCAAGATGTCGGAGAGATTCAAAAGCCAAATTTCCAGAGATACTCGGTCGGATTGTCCGGGCAGGAACCAAATTGACAGACCATGAGCGCGCTGATGAGGTTAGCGATGGTGATCAGCACAAAGAGACCCATCAAGAGAAAGGCGATGCGCGTATTCGCTTGAGGACGGTTCGAGAGTTGCACACGTGGCGCTGAGAGCTGATTGCGATCGATGCACAGCATCACAGTGCAAAACACCAGCATCAGGACAAAAGAAATAAAGCCCCAGGTATAAAAGTGCAGTCCAAAAAGCGTCGAGCCATAGCCAGTGTCACCGGGCGCGATATGCAACAAGACTTGACGCGCTGAGGCTACAGCCCCTCCAAGTGCAGAGGCCAGGATGATGGCGTAGTGCACGGCGGAGGGACCAAAGCGAACATTGAGCATCATGCCGATCCCGGCCAGCGTGAGTGCGACATGCTGCAGCTGACAGAGCGGGCAGGGCAGTTCGTTAAATACGACTTGCCAATACAGTGCCATCAGTAGCGAGCCGCAGACACCCGCCAGGGCTAGGGCGTTAAACCAAAATGATAAACCTTGACCCGTTGCGCTGTGCGTGCGACTTGAATAATCCATGACCGACCTCAGAAAGAAAGATTGAGTTTGTCTGTCATGTGGTACTGCAGCCACACCACAAAGATAATAAAAGTCACGCCCCAGCCGATGATCGCGGGCATTCTGGCGCCACGTATCGCCAAGACTATGGTGACCAGAGCGGTTAAAAAAGGCAGCATCATGATCATGAGAGTGGCATCCTTGTGCGGATTTGCGTCAAAGCCTTTGGAAGAAATAGTCGACTCAAGCTTAACATTGTGCGGCTCCTTGCAAGACTTCTTAGCTCAGGCGGGTCAAACAGCCAGTTCAGCCTCAAAGGGTTGACCGACGCGGATCATTTGCCCTGCGCCCGTCAATACGATGCCATTCATACCAAAACAGATCGCATCTTGCATCTGATTCAAGCGACGGTAGGTGGCCAGAGTTTCCATGACTTCGGGTGCGCTTGTGGCGGTATAAGGGTCGATATTTGGGATGGGGCAACGGCCACAGGGTTTGACCAATTTGAGGTCGATCAGTCCGCTCGCAGTATGGAGCATCATATTGGCAAGCTCGTCCTCGGCGTGCGCGTCTAGACCCTCGAGTACGAGATTGGGCCGAAAGCGCAACATATCGACCGGGTCATGCCCGTGCTCTATGAGACGCTCATTGAACACCTCCAAGGCGCGTTGCGTCACAACGAGTAGCGCAAAGCCATCGCTAAACATGTTGTGCGCCACGAGTTCACCGGTCCACTCTCTGGCGGAGATTCGGGTGGACTGGGGTGAGAACCGAATCAAGCGATACTGCTTGCCCGGCACAGACAAAAAAACATCGAGCCAGGCCGCGGCGTCGTCCCCCATATCGTCGCCGATCAGGGTGTCGCGCCAGACTGTCACTTGTCTGGGGGTACCACCAGTATTGAGTGCGACCCTGACCTCAGGGTGGTCGGGGGCGCTCAGATATAAGGCGTCTGCGGTCAGTCTGGGGGTGATCCACACCATGTGCGGAATCTGACGCTGCGTCACAAACTGACCGTCCTGGTCGACAATCATCCACTCACGGTCATAGGAAAGCCCCGTTTTGTGAAGGAGGGACTCCGAGACTTCGATGCCCGCACAAGACTTCACTGGATATATATACATCTGGCTGATGACGCCAGTACAGTCTGCCATGCTGGTCTTCCTACGTATCTATGGTCGTTGTATTCTAAAATGAACTTCTTACTTTTGTCAGGATTTCGTTATGCCTTCTTTTGATGTGGTTTCTGAGGTCGATAAACACGAGTTGACCAACGCCGTCGATCAAGCCAATCGCGAGCTATCGACCCGTTTTGACTTTAAGGGCACCGACGCCAAATTCGAGCTTGAGGGATTTGTCGTGACCCAGGCCGCCTCGAGCGCTTTTCAACTCAAACAGATGCTGGATATTTTGCGCAGTCGCTTGAGTGCGCGTGGGATCGATGTTCGCTCCATGGATATCGCGGACCCCTTGGAAAACTTGGGAGGCGCCCGTCAAAAAATTACGATCAAACAAGGTATCGAGCAGCCGATCTCTAAAAAACTGATTGCGGCCATGAAAGAGGCCAAACTCAAGGTCGAGTCACAAATCACGGGTGAAAAATTACGCGTGACGGGTAAAAAACGCGACGACCTCCAAGAGGCGATCGCGTTGCTAAAAAAAGTGGATGTGCCACTGCCGCTTCAGTTCAATAATTTCCGGGATTAACGTCCGCCTGTTTTGGCATCACCAAACAGGGTGGTCAAACCGCGCGGCTGTGAACGCCAGTATTGTTTGGGTGCCTGAATGGAGGCACCCAACTCAGCCGCAGCGTGCCAAGGCCAGCGCGGGTCATACAGCATGCCACGCGCAAGCGCTACCATATCGGCTTCGCCGGTGGCGATGATTTCCTCGGCCTCTTTGGCCTCGGTAATGAGTCCTACTGCCATGGTGGGCAGTCCCGTGCCTTTTTTGATCGTCGTGGCCAGCGGCACCTGATATTTTGGACCTAAAGGGATTTTTTGCTGGTGTGAAACTCCGCCGCTCGACACATCGATAAAGTCGCAGCCACGGGCTTTCAACATATTGCAAAACTCAACGCTTTGCTCTGGTGTCCAGCCACCTTCGGCCCAATCCGTCGCTGAGATGCGGATTCCCAGACTCGTTGTCTTTGGCGTGATGGCACGCACTGCGTCGAAGACCTCGAGTGGAAAGCGCATGCGGTTAGCCAGCGAGCCACCGTACTCGTCCGTACGCTGGTTGGCGATCGGAGATAAAAACTGGTGCAATAGATAACCGTGCGCGCCGTGCAATTCGATCCCGTCAAAACCGATACGTAGAGCGCGCTTGGCAGAGTCCACAAAGGCCTCGCGAATACGGGCCAGGCCCGCCTTGTCGAGGGCTAGCGGGGGTGTTTCCGTTGGCAGTTGTGGGATGGCGGAGGGGCCGACCGATTGCCAGCCTCCGTCCTTGAGCGAAATCAGTTGTCCACCTTCCCAGGGGCGGGCGCTTGAACCCTTGCGACCTGCGTGCGCCAGCTGAATCATGATGGGCATGGACGCGTATTGCCGCACGATGTCAATGGTCTTTTTGAGCGCTGCCTCGGTCTCATCGGAGTAGAGACCCACGCAGCCATGCGTAATCCGTCCGATATCCTCAACGGCTGTCGCCTCGATAATAAGCAAACCTGCGCCTGAGAGCGCCATATGGCCAAGGTGTATCGTATGCCAGTCAGTCGTTTTGCCATGTTCTGCCGAGTACTGGCACATCGGTGCAATGACGATGCGATTCGGGAGTGTAAGCGGGCCGATATTGATAGGCGTAAACAGCTGACTCATGTGTCTGTGTCCTTGTTTTGGTGAAATTGTCGTCAAATGCTAACGGGCGGCGTGCGAGTCCGCAAGTTGGCGGGTTTCCCAAGCAAGCATTTGAGCCTTTCGTTCGGCTCCCCAGCGGTATTGACCGCTATCGCCAGAGGCGCGTATGACGCGGTGACAAGGGATGACATAGGCGAGTTGATTGGCCGCGATGGCGGTGCCGACCGCGCGTGCAGCTCCCGGGTGTCCGAGCGATTCAGCGAGGGCTCCATACGTTCGGACCTCTCCGAAGGGTATACCTCTTAGGGCTTGCCAGACTTTGAGCTGAAACGCAGTGCCCTGCAGCATGAGTGCGGGCTTGTGTAAAGCATGACCAGGTCGACCATACTGGAAAGCTTGATCAAGTCTTTCGATGGCTTCGCGGCCGGAATGGATCAGGATGCTATCCGGGTAGGCCGAAGACAGCGTTTCATGAAGCTGCGTATTTCTTGTTTGCTGTAGGTGCAGCAGCAAAAGACCCTGCTCAGTCCAGCCGATCAGTCCGGTGCCAAAGGGGGTCGGAGCGTGTCCGTAATAAATGGTCGTAGGCGTCTTCATGGTGATCGACCTCTGCAGTGCGCAGCAAATCAATGATGCTGCACTCACTTGTAAACTAAATCCCTCAAGGTCAGTGAGATGGAAGGAAAGTAAGTGACCATCATCAGGCAACAAAATATCACCACAATAAAAGGAACGAGTCGCCCAATGATTTGATCGATAGAGATTCGCGCGATTGTACAAGCGGCGAACAAGTTCACGCCGAAAGGAGGCGTGATCATCCCCATGGCAAGGTTAATCACCATAATCAGTCCGAAGTGGACGGGATCGACACCAAAATGCATCGCAACCGGCACCAGGATGGGAGCCAAGACAAGGATTGCCGCGCTGGTTTCAATAAACATGCCAATCACAAACAGGGCGATATTGACACCTAGTAAAAACATGACAGGAGAATCTAGCACCACACTAAGCCAACGTCCGATATCACCAGGGACGCCTGCTCGCGTTAATAAAAATGCAAATAATCCAGCGTTAGCGATGATGAACATGATGACCGCGCTAGACACGACAGATTTTTTGAGAACTGAAAATAAATTCTGCGGCTTAATTTCGCGATACACCACCATGCCGACGAAGAGGGCGTAAAAAACGGCAACAGCCGCGGCTTCGGTTGGCGTGAATATTCCGCCATAAATACCACCTAAGATGATGACGGGCATCAATAAGGCCCAAGCTGCTTGAATGGTGGCATGTCCAACACTCAATCTGCCGTCGCCGTCGTTCTTGCCCCAGCCTTTCCATCGGCAGTAAAGGTGGACAAACAGCATCAGAGATAAACCGATAAAAATACCTGGACCAAACCCTGCGACAAATAATTCTCCGATCGATACCTCTGCCGCTACACCATATAAAATGAGAGGAATAGACGGAGGTATCACGACGCCCAATTCCGCGCTTGTCGCTTGAAGGGCAGCCGCGTAGTTCGTGGGGTAGCCGTGCTTGATCAGGGCTGGAATTAAGATGGCTCCAATGGCAAAGGTTGTCGCTACGCTCGAACCCGATACTGCCGCAAAAATCATGCAGGTCAGCACACAAGTCATTGGCAGTCCGCCTTGCACTCCACCCACAATACTTTTAGCGAACTCCACCAGCCGTCGCGAAATACCGCCCGTTTCCATGAGATTGCCAGCGAGAATAAAAAAGGGAATCGCTGCCAAAGGAAATTTGTTAAGAGAGTTAAACATCTCTTTGACTGCTATTAACATATTGATGTTGGCGACCTGAATACCCAATACAGCAGCCAGTCCGATCGATACTGCGACAGAAATCGTCAGCGTAAAGCAAAGCATCATCGTAATCAGCATGGTCAGGCTCATTGTGCAGTCTCCAATTCACTATTTCTGGAATCAAAAAACTGCGCCACAATCGCAGGTATGCTGAAAAGTCCCCCAACGGGTAAAGCGAGGTAAGCCCAAAACATTGTGACGCCCTCAAGGCCTATCACACTTTGCATGCGGCCTCGGGTGGCATAGTCCCAGCCCCACCAGATAATGCATATCATTAAAGTCAGTGCTGCGATGCAGGTGCAAAATGATAAAAAGCGTTTGGCAACCGGACCAACCAAGCGTGAAAGTACATCAACGCTCACCATTGCGCCCACTCTAAAAGCATAGGGGATCCCCATAAATACCATCCAGATCAGACTGAAGCGAATAAGAACCTCTGTCCATTCAGCGGGAATTTCAAGCACAAACCGCATGATGACCTGAAAGAGTCCGAGTGTCACGGCGAGCGCCATCATCAAGCAGGCAACCACCAATGAGATACGGGTAGTCAGGTTTTCTATGGAAAGCAAAAACTGTTTCATTCTGAATCCAGAAGAAATGGGCGTAGCACTTACGCGCTACGCCCATGACAGGTCACGATAGATTACTTGTAGTTGCGGATAGCGTCGATCTTGTTCTTACCAAACTCTTTTTCGAATTGTGCATTGACGGGTTTTAGTCTTGCGATAAAGGCAGCTTTGTCGACATTTTCTACCACCAGCATGCCTTTCTTGCGTAACTCAGCCACACCATTCGCATCGTCTTGATCAACGCGGGCGCGTTGAGCCTGAGAGGCAACCTTGGCCGCCTCTAAGAACACCTTTTGATCGGCGGGCGACAACTTGTCAAAAGCGGCTTTGTTCATCAGAAAAATGGCGGGACTGTAGACGTGACCTGTCAAAGTCATGTGCTTTTGTACTTGGTCAAACTTTGCAGCCATAATGACTGAAAGAGGGTTTTCTTGACCATCCACAACACCTTGTTGCAAGGCAGTAAAAACCTCAGGGAATGCCATTGGTGTGGTGATAATTCCAAAGCCCTTGTAAGCCGCGACATGGATGGGATTTTCCATGGTACGCATTTTGAGACCTTTCAAATCATCGGGTCCATTGACGGGTCTCTTGCTGTTGGTCATGTGTCGCACACCATTCTCAGACCAAGCTAGTGCCTTGAAACCTTTACTGTCAAACTCCTTGAGCATGGCTTGACCAATCGGACCGTCTAGCACGGCACGTGCATGCGCTTTGTCACGAAATAAGAAAGGAATATCTAAAATACGAACAGCAGGCACAAAATTTGGCACGGGTCCAGTGCTAGTGCCCGTGAGTTCCTGTGTACCGAGTTGAACCGACTCGATACTTTCTCTTTCTCCACCTAGGCTACCTGAATAAAAGTTTTTAATAATGATTCGACCGTTGGTGCCTTTCTCTACTTCTCTGGCCAATACATCAATGCCAACACCCTGATGTGAATTTTGCGCGACCGAGATACTATTGCGCATGACAGTTTGTGAGAAAGCAGTAGCAGCTAAGCCCATCGTCATTGCGCCTGCCAGGACGAGGGTTGCGTTTCGTAAAAGCTTCATAGATGTCTCCAAATCTGGATGATTGGGCGTCTATTTGACGCCGCGAACCATAAAATTTTATTTTGTTGTTCGCTGCGACGTTATTGTTGTAATGAATCCTGATCCTAGAGGAAAATAGTGTGTTTGAGGCTAGGTAAAATCCCTTGGTTTGTTTCAATTATCAGAATAGATCTTATCCTTCTATTCTTATTGGGTTTCTTTCAGGTGGACAATCAATGAAGCAGGTGTTGTTGGGTTGTATTGCAGATGACTTTACCGGCGCCACCGATTTGGCGAATAACCTCGTTCGAGCAGGCATGCGTGTTTTGCAGACGATCGGAGTGCCCGAGAAGCCTTTAGACGCGGAGGTCGATGCCGTCGTGGTGTCGCTCAAAAGCCGTACGATCCCGCCCGCCGAGGCTGTTGCGCAGTCTCTCAATGCATGTGCCTGGCTCCGGGCACAAGGGGCAGGACAAATTTATTTCAAATACTGCTCGACCTTCGACTCGACAGAACAGGGCAATATAGGCCCGGTGATCGATGCGCTGATGGAGGCGTTAAAGACGGACTTTACGATCGCCACCCCCGCATTTCCCGACGTGGGTCGAACAGTCTTCAAGGGGCATTTATTTGTGGGGGATGTGTTGCTCGATGAGAGTGGTATGCAAAATCATCCTTTGACCCCGATGAGGGATCCCAATCTATTGCGTGTACTGACCCCGCAAACTCAGCAACGCGTTGGTTTGATTGATTACGCGGTGGTGTCGCGAGGAGCAGACGCCATTCGAGCGCGTATCGCCGAGTTGCGACAGCAGGGCATCGGCATCGCGATAGTCGATGCTATTAGCAATGAGGACCTCTTTAGACTGGCGCCGGCGCTCGCTGATATGCCCTTGGTGACAGCGGGGTCGGGTTTGGCGCTAGGTTTACCTAGCAACTTTTCGATACAGCCTAATCCCCGTGCGGCCGCGCTGGTCCCTGCCTCAGGTAAGAGAGCGATTTTGTCTGGCAGTTGTTCGCGGGCCACCAATGCGCAGGTCGCGGATTTTGTGTCAAAAGGAGGCGCCCATTTTGTGATCGATCCATTGAGTTTAGTCAAGGGTGTCGACGCTGTGGAGCTGCTTGCCCAACAAGCACTTGCTTGGGCGGGCTCCAGGCTTGGGGAGCAGCCACTTTTGATCTACTCAACCGTCGCACCCGAGGCCTTGCAGGCAGCACAGAGCCGCTTGGGCGTTGAGCAGGCGGGCGCGCTCATCGAAGCCACCCTCGCAAAGATTGCGCTGGGTCTCGTCCAAGAAGGGGTTGGCCAGCTCATCGTCGCCGGGGGTGAAACTTCAGGCGCGGTCGTACAGGCGCTCGGGATGACGCAATTACACATTGGTGCTCAGATTGACCCTGGTGTGCCGTGGTGTGCGGGCTACGTCCGCTCTTCAGGCAGACAGATTCATGTGGCGTTGAAGTCTGGTAATTTTGGACGCACCGAATTTTTTACCACAGCTTTTGAGCAAGGACGTTCGACATGAGTGTTTTGCCAGAGCCTGTTGATACGGCCAGGATACGTGAGGATCTGTGCCGAGTAGGTCGCAGTTTGTTTGAGCGTGGCTATGTGCATGGGACCACGGGCAACATCAGCGTCAGGCTGGGGCATGGAAGCGGTTTTCTAATCACTCCTACGGATGCTTGTCTTGGCTTTCTCGAACCCGAAAAACTCGCTTGGGTGGATGAGCAGGGCGAGCAGCGCTCAGGAGAGCGCGCCAGTAAAACCCTGTCATTGCATCGGCAGATTTATCAGCACGCTCCCGAAGCGCATTGTGTGATCCATACACACTCTTCCTATCTGGTGGAGCTAACACTCCGAGGAGTCTGGCACAAGGATGATATCGTTCCGCCTTTGACCCCTTATTATGTGATGAAAGTCGGGCATGTTCCGCTAGTGCCTTATTTCAGGCCTGGTGCGTTGCAGGTTGCCGAACAGGTGGCGCACTTGATCGAAGCATACCGTTCGCGCGGGCTGGCCTTGCGCGCGGTCATGTGCGAGAGGCTTGGACCCCAAGTCTGGGGGCCGAATCTGATCGCGACCATGGCAGTGCTCGAGGAACTAGAAGAGACGGCCCGTCTATGGCTACGTAGTTTACGCAGTGGGCAACCGTTGCAGCCGCTTTCAGAGGTGGCGATTGAGGAATTACGACAACACTTTAAGGCGTCTTGGTAAAGATGAATATTTTGATCACGGGTGGAGCAGGCTTTTTGGGAACCTTGCTCGCGCGCAAGCTATTAATGCGTGATGGTTTGCGCGGTCAGACGCTATCTTCCTTGACGCTGACTGATCTCTTCCCATCGTCTTGGCAGGATATCGTTCATCATCCCAAAGTACGAATGGACACAGGAGATTTGCTGCTTCGTTTGCCGGAGCTGCTCCGCGCTGACTATGACGCGGTGTTTCATTTGTCTTCGGCGGTATCGGGTGAGTGCGAAGCGGATTTCGAGTTGGGCTTGCGCTCCAATCTGGAGGCAACGCGCGTTTTGCTCGAAGGTCTGCGTGCGCAGCACTCGCGCACAGACCAGGCGCCTTTGTTGTTTTTCGCCAGTTCGGTGGCAGTATTTGGTTCAGACCTCGCGATTCCGTTGCCTGCCGTGGTGACTGATACGACCTTGCCGACGCCACAATCCAGTTACGGCATCCACAAATTTATCTGCGAACAGTTGATTGCCGACTACACGCGCAAAGGCTATATCGATGGGCGCGTCGCGCGACTCATGACTGTCTCGGTGCGTCCCGGTCGACCCAATGGCGCGGCCTCTAGTTTTCTGTCGGGCATTATCCGAGAGCCGCTTTCCGGTGTGGCGACCCGCTGTCCGGTGAGTTTGGAGACCTCCGTGGCATTGTCGTCACCGATGACGTCGATCGCAGGCGTGCTCGCTGTTGTCGAGGCGACGCGCGAGGACTTTGGTGGACGTACAGCCATCAATCTTCCTGCGTTAACGGTGACCGTCGGAGAGATGTTGCAGGCTTTACGCGAAGTGGCTGGTGAGCAAGCGGCCGGGTTGGTCTGTGTGGAACCCGACGCTCAGATCGCGCGTATCGTGGGTGGTTGGCCCGCACGTTTTGATTGTCAACGCACCCATCGACTGGGCCTGAAAGCTGACGCGTCATTTCAAGACATCATTCGACAATACCTTGATATGACGCGTGCCTAAAACATTGGCTTTTAGACCACTACGGGATGCGCCGCACCGTCCATCGTGATAACAGTACCCGTTACATAGCTGGCACGATTCGAGGCGAGGTACGCCACCGTGTCGGCCACTTCCTCAGGGTTTGCGAGCCTGCCCATCGGAATTTTCGATGTCATGCGCTCGAGGACTTCCTCGGGGCTGATGTTTTCGTGATCGGCATTGACTTTGAGTCCTTCGATCAGACGGTCGGTCAGTGTGCCTGCGGGGTTGACCGCATTGATACGCACACCTTTAGGTCCATAGGCGACGGCGAGTCCCGCGGTGGTGAGCATGAGTGCTGCATTGGCGCTACCACCCGCGATATGCACGGTCGAGGGAATCTTGCCACCTGCGCCAACCACGTTCACGATCACGCCTTCCCCGCGCGCACCCATACGCTTGATCACGGGGTCAATCATATTGATATAAGTAAAAAATTTCGCATCCATGGCTTCGCGGAAAAAAGCGGGCGAGAGGCTTTCCGCCGGTGTGCGTTTCGCAGCGCCAGCAGAGTTGACCAATACATCGATGGCGCCAAAAGTTTTTTCTGCTTCGTTGAGCGCGCGCTCGGCCGAGTCGGCTTTTTGTAGCTCTGCGGAAAACAAAGCGATGCGGTCCTGACAGCCTGCCACTTGAGACGAGAGCAGAGTTTTTGCTTTTTCAAGATTGTTGGGATCACGCGAGACTAGGCTGACTTTGCAGCCTTCTTCGAGAAACACCTTAGCGCAAGCCAGACCGATGCCTCGGCTGCCACCTGTGATCAACACATGCTTGTGGGTGAGATTTAATTCCATGTTACGACTCCATTGTCTTTGAGGGCTGAGATTTCTTCTTTGGTGTAGCCGATGCTTTGTAAAAGCGCGATCGTATCGGCACCTATTTTAGGGGGTGCATTGCGGACTTGCAGTCGCTCACCCTCCAACGCGATGGGTAGGAGGGCGACGCGGGTTTCGATCTCTCGCCCAGCGCCTGTGTTGTCAGCCGGGATCGTCACGGGTGCCAGGCCGCCTGTTGCCAGCAAGTGCGGATCGTCGAACAAGTCGTGAGGGCGTGTAATGGGCGCGTAGGGAAGGCCGCATTGCTCAAAACGGTTGCTCAGCTCTTTGGCACTTAACGTTCCGAAACGCTCTCGCAAGATTGGGATGAGCCAACCGCGCGCCTTGACACGGTCGTTGTTGCTGTTGAGCCTGTCGTCAGCTTTGAGGTCTTCAAAGCCGAACTCTTTGCATAAGATCGCCCACTGCGTATCGCTGACAGCCGATAAAAATATTTGCTCCCCATCCTTGACGGTGAATACATCGTAAACCGCCCAGGCACTGAGTCGGTTGGGCATGGGGTTGGCGGGAACGCCTGTCACGGCGAATTGCATCATGTGTTGGGCGACTAAAAACACGTTGTTCTCAAACAATGCGCTGGCAACTTCTTGCCCCTTGCCCGTGCGATGTCGTTTTTGGAGGGATGCCAACACACCGATGGCACCAAACATTCCACCCATGATGTCATTGACACTGGACCCTGCGCGTAAGGGTTGTCCGACCGGTCCCGTCATGTATGCCAGTCCACCCATCATCTGCACCACTTCGTCGAGTGCCGTGCGGTGCTCGTAGGGACCGGGTAAAAAGCCCTTGTGCGAGACATAGATCAGGGCGGGATTAAGCTTGGAAAGCGCCTCGTAACCGAAGCCGAGTTTATCCATCGTGCCGCTCTTGAAGTTTTCGCTAAAGACGTCGGAAGAACCAAGCAGCTTTAGAACGATTTCCTTGCCTGCCGGGTGTTTGACGTCGATCGCGATACTTTTCTTGTTGCGGTTAAACATTGGAAAAAATCCTGAGCCCGAGCCCAGTAGTTTGCGTGTGTTGTCACCCGCGAGCGGTTCGACTTTGATCACCTCGGCGCCTAGATCTCCGAGGATCATGCCACAGGTGGGGCCCATGACCATGTGTGTAAATTCAACAACGCGAATGCCGTCGAGCGGGAGGGAATCAGACATCGTGCACCTTCAATTTGGGTCTGCAAACGAGTTGTTATACCATCGGATATGCGGTGGCAGGCTTGTCGGCCTGCGCGAGCCTTTAGGAGCGGTTTTTCATGCAGTGCAACATAGCTGTCAAAGTCGTGGACTATCTTGACCCCTCTGATCGTCAGGCTTTAATCGATATGCTGGATATGTACGCCCGAGATCCGATGGGGGGCGGTGAGCCCTTGACAGCCGACACCCGCCTTCGCCTGTGCGACGACCTGTCAAGGGTGACGGGCGCGATCAGTTGGCTTGCGTTCAAGGACGGCAAGCCTGTAGGCTTGTTAAATGCCCTGCCTGGCTATTCGACCTTTAAGGCACGGCCTCTGATCAATGTGCACGATATTGCCGTGGACCCTGCCTATCGCGGCCAAGGTATCGGTCAAGCACTTCTGACTGCAATGGAGGGGCATGCGCGTGCTTTAGGATGCTGCAAGGTTACGCTTGAGGTACTGAGCGGCAATACCCAAGCGCAGCGCTCTTATGAGCGTTTTGGTTTTGAGCAATATTCCTTGAGCGCGTTGACGGGACAAGCGCTTTTTATGCAGAAGTGGCTGTAGGTGTGTGGTCTTTATGGACAAAGCCTTTGTGAAAGCAAATAATCAAGTGACTGTGTATTTTGATGGTTCGTGTCCCCTTTGTCGGCGAGAAATCGGCTTTTATAAAAACAGCGTAGGCGCAGATCAGATTTGCTGGGAGGATATCAGTCGTATTTTAGACGGGCAGGTGGCCGGTGATTTGAGTTGCCAGCAAGCGATGGCGCGTTTTCACGTGCGAGGTGCCGATGGCAGCCTCAAAAGCGGCGCTGCGGCTTTCGTCGAGCTCTGGTTGAGCCTGAAATATTGGCGCTGGTTCGGGCGGTTGTTTGCGCATCCGCCCGGTATATGGTTTTTAGAAAAGTGTTATGTTGGGTTTCTTAGGATACGCCCAGCTATACAGCGTCGGATCAAGTAGCGCTTTGCCAAGGAGTGCTTAATGTCGATCTCCTTTATTTTGCAGATGTTCCACGATTAAACTCAAGCTTATGAATGCACCTGAACAAGACCTAGATCAAGGCATACCTATCTCGGTATCCATCCGCAATCGCCTGAAAACAGCCCGCAAGCGTTTTCACGCGAATGACAATATCGCCGATTTTATCGAACCCGGCGAGCTGGCTCTTCTTTTAGATGAAGTTGAGGGGAAAATGAAAGGCGTGTTGGAGAGTCTGGTGATTGACACCGTTTCCGATCACAACACCAATGACACCGCGCGACGTGTCGCTAAAATGTATCTCCAAGAAGTTTTTGGCGGTCGTTATCGCCCGCAGCCGCCTATTACTGAGTTTCCCAACGTAGAGCATCTCAGCGAATTGATGATTGTTGGGCCGATGACCGTGCGCAGCGCATGTAGTCATCATTTTTGCCCTGTCATCGGTAAGGTTTGGATCGGCATCATGCCCAACGAACACACCAACGTGATTGGTCTTTCCAAATATGTCCGCCTGGCGGAGTGGATCATGAGTCGTCCCCAGATCCAAGAAGAAGCGGTTGTGCAGCTTGCTGATTTGATTCAAGAAAAAACTCAACCCGATGGTTTGGCGGTCGTCATGAGCGCGACTCACTTTTGTATGTCTTGGCGTGGTGTCAAGGATATGGATAGCCGTATGATCAACTCTGTGATGCGCGGGGCTTTTTTAAAAGATCCCAATTTGCGTCGTGAGTTCTTGTCCCTGATTCCTCGAGAGGTATAGTCATGTTGGTACGTTTGTTGTATGTCAGTCGCGCACTTGATCCCAACGTGAACGAGGAAACGGATTCGATTCTGGATTCTTCGCGCCAACACAATATTACCAATGGCATCACGGGTATTCTTTGCTATGGCGGTGGAATTTATCTTCAGGCCATCGAAGGTGGACGTAAGCAAGTCAACGAGTTGTATGCCCACATCATTCGCGACACGCGGCACAAAGACGTCGTGTTGCTGCACTATGAGGAAATCACGGAAAGGCGTTTTGGCGGCTGGACGATGGGCAAGGTCAATCTCTCCAAGCTCAATACTTCAATCGTACTCAAGTATTCAGAGCAGCCTGAGCTCGATCCCTACTCGGTTTCTGGCGTGGTGTCGCTCGCGCTCCTCGAGGAGCTTATGTTGACCGCGTCCATTATTGGTCGCGCCTAAAATCACAAAAGAAGCTAAACCAAGATGAGCGCCACTGATTCTTCTATGCAAGTACAAGACCATTCGCTGGCTGTGCGCTTGCTTCTCAACGTGGGCCATGGCTTAGACCACATGTTCTTGCTGATTTTTGCGGCTTCGGTGGGCGTGATCGCAATCGATTTCGGCTTTGACAGCTGGGAAGATCTGATGCCTTATGGTGTGGGTGCTTTCGTCCTATTTGGTTTGGGCTCGATTCCCTCGGGGCGTCTCGGTGACCTTTGGGGCCGTCGACGCATGATGGTGGTGTTTTTTGTTGGCATCGGCGCCTCCACGTTGCTTGCCGCATTGAGCCAAAACGCCTGGCAAATGGGTGCGGCGCTCACACTGGTCGGCGCCTTTGCCTCGATTTATCATCCCGTGGGTATTCCTTTCCTGGTGCAACAGTCCGCCAATCCGGGCTATGTGATTGGCATCAATGGGCTCGCCGGCAACATGGGCGTGGCACTCGCCGCAGTGGTCAGTGGTTTTTTGATCAAGTGGCTGGGATGGCGCGCTGCCTTTGCCATCCCAGCCGTGTTTTCTATCGCTTGTGGAATCTGGTTTGCCTATGTGTGCCCATCAGAAACCGAAGCGCCCGCCAAACGCAGAGCGTCCGCCAAGGTCAAGTTTCCTCCGGCGCTGATCGCGCGGGTGCTGGCAGTGATGACGGTGAGCGCGGCGACGGGGAGTGTATTGTTTAATTTTACGACCAATGGCAATGGTCAACTGTTGCTTGAACGTTTTAAAGGAATTATCGAAGACCCCGCGACCCTGGGCGTCATGTTGGCCGTGATTTACGTGGTGGCTTCACTCATGCAAGTCATTGTTGGCAAATTGCTCGACCGTTTCGCCATCCGTCCAATCTTTCTTGGGATTGTTTTGCTTCAGATCCCTTTGTTTTTACTCGCATCGCATGCGCAAGGATGGTGGTTGTTCGCCGCCTTGTTGGGCGTGATGGTCTTCATCTTTGGCGCGGTGCCTTTTGTGGACGTGATGGTTGTGCGCTATGTGGATGACAGGATGCGTTCACGAGTAGCGGGTATCCGGCTGGCGATATCCTTGGGGCTGAGTTCGATCGCGGTCTGGGCCATTGGTCCCTCGGTCAAAAGTTTTGGATTTGATTTCATGCTGTTAGTGATGGCTGGCTTTGCCGCGTGTACAGCGTTGATTGTGATGTTGCTCCCACGCGAGCCAGATCCTTCTAATACACAGATTTCCTAAAAGGGGAATGATCATGAGTATTGCCCGATTGCAGTCAAGTGAACTCGAGGCTGCCTGCGCGACCTGTCCGGCCTGGCATTACGATGCCACAGCAGGTGGGCGGTTGTCCCGCAGTTGGCATTTCAAAGACTTTAGCGAAGCCTTTGCTTTTATGACGCGTGTCGCGATCCTGGCAGAAAAATTGGACCACCACCCCGAGTGGTCCAACGTCTACAGTAAAGTCTCTATTGTATTGACCACACATGATGCGGACGGCTTATCGACGCGAGACATCATGATGGCCTGCGCGATTGACAAGCTCAGTACGTATTGAGTGAGGCTTTAATCTCCTGAGCTTTTTCTTTGATGCCCTCGATCGCGGCCTCACTCATTTTTTCAATATTTCTGTACACCATGCCGAGACGGAAGTTCTTTGAGAGTTTCTCTTCGTTCCGGATAAAAAAGTCCCAGTACAGGGCGTTGTAAGGGCATGCACGCTCACCTTCGCGTTGTTTTTTGTCGTAATGGCAGCCTTTGCAATAGTCGCTCATCCGATCGACGTAGGCCGCACTTGACACATAAGGTTTGGTGGCCAGCAGCCCGTCATCGGCGAACTGACTCATGCCAATCACATTGGGCAACTCTACCCACTCAAACGCATCGATATAAATCCCCAGGTACCAGCGATGCAAGGAAGCGGGGTCGAGTCCTGCGAGCAGAGAAAAATTCCCAATGACCATGAGACGTTGGATGTGGTGCCCATACGCATGCTCCAAAGACTGGCCAATCGAGTCTGAGAGACACTGCATCTTGGTCTTGCCAGTCCAAAACCAGTCTGGTAGGGGCGTCGTGTGGTTAAAGGTATTGTGCTGCGCGTAACCTGGCATGTGATGCCAGTACATGCCTCGGATGTATTCGCGCCAGCCGAGTATTTGCCGGATAAAACCCTCAGCCGTCGCGATCGATATGTGGCCTGCTTGCCACGCCTGTTCGGCGCGGCTCACCACTTCTTGCGGTTTAAGCATCTTGGTGTTGAGTGAAAACGATAGCAGGGAGTGAAACATCCGCCAGTGACCTGTGCTCATCGCATCTTGAAAGTCACCGAAGTTTGGCAAAATATGTTCGATAAAACGCTCCAGATCGGCGAGGGCCTCCTGGCGGTTCAAGGGCCAGGCAAAATCAGCGGCGTGTGGTACCCCCATTGTTTGGATACCCGCTGTTTCAATGATCTGCCATAAGGCAGAGTGATCGTGTTGGGTCCTGTGGTCTTTTGGCTCTGGAGGGGTGCCGGTCCACCGCTTGCGATTTTCGTGATCAAAGTTCCATTGCCCTTCGACGGGTTTCTTAGCATCGAGCATAAGGACCTTGTGTTTGGTCCGCATCTGGCGATAAAACCGTTCCATCAGCCAGCTTTTTTGACCTTTAAAGATCTCTCCGGCCTCGTGACGGGTAGTGAAAAAATGTTCGCTGTCGCACATCTGCACCGTGATCTTTAAGCGTTGACTAAAGGTTTCAAGTTGCGCGTCCAAGCGCCACTCGTCCGGTTGTTGATATTCAAAGCGCGTACATTTATATTGCTTGAATAATTTTTCAAGGTTGAGTGTCAGAGACTGCGTATTTTTAGCGTCATCGATGGCGAGGTAGTGGACGCGATGCCCTTGAGACTCAAGCAGTGCCGATAGGTCACGCATCCCCGCGAAAATCGCTAGGACCTTTTGGGCATGATGCACCACATAGTCTGTTTCTTGACGCATTTCCATCAAGGTATAGACGACATTGGGATCGACTTTGGAAAACCAGCTGTGTGTGGGATTGAGTTGATCACCTAGGACTAAGCGAAGTGTTGTCATGTCTGTGCCCATTGTTTGCGATAAAGCCCCTGGGGGTCATGTTCCAGCGCTTGTTTGTCCAAATTCATGCGTCGACCGCCTCTCGGATCCGTCCCCAAGCCTGCGATATACAGCCAGTTGCCCTGATTGCTGTAGACGTCGTAATCCAAGAGTTGTGACTCAAACCAAGCCGCCCCGGCTCTCCAGTCGATTCTTAAGTCGTAAATCAAATAGCTTGCGACAATCTGACGCATGCGATTGGACATTTTTCCTGTTGCAGCGAGTTCGTTCATTCCCGCATTGACGAGCGCATTTTTTGTTCTGCCTTGCGTCCATTGCTCAAAGAGTTTGAGCGCGATGCCACTGGTGGGCTCGGCAAGACTTGGTACTTCACTGCCTGGATCGGGCTTGCGTAGTCCTTCGCGAAAGTAAAGCGCACGACCGTATTTCAGATGCAAGAAACGGAAATAATCCCGCCAAACCAGTTCAAACCAGATCCAGTAGGTACCCTCGTTGGCACCCCGGCTGGCTTCGTACTGCGTGAGTCGCTCAACAATCATGGGTGCCGAGAGTGCGCCGGTCGCCAGCCATGTTGAAAAGCGTGTCGAGTAGTCTGCGCCAGAGAGCTGATTGCGGGTTTGCTTATAGGTGTGGGGGAGTTCGTCTGCGAAGTAATGATCCAAGTGTTGAAGGCCTTGGGCTGTCCCTGCGCGCGACTGGCCGTTTGCCTCTGAACTCGAACCCAGATGCTCAAGCCGCTGCCTCAAGCTGACGCTTTCAATCTCTAGATTCGAAGCCAGACCAGGTAGTTGTGCAGGTTTCGATACAGTCTGCCGGGCACGCAGCCCTTTGGCTTCAAGCTTTTGCCTAAACTGCGTAAACACGTCCGGCATGTGCTGTGGCGTAAAGGGCAGTGTCGTAAGTTCGAGCATGGTGGACTGCCACACGCACTGGACCTTGATACCTTGCGCTCTCAGTCGCTCGACTTCGGCTTGCTCTTCAGGAGCCGCGATTTGCTCACAAATAATGCCTTGCGCTTGGGTGAACTGAACCAGTGCAGAGAGTGTCGTTGAGGCATCGCCTTGCAACACAAGCAGACGACTCCCTAATTCTCGACATTGTGTATCGAGTGCGATAAGTGACTCGGTTAAATGCCGTTTGCGCTGGTGACTTTCGCGCGCAAAACCCCAGCGTGTTGAGGTCTCCTCTGGCGCGAGAACATAGACGGGGATCAGCTGTGTCGCCTCGCGACAGGCTTTACTCAGCGCAGGCGAGTCTTGCAGTCTAAGATCATTTCGAAACCAATAAATCAAGGTGCTCACTTGGAGGCTCCAGAATGGGTAGATCCTGAGGATGTCCTGCAGCGATCAGAGCAAAATTTCACATTCTCCCAGTCGCGCTCCCATTTTTTTCTCCAAGTAAATGGACGCATGCAACGCTGACAGACTTTGCTCGGAAGGTCTGCCTTTTTACGTCCACGCATGGGCGAGGGTGTTGTCATGAAAAATCCAAAGCATGCTGCGTGGGTGGTGGCGCTTGAGTTTGTGTGTGTGCTTGGATGTTGCTGCGGCGTCGGCTTACGGTCTGGACACGATCCGAACGTTTGCGCGAGGCGTGTTTTTCAATAATCGCTTTTTTTCCCGCTTTGACGTCCGCGTCACTGCGTCTATCGTACAGGCGGCGCTTAGACTCGCGTGTGGCAGCCTCAAGATCCACGACAGGCATCGGAAGTCTGTGATCCGCTTGGATACCAAACTGTTGTTGCATCTCGGGCGTCAAGTGCCAGGGCTCGAATAACCAGGTGTCAGGGACCTGCCTGAGTGCTGGAATCCAACGCCTGACAAAGACGCCCTTTGGATCATGGTCGCGCGCCTGTTTGATGGGATTGTAGATGCGCGGAATATTGATGCCGGTTGTGCCCGCTTGCATCTGCATCTGACTCCAGTGGATACCAGGCTCGTAGTCGAGAAAATGTCTGGCCAGCCATTGACCGACTCCGCGCCAGTGCAGCCAGAGTGGGTAAGCCGCGGTCGAGACAATCATCGCCCTCATCCGAAAATTAATCCAACCCGTGTCTTTGAGCATCAGCACGCAGGCGTCCACCAGAGGCCAGCCTGTGCGTTCCTCGCTCAGCGCGGCAAAATGGGCCTCGTTCCAGTCCTCTTCACGCAGACCATCGTAGCCACGGTGGACGTTTTGATATTCAAGCTCTGGTTCAGACTCGAGTTTCTGAATAAAGTGACAGTGCCAGTAGAGCCGGCTCATGAGCGCGCGTAACCCTTTCGATTTACGGCTCTCTCTTGAGCTTTCGCGGTCCATGACTTCAACCATGGCATGCACGACTTCGCGCATGCTCAGGCACCCATAGGTAAAATAGGGTGAGATCCGGGAGCATGCTGTCGGCGCCGACAACGGCGATGAAATACCCCCCCGATACTGCTCACTTCGGATTTCCAGAAAATCATTGAGAACGTCTAGACCAAGCTTGCGACCCCCTTTTTGTCGACGAGGGGGATTCAGTGGGTCAATACCCAGCTCCGCTGCACTGGGTGGGCGTGGCTCAGTCCAAGGCAAGGGTAGCGCATCAATCTGTGTGGGGGCAGGGAGGCAGTCTCGCTGCATGTGCTCTTCCCAGGAGGCTTGCCAGAGATTGCGGTTGTGTAGTCGTCGCACTACGCCAAACTGGATCGGTTCATGCCAGCTAATGCCTTGTTGACGGCACCATTTGCCGACGGCAATATCCCGCGTATAACTGAGCGCATTTCCTGTTTCTTGATGTGAAAACAGCGCATCAAACGGCATCAGTGCATGCAGACGCTGCAAGGCGTCAAGGGCCTCGCCGGTGACAACGTGTAATTGTCCACCGAGTTTTTTAATCGCGACATAGAGATCGCGAAGACTTTCAAGCGTAAATTCGTAGTGCTGCGTCGAGGCATCGGGACTGCGCCAGAGACTCGGCTCGATGATGTAAAGACAACAGACACGCCCCCGTTTGACAGCGGCAGTCAATGCAGCGTGATCATGGACGCGCAAGTCCTTTTTAAACCACACGACGCTTTGACTCATTTCGCTCCGTGGACTACAGCATCGGCGCCTGCAGGACTATTTGCCAAATAGACTTTGCACGCTAGGGAGATTCTCTAGGCCCGCGATGCGGTCATAGAGGCCGGCATCTGCGCCATGCATCGCCGGATTTTCGGCTTTGCCCGTCGCGACGCAATCCATAAATTTTGCCTTTAAACCGGCGGCATCAATGGGGTTTTTTGCATTACCCAGAGGGAAACGAATTTCACCTGAGTCAAACGTTTTTCCATTCTTTGTTTCGATGACAACGCGGTCTGTCAATGCAAAGGCAGGCTCTAACGGACACACCGTGTTTACCGTCGTCACACTCACCTTGCCGTATAGCTCTGAAACATCGGGGCGTGTGGCAAACGCGTCTGTCAATTGGGATAAACCGACCTGGCGTGCCACCACGGCGGAGGCCACTGCAAACTGGGCACTAAACTTGGCCTCAAGCCCTGTCACGGGATGTTTGTTACGCAACATTGAGGCTTGCGCGGGACCCATCGTCAAATGGACCTTACTAATGTCCTCGGCCTTGAGGTTTTCACGTTCCACAATTGCCAATACGCCATCGATGCTGCGGTGACTGGAGTAGCAGACCGGATAACGTTTGATTGACAAGCCACTATCCAAAATCCGCAAAGTCTTGCCCAAAGTATCAGCGGGACGCTTGAGGTCCGCGCGGCCGGACAAAGAAAGCGCAAACAAATAGCCAGCAGGATGTTCAAACACATCGGGTGCCGAGGTCATGCCTAGTTGAGACAAGCGCACCGCATCAATACCGTGCGAGGCCGCACGACCTGCGTGAAAGGGTTTGGTCATGGTGCCAAAGTTCGCGACCAAACCGCTCGCAAGACTCGCGGAGATGGCCAGCGCTTGACGCGCTTCATCTACAGATAGCTTGTTGAGGTAAGCCACAGCAGCAGCTGCACCTACGGCACCAAACACACCAGTCGGATGCCAACCTTTGAGGTGATACTGCTCAGGTTCGCGGCTCACAAGCTCGGCCCAGACTTCGTAGCCCACGATGTAGGCGCGTACAGCGTCCAGGCCAGAGCGGTTGAGCTTGTGACCTTCGGCCAAAATAGCAGGGACTAGCACAGTGCTGGGATGCCCAGAAATCGCGACATCGTCATAGTCCAAGGCGTGTCCTGCGACCGCATTGATAAAGGCCGCTTGCGCCGCGGGATGCAGCGTACCTAAAAACGGTACGGGTGACTCGGCCGGCGTCGTGGTTTGGGCGAAAAACTGTCGTACAACGTCAACCACGGGCTCGCGATGGCCGGCCATCATGGTGGCAATCGTGTCGATAAAACCAGTTTTAGCAACGGCATAGGCCGCTTGTTCTTGGCCGCCGAAGGTCGGCTTTGCCACAAACTCAGCAAGTGCTTGGGTTAATCCTATAGTCATATTTTTGTCTCCCGCACAATTTTATTTTGAGTGTTTAAAACGAGCGTGGCATGCCCATCATGTGTTCGCCAATGTAGGACAACACCAGATTGGTTGAAATCGGCGCGATCTGGAACAAGCGGGTTTCTCGCCACTTGCGCTCAACATCGTATTCCTTGGCATAGCCAAAACCGCCATGGCTTTGCAGACAAGCTTCGGCCGCGTGCCAAGTGGCATCAGAGGCCAGCAACTTACCCATATTGGCCTCATCCCCGCAAGGTAGACCCGCATCAAATAGCGCAGCAGCGCGGCGCAACACCAAGTCAGCGGCTTCTGTCTCCGCGTGTGCACGCGCGATCGGAAACTGAACGGCCTGGTTTTGACCGATCGGGCGGTCAAAGACGCGACGCTCGCTCACATAGGCGACTGCCGTTTTCGCAAACCAGCGTGCATCGCCAATCGCTTCGGCTGACACCAAAATACGTTCAGCGTTCAAGCCGTCAAGAATGTACTTAAAGCCTTTGCCTTCCTCGCCGATCAAGTTGTCTGCAGGAATTTTCAGATTGTCAAAAAATACTTCAGTCGCATGGTGATTGACCATGGCTTTGAGTGGGCGAATGTCAAGCCCTTTGCCCAGACCATCGCGGATATCGAGTAAAAACACGGACAAGCCTTCGCTCTTTTTCTTGCACTGATCAATCGGCGTTGTGCGTGCCAGCAACAACATCAAATCAGAATGCAAAGCACGCGAGGTCCAGACTTTTTGACCGTTAATGACGTAATGGTCTCCTTGGCGCTCGGCGCGTGTTTTGAGCTTGGTGGTGTCCGTGCCCGAGGTGGGCTCGGTCACGCCAAATGCTTGCAGACGCACCTTGCCGGAGGCGATGTCGGGGAGATATTTCTTCTTTTGCGCGTCGCTGCCGTGTCGCAAGACCGTACCCATGGTGTACATCTGCGCATGGCAGGCACCTGCGTTGCAGCCCGATGAATGAATCGTTTCGAGGATGACCGCTGCTGCGCGCAGGGGCATACCGCTGCCGCCATACTCTTCGGGGATCAGCGCACCCAGATAGCCTGAGGCCGTCAAGGCCTGCACGAATTCCGTCGGGTAGTCTAAGTTTTCCTCAAGGCCACGCCAATATGAGCCGGGAAAGTCCGCACAGACACGTTTGACGCCTTCGCGGATTTCAGGATAGTCCTCACCTGTTTCGATGGTGATATTTTGTTTTGGATTTGCCATGTGATGCTCCGCTTAACAGCCTTTGAAATTCGCTTTACGCTTTTCGTTAAATGCCGCGACACCTTCCATGCGGTCTTCGGTGTCGATGAGATGGTTATACGCCTCGATTTCAAAGCGAAAAGCAGTACGTAACTCCATTTGACCGCCATAACGCACAGATTTCTTGATTTGGCGGACAGAAAGTGGGGCATTAGCCGCAATCACCTCGGCTGTTTCGATCGCCTTGGCCAAGACTTCACTGGGTTCTAGGATGGCATTGATCAAACCATAGTCACTCGCTTGTTGCGCGCTAAAGGGCTTGCCCGTCATTAAAATTTCTTTGGCGCGACGCTCGCCAATCGCGCGTGGCAAGTTTTGTGTGCCACCAGCGCCTGGCATGATGCCGAGCGTGACCTCGGTCAAGGCAAAGCGTGCGGCATGGCTGGCATAAATAAAGTCACAGGAAAGTGCCATTTCTAGGCCGCCTGCATACGCATGACCGTTGACCGCCGCAATGACGGGGACAGGCAGATCCACAAGCGTCCAGTACATGCGCTCAAATAGCTCGTGCTGCAGTGTCCATTGACGCTTGGTCATGCCATTGCGCTCTTTAAGATCGCCACCGGCACAGAAAATCTTTTCGCCCGCACCCGTCAGCACGATGCAACGCACTTCGCCGGCATCGGCTGTCAGCCGATTCCAGAGATCCAGCAAATCGTGACCGGTTTGGGTGTTGATTGCGTTGCCGACTTGTGGGCGGTTGAGGGTGACCTTGAGCACATGGGTGCTCACCATCTCTGTGGCAATGGTTTCGTAAGTGGGAAAAGTACTCATGTTGCGTTCCTTTTGGAGATCAATGCAGAGTGTTCACCGAGTTTGGGCGGTGCGGCGTAAGGTTTTGGTCTGACGCCGTCAAAGCTAATCGGCAGACCGATAAAGCGCATCCCAGTCCCTGGGACGTCTTGCATCAAACCGAGTGCCTGGGTTTGTGGGTGCGCGACCATTTGTGCAAGGTTATTCACGGGTGCGCAGGGCACGCCTGCGGCTTCGAGTTGCTCGACCCAATAGTCGGTAGGTTGGGTGACAATGAGAGCATCGATCATAGCGTAGAGCTCCACCTGATTTTCAACGCGACGGGGATTGTCAATAAAGCGCGGGTCGGCCGCCCACTCGGGCTTGCCGACGGTTGTGGAGAGCGCTTTGAAAAGTGCATCGCTGCCCGCGGCGATGACCAACTCGCCATCGCTTGTCATATAGCCTTTGTAGGGAACAATACCTGAGGCCCCAGAGCCTTGTTTGGCCGCGACCTCGCCGTTTGAGAGATATTGCGCGGCGAGCAGGGACACCCAGGTTGTGGCGGTTTCATAGAGCGAGACGTCGATGACTTTACCGACCCCTGATTGTTGACGCTCGAGTAGTGCAGTCAGGATGCCGATGATGCCCCACATGCCCGTGCCCATGTCAACAATCGAGGCGCCCACGCGAACCGAAGGGCGACCAGGCTCACCTGTCGTGCTCATAATCCCACCGAACGCCTGCATCAGCGGGTCGTAGCCAGGGCGATCCTTGAGCGGACCTACTTTGCCAAATGCGCCTAGATTGCAATAGATAAGCCGAGGTTGTTGAGCCAAAAGACTGTCGGCATCGAGGCCTAGTTTTTCTACGTGCCCAGGCCGCAAATTTTGGATCACAATATCTGCATGATCGCAGATGTATTGTTTGAGCTCTTGGATTTGCTGCGGATCACGTAGATCACACACTACTGATTTTTTGTTGCGATTCAGTGCCTGAAAAAAAGGAGAAGACCCTTCCCAGAAAGGAGGTCCCCAGCGACGGGCATCGTCGCCATCAGCTTTTTCAATTTTGATGACCCGGGCACCGAGTTCACCGAGAATTTGACCGGCGAACGGTGCGGCAACGCTATTACCTAATTCGATCACCACGAGACCGGCGAAGGGGCCGGTTCGGGGATTTTCTTGCTGCGTAGACTCAGTCATAGCTCAATCAACTCAATTGATCGCAAATTGCAGCAGTCACTTGCGCTGTGGTGGCTAAACCACCCAGATCACGCGTGTGCAGGCGAGGGTTGGCGGTGACGGCTTCAATGGCTTTCATCAAGCGGTCCGCAGCCGCTTGTTCGCCCAAGTGCTCCAGCATCATCACGACAGACCAGAACGTACCGATCGGGTTGGCCAAGCCTTTGCCCATGATGTCGAACGCTGAGCCATGGATCGGTTCAAACATCGAGGGATAGCGGCGCTCGGGATCGATGTTGCCGGTCGGGGCGATGCCAAGACTGCCAGCCAACGCCGCAGCTAAGTCACTCAAAATATCAGCGTGCAGGTTCGTCGCGACAATCGTATCGAGTGTAGCAGGGCGGTTGACCATGCGAGCGGTCGCCGCATCGACCAACTCTTTATCCCACTTTACATCCGGGAATTCTTTGCTGATTTGAACCGCGATTTCATCCCACATCACCATGGCGTGACGCTGCGCGTTAGATTTTGTCACAACCGTCAACAGCTTACGTGGCCGCGCTTGCGCGAGCTTGAAGGCATAGCGCATGATGCGCTCGACGCCCGCACGGGTCATCATGCTCACATCGGTGGCGACCTCAATGGGGTGACCTTGGTGGGCGCGACCGCCTACGCCGGAGTATTCGCCTTCTGAGTTTTCGCGCACAATCACCCAGTCGAGTTGGGCGGGCGTGCAGCGCTTGAGCGGGGCATCGATACCGGGCAGGATGCGTGTTGGACGCACGTTTGCGTATTGGTCGAAACCCTGACAAATTTTCAGACGTAAGCCCCAGAGCGTGATGTGATCCGGGATATGCGGGTCACCCGCCGAGCCAAACAAAATCGCGTCTTTATCGCGCAGCGCATCCAGGCCATCCTCAGGCATCATCACGCCATGTAGACGATAGTAGTCACCCCCCCAGTCAAAACTCTCAAACTCAAATTTGAGTGATTGCTCTTTTGCAGCGATAGCTTGAAGCACTTTTTGACCCTCGGGGATCACTTCTTTGCCAATGCCATCCCCTGGAATTGCGGCGATACGATAAGTCTTCATGGCGATGTCCTATGTTTTGTTTTATTTGAATGAAATGTTCTTTGGCAATCAGGGTTTTTGACCGTTTTCATAGCGTTTGCCACGTGCGAGCAATTCGGGTGTGCCGATGACCGCATTCAAGCCGTCAAAATCAAGCATGGCACCTTGAAAGGCGCGTGTGCTGCCGGTTGTCTTGAGGCTGGCGTAATAACGTTGTAGCAGGTGAGCGACTGCACGTACGGTACCGCCCGGAAAAATTGCGATCGAATACCCAAGTGCTTGTAGCTCCTCGGCGGATTTAACGGGTGTCTTACCACCCTCGACCATATTAGCGAGCAAGGGGACACGTCCTGCAAAACGTGTGTTCACGATTTGCATCTGCTCATCACTGCGGACGGCCTCGATAAACAAGATATCGGCGCCCGCCTCAAGATAGTGTTCCGCGCGCTCCAGAGCCGCTTCGAATCCTTCGACTGCGACAGCATCCGTACGCGCCATGATCAGCGTATCTGCTGAGTGACGTGACGCCGTCGCCGCACAGATTTTGCCGACCATCTCCGCTGTCGAAACCAGAGACTTACCTTCGAGATGACCGCAACGCTTTGGAAAGGACTGATCTTCAAGTTGAATGATATTGGCACCGCTGCGTTCAAAGCCTCGGACCGTACGTTCCGTGTTCAGCGCGTTGCCAAAACCCGTATCGGCGTCGACGATGAGAGGCACTTGAACGCGATCCCTCAGTTGCGCGATACGTTCGTTGACTTCTGTGAACGTGGTCAAGCCAATGTCCGAGCGCCCAAGTGCAGTGTAGGCAATCGACGCACCGGAAAGGTAGAGGGCTTCAAAACCCGCCTCTTCGGCGAGCGCGGCCGAAAGGGCGTCATAGACACCTGGTGCGAGCAAGATGTCCGGGCGAGCTAGTCTGACTTTTATAGAATGCGTCATGATTTTCCTATGATGCTTTATTGGCCCGAACGAAAGACATTGGCGGGCTCATCAAACCAGTTTCGGTTCTTGCGCAAACGACTTGTCATCTCCAGCGCGTGAGGCGCGGCTTCGCATAGCACCTCCATCAGCGCCTCGTCGAGCTTGAGCCCTGCGTTGGTCGCCATACGCGCGGCAAACGCACGTGTTTGGGCATCGCAATGCGAAGTGTCAGGGGTCAAATCAGGTGCGACGAGCGCCGGTGCGGCTTGACCTGGCTTGAGCTCTGGCCGTTGATGACGCAAACCAATCGCTTGCTCAAAGGCATGTCCCGCTTTTAACACCAGCGCATCGGCTAAAGGTGCGCCGACAAGCTGCAAGCCCATCGGCAAGCCCGCCGAGTTAAAGCCGCAATTGACAGAAACGGCTGGGCCGCCCGTTATATTGGCAAGCACTTGCGCATTGGGCTTGCGCCAAAATGTCATCGGCCGATGCGCCGTGATCGGTTGGGCAGGACCAAAGCCTGGCATCAAGAGCAGATCAAACTTTTCATAAATCGGTTTCATTTCCTCGAGCATGCGTTTGTGCTCACGCGTGGCTGCGAGATAGTCGAGAGACTGGAACATCACTGCGGGCAAAATGCGCGTCAAAAAATCACGCCCATAGTCATGCGGACGTTCGGCCAAGCCCTGCTGTTGCACGCCAAAGATTTCTGTTTCGGCCAAGACGACCTTGACGTCCATATAGTCTTGCATCGGACGCAGGCGACAGTCTTGCACAGAGGCGCCGAGTTTCTTGAACGTCTCCACCGCCTGCTCGAGTGCCTGACGGTGCTCCTCATTAGCGACAAGGTCCTCTTCCCACACGTAGCGCAACACACCTACGCGCAAGCCTTTGAGATCTTGACCCAGACTCTCTGCATAATTTGGAATAGGTTGCTCAAAACTATTGCCATCGGCGGGATCATGTCCAGCGATCGCTTGCAACATGAGGGCGCAGTCCTCGACCGTCCAAGCCATAGGACCGCAGTGATCGAGCGTAAAAGAGTTCGGCATCACGCCGACGCGACTCACTAAACCTGAGCTTGGCATAAACCCTGCGATGCCACACAGCGAAGCCGGTCCTCTGATCGACCCTCCCGTATCGGTGCCGAGTGCTGCGCCCACCAAACCCGCAGCCACAGCTGCGCCCGAACCACTGGAAGAGCCGCCACTAAAGCGCGAGAGGTCCCAAGGGTTACGCACAGGCGGCCAGGGCAGATCAAGCGAGGGCCCGCCGTGGGCGAATTCGTGCGTGTTGAGCTTTCCGAGCAAGACTGCGCCCGCTTCATAAAGCTTTGCCACGACCGCGCAGTCATTGGTCGGTACGTGCTGTTGACCGATCCGTGAACCACCCGTCGTCAAAATGCCCGCCGTTTCGTAGATGTCCTTGGCGCCAAAAGGAATGCCATGCATGGGACCCAGATAACGTCCAGCCGTGATTTCACTTTCCGCAGCCTTGGCTTGCAGACGCGCCAGCCCGAAGGTTAGAGTGATAAAGGCACTCAGTTGGTCATCGAGTGACTCGACCCGCGCGCTCAGATGATCGACATACTCGACAGGAGAAAGCTTTTTAGCTTTGATCTGTTGTCCTGCCTCGGCAATTGTGAGGAAATGCAAATCAGTTTTCATACGGGATCCAGTCCTTGTTGCTTAAACGCGCGCTTGGCGTCGCTGGTTTGTAGAAACGCCACCAAAGACTGTATGGCGGCGGTCTGCGCACTTTCTTTGAAAATACCTGCGGACAATACGGTGGATTGCTGCACGGCTGGCGGGAGTTTTGCAAAAATATTGATGCCTGTTACTTGCATGAGTTCGCTCATCTGCTGCACGGCGAGCTCGACCTCACCTCTTGCCACAAGCTCGCCCGTGAGGCCTTCGGCCAGCACGACCGCTTTAGCACGGACCTCTTCATCGAGTCCAAGACGCTTGATCAGGCTGGCGAAATATATGCCGCTCGCACCTTGCTTGGAAAAGGTGATGGAGCGCGCTGCTTTAAGCGTTGCGATAAAGGCTTCTTGTGTGGAAATATCGGGTACGGGAGCGGACAGTCCAACGGCCATCGCAACTTCGGAGCTCACCAGATCGACTCGACTGTCTGCGTTGAGGATGCCTTCGCGCGTCAAGTCGTCAATCGAGCCTGCGACAGCAAGCAGAAGGTCCCCACGGGCCCCAGCGCGGATACGTTCGCCAAGATGTGCCGTTGCACCATACTCAATGTTGATCTGGATCCCGGAGGCCGCAGTAAAAGCAGGAAGGAGTTCTTTTAAGGCGTTACGCAATGCCATGGTCGACAGAATGTTGAGGCAGGGCACAGACTTCGATTGTGACGTAGACGGGGAATTTTTCATGGGTGCAGTGTCTCTTTTATGGAGGAATCTTATCGCTGTTCGTATCGAGTTTTATGGATTTGGTTTATTACTCTGTTTTGCTGAGGGCTTGGGGGTCAATATCTTCGATGATACTTTTCATATATGCGACTAACACGCTCACTTTTGCCGCCAACGTACTGCGCGGTAGATGAAGAACGGATACTTCAGGTCCTGCGACAACGTAGTCGGACAGGATGCGTTTGATTTTTCCTGAACGCATCGCATTTCCCGCGATAAAGTCGCTCACCATCACAATACCTGCGCCGGCAATGGCGGCCTCGATCAGCGATTCCGCATTGTTGATGTTGAGCGCACCCGAGACGACTCTAGAGTAGTCTTGACCATTTTTAGTAAATTGCCACTCTCGATGATCGCCGGTTAGCGGTAAAAGATACGCCAAACACTGATGCTGATCGAGTTCGTCTGGCGATTGAGGTGTGCCGTGTTTGGCTAAATATTCTGGTGAAGCATAGGCAGCAAAACTAAGATTACAAAGCCTGTGCGAGACCACCCGATCGTCAGTCACAGGACCGATATGGACAACGGCATCGACCGCCTCGTAAGTCAAATCAACCAGCCGATCACTCAATTCGATGTCAACACGGAGCTCTGGGAAGCGTTGGGTGAATTCCCACATTTTTGGTACGATCACACGGCGTCCGAATCCAACAGGCATCTGTAGCCTCAAGCGGCCTTTGGGTGTCGCCGTGGTCGCGGTCACAGCAGTCTCTGCATCTTCGATTTCAGTCAGTATCTGTCTGCAACGCTCAAAAAAACTTGCCCCTTCTCCCGTTAAGCTCACCAGTCGCGTGGAACGGGTGAGTAGTTTGACGCCAAGCTCTTGCTCAAGACGGGCAATGGATTTGCTGACAGCCGACGAAGTCAGGCCCAGCCGTTGCGCCGCAAGCGTAAAGCTGCGTGTTTCAGCAACTTTGACAAAAACGAGTAAAGCATTGAGATTTCGCATGGCGGGAGTTTACTCATGAATCAAATTCAGTAATAGTTATTTATTCTAGCGAATTGACCCGAGAAACTTCAGTCGGTAGCATCGGTACTTCTACTTAGAGTAATGAACAGTCAATCTTATGGACAATCACCCCGCCTCCTTATTGCCCGGTGCGACTCAGGCTTTGGCCGAGTTCGCCACCTCGATCGAATATGCCGATATTCCTGTCGAGGTGATTCAGCGGATGAAAACAAGTTTTCTCGATAGCGTGGGTTGCTGTTTGTTCGGTGCAACATTGCCTTGGACCCAGCGTGTCCAGGCGATGATTGAAGAGGAGGGCGCCCGGCCTGTGGCCTCCCTATTCGGAACGGGTGTCAAAACCTCGGTCGCGGGGGCAGTCCTTGTCAATGCGACGGCAGGTCATGCTTTTGAGCTCGATGACATTCATAAAGAGTCCATCGTCCATGCAGGCTCGATTGCCACACCCGTCGTGGTGGCCTTAGCTGAGCAGATGGGCTGTAAGACGGGTCAAAAACTCTTGACCGCGATGACAACTGGCTATGAAATCGGCACCCGTGTCGGTAACGCAGCGACGATGGGGTTGTTTTTTCGCGGTTTTCATCCGCAAGGCGCGTCAGGTGTTTTTGTCGCTGCCGCAAGTGCCGGAAAAATGCTTGAGCTCGATGCCAAGCGCATGCAGCACGCGCTTGGTATTGTCGGCTCGCAGGCCGGCGGGCTGATGGCCGCGCAAGAGGGCGCGATGGTCAAGCGATTTCATTCGGGTCGTGCGGCGCAAAGCGGCGTCTATTCTGCCTATCTTGCTAAACGCGACTTTACAGGGATCACAGACGTGCTGGAGGCTGGTTACGGCGGCTACCTAAGCTCCTATTCCAACACCCCCAACGCTTTGAGGCTCACCGATGATCTGGGTCAAGTTTGGGAGACCGCTAAGGTGGGCTATAAACCCCATGCCTGCGTGACCAGCATCCATTCCGCACTGGATGCGTTTGCGTATTTGTTACGCGAGTACGGTTTGACACCCGATCAGGTGTCCGAGGTCGATATCGGGATGAGTCCGATGACTTACACACATTGTGCTTGGGAATACAAAGCGCAAGGCGTGACTGCGGCACAGATGAATTTGTTTTACGGCATTGCCGTGATTGGCTTTGATGGCATGGCCTTTGTCTCCCAATATGCTGAGGATAGACTCGCCGATCCAAAGATCATGGATTTCATTAAACGCATCCATGCGCGTATCGATCCAGACATCGAGGCGATGGGCCCCGCGTTTCGACATGCGGCTCGGGTGATGATCAAGACCTACGATGGACGACAATTCAAACACGAAATTTTGAATCGTCGCGGTAGCCCTGAAAATCCCCTCTCGCATGAAGAAGTAGTGTACAAATTCCGCAACGTCGTGGCCTCGTGCTTGTCGACGCAAGAGATTGATCGAGTGATTGCATTGACCGAGCAGTTGGACAGATCTAACGATACCTCAGAACTCTTTGGCTTATTGGCGGCTGCACGTCGTTCTGCTTGATGTGTCAATCGATCAGTGGCTATTCGAACGATCAACCGGTTTAATATAGTGAGTATGAATACATTTAAAAAAATCTGTGCTGGATGGGTGCTAGCGATTGCGCAATGCTTGATGATTCCTGCTGCGCAAGCGCATCCACACATCTGGATCGAGGGCGGGATTGAGCTTGTCTTTAATAGTCAGGGCAATGCATCCGCCGTTCGTCAATCCTGGCTTTTTGACGAGCTTTTCTCGACCTACGCGCTGCAAGGCATGCCGCGCGACAAGGCTGGTCAAGTGCCCAGTGCAGAGCTTGAAAAGATCACGGGGGAGTGGATGAACGCGTTAGCGGATCCAGAGTCGCACTTCTTTACAAAAATCACGCTTGACGGAAAGCCGCTTGCTTTTGGTGCGCCTCTCAATGCGCGTTCGACCTGGAATCCCAAAACCAGTCAGCTCGTCCTGTCTTTTGAGTTACCGCTTGAGTCGCCTGTCAAGATCGACGCAAAAGGGCTCGAGGTCGACATCCAGGATCCCGGTTATTTTGTCGCGTTTGAATATAAGGGCGGGGTGCGTGCTATCAAAGGTATGGACGCCCCCACTCAATGCAAATTTGGTTACATGCCACCTAGGCCTCTTGACCCCAAGACCGAACGCTTGTTGTGGTCCATTCCTGCTACTCAAAAAGAGTTGCCAGAGAATTTGCGCGAAGCTGTTCGTCAACTTTCCCATCAATTTACGGTGAAGTGTCCTTGAGTATCGAAAAAATGACTGCTATGCGCATGCGCTTTCTTTTTTTCGCCGCACTGGTTTTCGTCTTAGGATTTTCTGACTTCGCCGTTGCGCAGTCGGCACATCCCTTTGCCACCCCAGAACAGCGCTTAAGCGTTCCGACCTCGGGTTGGTTTGCGGAGTTCACAGGCCAGATGGCCGCATGGCAAGGACAGTTTTATCGCCAACTGACGGGTGCTGTGCGGGCATGGAAACAAGATGGTTGGGCGGCCTGGCTCTTGCTCTGGCTTTCGTTTGGCTATGGTGTTTTTCACGCTTTAGGTCCCGGCCACGGAAAAGCCGTCTTGACAGCGTATGTCTTGGCGAATAAGGAAACCATTCGCAACGGTGCCTTGCTCGCGATGCTTTCCGCCTTTCTTCAGGCGCTTGTCGCGATTGCTTTGGTGGCTGTTGCCGCAGGTGTCTTGCAGGTCTCGGGTGTTGCGATGAATCGCGCGACGTGGTGGCTGGAACTCGCGTCTTACATGCTGATGGTGGCGTTAGGTGCTTGGCTCGTTTTCAAACATGTCCTTCAGCCCGTGCTGAGTTCATTCATGGACCGCAGGTCTGCACACGCGGTCAATACGCAGCACGCCCATGCGCATCATCAACACGCGCACGTCCATGATGAAAACTGTGGCCATGTGCATATGCCAGATCCTGCCTTGATTTCAGGTCCAATGAACTGGTCCAAAGCGACTTCAGCGATTTTGGCCGTTGGACTTCGGCCTTGCACAGGAGCGATTTTTGTTTTGGTGTTTTCTTTAGCGCAGGGCTTTTTCATTGCAGGGATTGCGGCTGCGCTCGCGATGGGATTAGGCACGGGATTAACCGTCGCTGCCTTAGCCTGCTCATCTCTTTGGATCAGTCAGGCGGCCGTCCAGTCTGAGAGTGCCTCTCAGCGACGTTGGCAAAAGGCCCTCATGCTGATACTGCAGGCCTTGGCTTCTGTAGCAGTCTTGGCACTTGGGGTGTTACTGCTCAGCGCAGCACTTAGCACGGGAACGACCGGCAATTAGACTGGTAATTGATCAGCAGTCTTTGCAGCGCCCGTAAAGCGTCAGATCATGGTCTTCGACCCTGAAACCCTTGGGCGCAAGCATCGCAAGATCAGACGGACAAGAGTGAATGTCAAATACTTTTTGGCATTGATTGCACTGAAAGTGATGATGATGCCCGTGATTGCCGAGTTCGAACCTCGGATTTTCACCAGGTAACACGACTTGACGCAGTGTGCCGTCCTCGACCATGGCTTTGAGGTTTCGATAAACCGTCGCGATACCAAGCCCAGGCACAGTTTGCCCTGCCACGTCGAGTACCTCCTGCGCAAGCAGGGGCCGCCCTGCATTCTGCATGGCTTCTTTAATTGCTAAGCGTTGACGAGTAGAGCGTTCCATTTTACCTAATGATAGTGTATTATCATTATCAATGCTAGTGATTAAACTCAACCCTCAATTTACACCTGTTTACGAGCCTTGCATGTCCTCCGACTCCTCTTCGCCGCAGTCGCCTCAGCACAGCCATGCGCACTCGCACGCGCACCCTCACTCGCATGAGCATGGGCATGATCATTCTCATGAGGTTGGGGGTGGACAGACCTCTGAACAGGTGACAGACCTAAAAAGCCCCTTTTTGATTGGCGTGTTCCAGCGATTGTTCTGGACAGGTGTCGCACTTGCGGGCTTATGGTCGTTTGTTTACTGGGCGTTATCCACATGAATGATGCTCACGCATTGAATTCGAGTACCAAGGCGATTGAAATTCGTAATCTAACGCTCGCCTATCAAGGGCACCCCGCGGTGCATCACCTGAGCGGCGCCTTCGATGCAGGATCCTTGACAGCGATTGTTGGACCGAACGGGGCAGGTAAAAGCACCTTGCTCGCCGCCTTATCCGGGCAAAAGGGCGGTACAGACGGGACCATCGACTTTGCGCCTGCGATTCAAACCACCCAAGGTCGTGCCTCCAAGCTCGCTTATTTACCTCAGCAATCCGCCATTGATCGCGAGTTTCCGGTTCGTGTATTGGATGTCGTCGCGCTCGGTGCTTGGCGCGAATTAGGGAGTTTTCGTTCCGTCTCAGCTCAGATCCGTGCGCGCGCTACGGAGGTACTCGCGGCAGTGGGTTTAATCGGTTTTGAGCGACGTTACATCGGCGAGCTCTCTGTCGGTCAACTGCAACGTGTCTTGTTTGCCAGACTTCTCATGCAAGATGCCCAGATTATTTTGCTCGACGAGCCTTTTAATGCACTGGACACCCGCACGGCCGAGGACTTATTGGGTGTAGTGCTCAACTGGCACCGTCAAGCACGTACGGTGATCGCTGTGCTGCACGATATCGACATGGTGCGTGCATATTTTCCACAGACCTTGTTGCTTGCGCGCGAGGTCATCGCCTGGGGCACCAGCGCCGAGGTCTTGACACCGGAAAACTTAAATCGCGCGCGCCAAACTGCCGAATACTGGGATGACCGTGCGCCTTGGTGTGTTCGTCCCCCCGAGAGCGGGAGTAGAGGCTGATGATGCTCGAATGGGGAACGTTGCTTTATAGCTGGATCATCACGCCTTTTGCGGACTATGGCTTTATGAAGCGCGCCCTGATCGCCTGCGTAGCGATTGGTCTAGCCTGCGGTCCGATCGGCACCATCCTTGTCTTGCGACGCATGAGTCTGGCCGGTGATGCGATTGCGCATGCGGTATTGCCGGGTGCGGCCGTCGGATTCATCTTTTTTGGATTGTCATTGCCTGCGATGACCATTGGTAGTTTTGTCGCTGCGGCGTTGATGGCGCTGATCGCCAATTTTGTGACGCGCTGGACGAGTCAAAAAGAAGACGCCAGTTTCGCATCCTTTTATTTAATTGCGCTCGCATTAGGGGTGCTGCTGATTTCTACCTCAGGCAGCAAAGTGGATCTGTTGCACTTCTTGTTTGGTAGCGTACTGGCCGTTGATGCGGAATCATTACTGATGATTGCGGGTGCTTCGACGATTTCACTATTGTTGATGACGGTGATTTGGCGTCCCCTCATGTTGGAGTGCTTTGATCCTGGATTTTTGCGCTCTGTCGGTGGGCGTGGGGCCATCGTCCATCAGCTTTTCATGCTGATGGTGGTCCTCAATTTAGTATCTGCTTTTCAGGCGCTCGGCACATTGATGGCCGTCGGTTTGCTCATGCTGCCAGCCACTGCCGCAAGATTTTGGTGCTATGGCGTCGTGGCCCGTTCATTGCTCGCCGCCGGCTTCGGTGGGTTCAGTGGTGCCTTTGGGTTGTTGGTGTCCTACCACGCTAACTTTCCTTCAGGGCCGTCGATTGTTTTAGTCGCAGGTGTCTTTTATGTGCTTTCGCTCTGTTTCGGGACGCGCGATAGCTTTCGATTAATCCTATTTCCCACGCCTCAGCACAAGGAATCATAATGCTCAAGACTTTCCTCAATAAAGTGCGATTGCTGACGACGATGGTTCTTCTGGGAGCCGCTGTGCCCGTCATGGCCAACGAACCACTCCCTGTCGTTGCGAGCTTTTCTATTCTCGCGGACATGGTCAAGCAAGTCGGTGGACCTCACGTGCAGGTCAGTAGTCTGGTTGGTCCCAATTCAGATGCCCATGTTTTTGATCCCACGCCTGCTGATGCCAAACGCTTGGCGGCCGCTAAGCTCGTGGTCGTCAATGGACTCGGTTTTGAGGGCTGGCTGAATCGTCTCGTTAAGTCCTCCGGCTACAAAGGGCCCGTCTTGACCGCCAGCAAGGGTGTCAAGACCATCCCGATGGCTGAAAGTGATCATGGTCACGGCCATAGTCATTCCCATGCAGCCCCCGATCCGCACGCATGGCAAAGTTTGCTCAACGCGCGGCAGTATGTTGAAAACATTCGAGTCGCCTTGAGTGCCGCCATGCCCGCGCACTCCGCAGATTTTCAGTCCCGTGCGACAGACTACCTCAAGCAGATTGATGCTTTGGAGAAAAGTACCCAAGCGCGCATTGCCGCGGTGCCCATGGAGCGTCGCCGCGTGATTACTTCTCATGATGCGTTCGGCTATTTCGCGCGAGCGTACAAGTTCACTTTCTATCCACTTCAAGGCTTATCTACGGCGAGTGAGCCCTCTGCAGCGGATGTCGTGCGCATCGTCAATGAAATTAAAAAGAATAAAGTCACTGCGATTTTTGCTGAAAATATCTCTGACCCACGTGTGTTGGAGCGCGTAGCCAAGGACACGGGCGCCAAAATTGGTGGCACGCTCTATGCCGATGCCTTGTCTGCGCCGGGCACGCAGGCTGATACGTATTTGAAAATGTTCGAGCTCAATGTGTCGACCATCGTGTCAGGTATTTCGGCGCCCGCCAAGCCTTGAGCAGGCAAAGGGTGTATTAGCATTTAGTAACAATTTAATCATGCAGATGAGAATCATTATCGTTTAGAATCTTCGAATGGATAAACGATCTTCTCCTCTGTATGACCCCGCTGAGCGACAGCAGCAAGCTTTACTTGTGCTTTCTGGTCGCGACACGACGGGGACAAAGACCGTGTTGCGTATGACGAGTCAGCAGTTGTTTGCTGGCGCCCATGAGCTTGAAATCATGCATCAAGGCGCTCAGTACCGGTTGCGTCAGACCGCTTTAGGTAAATTGATTCTGACCAAATAATTTCTTTTTGTTGCACGAGCCAGCCATCGCCAGCCAGTGCCTAAATTCATTTAGGACACATTTATGCTGCGTTGCCTCTCTGCTCGAGCTCCTGCTTTTCATCATGTTCACTGCCCGCGTCGATTCACCTCGGGCCTCCTTGTCGGACTGACGTACAGTCTGACTGCAAGCCTCTATGCCGTCACAGCAGCAGCTCAACCTCAAGAACACTCGCTCACCCAACTCAAAGAAATGACCGTCAGCGCCACGCGTGGTGAGCGTCGTATCGATGAGGTGCCGGCCTCGGTGACCGTGATCACTGCGGAGACGATTGAGCGAGAGGGCGCACGAGATTTAAAAGAAATATTTCGTCATGAACTTGACGTGACAGTGCCTTCGGGGCCGACCCGTTTTAGCAATGCCGGTACCTCAACAGGGAGGTCAGGCAATGCGGGCGTCAATATCCGCGGTCTAGGCGGTAATCAGGTGTTGATGCTGATCGACGGGATCCGAGTGCCAAATGGTTTTTCGTTTGGATCGTTCACGACCGGGCGTGCAGACTATCTGGATGTGGATGGAATCCAATCCGTCGAGGTCCTGAGAGGGCCTGCATCGACACAATATGGGAGTGATGGCCTTGCGGGAGCGGTCAGTTTTCGCACTCTCGATCCATCCGACATATATAAAAAAAATAAAAATGAGGGAGGCTTTGCTCGCACCGGATACACCACGATCGACCGTTCTTGGTCAAGTACCTTGGGGCTTGCGGGAGCGCGTGGTCCTTGGCAAGGGATGATTCTTGGCAGCTTCCGTCTAGGACATGAAACGATCAACCAAGGAAAGAGCCAAGCACAAAACATTGAACGTACGGCCCCCAATCCAGTGGATTACAACAATCGGTATTTACTGGCCAAGGCGATACTGACAATCAATCCACAACAGCAGCTTGGGCTCACACTCGAATCTCAACGTCGAACACAAGCCACCGAAGTCTATTCGGCTCGGGCAGCGCAACCCCTTCGTCCATTTGGGACCTTGAGTTTCTCGACCTTAGATCGTATCAATCGTGATCGGGTCTCAGTCGAGCACCGTTACAGCGATCTCAGTGCACCTTGGATTCAAAAGGCCGAAACACGCGTCTATTGGCAGGATGCCCAGATCAATCAGTTTGCAAGCGAAGACCGCTACCGCACCCGAACCAGAACGCGCGACAACACATACCAGACTTCGGTGTTGGGTGCGGCGACGCAATTTGAAAGCAACTTGACGGCCGTCCTAGATCAGCGGCTCACGTATGGCCTAGACTGGAGTCAGGCAGATATCAGGGGCAAACGCGACGGTACGGTTCCTCCTTACGGCGGCGTGTTTCCCGACAAGCCTTTTCCGGATACGCTTTATACGCTCAGTGGTGCTTTTTTACAAAGCGAGATTGAGCTCGGAGATGTCAGCATCACCCCGGGTGTACGTTTCGACTATTACCGTATTGCTCCTACTTCGAGTCGTTTGACGCAGGGTGCACATCGCGGTGGAGTGCTCCATCCACCCACCACCTCAACCGGCCAGGCAGTCACTCCACGTTTGGGTATCGTATGGTCCTTGCACCCCATGTTTGCGCCCTATGCACAATATGCACAGGGATTTCGTGCGCCAACGCCTGATCAGGTCAACAACGGATTTAGAAATTTGGCCTCAGGCTATACCAGCATCGGTAATCCCAACCTCAAGCCTGAGTATGCCGATAGTCTTGAACTTGGCCTGAGAGGTTCTAACCGCGCGATCAGCTATTCACTTTCAGCCTTCGATAATCGCTACAAAAATTTTATCAGCCAGCAAATCGTCGGAGGGGCTGGGAGACCCTCCAATCCAACGATCTATCAGTATGTCAACCTGACTCGCGCGCATATTCAAGGTGTTGTCGCAAGAGGCGATTGGCGATTCGCCAAAAATTGGGGACTCGAAACAGGTTTTGCTTATCTAAAAGGAGACTCGACGATCAGAGGGCGAAAGCAGCCTCTCGATTCGATCCAGCCTCTCAAGGTCTTGCTTGGGCTTCGTTATGACGAGGCAACCTGGGGTGGGCGTGCAGACTGGATTTGGAACGCGGCAAAAAGTTCCTCCCGTATCGCTCTATCCTCACCAGAGCAGTACGCCACACCCTCATACGGCACGCTAGATCTTGGTTTGTATTGGAAGCCTTCCGCAAGTATCACGATCAATGCCAACATCAATAACGCTTTTGATACCAAATATTGGCGTTGGTCCGACGTGAGTGGCTTGGCTGCCAATAGCGCCATCAAAGACGCCTACACCGCACCAGGTCGCAACTTTCAAGTCTCGTTGCGTTACGACTTTTGATCTGACACATGATCGAGTACGACCATCATTAAAGGAGAACTTCATGTCCCAAGACTACCAGTTGGTTCGCTCAGCATTTGCCACGATGCGTCGAGATGGACCTCGCAGACATCGCGATATCGCCAAAATATTGTTGATTTCAGAGGCTGAGTTAATCGCAGCGCATTGTGGACCCACATTGTCCGAAGAAGCCCTCACTTTACAAGCAACACTTTTAAACACACAGTGGGCAGAGCAGATATCGAGTCTAGAATCGCTGGGAACCGTAATGGCCTTGACTAGAAATGCCTCTTGCGTGCATGAAAAGGTCGGAATTTACCATCCCGTGAGTCAGACCGGCGATATTGGACTTGTTATGAGCGAAGCCATTGATTTGAGACTGTTTTATAAACATTGGCACTTAGGTTTTTCCGTCATTGAAAAAACGGCTCGGGGCGTGCAACAGAGCCTACAGTTCTATGATCGTTTTGGTGTCGCAGTCCACAAGATATTTTTGCGTCCAGAAAGTCAGGTATGTGCCTTCGAGGATATCAAAAATCGATTTGCTGCCGCTGAGCAATCACCCGTTGTTTCAATCGCTTCTCGAGCCGTGGCAAAACCTGAGAGACAGGATGTCGATATTGATGTGCCGGGACTGCAGCAGGACTGGGATGCCATGCGTGATACGCACGATTTCTTTTTGATCCTTAACAAGCACTCTGTTTCACGGCTTCAGGCTTTTCGTCTGATCGGGACAACATACGCGCAACAGGTCAGGCCAGGCGATTGTCGTCGCATCATGGGTCTTTCATCGGATAAAAAAATTCCGATCATGGTGTTTGTTAGCAATCCTGGTGTGATTCAAATACACACCGGAGTCATCAGCCATGTTTCTGTGACACAGGGATGGCTAAATGTACTTGATCCAGATTTCAACCTACACCTGCGTCAGGATCATATTGCCAGTGCATGGGTCGTACGTAAACCAACTGTAGATGGGGTCGTCACCTCTTTGGAGTTATTCGATCATTCTGGGGAGGTGATCGCGATGATCTTTGGTCAGCGTAAACCGGGTGTTCCTGAAAATATACAGTGGCGTGCGTTACTTGATGGCTTATATTCAGGGAGTCGCTTATGCGCCGCATAACCCCCGCCCGGTTACCTGAGACATTGGCCTTTTTAATGCGTCGTCGAGCCTTGAGTCGGCTGGGTACCCTTGGTGCTTTGGCAATGAGTCGAAAGATACATGCAAGGAGTTTAGATGTGCAACATCCTCGCATCGTCTCTGTTGGTGGTGCCTTAACAGAAATAGTTTATGCCTTAGATGCGCAGGCTTGTCTCGTCGGCGTGGACTCGACTTCGGGATTTCCAAGCGATGCGCAGCTTCTCCCACAAGTAGGATATGCCCGTAGCCTATCGGCAGAAGGTATTCTGGCATTATCACCGACCGCCGTTTTAGTGACTGAAGAGGCGGGACCCGCAGGGGTACTTCGTCAAATCTCAGCGGCGGGCGTGCCCGTCGAGGTCATGGACTCAGGGTATCGCTTCGAAGGACTCCTTCAACGTATTACGCGTATCGGAAGACTCTTGGCGTATGAGTCTCGAGCCGACGAACTGATGGAGCGTCTCATTCGTGAGTGGAGCGAGGTCCGAGTGCCAGTTTTCGAGTCTAGTGCCGTGCGACCTCGCGTACTCTTTCTTTTCGCGCACAGCGTCAGTCGCCTCATGGCGGGTGGCACGCAGACAGGTGCGCATACCATGATCGAGTATGCAGGCGCGATCAATGCGACGGCAGATTTTTCGGGCTACAAGCCTCTGACGCCTGAGTCCCTCATTGCGGCACGACCCGACATCATCCTCTTAACAGAACACGGTTTTCGCGCTTTGGGGGATAACTCATCGGTACTCAAGCTTCCGGGGGTGAGTAAAACACCTGCCGGTCGTGATCAACGTATTGTCGTGATGGACACAAGTTTGTTACTCGGTTTTGGACCAAGATTGCCAACGGCCGTTCAAAGACTGATTGAACAATTCAGATCTTCTTTTATTTCATGAGTTCATCAACTCATTTAAAGTCCTTTGCGATTCCGCTTTCTCTCGTGATGCTCGTGTTGAGCGTCTTGGCTGCAATGCAAGCGGGTGCGGTTCGTCTGGATCGTGAAGTTTGGTTCTCGCTGTGGTCAGGTGACAGTGCATTATTTACAACATCTCATCATGGCGACATGTATGTTCTTTGGTATTTACGAACACCGCGCGTGATACTGGCCGTATTGATCGGGGCCGCATTAGGCCTTGCGGGATGCTTGGTCCAAGGGCTATTTCGCAATCCATTGGCAGATCCGAGTTTGCTAGGGGTTACCACGGGTGCTGCATCTGCCGCGGCACTCACGATTGTTTTTTGGTCTGGGCAAGGCCTTATGATGTCAGGTGAGGTAAAAATGTGGGTTTTACCCTTCGCGTCATTTTTGGGAGCCTTGCTGACATGTTTGACCCTCAATTCAAGCTCAAGATGGCTTTCGTCTAATTCAGTGGCTGGTTTGCTTTTGTTGGGCATTGCATTAAATGCGCTTGGCGTTGCGGTCATCGGGTTATGTACGTATCTTGCGACAGACGAGCAATTGCGCAGCCTATCCTTTTGGACGTTGGGCTCACTAGCGGGTGCGAACTGGTCCATTGTCCTCTTGATGTGCCTGACCCTTATGCTTGTTTATGTATGGTCCCTTCGTCTGGCACGGCGGCTTAACGCCTTGAGTCTGGGTGAAAATACGGCAGCGCATCTCGGCATTGTTGTGAGTAGATTGCGTTGGTCTATTTCTGTGATGGTTGCATTATTGGCTGGACTATCGGTCGCCTTTTGTGGAGTGATCGGCTTTGTTGGTCTGATCGCTCCTCATCTCGCGCGAGCGATGGTCGGCGCTGATCAGCGAACGCTCATACCTCTTTCAATGTTGATGGGGGCGCTTTTAATGCTGACGGCAGATACTATTGCTCGGACAATCGCCCTTCCCGCCGAGGTCCCCGTAGGTATTTTTACTGCGCTGCTGGGAGGTCCTTTTTTGATGCTGTTATTGCGTGCGGCGCGATATCAGGGACGGGCGTGACGATGCTCATGGTCAAGGGCGTGGTTAAAAAACTCGGTTCGCGCAGTTTTGGACCTTATACATTTCACATCCATCACTCAGAAAGGGTGGCTATAGTAGGTCCGAATGGTGCTGGAAAATCAACGCTACTCAAACTGCTTTCGGGAACACATCAACCTTGTGCCGGTCGGATTGTCTTCAATCAGCGACCGCTTGGCGAATGGAGTGTTCAGGCTTTAAGCGGACATCGTGCTGTTTTGTCACAATCCAACGATATTTCTTTTGCCCTACCAACAGGCGTCGTGATTGGTTTAGGACGCATTTCGCGAAAGTATGATCCTAAATATGAACTGATCGTGACTCAGGCCGCTGCGCTTCTCGAGGTAAGTGGTCTTTTAGAGCGATCAATCGATACCTTATCAGGTGGCGAATTGGCACGCGTTCACCTTGCCCGCGTCGTTGCACAGCTCTGGGATGTTGAGCAAGGCTTTATCTTGATGGACGAACCGATCGCAGCCGTCGATCCAGGGCTACAGGATCAATTGTTGCAAACCCTAATGAATTTTGCATGCATTCGCGGACATGCTGTGATTGCAGTGACGCATGATCTCAATCACGCGCTTAGATATTTCCAGCGACTTATTCTGGTCTATTCAAGCGGTGAGTTCGCTTCGGTGACAAGTGGTGTGGAGGCAAAACCCGCCTTGGAGCATTTGTACAACGTAGGTTTGTCATGCCTCACAGATGAGCAGGGTGATCTTGTGATGGTGCCCCTTCGGTCACACATTCAGACGAAAACCAGTTGTATTCCCGACTTGGGCGACTCAGCGTGCGGCTCTCCATGACACCCAAACCGAGTTGTACATTTTCAATGTGCGTAAGCTAAGACTTCAAACGCAGGGGGGGCACGAGCGACTAAAAGTGATGTCATGGATAGGTGTCGCATTTTAAAAGATCGCTCGTTTCCGAAGTAAAAATTACTGTGCCTTAATACCTGCGGCTTGAATGATTGCGCCCCATTTTTCAAGCTCTGCACTCAGATGCGAGGATAACTTTTCTGTAGATCCCCCCAGCGTGGTCGCACCAATGGCAGCGAGCCTCTTTTGGAAATTAGGATCCTTTAAAACGGCATTGATCTCAGTATTCATCTTGTCAATAATGGGTTTGGGAGTACCTTTTGGCGCTAGCATGGCGAACCATGTTGAAGACTGCAGTTTTGGATAGCCTAGCTCGGTCGTGGTGGGAACATCGGGTAAGGCTGGTGAGCGAGTATCAGACAAAATCGCGAGAGCTCTGACCTTATTCGCCTTAACCTGACTCGCGATACCGGGGACGAGCTGGAACATGAGCTGGATATCGTTCGCAATCATGTTGGTTGTGGCTGTGCCGGGAGCGTTGTAGGGGATATGAACCATTTTTGCGCTGGTCTGAGTCATAAACAACTCTCCGGCCAAATGCATAGAGCTTCCGATCCCCGTTGAGCCAAAGTTCAATTTACCGGGATTATTTTTAGCGTACTCAACAAACTCTTTGAGTGTTTTGACTGGCTGCCCATTATTGACAACCAGGATATTCGGGACATCACAAATCAAAACGATAGGCGTGAAGTCTTTTTGCGAGTCAAAGCCTGGTGTGCTGTAGAGCTTTGGGCTGACAGCCAAAGTGCCTGCCCATGAAAATAAAAATCGATAGCCGTCTGGAGCGCTTTTGGCAGCAAAGGATGCACCGATATTGCCATTGGCACCAGGTTTATTTTCAATGATGAAACTTGTTTTAAGTCTGGTTGCTAATTGTTCAGCCAACATCCTGGCAATGGTGTCGCCGGTGCCACCGCCTCCTGGTGCTGGGACGACGATGTGAATAGGTTTTCCAGTTTCAGGCCATGTCTGAGCCAGAGTTGGGGATGAGAATGTCGCTGCAAGCAAGGCAGCACAGGTGAGTGTTTTAAGTATGGATTGCATGTATTTCTCCTGATTGAGAATGTCAAGCTGAGGGAAAGATAGGTTCGCCTAGATTGAGCATCAAGCGATTTGCCCAAGCAAAAATAGCGACTGAGTGAATTAAATCTAAAATTTCAGCATCGGTTAGGCCAGCACTTTTAAGCGCTTGGATATCTGAAGCAGTCACTGCATCAGGTTTTTCTGTTAACAAAATGCTAAATAGGACAATTGCTTTTTCGCGTTCATTGACACCGGCGCTATGAGGGTCAGTAAAGACTTGTTTGATACTGTCGTTTCTTTTGGCGAGCTGCTCGAACCGTTGAGCATGTACGGATGCGCAATATACACATCCGTTGATGCGTGAGACAACTGCGGTGGAGAGTTCGCGCTCTGCGCGGGGCATGCCTCCAGGCGCATACATAATGGCATTGAACGCCGCGGAACGCTGTCGCAAAATCTCAGGCTGGTGCGCGAGAAAGAGGTAATAGTCTGATTCTTTTGCCTTGGGGTGACTTTCTTCGAGGATTGCGATCTGCTCTGCGCTCGCTTCGCTGATATTGACGACGTCGAGCCATGCTTTCCAATCCAGTGTTTCGTTGGTAAAGCCTTTGATGCGGATGACTTCGCTCATGACTGTGCTCCTTGCGAATGAAACAGGTTGAGGGCGTGGAGTCCAGCGTAGACGCGTACTTGATAAGACACAAAGGCGACTAATTGGGAGAGTGCAGTAATTTGAGGCGTGGTGAGTCCCGAAGCTTTTAAGGTAAGTAGTGCTTCTTTGTCTGCTTTGATAGGATCTGTTATTAGAGCAGCGGTAAATATCAACATCTGTTTGAGACGCGGGTCATTGAGCTCCTCAAGTTGAGCGCTTGCCACAGATTGGATCGTATGGTCTGGTACGCCTAATACCGAAAGTCTGTTTGCATATTCATTTTTCAACGCCTGTGACGGTGTCAGGGCACAGGCAAGTAAGGCCACGAGGAGTCGGTCACTGAGCAACAGCCCCTCTACTGGAGCACCAAGCAGCAGATTCTCACTTGCCTGTGTCGCATCCACCACTTTTGTACGTTGATGCCTGATCTCATAAGTCGGTTGGCCAGGAGTGAGTCCGAGTAGGCGATCCAGCGTGTCCGGTGTTGGGTGCAATGTCTCATGATTTGTCATGTCTTTTTCCTGTTCAATAATCGCGTGTGAACTTTATTTAATTGATGTCAGAATCTGCGGAGGTGGGCTGGCAGACCACTCATCACCCATGATCTCAGGTTCTGAAAAGTTCTGTATATTTTTAAAGTGATCCGCGATATCTTCTCTATAAAAAAGACTCGCAATACCTTGTGCGAGTCTTTTTGCGCCATCACTGATCGCGGGAATATCCCCTGAGACAGTGCCATGGGAAAGGGCTGCCGGATAGCAAAACACATGAATTCGCTCGAGGCCTGGACACTCACCGGGAATTTTTTCCCTTAAGTCAAAGTTTGCTCCCAGATCAGGGGAATCTTGGAGCTCTATATCCTCTAAGCCGACTTCATGCTGATAGCGGTTACCCCAAGTGCGCAGATGTTTGGCAATGACCGCGTATTCAGGACGGGCGAGCCAGTCGATTTTGAATCCCGTCGCAAAAATCAGAAAGTCGAGTTCGAATATTCCTTTTGGAGTGTGAATCGTTAAACTACGCTCGGCACTGACTGTGATGTCATTGATGGGACATCCCAGATTGAAACGTGCATTTCCGTGTTTTGATACGCGCAGGGTACTTCCGCGCGGTGGGGGTACTTGTTGTGCTTGAATGTAATGACGAATACGCCATTTCCATTCATCCGGTAAATCCATATGCCCATGCGTCAGTCCCGGATTTCCAGCGCCCTTGCCTTTATTGATGCGAGGTAAGTCAGCACGTCGGATCAGCATGTCGACACTCTTGGCGCCACATTCGAGCGCTGTGGCCGCACTGTCCATGGCCGAGGCGCCCGCGCCGATCACACCGACGCGTTTTCCTTTGAGTGAGTGATAGTCCAGGGAATCAGAGGAATGCGCTCGGAGTTGCGACGGTACTTTGTTTGCAAAATCAGGTAGTGACGGTCCACCCAGACCATCCCGACCAGAAGCAATGACCACACGTCTCGCCAATATTTTTTCTATGCCCTTGGGGTGTTGCACCAAGAGTTCGACGAGCTGGTCCTCTCTAGGATTGACCTCGAGGACGAGGTGTTCGTTGCGAATCTCTAGTCTAGTGATCTTGCGATACCAACGTAGATATTCCATCCATTGCGTGCGCGGGATTTTGTCGAGATCTATCCAAGCCTGCTCGCCGAACTGTGCCTCAAACCAGGCGCGAAAGGTAAGGGCGGGTAAACCCAGCGCTGGGCCCGTTAATTGCTTGGGTGATCGGAGTGTTTCCATACGTGCGGTGGTTACCCAAGGGCCTTCGTAGCCCTCTGGCGCGCGATCAAACAATACTGGATGGATGCCCAGAAGACTCAATGCTGTACCGGCAGTGAGTCCTGCCATCCCTGCGCCAATGATGACGACTTCGATGACGGGTTTTCCCTCGTGCGATTTTTTGATCATCCAGGGCTTTGACGGAAGTTCTAGCCACGAAAGATCTTGCCTAAGTCTTGCTTCAAGCAAATCAAGGCCATTTTTAGCGTGTGCTTGCATGAGTAAGAGCGCCAAAATCAGAGGGAAATGTAATGAATTGTTACTTTTTATTGTCTACTATTAATGGACACAAAGGCAAATGTTTCTTCTTTATATGAAAATAAGCATAACTTGAACGCCAGCGGTCTGGCAGAAGTGATTTCCGCTTCCTTGCCCCAAGAGCACGAAAGCGGTTGCCCTAAGGACGCAAGCGATGCGGTCAGTCACCATAAACAGGTTTGTAGGCCATATCTTTGATGTGCGCAGCAATATCAGTGGGTCGATCGACACCCGCTAAGCCATGATCAAAAACGTAAGTCGCTACTTTCGCAGCAGTATGCAGAGAGGCTGCAAGAATTTGTGACTGAGGCGGATAAATGAGACCGGTATTCAAATCCTCCTGCGTGACTTGTTCAGCAACGGCTTTGGCGGCCACAATAAACATTTGCTGTGTCACTCGCTTGGATTGTGTCGCGAGCACAGCCATGCCCATTGCAGGGAAGATATATACGTTATTACCTTGACCAGGGACAAACGTCTTGGCGCCCAATGTTACAGGATCAAAGGGGCTACCGCTGGCAAATATCGCCTTACCGTTTGACCATCTGTATGCCTCTTCGGCCGTACATTCAGAGCGAGATGTTGGATTGGAGTAGGGAAAAATAATGGGTTGTGCATTGACCTTGGACATGGCCTCGATCACAGCCTGATTAAAGAGTTTGGGGACTGTGCTGACACCCACAATGCCGTTTGGCTTGAGAGCGTTGATTGCATCGACAAATGATTTGCAAGGCGTATGCTGATGGGCAAAAGGTTTTTGAAAAGCCGCCAAGTCGGTGCGCGTGGATTCCACCAGCCCGTTGAGATCAAACAACCAATTTCGACCACGCGCTTCTTCGATGGTGAGACCTTCCATCACCATGGCTTCACTGATCAGCTCGGCGATGCCCGTCGCGGCAGAGCCTGCGCCCATAAAGAGAAAGCGCTGATCGGTCAATTTTTGACCGGTGATGCGCAGGGCAGCATACAAACCAGCCAGTGCGACACCCGCCGTACCCTGAATGTCATCGTTGTAGGTGCAGATTTTGTCTTTGTATGTCTCCAGAATCGAGACCGCATTGAAGTTTGCGAAATCTTCCCATTGCAAACAGCATTTCGGATAAAGAGTTTGAACGGCATCGACAAACTCAGCGATGAACGCGTGGTACGCATCACCACGCACACGCTGCTGACGCAGACCGAGATAAAGCGGATCATCTAATAGCGCCTGATTGTTAGTGCCCACATCAAGCGTGATTGGAAGTGTGAGCTCAGGAGGAACGCCAGCGACCGCAGTATAGAGGGCAAGCTTACCGATTGGAATGCCCATACCGCCCACGCCCAGATCGCCCAGGCCGAGAATGCGCTCGCCATCCGTCACGACGATAAAACGAATGTCTTTTTGCGGCCAGTTGGACATGAGATCTTTGAGACGTCCTTTGGCACTGATCGGCAGATAAAGTCCGCGTGTCGAGCGGAAAATATGATCGAATTTTTGACAGGCCTCGCCAACCGTTGGCGTATAAACAAGAGGCATGAACTTGGCGGCATCGGACATCAGCACGGCATAAAAAAGTGTCTGATTGCGACTTTGCAAGTCCATTAAAAACAAATAGCGCTGCAAATCTGTGTCCAGCATATCAAGTTGCGTGTGAACCCGAGCGACTTGGAGCTCTAGCGTATCGACGCCAGGAGGTAAGAGCCCCTCAAGGCCAGCTTCTTTTCTCTGCGCTGCGGTAAACGCCGTACCGTGGTTCACGAGCGAGTCGTGTAGAACGGTATAACCTGTGTTTTTGATAGGTGTCGACATCTGTGCAGCTCCGAGCGCAATGTCTTTATTTTCAACAAAATGTTAAATAAAAACCTTGTCAATGCTAGCAGAGTTTGATGACAGTTTTTTAACGAATAAATTTTAAAGTTTCATCGGTACTGGCCACCTGACAGTAAATCCAGTTGATGGTTTTGAGTTCGTTGTCATGTAACGCATCAGTCGCAGCAGCACAGGCATCGTGGCAGACGATGACGTCAAAGCTCTCGTCAGCCAGGCTACGCACGGTACTAGAGACGCATTGATCTGTAAAAATGCCGACGCAGATGACATGTTGTATGCCAATATTTTGCAGCGTGAGACGTAGGTTTGTGCCGGTCAACGCACTATCGGTCGTTTTGATCACCACAATTTCTTCGGGCATGGGCGCCAGCGCACCGATGATCTGGCTGGCCCATGCGTCTTTGGGTAACAATAGGTTGTTAAAACCAGGTTTGCGTTGCGAAAGCGACCGGTCGCGACCATCGGGTGTCTGACAGGCGATGCGAGCAAACATCACATTCATTGATTTCGAGCGCGATACCTCGATCAAACGTTGAATGTTTGGGATGACTTGGTTGTGCATGCGTGCCATAAATGGCGCCCAGCGCGCGCGTTCAGCGGAGTCCGAAGACTCAGTCATATAGGCATTTTGAACATCAATCACAAGAAGCGCTGTTTTCTCTGGATCGAGATCTAGCTCTTCCGGGGTGGGGGCGTGCTCGTAGTAAAACGAACGGTAAGCGGTCTTCCAGCTTTCTTGGGTCACGCCGAGCTCTCCAAAACTTTAAATCAATTGAATGCCGTAGCAATTTTAGGGGGTTTAAGGTCATAGGCTGTGTGCCTGAATGGATTCTCTCAACCGCAGCGCACAGACATTCCGCCATCGACAACAATTTCAGTACCAGTAATGAACCTAGCCTCGTCCGAAGCGAGAAATACGGCTGCGTTGGCGGTATCTCGACCATCTCCCATAAAAGGTAATGGGATGCGAGCCTGGCGCTGCTCGAGCAGTTTTTCGACATCTCCGCCTGAGCGTTGGCCCGCGAGCCTGACCTCAACCATGGGCGTGTGTAGTTGACCAGGGACGATCGTATTGACTCGAATCCCTTTCTTGGCATACTGAATGGCGACGACTTTTGAAAGCTGAATCACCCCAGCCTTGGTCGCCGCATAAGCGACCTGTGCGGAACCCGTCCAGCGGGTACCCGAGGTGGACGACATATTAATGATCGCACCGCTACCTTGCTTTTCCATGATGGGCAACACATGTTTGCAGCTCAGAAAGACGCTTTTGAGGTTGCTGTCGACTTGTGCGTCCCAGACGTCTTCGTCGAGTTCGACCGGTCCGCCAGCGGCTGAGCCACCCACGTTGTTAATCAAGATATCGATGCGTCCCCACTTTTCTACGCACTGACGCACAACGTCTGCGATTTGCGTGCTTTGAGTCACGTCGCAGTGAGCAGTTTCGATTTCACCACCAATCGCTTTGATGCGCTCAACCGTCTCGGTCATTCGGGCTAGATCCTGATCGACACCAAATACTTTCGCACCTTCTTCGGCGAAACGAACCGCCATCGCCCGACCATTTCCCCAGCCAGGTCCAACCGAACCTGCGCCTAGGATGAGTGCAATTTTTCCATGTAGTCGAGCTGTCATCGTGTCTCCAGATTTTGATGTTTAACGTTCAAAGATGACGTCAACACAATCTGTGCACTGTGATGTGACCTGCGTTGAGCCAATGAATGTGACTACTACACCATTCGATACAAATCGTATTGTACGATGTGAGTGTCTTCATTTAATGTATTTAGGAGTCTACAGATGCTTATTCCACGTCAAGCCGTCCCCAGCCTCGAATTACCCACAATCGATCACGGTCCCTTTAGCTTGGCGAAGGATCAGCCCAAGACCTTCACCCTAGTGGTGTTTTTTAGAGGTCTGCATTGCCCCTTGTGCGTCAAGTACCTGAAAGACCTCGGTACCTTGTTGCCGCAATTCAAAGAGCGTGGCGTGAATGTCATTGCGATTTCGTCTGACGACGAGGGCAGAGCGCGCGAGATGGCTAATAGGGTAGGGATGCCTGACCTGCGATTCGGATATGATCTATCACTGGCGACTGCGCGTGCTTGGGGCTTGTATCTCTCGACTGGCAGAGGGTTAACCTCGGCAGGTGTCGAAGAGCCTGCTATTTTTATTGAACCAGGTTTGTTTTTAATCCGCCCCGATCAGACGCTTTATTACGGTGCCGTTCAAACCATGCCGTTTGCCCGCCCATCCTTTAGCGATCTCATGCTGGCGATTGATTATTCGATCACCAAGGACTATCCTGCGCGCGGAGAGTACACCGGCGCGATTTGAGCTTTGTAGAAGCATGAATCCGCCTCCATATTTATCGACGTTTGATGAGATATTTTTGTTCACCTTCCATGACCAATTCATCTCGTTGATTCAAAATAGTGGAGGCAAGGGTGACAACGCCCGTTGTCTTGCCGCACTCTAGTTTCGATATTTTTAGACTTGGATAGAGGGTGTCGCCAACATAGACGGGTTTGAGAAATTTGCTGGATTGCTCAATGAAGCCTTTCATTGAGTCCTCTACATAATGGGGAAACCATCCCGCACCCGCGGCGCTTTGAATCAAAATTTGAAAGCCGTGCGCGCCCAGGTTCGGCATACCACGTTTGCGACAGTATTCAACATCATAATGACTCGGATGGTTGTCGGCACTCGCTAGCTGGAACGCTGCAAAAAGCGCCTCTGTCATCGTACGAGACGGGATCGGAAATTCTTCACCGAGCGTAAAGTCGTCAAAGTAATACTGTTTAAAGGTAAACATAAAATTTCTCTATTTATTTCTCTATTCTTTAATGGCTAACCTTTGTCTGCTCAACGACGCCTTGTTCAAATAAGGCATCGATGCGCTCATTTGATAGGCCCATTTCTTGGAGCACTTCTTTCGTGTGCTCTCCTAAAAGCGGCGCATGGCGAGAAGCGCGTCTGGGTTCATGATTGAATTTGACGGGATAGCCAACATTTTTAGTCGTGCCAAGCACGGGGTGATTCGTTTCGACAATGAGCGCACGTGCTTCAAGCTGAGGGTGTTCAAGCGCTTGATCCAGTGTGTTGATTGGCGAGCAGGGTACGCCTGCGGCTCTGAGTAAGGTTAACCATTCATCGGTCGTACGCGTGCGCATCACTTCGCCCACTACGCGAACCGTTTCATTAAAATTTGAAACGCGATCCGCGTTCATGGCAAAGCGTGGGTCGTTCATTAAAGTTTCATACTTTGTCGCGATACAAAAGCGTTTCCATTGGGCATCATTGCCAACACCAAGCATGAGATAGCCATCTGCTGTTTCAAAGGCCTGATAAGGAGACATGGCGGGATGCGCCGTCCCCATGCGGCGAGGCGGCGCGCCTGTTCGCCAATAATTTTGCGCCATGTATCCCATTTGGGAGATCGAAGTATCGAGCAGAGACACCTCGACATATACGCCTTTGCCGGTTTGTTGTCGTTCTAGTAAAGCTGCGAGTATGCCACTCAGTGCAAAAGAGCCCGTCCCTAGGTCGACAGGCGAAAAGCTGGCGCGTGAAAAGCTACCGTCAGGATCGCCCATTGAGCTGAGCATTCCACTAAAGGCCTGAAGCATCACGTCGTATCCAGGTTCTTTGCCCAGAGGACCTTCACGCCCGTACCCAGAGATTTCAAGATAAATGATGTTGGGATTGATCTTGCTGATCGTTTCATAATCAACCGCGAGTTTTTTGGCCGTGCCTGAACCAAATCCCTGAAGAATAATATCGGCCCGGGCCACGAGCGCATGAATAATTTCTTGGCCTTCAGGCGCTTTAAGGTCGACGGCAATACTGCGTTTATTGTGGTTCACGGCCAAGAAAATGGCCGATTGCTCTTTTTCTTTAGGCAGCCATGCGCGTGTGTCATCGCCCGCGCCGACCGGTTCGATCTTGATCACATCGGCGCCCAGCTCTCCTAGAAACTGCGCACAGAGGGGTCCTGCAAGGACTTTGCTCAGATCGACGACTTTGATATTTTTTAAGGGTTTCATATAAGCTTTGCTATCACTTGTTTATTTATATCGGACTATTATGCAGTGCAAAATCCTTTATGTGTCATTGATGGTTACCCAGAACAAGGAAAAATTATGTCATTTCTGAGTTATGAAGTGCGCAATAGCGTTGCTGAAATCATGTTCAACAACCCGCCGGTGAACGCGCTCTCGGAGCAGATGCTCGATGAGTACTTATCTTATCTAGCGCAGGCGGCTGCGGATGATGCAGTGCGAGCCGTAATTGTCGGTAGCCATGTGCCCGGCAGGTTTTGCGCAGGATTAAATCTTGCTGCGGTTCATCAAGAGGGAGTAGCTAAATTTCGCTCGCTACTTGATCGGCTCTATATCAACATGACAGATCTCCAGTTTGCAATGGGTAAACCTACTATTGCCGCCATTGGTGGTAGTGCCCGAGGGGGTGGGATGACACTGGCCATCTCATGCGACATGATTGTTGCATCGCGCAAAGCGACTTTTGGCTACCCTGAAATCGATGCGGGGGTATTACCATCTATTCACTTCACTCACTTACCTCGCATCATTGGTCGTCATCGCGCGTTTGAGTTGCTATTTAGCGGTCGAGCATTTGATGCAGATGAGGCGATGGGGATGGGGCTGATCAGCAAGCTGGTTGCAGAGGGGCAGGAAATGGCGGAGGCACGAGCCTTGGCGCAGGTAATGTGTGGCAAGTCAGCCGAGGTGGTTCGTTTTGGACGTTCTGCATTTATGCAAGCGAATGACAATGGCTACAGACAGTCAGTCATTGCCTCCGCGGACAGCTTTTGCAACATCGCGATGAGTGCTTCGGCACGCGAAGGCATCGCGGCCTTCGTTGAAAAGCGTAAGCCTAAGTGGTAGTGTCTTTTTGAATGCACCAAGCAAGCACATCGATGCGGTCTTGCCCAAAAAACGTTTCCTCTCCATAAACCATCGTCGGCACACCCCAGTGACCCGCTGCGGTCAGAGCGTCTGCATTAGCCTGCAGTTGCTGTTCATAATAGTCAGGGTGCGCACTGACCTGAGCGCTCAGCTCAGACCAGTCCAGGCCTGTTTGGTGACAGGCATTTTTTAAATGATCGCCCTCGTGCCACTGATCGACCGCGCCATCCCAGAGCAAGCGAGAAACTTCGAGGCAAAAATTAAACCCCCGCCCCGCTTCGGTGGCGGCAATCCCTAGATGACCCAACCAACGAGCCAGTGGTTGGTCCGCGGAGACTTCTAAGGTTGTAGGATTTTGCTGGATGGGATCGGGGACAGGGCGGCGAAAGGGCATGCCCAGAAACTCTGCCGTACGTGCCGTATCTCGCATGAAATACAGACGAGCCAGCGCATTCATGGTTTTAAAGTAATTAGGATTACGCAAAATATTTGGATGCACCACACGCATATCAATTGCAACGCCTGTTGATTCGCTTAAGGACTGGAGCCTAGGTAGCGCAAGATAGGAGTAGGGGCTTCTGAAGGACCAGAACAGAGTGATGGTTTTGTGAGGGTGTTTGGGCATAGCGAGAATCTTGAACGTGAGGGTTGCATTTTTAGGCGTATGCCATGTTAACTAAATTTTATTTTGACGAATCCTTATTTGTCAGGGTGATAGCAGCTCCACATAGTTCTGGTAACTGTAGCTTCTATTCTTTTTCTGCCCGGTCATTTCTGTCACGATACCCAGATCTTCAAGCATTTTGACCGCTGCTGTTGCTGTCGGGAACGTGGTGTCGAGTTGTTGGCGCACTCGCTCGATCGTGAAGCGCGGCATCATCGGAAGCATTTCAAAGAGTCGGTAACTCGCTGGACCTGCTTTAGGTGACTGAAGCAGGCGCTTGCGGTCAGCCGTCACCAGACTGGCCACTTCAATGATGTTGCGCTCTGCATCCCCAGCCGCCACGCACACGCCCTCTAGAAAGAACATCACCCAGGATTCCCAGTCACCCTCGGTACGGATGGCGGAGAGGCGTCGGTAGTATTCGGCTTGGTGTTTCTTGAGATAACCACTGAGGTACATCAGCGGCTCGGCTAGCAATCCCCAGTGCTCGAACAAAGCTGCGATCAGTAGGCGCCCAATTCGCCCATTGCCGTCCAGAAAAGGATGGATGGTCTCAAACTGAGCATGGATAAGCGCGATCTTGACCATAGGCGGCAACATCGTCGCCTCGTCGTCATGAATGAAATGCTCCATGTTGGCTAGCAAGACAGGCACGTGCTCCGGAGGTGGGGGCACGAAAGCAGCATTGCCAGGCCGCGTGCCGCCGATCCAGTTTTGTGAGCGACGCAACTCTCCAGGCTGTTTGCCTGCGCCTCTGACCCCATCAAGTAGCAGACGGTGGGCGTCACACAGCAATCGTACGCTGATGGGTAGTCCTTGATCATCGCGTAATTGACTTTGGACTAAGCGGAAGGCTCGCAAGTAATTGGTGACTTCCTCAACATCGTCGGTGTTGCTAACTTTGAATCCAGCCTCTTTATCGAACAAATCGGTAAGGGTGGCTTGCGTGCCCTCGATCTGTGACGTTAATAACGCTTCCTTGCGGATGGCGCTGTACAGAAGCCAGTCCACTGACGGAACCAAACCAGATACGCCAGCAAGGCGCGCGAGCGCCAATTCGGCTTGTCGACTGAGCTCAGCATAAACTCCAGAAGCCAAATCTGGTTCCGTTGGAGTTAAGGGGTGGGGTACGAACGCCCTGACTGACTCACTCAGCGTCGTGGTAATGACATAGGTCCCAGTGTCTCGAGCCATTTAAAGTTCGCTTTTGTTGAAATAATAAAATTAAACCATTCTTTAATATGATTTGCAAATATAAAAAAATTCTTTCATATGGCTTTTATGAATGAGGATGCTTCTCTGTCATTTTCTGCGAAATACCTCTTTCTCATAACCCCTTGATTTATATAGAGCAGGGGCTGCGCCTACCCGTAAGCCCAACCCCTTCGCGGTTTGGTGGTGGAAATTACAGCCTCTAGGCCTTTGCGATCTAGCAGGTTAAGCAACTTTAGCGAGGGACCGCTTGGATGCTTATCGCCTACTTCCCACTTGCGCACTGTTGACAGGCTTGTATTCAATACCGAAGCCAAAACAGCTTGGCTTAGTTTAAGGTGGAGCCTCAGCGCTCGAATTTTTTCACTATCGTACGCCGGAATGGGATCCAGACAAAGCAGATCAAATTTGCGCATTTTTCGTTTATCAATGAAGCCGAGGCGATGAAGATCGCTTGCAGTTTCATGAACAGCTTCAAAAATGAGGCTCTTGGCCTTAGATTTTTTTGGTCATTGCATATCTCCGTTAAGGATCCGTCATTCAAGGCTTCGTCCAGTTGTTTAACAGTCCTCCCCAAGAGTTCTGCTGCAATATCTTTAAACGCTTCCAGTTCACCATCTGAAATATTTGCGCGGTCATTTTTTTCAAAACCGTGCACAAAAATCCATCGGTTTCTCATATTTGTCGCGACCAAGGTTCTGGTCCCGCCCCGACTTTATTGTGCCACGACAGATTTGGTGCCAACTGCTCCAGCTAATCTGTAGACAAAAAAAGACCATCCTCGAAAGGATGGTCTTGTGCGGTTTGGTGGAGCCGGGGGGAATTGAACCCCCGTCCGCGAGCCCTCTGCAGGCAGTTCTACATGCGTAGTCGATTTACTTTTTGTTTAACCTTGGACTTAGCCAACCGACAGGCCGGACCTTGGCGATTCACTTGGATTTAAGAATTTGACGAGTGACCCGGCAAACCCCGATTCTTTGTAAATGACGCTGCTGTGGATTTCTCCACCTGACCCAAAGACAAATCAGTGCAGCGGCTCACCGCTTAAGCGGCCAGAGCGAAACGCTCGTCGTTGGCGTTTATAGTGTTTCCAGTGGATTTACGAGCGAACTGGTGCTCGGCATGCCCTGCACTGTTTCGCGACCCACGTCGAATCCGGATCGGCCCCAGTTGTTAGATTGTAGACGAACAATCTATTGATTCAGACTCTTTACATGTAAAAGAGTTCAACACATGTTTAAGTATTTAACAGCTTTCTGATAACAGGCCACATTTCTCGGACTGAGTGGACGCAATGATCTGCTTGCCAAGTTTCGACCGGATGATCTGGGCCGCAATAGCCGTAGCCTGCAGCGATCGATCCCATGCCTGCCGCGCGCGCCGCCTGTATGTCTCGGATATCGTCGCCAATATAAATGCTGCGGTCCGTGCCAAAGCCTGCTTGTTGAGCGGCGTGCAACAAGGGCAGGGGGTGTGGCTTGGAGTGCGCTGTCGTATCACCGCACACCAAGACCGCGCAATCTTGATCAAGTCCCAACGCAACAACCAAAGGCTGAGCGAGATAGGTGGCTTTGTTGGTCACGATGCCCCAAGTTAAGCCTTTGCGCGAAATATCTTCGAGCAACTCAGGTACGCCATCAAACAAGCGCGTATCCACATTCATCGCAGCTTCGTAGTCTTTTAGAAATTGAACGCGATGTTGTTCGTACTCAGGGTGATCTGGTGTCATATCTAACGCACAGCGCAGCAGGCCGCGCGCACCAGCAGAAGAGTAGGGCCTCAGCACATCGATAGGTAAAGGTTCTAAGCCAACTCTTTCGCGTTGCTTGTTGGCGGCCGCGGCCAAGTCCGGTGCCGTGTCAGCCAGTGTTCCATCAAAATCAAACAATACGAGTGCAGTCATTTACAGGTCGCCTTTGCGTGTGGCCATAAGATAGTTGACGCTCGTGTCTTGATTGAGCGAGTAATGTTCGGTCAGAGGGTTATAGCCCATGCCGATAACTTGGTGTGTCGTGAGGTTGGCTGCGCGTGCGGCTTGCGCGAGCTCGCTTGGGCGTACAAAACTGCGCCAGCTATGTGTGCCGCGTGGCAGCAGGCGCAAAATATACTCAGCACCGACAATGGCAAATAAAAATGATTTGGGATTGCGGTTAATGGTCGAAAAGAAGACCCAGCCACCCGGTTTGACCAGCGTTGAGCATGCATGAACGATTGAGCTTGGATCGGGTACGTGCTCAAGCATTTCCATGCAAGTCACGACATCAAACTGAGCAGGTTGCTCCAGTGCTAAGTCCTCAGCACTGATGCTGCGGTAGGCGACTGGTACACCCGACTCCAGTCCATGTAAATGCGCTACTTTGAGAGATTTGTCTGCTAAGTCAATACCGGTGACATCAGCACCATTTTTAGCCATGTTTTCAGCCAAAATGCCGCCACCACAGCCAACATCCAAGACTTTTTTGCCTTGAAGGCCACCGGTCATCCCTTTGATCCAGTCCAGGCGCAAGGGATTAATAGCGTGCAAGGGCTTGAACTCGCTGTTTGGGTCCCACCAGCGTGAGGCGAGGGCGCTAAATTTGTCGAGTTCAGCTTGATCAACATTGCTAGGGCTCTTGGGCAGCTCAGAGTTCATGGCGTTTCTTTTAAAAGTTTGGCGAGGAGAGAGATCCGGAAGCGAAGTCATTGATATGGTGCTTGGATACACAGTACCAAATTTTGGACGGCAAACAAATGAAGTCCCCAAAAGAAAAAGACCTCGCGAACGAGGTCTTTTAACCTAACAAAAGCCGAATAAACGGCTTAGCTAGTCAGCGTCAAGAATTACTTCTTGCTACCGATGATTTCAACGTCAACACGACGGTTCTTAGCACGACCAGCTGCTGTACGGTTGTCAGCGACTGGATTAGCCTTGCCTTTGCCGGATGCAGTGATACGGTTGGCTGGAACGCCCTTCGAAACCAAGTATGCTTTCACAGCATCTGCACGACGGATCGAGAGAGCCATGTTGTAAGCATCAGTACCGATCGAGTCTGTGTAACCGACTGCGATGATAGTTTCGAGTTTGATTTGAGCTTGGCGAGCAGCAACCTGGTCGAGCAACTTACGACCTTCTGGCTTGACGATGGCCTTGTCAAAGTCGAACAAAGCTTCTGCTTTGATCGAAATCTTGTCAGCCGTAGGCTTGGCAGAAGATTTTTTGACACACTCGGCTGCAGCCGTAGCTGGGGTCCAGAAGTTGTCCTGCCAGCAGAGTTCATTGGAACCGTTCTTCCAAATGAGCTCATTTGAGCCGTTCTTCCAATTGTCTACCGTTTGCGCGGAAGCGACGCCAGTTGCTGTGAAAGCAGCAAAGGCGAGTGCCAGAGCGAATTTGGAGGGTTTGTTCATATTTCTCCTCGTTGAGCTTGAAGCTGGATAAGTGACTCGCAGCGAACCCCCGCCGCAAATAAAAAATACATCAGGAAACGGGTCCAGTATAGCAACACAGTGAGCACAATTAAATACTCGCTGGGTTTCCTGTGTGCTGAACGAATCTTAAAGCATTTAATGAGGTTAAGTCACTCATCTGGCACGTTTCTGGCGCCGATATGCGTATTTATACGCTCAACAGGGCTTTCTTGTTGGTTTTTGGCAACAAAAATTTACGTTTGGACGCAATTTAATAAGATTTTCGGTCAGAAAACCTTAAGAGTTTAGCGAGTAGAACTAGACCTCTCCAGGAGAAGATTGAGTTCTGACCGGCTGGATTTAAAAAAGTTCAGATTTTTTGAATTTTTTTTATGTCTGTTGGTGACGTCTGCGATGTTCGTAAATTTAGCCATATAGAAGCGCAGACAGTGACCACAACCCTCGGGCAAGTGCCAGTGTAGAATGATAGGTTGATCTTATGTAGTTGCTTTTTATCATTTCGACCCCGTCTCGGGTTTTCAACCGTTGTCATTTGTTGCGAACTTTATGGATTCCTTTGCCAAGGAAACTCTTCCGATATCACTCGAAGAAGAAATGCGCCGCAGTTATCTCGATTACGCAATGAGCGTGATCGTGGGGCGCGCCCTCCCGGATGTCCGGGATGGTCTCAAACCCGTTCACCGTCGCGTCCTGTTCGCGATGCACGAGCTCAACAACGATTGGAATCGCGCTTATAAAAAATCTGCGCGTATCGTTGGCGACGTCATTGGTAAGTATCACCCCCATGGTGACCAAGCTGTCTACGACACAATCGTTCGCATGGCACAGGATTTTTCACTGCGCTATATGTTGGTGGATGGTCAGGGTAACTTTGGCTCTGTCGATGGCGATAGCGCAGCGGCGATGCGATATACCGAAATTCGCTTGGCTAAAATCGCCCATGAACTTTTGGCTGATATCGATCAGGAAACGGTTGATTTCGGTCCTAACTATGATGGTAGCGAACACGAGCCATTGTTGTTACCTTCACGGTTGCCTAATCTGTTGGTCAATGGCAGCTCCGGTATCGCGGTCGGCATGGCCACCAATATTCCGCCTCACAATCTGGCCGAGGTCATTGATGGCTGCTTGTATTGCTTGCGCAATCCAGAGTGCACGATCGACGAGCTGATTGAGCTGATCCCCGCACCAGACTTCCCAACCGGCGGCATTATTTACGGGATTGTGGGCGTGCGCGAGGGGTATCGTACAGGGCGCGGTCGCGTGATTATGCGTGCCAAAACACACTTCGAGGACATTGGTAACAACCGCCAGTCCATCGTGGTGGATGCCTTGCCTTATCAGGTCAATAAAAAAACCTTGCAAGAACGCATCGCCGAGCTTGTCAACGAAAAGAAGGTCGAAGGCATCTCCGATATTCGCGATGAGTCCGACAAAGACGGTATGCGTCTGGTCATCGAGCTCAAGCGCGGTGAAGTGCCCGAAGTTATTCTGAATAACCTCTACAAGCACACGCAATTGCAGGATACCTTTGGTATGAATTTGGTCGCGCTGGTCGACGGCCAGCCGCGTCTGCTCAACCTGAAACAAATGGTGGAATATTTCTTATCCCATCGTCGGGAGGTTGTCACGCGCCGCACAGTATTTCAGCTGCGCAAAGCCCGTGAGCGTGGTCATGTACTTGAGGGTCTGGCTGTTGCCTTGGCCAACATCGACGATTTTATTGCCATTATCAAGGCTGCGCCTACGCCTCCCGTGGCGCGCCAAGACTTGATGGACAAAACGTGGGACTCTTCGCTGGTCCGTGAAATGCTTTCTCGCGCGGATACCGAGGCGGTGGGTGGCCGAGCAGCCTATCGCCCAGATAATTTGCCCGAAGCGTTTGGTTTGCAGGCGGATGGTTTGTATCGCTTGAGCGAAACACAAGCTCAAGAAATCCTGAACATGCGTTTGCAACGCTTGACGGGGCTTGAGCAGGACAAGATCGTCAGCGAGTACAAGTCCGTGATGGATACGATCTTGGATCTCTTAGATATTTTGGCAAAACCGGAGCGCATTACGGTCATCATTAGTGACGAGCTTCAGGCGATCAAGACTGAGTTCTCAATCAATGCCAAAGACGCCCGACGTTCGGATATTGAGTTAAATGCCACTGAGCTCGATACGGAGGATTTGATTACCCCCGCCGATATGGTGGTGACCTTGTCGAACGGTGGTTATATCAAGAGCCAACCGCTGTCTGAGTATCGTGCGCAAAAGCGTGGTGGACGCGGCAAACAAGCGACAGCCACTAAAGAGAACGATTGGATTGATCAGCTCTTTATTGCGAATACGCACGATTATCTATTGTGCTTCTCTGATCGAGGACGGGTGTATTGGCTCAAGGTTTGGGAAGTGCCACAGGGAACGCGTATTTCTCGCGGCAAGCCAATCGTCAATATGTTCCCGCTGATCGATGGCGAAAAAATAACCGTCGTGTTGCCGATTAAAGCCTTTAGCGAAGATCAGACCGTCTTTATGGCCACTTCGCGCGGGACGGTTAAAAAGACTCCTTTGTCTGATTTCTCCAATCCACGCAAGGCCGGTATCATCGCGGTCGACCTCGATGAGGGTGACTTTTTGATCGGTGCCGAACTGACGGACGGCAAGCATGATGTCATGTTGTTCTCCGATTCAGGTAAAGCAGTGCGTTTCGATGAAAATGATGTGCGTCCGATGGGTCGCAACGCGCGCGGTGTGCGCGGCATGATGCTCGAAGAAAGCCAGCAAGTCATTGCGATGTTGGTCTCGGGAGACGAAACACAAACTGTCTTGACCGCAACGCAAAATGGTTTTGGCAAGCGCACTCCGATCGCAGAATACACCCGCCATGGACGTGGCACCAAAGGCATGATTGCGATTCAGACTTCAGCCCGCAACGGTAAGGTTGTGGGGGCTGTTCTTGCGAATGCGACCGACGAGATCATGCTGATTACGACGGGCGGAGTATTGGTTCGCACGCGTGTTGCTGAGATTCGCGAAATGGGTCGTGCGACGCAGGGTGTGACGCTGATCAGCGTCGATGATGGCAGCGAGTTGTCTGGTGTTCGCCGAGTGGTCGAGAGCGACGTCGACGATGATGTTGATGGAGTTGACGCAGATCTTTCAGCCTCGACTGATTCTAGTGCTTCTGATGCTTCCGCAAAGCCTGATGCGGCCACGGGTGACACTGGCGAGGCTGGAACGGAGTCGTAATATGTCGCGTCCCTGGAATTTTTCAGCAGGGCCCTCCGCAATGCCCGAGTCCGTGCTCAGGCAGGCGGCGGAGGAAATGTTGGATTGGCATGGCTCGGGCATGTCTGTGATGGAAATGAGTCATCGCGGCAAGCAGTTCGTGGAAATCTGTTCTCAGGCTGAGGCAGATTTGCGTGATTTACTCGATATCTCCCAGGCTTACTCTGTCTTGTTTATGCAGGGCGGGGCCACTGCCGAAAATGCCATTATTCCTCTCAACTTACTCGGTCGGGTCAGGCAGCCTAAGGCTGACTTTGTCATCAGCGGCATCTGGGCTAAAAAAGCGCTCCAAGAGTGCCAACGCTATGGCGACGCTCAGATCGCAGCCACCAATGCCGTTGAGACGGTGATGGATGGTCATCGTTTGATGCCAGGAACCTGGCTGCCTGAGACTCACGCTTGGCAGGTTCGCCCCGACGCCGCATATTTACATTTATGCAGTAATGAAACCATTGGTGGCGTTGAAACGATGAACTGGCCCAAGATGGCTGATCTGGATGCGCCAGAGGTGCCATTGGTGGTGGATGCGTCCTCTCATTTTTTATCTCGCCCAATGCCTGTCTCCACTGCAGGGATGATTTTTGCGGGTGCTCAAAAAAATGCCGGTCCTGCGGGTTTGACGGTTGTGATCGTCAGACGCGATTTAATTGGTCATGCCTTGCCAATTTGCCCTTCAGCCTTTGATTATGCCAATGTCGACCGCGAAAAGTCGATGTTTAATACCCCACCAACCTTCGCGATTTATATCGCTGGTTTAGTGTTTAAATGGTTAAAGGATCAAGGTGGACTTGCGGCGATCGAACAGCAAAATATGGCCAAATCGTCTCTCCTTTACGACTATTTTGATCGGAGTGATTTTTATACGCTCCCGGTTCACCCCTCAGTACGCTCACGCATGAATGCTCCTTTTTACTTGCCGGACGTCGCACTCGAGTCTGCTTTTCTTGCAGGTGCTGAGGCGCGCGGTTTGATGCAGTTAAAAGGACACAAGAGCGTAGGTGGGATGCGCGCTTCTATTTATAACGCTATGCCACTTCAAGGTGTGGTGGCACTTATTGACTATCTCAAGGACTTTGAGCGCTCTCATGGATGAGTCATTGCAAGCCCAGCTATTACCGCTTCGGCAGCGCATCGATCAGATTGATGCCGAGATCCTTGATCTGCTGAACAAGCGCGCGAAAACGGCGCAGGAGGTCGGCGAGGTCAAACATGCGCATCATGCCGAGGGTCCCGTGCTGCGACCCGAGCGAGAGGCGCAAGTCATTCGGCGGCTGCAAACACTCAATCGCGGACCTTTCCCCGCCGAGGCTGTCGCTTCCGTATGGACCGAAATTATCTCTGCTTGCCGTGGTCTGGAGCAATCGCTGACGGTAGCCTTTCTGGGACCAGCCGGTTCTTTTTCGGAACAGGCGGCTCTGGAACATTTCGGACGCTCTGTTACAAGCTTGCCATGCCCCTCTTTTGACGAGGTGTTTAGGGCGGTTGAGGCGGGCGCTGCCCAAGTCGGCATGGTGCCGGTTGAGAATTCTACCGAAGGGGCGGTGAATCGTACTCTTGATTTATTGTTAGGCTCTTCTTTGCGAATATTGGGTGAGCGCTCCCTGTTGATTCGTCATTGCCTGCTCACGAAGTCTGGCAATATGCAGGGCATCACTAAAATCTTGGCCCACCCACAAGCGTTGGCGCAATGTCAAAACTGGCTCAACCGAGAGTATCCGGGTGTTGTCCGCGAGCCTGTCTCAAGCAATTCCGAGGCGGCACGGCTTGCTTCTCTCGATCCGTCTATCGCTGCCATTGCCAGTGATGTTGCCGCGCAGACTTGGGGCTTGGAAGTGATCGCGCTCGGGATTCAAGATGATTCTCAAAACAAGACACGTTTTCTGGCGATCGGAAAACTAGATATTCCCCCAAGCGGACGGGATAAAACAAGTTTAATACTTGCTGTCCCTAACCGCGCGGGCGCTGTGTACCAGATGTTGTCGCCCTTGTCTGAAAATGGTGTGTCAATGACTCGTTTTGAGTCTCGACCCGCGCGGACGGGACAGTGGGAATACTATTTTTATGTTGACCTCGAAGGGCACTGTGACGACGCGCGCGTCAAAAAAGCATTAATTACGCTTGAGTCTCAATGTGCTTTTTACAAATTGTTAGGCTCTTATCCAGCGCAATAGGCTCTGCCTCGAACGGTGATGATCGCGAGTATCCAGTGTTGATCCCGATGGTTGAGTTTTTTAACTAGCTTTGTTGGTGTCCTTATCATGTCCGCTCAAGACTCTGTGTTGATTCCGCCGCCGCATATCGCCGCGATCGCTCCTTATCAAGCCGGCAAGCCCATCGAGGAGCTTGCCCGTGAGTTTGGATTGGATCCTGCTGGGATTGTGAAACTGGCTTCAAATGAAAATCCCCTTGGAATGCCGGAGTCCGCAAAACGTGCGGTCGCAGAGGCTGTGGCTAATTTGGGCCGCTACCCTGATCCAGCTGGTTTTGATCTGAAAAAAGCGCTGTCCGAGCGTTTTGACGTACCCCAGAACTGGTTGACGTTGGGTAACGGTTCGAACGATATTCTTGAGTTGGTGGCCTCTGCGCTGCTAGAGCCGGGAAGTTCGGTTGTGTATTCACAGTTCGCGTTTGTGGTGTATCGCCTAGCCACTCAGGCGCGGGGTGCCGAACACCGAGTGGTTGCCTCAAAGGATCATGGACATGATTTGCCAGCCATGTTTGACGCGATTAAGGACAACACAAGATTGGTGTTTATTGCCAATCCGAACAATCCGACAGGGACGTATTTATCCAATGAAGCGATCGAGTCATTTCTTGCCGAGGTTGCTCAGCGTTACGGTTCTCGTGTCACCGTCGTGCTTGATGAGGCCTATAACGAGTTTCTCGAGCCCGAATTGCGTGTCGACAGTATTGGTTTGGTCAAACGGTACCCCAATTTGTTAGTGTCCAGAAGCTTCTCTAAAGCCTATGGTTTGGCAGGCTTGCGAGTTGGTTTTGGTGTGGCTCAGCCAGTATTGACTGATTTGCTCAATAGAGTTCGACAGCCGTTCAACGTGAACTCGCTGGCGCAAGCCGCTGCCATTGCAGCGCTGGGAGACACTGCATTTTTGAAAGAAAGTTTCGAGGTGAATCGTGCTGGTAAAGAGCAACTGCAAAGTGCGTTTGAAAAACTTGGTTTGACCTACGTCCCAAGTTATTCAAATTTTGTTTTAGTTAAGGTCGGAGACGCGGCGCAGGTCAATCTGGAGTTACTCAAGCGAGGCGTGATTGTTCGTCCCGTCAAGGGTGATGGTTTACCTGAGTGGTTACGTGTCTCCATTGGCTTGCCGCATGAAAATCAAACGTTCATTGAGGCGTTGACAGCGATTATGAAGCAGTCGGCCGAATGAGCGCCTTCAAGATCGATACGGTTGCTGTGATCGGCGTAGGCCTGATCGGGGGCTCTTTCGCTGCGGCGCTTAAACAGGCTGGCGCTGTTGGTACCGTGCTCGGCGCAGGGCGACGTCCTGAAACCTTGCATGAGGCCGCAAAGCTTGGGCTGATCGACGAGATTGTGAGTTACAGAGAGGCCGCACAGCGTGCGGACTTGATTTTCGTCGCGGCACCTGTGGGTGCTTTTGAAGCCATTTTTAAAGAGCTTGCGCCGTGGCTGGGCGCTAAAACAATTATCACGGATGGTGGTAGTACCAAGCAAAATGTCATCGAAGCTGCTCGCGTCGGTCTGAAGTCTCGGATTGGGCAGTTTATTCCAGGACATCCCATGGCGGGCTCGCATGAAAAAGGCCCTCAGGCCGCCAATCCCCAGCTGTACGCGGGCCGGCGTGTCATGTTGACTCCCTTGGTTGAAAATCATCCTTTGGACGTAGAAACTGTTCGGGCCGCCTGGCTGGCCTGTGGCGCCAATGTGGTGTCGATCGAGCCCTCGCAGCATGATGGCGTGGTAGCCGCGATCAGTCATCTACCTCATTGGGTCGCTGCCTTGTTTATGGAGTACATCACGCACAGCGATGATGCTGCGTTGAAGCTTCAAATAGCGGGTTCTGGTTTCAGAGACTTCACGCGTGTGGCTCAAGGCTCCCCAGAAATGTGGCGTGATATTTTTATTGCCAACCGTTCAGCCATGCTCGCGGAGTTACAGGCGATGAAAGCTGTTTTTGAACGCGCTGAACATGCTCTGCGTGAAAATGATGCGAATTGGTTAGAAGACATGCTGGATCATGCGTCGAAAGCGCGTCGTGACTGGCAGGATCTTGGGTCATGAGCCGTGCCGACTTTTTAGACCTTCCGCCTGCCAACGCTGCGCAAGGCATGGTGACACTTCCAGGCTCGAAAAGTATTTCAAACCGTGTCCTGCTGTTGTCTGCCCTGGCTCAGGGCACAACACGCATTGACGGGCTATTGGAGTCTGATGACACCGCCGTGATGTTAGCGGCGCTCAAGCAGCTCGGCGTTGAGGTGCATGCACATTCATCGGATTCGGTGAGCGTGACAGGCGTCTCGCGTTTCCCGGTGATGCAGGCTGCACTTTTCATGGGAAACGCAGGGACAGCGATTCGTCCACTGACCGCGGCGCTCGCTGTCATGGGCGGGCATTACACGCTCTCGGGCGTGCCGCGCATGCATGAGCGACCCATTGGTGACCTAGTTCAAGGCCTGTGCGAAATGGGGGCGCGCATCAACTATATGGATCAACAGGGTTATCCCCCCATCGAAATCCTGGTGCCTGAGCAGCTCAATGACCTTGTCCGTGTGCAAGGGTCTGTATCCAGCCAGTTTTTGACAGCCGTACTGATGGCGGCACCGCTTGCCGTGGCGCGCTCGGGGCGCACACTTACCGTGGAAGTCATCGGTGAACTGATCTCGAAGCCTTATATCGAGATCACGCTGAATTTGATGGCGCGATTTGGCGTAAAAGTCGAGCGCCAAGGTTGGCAACAATTTGTCATACACGCTGATGCCGTTTACAAGTCACCTAATCGGATTATTGTCGAGGGTGATGCCTCTTCGGCTTCCTATTTTCTCGCCTTGGGGGCAATAGGTGGCGGTCCGGTCAAGGTGATTGGAGTCGGCGCGCAAAGCATTCAGGGTGACATTGCCTTTGCGGAGGTGATCGAAGCAATGGGGGCACAGGTACGTCGGGAGGAGTCTTCGATCGAAGTCACGGGGATCAATGTGGCTGCGGGTCAAAAACTGAAGGCGTTTGATACGGATTTTAATTTGATCCCGGATGCCGCCATGACAGCGGCTGCGCTTGCTCTGTTTGCGGATGGCCCTTGCACTTTACGCAATATCGCCAGCTGGCGTGTCAAAGAAACAGACCGAATTCATGCGATGGAAACCGAGCTCCGCAAGCTGGGCGCTCATGTAGATAGTGGCCCGGACTGGTTGCGCGTCTATCCTGTCGAACTTGGTCAATGGCAGGATGCGGTGATTGATACCTACGATGATCATCGCGTCGCGATGTGTTTTTCTCTCGCAGCGTTTGGTCAGTCCCGCGTGCGTATCTTGGATCCTGGTTGCGTGAGCAAAACATTCCCTACTTATTTTGACGTGCTCAGTGGTTTGTTGAGATGAAAAATTCAGTACCCGTCATCACGATCGATGGTCCAACCGCTTCGGGCAAGGGCACTGTTGCGCATCGCGTCGCGCAAACCTTGGGTTGGGGTGTCCTTGACAGTGGCGCGCTGTATCGTTTAACAGCCCTGTCGGTGCTGCAAAAAGGAATTGATCCGGCTGATCCACGGGCTGTTGCCCAGGTCGCCGAGTCGCTGGATGTCGCATTTCACTCCACCGGCGTACTTCTTGAGGGGTGCGAGGTTTCTGCATTCATCCGCCAGGAAGAGGTTGGTAATTTAGCCTCACGCTTAGCGCCAAATCCCGCACTCAGGGCGGCTTTGCTCGAACGTCAGAGGGCGTTTCGGCAGGCCCCGGGCTTAGTTGCGGATGGCCGTGACATGGGGACAATCGTTTTTCAGGACGCCAATCTAAAGATATTTTTAGTTGCGGATGTGCGTGCGCGCGCCCAGAGAAGATGTAAGCAATTGATCGACAAGGGATTTTCTGCTAATCTAGAAGACCTGCTTGCCGATATGCGGGAGCGAGATGCGCGAGATATCAAACGCGCGGTCGCGCCTTTATTACCTGCACAGGACGCGCATGTCGTTGATTCGTCGACGTTGACGATTGAACAAACTGTGCAAAGCATCCTTGACCTGTGGTCAAGGGTTTAACCAACTCCACCCTATTAGGGTGTGTTACCGGCTCCAAAGGCCATCTGGATCTTCCTTACATGTCAACTCAACAAACTTCAACCCAAGCCGGCGAAAGTTTTGCCGCGCTGTTTGCCGCTAGTATCGAAAAACAGGATATGAAATCCGGCGAAGTTATTTCCGCCGAAGTCGTTCGTATCGACCACAACTTTGTCGTGGTCAACGCTGGTCTGAAATCAGAAGCACTGATTCCCCTCGAAGAATTCCTCAACGATCAGGGCGAGCTCGAAGTCAAACCGGGCGACTTCGTGTCGGTCGCGATTGATTCGCTCGAAAACGGCTACGGTGATACCGTGCTGTCCCGTGATCGCGCAAAGCGCCTGTCGGCTTGGTTGTCGCTTGAGCAATCGCTCGACAAGAACGAACTCGTGACAGGTACCATCACAGGTAAAGTCAAAGGCGGTCTGACCGTCATGACTGCAGGCATCCGGGCCTTCTTGCCAGGTTCATTGGTTGATTTGCGTCCCGTCAAGGACACAACGCCTTTCGAAGGCAAGACCATGGAATTCAAGGTCATCAAGCTTGATCGCAAGCGTAACAACGTTGTGTTGTCGCGCCGTGCCGTGCTTGAAGCCAGCATGGGCGAAGAGCGTCAGAAACTTCTGGAAAACCTCCAAGAAGGTTCCATCGTTAAAGGCGTCGTCAAGAACATTACCGACTACGGTGCATTCGTGGACCTCGGCGGTATCGATGGTCTGTTGCACATCACCGACATGGCATGGCGTCGCGTGCGTCACCCTTCAGAGGTGTTGACGGTTGGTCAAGAAGTCGAAGCCAAGGTCCTCAAGTTCGATCAGGAAAAAAGCCGCGTTTCCTTGGGCGTTAAACAGCTCGGCGAAGATCCATGGGTGGGTCTCGCACGTCGTTACCCACAGAACACACGTCTGTTCGGCAAGGTCACCAACCTCACCGACTACGGCTCGTTCGTTGAAGTCGAGGCCGGTATCGAAGGTTTGGTTCACGTGTCCGAAATGGACTGGACCAACAAGAACGTTGATCCCCGCAAGGTTGTGACGCTCGGCGAAGAAGTCGAAGTCATGGTTCTCGAGATTGACGAAGACCGTCGCCGAATCTCTCTGGGTATGAAGCAGTGCCGTCAGAACCCATGGGAAGAGTTTGCGTCCAACTTCAAGCGTGGCGACAAGGTCCGCGGTGCGATCAAGTCGATCACTGACTTTGGCGTCTTCGTTGGATTGCCAGGCGGTATCGATGGTTTGGTGCACCTCTCCGATCTGTCATGGACAGACACAGGCGAAGAAGCTGTTCGCAACTTCAAGAAGGGCGATGAGCTTGATGCGGTTGTTCTGGGCATTGACACAGACAAGGAGCGTATCTCCTTGGGTGTTAAGCAACTCGAAGGTGACCCCTTCAATAACTTCGTCGGTACCTACGACAAGGGTGCTGTCGTGCCCGGTACCGTCAAGGCTGTTGAGCCCAAGGGCGCGACTGTGACGTTGTCTCATGAGGTTGAAGGTTTCCTTCGCGCTTCCGAGATCGCGACAGGCCGTGTTGAGGATGCCACGACAGCACTGAAGGTTGGGGACAACATCGAAGCCATGATCATCAACGTTGACCGAAAGACACGTTCGATCCAATTGTCGATTAAGGCACGCGACACCGCTGACACCGCTGACACTATGCAGCGTATGACTGAAGCGAGTGCTTCTTCGGGCACCACGAACTTGGGCGCTTTGCTCAAGGCCAAGCTCGATCAAGCGCGCGACACTGATTAAACCCTGTGACCAAGTCAGAACTCATCGCAGCACTGGCGGCCCGCTATTCCCAGCTGGCCGCACGTGACACAGATTACGCTGTTAAAACCGTCCTTGATGCGATGACCCAGGCCTTGGCCGAAGGTCAGCGTATTGAGATTCGCGGTTTCGGTAGCTTTTCTTTGTCCGAACGTGCGCCAAGAGTCGGGCGTAACCCCAAATCCGGTGAGCAAGTGCTGGTGCCTGGGAAACAGGTTCCCCACTTTAAAGCGGGCAAGGAGTTGCGTGAGCGTGTGGATTTAAATGACGATCAGGCCGGAGTCGTCCCCGGCTAGGATGAAAAACCGCCGTTAGGCGGTTTTTTTATGCGAGTATCACTCGACGCGCTTACAATCAAATTTTGCTTTGGAGGATCAGCCATGCGCTACTTAGTCTGGGCCCTGCGCCTGATCGTTTTTCTTGCTGTGCTGCTGTTCGCACTCAAAAATACCAACCCTGTCTCGGTGACGTTTGTTGAGGGAGTGATTATCCCCAATGTTCCCCTGATCGTGGTGATGCTGTCGACGTTTGTGCTCGGTACGGTTTTTGGATTGTTGCTGACGATACCGTCTGCGCTTAGGCGGCGGCGGGAACTTTCACGACTTCGTAAAGAAGTGGAAAAGCTGCAGCCGGTAGCCAGTTCACAAGGACATGCGGGCGTATCGCCCGAGGCTTTAGTGCCCTTATCACCGTTATAAATCACGTCGCGCCAAACTGGTCGTACGCCGAATGAATTTTTGTGGAATATAGTCGTGGATTTTGAAGCTTGGTGGCTGATTTTCTTGCCGTTACTGTTCGCTTTGGGGTGGATGGCGGCTCGCTTTGATATCAAGCAGATGCTGTCCGAGACACGTAATCTGCCAGATTCTTATTTTCGCGGTTTAAACTTTCTTTTGAACGAAGAGCCGGATCGCGCGATCGATGCTTTTGTTGAAGTGGCCAAACTAGACCCGGAAACGACTGAGTTGCATTTCGCGTTGGGGAGTCTGTTCCGGCGACGTGGAGAGATGGAGCGGGCCATTCGTGTCCATCAAAGTTTATTATTCAGAGAAGATTTACCTCTTGCGCAGCGCGATCATGCTCAGCATGAGTTGGCCCAAGACTATCTGAAAGCCGGCATGCTGGATCGAGCCGAAGAGGCCTTCGCGGTGCTCAAAGAGACCAGTTTTGCTTTGTCAGCACTACGTGCTTTGATCCGTATCTATGAGTCTGAGCACGATTGGCCACGGGCCATTGCGGCGGTGCAAAACTTGGGTAAGATTGTCAATGAGCCTGTGCCACAACTTGTGCATTACCACTGCGAACAGGCTCAATTTTCTTTGGCTCAGAAGCCTCCAAATATCGAGCAGGCTCGCGTAGCACTCAGCTTGGCAGAGCGTGCCGTGGATGCCGCTCAAAAAAGCGGCAGCTCACATGCCATGGTACGCGTCTCCATGCTCAGCGCTAGTATCGCGGCTTCGTGCCAGGAGGTTGCTGCCCAGCAGCGTTACCTTGAAGCCGTACTGACTCAGGCACCAGAGTTCGCAGGCTTGATCGCCCAAGAGCTTTTCAATCTTTACAGTACCCATGGCCAGGCTGTGGCGGGCTTGTCACGCTTGCAGGAGCACTACCAACAATATCCCTCTTTGGATCTGTTTAATGTGGTTTTTCGAGGTTTACGGACGCAGCAAGGCGTCGAGCAGGCTTGGAGGTTTGCGAGACAAGCCTTGCAGTCGCATCCCTCTTTGCTGGGTTTGGATCGTTTGCTTGAGGCGGAGCTCGCGCAAAAACCGGCCGCTGAGCAAGCCGGTGCGGGCAGTCCGATCCCTGGCGCAGACTTGACTTTGTTGCGCCGTCTTATTAACCGACATACACAACGCTTGGACCGTTATGTGTGCAGCAACTGTGGTTTTCAGGCGCGTCGCTTTTACTGGCAATGTCCAGGTTGTAACGCGTGGGAAACCTATAAACCACGTCGATTGGAAGAATTGGAATGAGCGCGTTTCCCAAAGATGCTATTGCAGGTGCCCGTGTCCTCGTGGTGGGGGACGTCATGTTAGATCGTTATTGGTTTGGTGAGGTTGAACGCCTCTCTCCAGAAGCCCCGGTCCCGGTTGTACGCGTGGTCAAACGTGAAGACAGACTGGGTGGTGCCGCCAATGTTGCGCGCAATATTGTGGCGCTGGGTGCGCACGCCACGCTTGTGGGTCTAGTGGGTCAAGATGAAGCCGCTCAATGCGTACGCGAACTCTTAGCCGAAGCATCTGTCGAAGCACACTTGCTCGCAGATTATGCACATCCGACCACATTGAAGATGCGTGTGCTGGGTCGACAGCAGCAGCTGTTACGTATTGATTTCGAGGAAAAGCCCACGCAAGCATTGTTAGAGTCTTTGGGTGCTCAGGTTGAAAAGCTTTTGGCGGCTCATGATGTTGTGGTGCTTTCCGATTATGCCAAGGGGGCGCTCGCCCAGGTTGAACAACTCATCGCGTTGGCGCGGAAAAAAGGCTTGCCTATTTTGGTGGATCCGAAGGGAACGGATTATCAGCGTTACCGTGGCGCGACGCTGGTCACGCCAAACCGAAGTGAAATGCAGCAAGCCGCGGGTGTGTGGAGTTCAGAGGAGTCGCTCACGGAGCGCGCGCAGGGGCTGCGTCAAGAGCTTAGTCTTGAAGCATTGCTTGTGACGCGTTCAGAGCAAGGGATGACGCTTTTCACAGAGGATGGTCGCGAGCATGTCGATGCGCAAGCCCACGAGGTCTTCGATGTTTCGGGCGCGGGCGACACGGTGTTGGCAACGCTGGCCGTGATGCGCGCTGCTGGCGTGGATTGGCCGAGTTCGATGCGCTGGGCAAATCGGGCTGGCGGGATCGTGGTTGGTAAACTAGGAACGTCTATCGTCACCGCAGGAGAGCTTTCATGATTATCGTCACAGGCGCGGCAGGTTTTATCGGTAGCAATATTGTGCGCGGTTTAAATCGCAAAGGGATCACGAACATCTTGGCGGTGGACGATCTCACGGATGGCGACAAATTCGTGAACCTGGTGGGCACAAATATTTCCGACTATATGCACAAGGATGATTTTCGCCGGAGAGTGTTAGAGGGCTTTTTGCCAGGCATACGCGCGGTTTTTCATCAGGGCGCATGCTCAGATACGACCGAACGCGATGGCCGTTTCATGATGGATAACAATTATCGTGTGACGTTCGAGTTGTTCGATTATTGTCAAACGCATAAAGTACCGCTGATCTATGCTTCCTCGGCGGCTGTTTACGGCGCGGGTCCGGTGTATGTCGAGAGTCTAGAAAATGAGTGCCCCCTTAATGTTTACGGTTACTCAAAATTTTTGTTTGACCAGGTCGTACGCGCGCGTTTTCAATCGCTGACAGCCCAAGTGGTCGGCTTGCGGTATTTCAATGTTTATGGTCCGCAAGAGCAGCACAAGGGACGAATGGCTTCTGTTGCTTTTCACAACATGAATCAATTCCTCGCCGAGGGTTATGTGCGTTTGTTTGGTGGCTGGGATGGTTACGGCGATGGTGGCCAAATGCGCGACTTTATCTCCGTACATGATGTGGTTGACGTCAATCTACATTTCCTCGAGCACCCTGAGACCTCTGGGATTTTCAATTGTGGTACGGGACGCGCTCAGCCTTTTAATGAGGTGGCCGCTGCCGTCGTGAACGCGATGCGTAATATCCAGGGTAAGACGAATTTGTCTCTTGAGGATTTGGTCAAACAGGGCTTGTTGCGCTACGACAGTTTTCCTGACGACTTAAAGGGCCGCTATCAGAGCTATACCCAGGCTGACGTCTCGGCCTTGCGTCTTGCAGGCTTTACGGCCCCGATGCGTGACGTGGAAACTGGCGTCTCCGAATATGTCCATCAACTTCACGCGGTTCGTACTTAAATTTTTTCTTAGATTTTAATGGTTGATTGTGTAAAACACGCATGGATGAATGCTTGTTTTGAGCCATCCAAGACGCAGTTTGACCGCCAAGATAGCGATCTGTGAATAGACCCACGTTGGGTCTGTTTTTTTTATGATCCACACTCTTGGAGCAAACTGTTCATGAATCCTTTTATTAAAGACCCAGTAGCGCAACCTCTCAGCGTCCAAGACGCAGAGCCTTGGCATACTGCTGTGGCACGGCCTCGGGCGAGTCGATCCACTCGGCGTGCCAGTATGGCGATGATCGCCGCAGGATTAGTGGCGGCGACACCCTCACAAGCGTTGGATGTCAATACTGCATCTGCCGGACAACTTGAGAGTTTGCGGGGAATTGGTCCTCGCACCGCAAAAATGATTGTGCATGAGCGTGCTCGTGCGGGTGCTTTTGAATCGATGGAGGATCTTTCTGATCGTGTGAGAGGCCTGGGTGAGCGACGCGTTCGCGCCCTACGCCAAGCGGGCCTTGAAGTGAAGTCATTCAAGACGGAAATGTCACCTTCAGTGGAGGTTATCGCTTCAGGCCAGCATAAACCAGCGGGTGTGCGCGCTGCTCGGCGTAAAAGTCCTGACTTGAGCGCCAAGCCGGAAATCGTCTTGCCTTAATTGTTAGTGCGTCGCGAGGGACTTTAAGGGCGGTTTTTCAAACTTTTGAGTATGATCGGTCAATATGAAAACATACCCTACCGTTGAAAATACCGTTGGCAATACTTCGCTTGTAAAACTGCAGAGACTGCCGGGCGCTCTTGCGCGTGAGCGCGGCAATACTGTTCTTGGCAAGCTAGAGGGTAATAATCCCGCTGGTTCTGTCAAGGACCGTCCGGCATTATCGATGATCTTGGGGGCTGAATCGCGCGGTGAAATCAAACCTGGCGATACGCTGATCGAGGCGACGAGTGGCAATACCGGGATTGCATTAGCCATGACAGCCGCCATGCGCGGCTACAAGATGATTTTGATCATGCCGGACAACTTGTCTGTCGAGCGACGTGCCTCAATGGCCGCGTACGGCGCCAAATTAATTTTGACACCTGCCAATCAGGGTGGGATGGAGCATGCACGAGATCTTGCCGCACGCATGCAAGCGCAAGGTGAAGGTAAGGTACTTGACCAGTTCTCCAATCCTGATAACCCGCTGGCCCACTTCAAAACAACGGGACCCGAGTTGTGGGAGCAAACAGAGGGGCGCATCACGCACTTTGTGAGTGCGATGGGCACGACGGGTACGATCATGGGTGTTTCGCGATATTTAAAAAGTCGCAACCCTGCGATTACGATTGTGGGTGCTCAGCCTGCGGAGGGCTCGCAGATCGCGGGTATCCGCAAGTGGCCTGAGGCCTATTTGCCCTCGATCTATGATCCATCGCTGGTGGATCAGTTTGAGCAAATTGAGCAAAAGGACGCTGAAAACATGGCCCGCAGACTGGCGGCCGAAGAGGGCATTTGTGCAGGCGTCTCCGCGGCGGGTGCGTTGGTGGCTGCATTGCGCGTTGCAGAAACGGCCCGCAATGCCACAATCGCGTTCATTGTTTGCGATCGCGGCGATCGTTATTTATCGACGGGCCTGTTTGATGAACAGGGTTAATCACTCAAGCACTTAACGGGTTTCCAGTGCTTGCGCTAAATCAGCGACTGAGGCGGCATAGAAATAACTGCGGTTATATTGCGTGATCGCAAAGAAATTTGGGGTCGCGGTGCGCAACTCCACGCGGCCAGACGCCTCCTCAGGGAGGTCAATCACCCCCAGGGGTGCGCGCGCCCAAGCAGTCTCTTTGGCGCCGGGTGCGAGCTTGGCACCGGCAGCCCGCAGCTGCGGCCAGTCCAAATTCGCTTTGAGGCCACCATCAACGAGCTTATCTGCGGAGGCGGGAAGGGTCACGGGCGCAAAGACCGGCAAGCCTCGCTGCCAGCCGTGTTCAATTAAAAAGTTCGCCACTGACATGATGGCATCCGACATGTTGTTCGAGAGATCAATGCTGTTTGAGCCTGTCGCGCTGACGGCAAACCGCTTGATGCTACCCGGCATAAATTGAGGGATACCAATTGCTCCGGCATAGGAACCCTTGATCGCGCGGGCATCGAGCTTGCCAGTTAAGTCTAGTTCGATGAGATCGGCAAGTTGGCCACGAAACATGGCTGCGCGGTCTGGGCGTTTTGGATTGGGATAGTCAAAGCCCAGGGAAGCGAGGGCATCCAACACACGAAAGTTGCCCTGACTTTTTCCGTAGAGAGTTTCAACGCCGATAATGGCGGCAATGATATTTTGTGGCACGCCATAACGTTTTGTGGCGCGGTCGAGTTCATTGGCATATTGCTGCATGAACGCGCGACCCTGGTTAATGCGAATGGGTTCGACAAAGCGTCCTCGATAGTTAGCCCAACTGCGTGGCACGCGAGGCTGCCCCGCCGCGGGCGGCGTCACGATACGGATGATGGTGGGGTTGTAGCGCGCCTCGTCGATCAGCTTAAGCACGCGTGCCTCTGAAAGTTGGCGCGAGGCGGCGAGTTCAACGCCAAACTCTTTTAGGGCAGTGCGTCTTGACGCCTGTGTATGTCCACCGACCGGAATGGTTGGGGCTTGGCTTGGTTTGGCCGCGTCTGGGAGCTTGATTTCTGGCGTCTTTGGCGAGGCCTTGTTAGCCGAGCCAGCATCAGCGCTTTGACTGGGTGAAACAACCGTGCCCGAGCAGCCGCTCAGGACGGCGATCGTCAAGCTCATTAATATCAGGCGACGTGGCGCAAACATAAATTTTCCTTATGGAGGGTAACCCACATGATACCTAGTCATACTCCTGTTTTTTGCATCCCATGTGGCGTTTCTTTCAAAATGGCATAGGCATCGTTTCACAATCGCATAGGGGCTAGTCAGGGCTTGGGCACCTATATCCGGTAAAATCGAAAGTGAAAATAGACTTTATATGCTTGTTTTATCTTTGGAGATGGTTGGATGAAGGTGCTTGTGCCTGTAAAACGTGTCGTTGATTACAACGTCAAAGTACGCGTCAAATCGGATCAGTCGGGTGTCGATATCGCGAATGTCAAGATGTCGATGAATCCTTTTGATGAAATCGCGGTCGAGGAAGCCACCCGTCTCAAAGAAAAAGGTGTAGTGACCGAAATCATCGCGGTCTCCTGTGGCGTCGCCCAGTGTCAGGAAACGCTGCGCACAGCGATGGCGATTGGCGCAGATCGTGGCATTCTTGTCCAGACCGATGTTGAACTCCAGCCTCTGGCTGTTGCCAAGCTTCTCAAGGTCTTGGTTGAAAAAGAGCAGCCGCAACTGGTGATTCTTGGTAAGCAGGCAATCGATGACGATGCCAACCAAACAGGTCAGATGTTGGCTGCATTGCTGGGTTGGTCACAAGCGACTTTCGCCAGCAAAGTCGAGCTGGGCGAGGGTGTCGCACGGGTCACGCGCGAAGTCGACGGCGGTCTAGAAACCTTGGAGCTCAAGTTGCCCGCGATTGTGACGACAGATTTGCGCTTAAACGAGCCTCGCTATGTGACCTTGCCCAATATTATGAAGGCCAAGAAAAAGCAGCTCGATACGGTGACTCCTCAGGATTTAGGGGTCGATGTCACGCCTCGCCTCAAGACACTCAAGGTAGCAGAGCCTTCTGCGCGTTCCGCGGGTGTCAAGGTTCCCGATGTCGCTGCACTTGTCGATAAACTCAAGAACGAAGCCAAGGTGGTTTGATCATGTCTATTCTTGTTATTGCTGAACACGATAATGTCCAAATGAAAGCCGCGACGCTTAACGTCGTAGCAGCCGCCTCCAAAATTGGCGGTGATATTCATATCCTCGTCGCCGGCGCAAATGCCGCGGCTGTCGCGCAGCACGCTGCCAAGATTACAGGTGTTTCCAAAGTTTTGTTGGCGGAGTCTCCCGCATTGGCTGATGGCTTGGCTGAAAACGTCGCCGAGCAAGTCTTGGCGTTGGCGCCTGCTTACAGCCATATTCTGTTTGCTGCGACCGCATCGGGTAAAAACGTTTCTCCCCGCGTGGCGGCTCGTCTTGATGTGGCACAGATTTCTGAAATCCAATCCGTCCTGTCTGCAGATACCTTTGAACGTGCGATCTATGCCGGCAATGCCGTGGCGACAGTGCAGTCTGTCGATCCCGTCAAAGTGATCACGGTGCGTACCACCGGCTTTGACGCGGCGCCCGAGGGTGGAAGTGCCGCCGTTGAGTCTGTTAGCCCTGCGGCCGCTGTTGGGCTGTCCACTTTCGTTGGGCGCGAAGTTGCGAAAAGCGATCGACCAGAACTCGCTGGCGCCAAGGTGGTGGTGTCGGGTGGACGTGGAATGGGGAGTGCCGAAAACTTTAAGATCCTTGACCCGTTAGCCGATAAGCTCGGGGCCGCACTGGGTGCCTCCCGCGCCGCCGTCGATGCTGGTTATGCGCCGAACGATTGGCAGGTCGGGCAGACCGGTAAAATCGTTGCACCTCAGTTGTATGTGGCCATTGGCATCTCCGGCGCCATTCAGCACTTGGCGGGGATGAAAGACTCCAAGGTGATCGTGGCGGTGAACAAAGACGGAGAGGCGCCTATTTTCGGTGTGGCCGATTATGGCCTGGTCGCGGACTTGTTCACGGCGGTTCCCGAGCTAGTCACTACCCTATAGTATGGTGAGGTGACCCATGGCATATCGCGCGCCCGTTGATGATTTTAAGTTTGTCTTTCATTATCTAGCGGATATGCCGGGTCTGTTGCGTTTATCCGCTTTTGCCGGAGTCGAATGCGATTTAGTCGATGCGGTTCTCGAAGAAAACGCAACATTCACCGCTGAAGCGATCGCCCCGACTAACAGGATCAGTGATCAGTACCCCCCCATCTGCCAAGCGGGTCATGTACGCATGCCCGATCCCATTCATTTAGCATTTAAACGTTTTGTCGATGGTGGCTGGCAGGGTCTACGGCATCCGGAGCAGTGGGGGGGGCAGGGGCTACCGAAGCTGCTTGCGACCGCGACGACTGAAAACCTATATGCCGCGAATGTCGCTTTTTCACTCTGTCCGATGTTGACCGATGGCGTGATTGAAGCCTTGCTGCTCACGGGTTCAGATACTCAGAAAAAGACCTATGTTGAGCCCTTGGTGAGTGGCAAGTGGACCGGGACAATGAACTTGACCGAGCCTCAGTCTGGATCGGATTTGTCGCTCGTCTCGACCAAAGCCGTCACGCAGACCGATGGTACTTATCGCTTGTTCGGCCAGAAAATCTACATCACCTTCGGCGAACATGATCTCGCTGAAAATATCGTGCATCTCGTGTTGGCGCGCACGGCGGATGCCCCTCCTGGTGTCAAAGGCTTATCGCTGTTTATCGTGCCAAAGTTTTTGGTCAATGCGGACGGTTCGCTGGGTGCGCGTAATGATGTTTGGTGTGCCTCGATTGAACATAAGCTAGGTATCCATGGCAGCCCGACCGCCGTGCTGTTGTATGGTGATGATAAAGGTGAGGTTGGGCAAGGCGCGATTGGTACGCTAGTAGGCGAGGAGAATCGTGGCCTCGAATATATGTTTATCATGATGAACGCCGCGCGCTTTGCCGTAGGTGTACAAGGCATCGGTGTGAGTGAGGCTGCGACCCAACAGGCACTGACTTATGCACGCGATCGTGTGCAGAGTCGGGCGATTGAGGGGTCTGCTGGGCCTGTGGCGATTATTCAACACCCTGATGTGCAGCGCATGCTGATGACGATGCGTGCATTGACAGAAGGTGCGCGAGCGATTGCTTGCGTGGCCGCTGCGGCGGACGATCTTAGTCTTGAGCATCCAGATGTTGAGGTGAGACGCGAGCAGCATGCGCTTTATGATTATTTGGTGCCTGTTGTCAAAGGATTTTCGACAGAGTGCTCGCTCGAGGTGTCTTCTTTGGGTGTGCAGGTCCATGGTGGAATGGGATTTATTGAGCAAACGGGTGCCGCGCAGTTTTATCGCGACGCGCGTATTTTGACCATTTATGAAGGGACGACAGCGATACAGGCGAATGATCTGATCGGTCGCAAGACGCTCCGTGATGGTGGTGCGACAGCGCAGCGCCTGAGTCAGTCGATGAAACAAACCGCAGCTGCCTTGCGTGATCGTGCCGCCCGAGCGGACGTCAGTGAGTGCGCAGGCTTACATCTGATTGCTGATCATCTTTTGCGTGCAGTCACGCACTACGATGCGGTGGTTTGCTATGTGCTCGAACAGACAAAGGAAAATATTCGCGCGGTGTATGCGGGTAGCGTGCCTTACCTAATGCTCACGGGATATGTCCTGAGTGGCTGGCTGATGGCGCGTGCCGCGTTGGCGTGTATGGATGCTGAAACAGAAGCCTTCAAAGCAGGGCTTTCACCTGATTTTATGAAAAACAAATTCGCCACTGCCGTTTTTTACGCCGGTGTCATCTTGCCTCGCACACAAGCGCTTGCGGATGCAATTCATCAAGGTGTTGTGTTAACGCAAGCCGTCGAACACTCCACCTTGATGCATTAAGGTTTAAGATTCAAGGCAAAATTGCATCGAGGCTTGTATTGACCTCGATCAATAATGGTTCGCGCGATAACAATGCAGCCTTGATCGCTCCATCAATGTCAGACTTGTTTTCAATGCGTGCTGCTTTCATGCCGAAGCTTGTCGCCAGGGTGTAAAAGTCAGGATTGAACAGCGAGGTGCCGCTCACGCGCCCAGGGTAGCCATGCTCTTGATGCAGTCGAATCGAGCCATAGCTGCTGTTGTTTGACACAATAAAAATGATGGGGAGCTTGCGCTCCACGGCAAGAATCATTTCATTGCCTGTCATCAGAAAGCCACCATCCCCCACCATACAGACGGTGGTGCGCTCAGGGTTACGCAGAGCGCAGGCCAGTGCTGCGGGTGTACCGTAACCCATCGCACCGGCCAAAGGTGCCATCAAGCGTTGACCAGACTTGAAATTAAAGTGCCGATAGACGGGGGCGGCAAATGTGCCGGCGTCCAGACAAATCGTCGTGTCACGGCTGGCATTGTCGGCCACGGCCCTGACAACATCGGTGAAGTTGACCCCTTTTTTTGCTTGACGGTTAGGCCAGGCGGCATAAGGCAGCGCGTGTTGGCGTAGAGACTTGAGCCACTCCTGACGCGCGGTACCCGGCTGAATGGCATTCGCTTGTGTGAGGGCGCGCACCAGGGCAACGGGATCACACACAAGAGGATAGTCCGCGACCGTATCCCAGTTCACAATGCGCGAATCCGGGTAGCAGTGCAATAGCTTCTGCGAGGCTTGTGCATAGCGTGGAAACCGAAAATTTTGAGTCGTGATGTCGCCCAAGCGGGTGCCGAGTGCCAGGATGAAGTCACTTTCCTGAAGTGTGGCCATCTGGGCAGCTTGATTGGACAGACCCAAGTCGCCGACGAAAAGCGGATCGTCATTGGCAAAGATATCGTGACGGCGAAACGACACCATAGTCGGGATTTGCCAGTGATGAACAAAGGCGCTGAGTGCTTCGCGACCACCAGCGCAATCAAAGACGCCACCAGCGATCACGACCGGCCTTTTGGCATCCGCCAGGCGCTTACTGATGTCATCCATGACGGACTGTTCTGGCAAACCATAAATCTGCGCATGGTTTCTGAAGGTGGGCTTGACAACCGTCTGTTGCTGGATGTCCTCTGGGATCACCAGTACCACAGGGCCGGGAACACCTGAGGTGGCCATGCGGATCGCCTTGAAGGCGGCCTCGCCGAGTTGCTCGGGGGTTTGGCATTCGAAGACCCATTTGGCAATGGAGCCGTACATATGCTGATAGTCGATTTCTTGAAAAGCTTCACGACGCAAATCACGAGCGGCGATTTGTCCCACAATCAGAATCATTGGAACGGCGTCTTGCTGGGCGGTATGCACGGCGATAGCAGCATTGGAGGCGCCGGGGCCTCGGCTGACAAGTGCAACGCCTGGGCGCCCCGTTAAGCGGCCGTCTGCCACTGCCATGTAGCCGGCACCACCCTCGTGCCGGCAAGTCACAACGTCGATTTGAGGAAAGTCTACAACTGCGTCCAGTAAGCCAAGATAGCTTTCTCCAGGAACCAGAAAAATACGATCCATGCCATTGTCAGCAAAAACTTGGAAGAGTGCGTGGCTTGAGGTGAATGCGTTCATCGGATAAGTTGCTAAGTTAATTTTATGATTTATGAAAAATATTTGTTTTTATCAGCGGAAATGACGAGAAAGAAATTAGCATAAAGCGCAATGTTGTAAAAAGACAAAACTCTAAAATACTGTTGTTGCAACCAGTACTGTTTTAATATACAGTATCGCTAATTGATGACGACAAGGAGTTACAACATGACACGCGAAGTCCGCCACAACTACCCACAGAACTTTGCAGCCTATGGTGCTGATGACCGCACGCCTAGTGCCAAAAACATGCTGTCTGATGCACTGTTACTCGCATTTTGGATCGCCATGGTCCCCGTGTCGATGTGGGTCGGAAGTGCTGCAGGTTTTTAGTGCTGCAGGTTTTAACTACCCGCCAACATGACAACACCCAAGGCAATAAAACAGCATCCGACTAGTCTGCCCCAGCCAACAGGTTCGCGCAAGATATATAGCCCTCCCAGTGTGACAAGCAGCATCGACATCTCTCGGGCAGGCGCGACTAGACTGACGGGAGCGCCATCGCGCAGCGCATACAAAACCAAAATGTAGCCCAGCGGCGATAACAAACCAACCGCCCATGCCACTGGCCAATAACCACGCATGGCTTGCCAAGAGCGCTTAGGTTGCTTAGCCATATGGGGAAGCATCATGACGGTCCTAGAGACCGTGGTAGACCAGTCAAGCAATACGGGGGCAATGGCGAGAACTTTGACGCCATAGGCGTCGACCAAGGTGTAAGCGGCGATTAGCAGGCCTACGAGTAGCCCCCATCGCACGCCGATCATCGCCTCCGGTTTGAGCAAACGTTTTATTTGCCCCTGTGTAGCGATCATCAAGACGCCAGCCACCACACTTAACATCCCCCCTAATCCCAGGAGTGTGGCGGGTTCTCGAATAAAAAGAATTGCGCCTAGCGTGGCTAAAAAGGGTCCGGTCCCCCTCGAGATCGGGTAAACCACAGAGAGGTCTGCGACCTGATAGCCGCGTTGCAAACTCAAGCTGTAGGCCAGATGCAGCGTTCCAGACAAAAGGATGCACCCTAAAATGCTCCAGTTCCAGTCGTTTTGCTCAAAGATCAAGACCCAGAGAACCCAAGGCGCGAACAGAATCGCGGAGCAAAGCCCATAAGCAAAAACAAAGGCAGGTCCGACATTAGCCGCGCGTTTGGCAAGCAAATTCCATGAGGCATGACAAATCGCCGCGACAATGACGAGCAGCAGGGCGAAGAGTGTCATCAGAGGCTAATTAGGAAAGAAATTCAACCCATTGAAGCATTTTTTTAAAACGCTTGTGTTTATTCGCGTCTTGGCAAGTACATGTGCATTCATTTATTTGGGGCATACTGGCTAAAAATATAGTAGAATCAATAGCTTTTTATCGCATCCTCTGCCCGGTAGCAGATCCCCGAATAGGTCGGAGATCCAGCCAAATAACATTGACCGAGAGCATGATGACTTGGAGTTTTATATGAATTTAATCGCAATCATTGAGCAAGAAGAAATTGCTCGTTTGACGGCCGGCAAGCCTATCACTGAATTTGCTCCAGGCGACACCGTCGTTGTGAGCGTGAACGTGGTTGAAGGTACCCGCAAGCGTACCCAGGCTTTCGAAGGTGTCGTGATCTCGCGTCGCAATCGTGGTCTGAACTCTGCCTTTATCGTTCGCAAGATCTCCTCAGGTGAGGCTGTTGAGCGCACATTCCAATTGTATTCCCCACAGATCGCTGGCATCGAAGTCAAGCGCCGTGGTGATGTCCGCCGCGCCAAGCTCTACTACCTGCGTGATCGTTCGGGCAAGTCCGCGCGTATCAAGGAAAAGCTGGTTCGCAAGACTGTCGCTGCCTAAGCGTTTGACAATGCGTGACAAGTCAGGAAAAAGCACCCTACGGGGTGCTTTTTTATCCGCTCCCCCCGATAGACTGCGCCCCAGCCGTCCTCCTGTTCGGCCTTCTTTCGATCCAATGACCCAGCCTTGGACTGCGTCCGTGTTGCCGTTTGGGGCGGTTCCTGAACATCGCCTAACACCCATGGCGTTACGCAGCGTGCTGACCGGATCCATCCAACGCCCCTTAGACATCCCCAACGAGTCTTTAATTAGAATGCCTGGGCGCGAGGGCACGCCTGTGGAGGCGGCTGTCTTGGTACCAATTGTGCAAAGACCAGAAGGTTTGACGGTCTTGCTGACCCAACGGACTGCACACCTGAATGACCATGCCGGGCAAATCAGTTTTCCCGGCGGACGTGTTGAGTCCACAGATGCCGATGTCCAAGCCACTGCGCTCAGAGAGACGGAGGAGGAGACGGGGCTCTCTCGGTCCTTCATAGAGTGTCTTGGCGGCTTGCCGCGCTATGTGACAGGGACGGGCTTTGCGGTCAGTCCTATCACGGCTTTGGTTCGGCCAGGCTTCGATCTCAATCCGGATACGTTCGAAGTCGCTGAGATTTTTGAGGTACCACTGTCATTTTTAACGGACCCAGCCAATTATCGATTTCATCGGGTCGAGCTTGCGGACGGACGTGTCCGCCAGTACTACTCTATACCTTGGAATCAGTATTTTATATGGGGGGCGACGGCTGCCATGCTGTTGGGGATGTGCCAAATTTTGTCTGAAGCTGCCGCAGCCGCAGCCTTATCCGCATCGGATTAACGCCGATTGACGAGCTAAAAGCTCTCGTGGTCGTCTTTCGCCTTTATGAGCCTGACGTAGAGTGCGTGGCGAGCAGGATTGATGTCTTGACGCGCCAAAGCAGCAAGGACTCCGCAGCCAGGTTCGTGCTGGTGTGTGCAGTTGTAAAAGCGGCAGTGCTCGCGGGGCGCACTGAACTCTGGAAAGCCTCTTTCGATATCCTCTCTGCTTAAATGCATTAGACCAAAGCCTTGAAAGCCAGGGGAGTCAATCAGATCTCCCGCACCTTCGGGTAAATGATAGAGGCGGGTGCTTGTCGTGGTGTGTCGTCCCGCGCCCAGAGCCACCGAGTGCTCTCGCGTGGCGGCTTGGGCCAAAGGCGCGAGGGTGTTGAGCAAGGTGGACTTACCCATTGCACTTTGCCCTAAAAGCAGTGACGTTTTGCCTTTGAGTAAAGGTAGTAAGTGGTTGCGGACGCTTTCAGGGTCACGCGCACAAATTTCAATGATGGGGACACCTAATGAGCGAAAGGGCGCAAGTCTTGCTTGGGCCGCGGGCATGCCCTCGATCAGATCAACTTTATTGAGCAAAATGGTCGGCGTGATGTCGGCTGACCATGCGCCCGCAAGGGAGCGACCTAACAAATCGTCTGAAAAGGCAGGCTCTACCGCGATGACAATCAACAGTTGATCGACGTTGGCGGCGAACTGCTTACTTTTAGACTCGTCAGAGCGAAATAATAAATTTTTTCTTTCGAGAATCGTTTCAAGTGCACCCTCATCCTGACCTTGTCGAGAAATAAGGACGTAATCACCCACTGCGGCATCGTTTTTTTTGCCTCTTGGAAAGCATTTAATCAGCGTGCCGCCTTCGATTTCGACACTGTAGTGGCGGCCATGCGCCGCAATGACACGACCCTGAAGGCGTTCGGTCATGAGGCGAGCAGTTGGCGAATACGAACGGCTACCGGAGGATGGCTGTCATAGAAAGCCGAGTGAAGCGGGTCCGGTGTCAGGGTAGAGGCGTTGTCATCCACGAGCTTGACGAGGGCGGAAACGAGCTGATCGGCGGAGCTTTGCTCGCTGGCGAAACGGTCAGCTTCAAACTCGTCTTTACGTGAAAACCAACTAAACAGCGGTGTCAGGCCAAAGGTAAAGACGGGTATCACCATAAAGAACAAAATAAGTGCCATGGCGTCGTTGCGACCACCAAGCTGGGGTAAAACCCCCAAGTCAGTGTAGAACCAGACTTGCTGAGCCAACCAGCCCAGAATAGCAAAGAAAATCAGAGCGCCAGCAAAGCTCATCGCCAAGCGCTTAAAGATGTGATTATGTTTGAAATGGCCGAGTTCGTGGGCCAGCACTGCAATGATTTCCTCGGTACTAAGGCGAGCAAGCAGGGTGTCAAAAAAGACAATCCGGCGCGCCCGACCAAACCCAGTGAAATAAGCATTGCCGTGCGCGGAGCGTTTGGAGCCGTCCATCACGAACAGACCATTGAGTGAAAAGCCACAGCGCTGTGCAAGTGCTTGAATTTGTTGAGCGAGCTCTTTGTTTTCGAGAGGGGTAAATTTATTGAAAAGGGGTGCGATCCAGGTCGGAAAGATGAAAAGCACCAATAGGTTGAAAACAGACCACAAGCCCCAGGCCCATACCCACCAAAACTCTCCTGCTTCGGCCATCAACCAAAGCACCGCCGCGATCAGAGGCAGACCGAGCACGGTGCCAATTAAGATACCTTTGATCGTATCTGCAATGAAAAGCTTGGGCGTCATTCGGTTAAAGCCGAATTGGGCCTCAAGTTTGAACTGTCGATAGATGGAAAAGGGAATGCCAAGTGCGCCGAGCAGTGTCATGACGGCGACAATCAGAAGAACTTGACGCAATAGGTCATGAGTGGTGAGCGTACTGACCCACAGATCGATTTGTTGCAGCCCTCCCAACAAGGTCAGGCCAATCAGTACGGCTGCGTCAAAGACCAATTCAATCATCCCTAGCTTTACTTTGGCCGCTGTGTAGTCGGCGGCCCTCTGGTGGCTCACTAAGCCGATGCGAGAAGCAAATTCCGCCGGAACGGTTTCGCGATGGCTCACGACATGGCGAAGCTGACGACTGGCCAACCACAGTCGGGTTCCGATTGTCGCAAGAAGAAAGGCGATAAAAAGTATCGTAAGCATGAGTCTGTAGAGCCTTATGGCAGCATGTGAGAAAATCACGTTTTAATTGGATTGATTATATGGCCAAGACACCCTCTCAGACAGCTTCTGCCCAAACTGGAAAAACGATTCCAAACGAGTTCCGCCTGGTTTGGTTGGATATGGAGATGACAGGTCTGGACCCCGAAAAGGAACGCATCATCGAGGTGGCGGTCGTCGTGACTGAGCCGGATTTGACCATAGTGGCAGAAGGGCCTGTGTTGGTGATTCATCAACCTGATGCATTACTCGACGCAATGGATAGCTGGAATCGCTCCACCCATGGAAAAAGTGGCCTGACAGACAGGGTAAAGGCCTCGACCCTGACCGAGGCGCAGGCCGAGCTTGCCCTGATCGAGTTTCTATCCAAATATGTTCCGGCAGGTAAGTCACCACTGTGTGGCAATACCGTGAGTCAGGATCGGCGTTTCATGTTCAATTACATGCCCAAACTCGAGCAGTTTTTTCACTATCGGACGATCGACGTCAGCACACTCAAAGAACTCGCCCGTCGCTGGAAGCCAGAGTTATTAAAAGGGTTTGAAAAGCGCAGTAAACACGAAGCGCTAGCGGATATCTACGAATCGATTGACGAGTTGAAATACTATCGGGATACCTTTATCAGGCTTTCTTGAGTTGATTGAGCCTGAGGTCCTTGATGATGTGACGGTACCAACCGTGCAGAAGTATGGCTGATATGGCCAAGCCCACGGTCGCCATCAGCCACATACTGCCAGCACCCACGGGCGAACCCGCTAAAAGTTGATTGCGCAACGGTTCGATCAGCCCTCGGCCTGGTCCGAAGCCGAGCCACCAGCCGCCTAGCAAGCCAACCACCATCATTGCGAAAATTTGCATACATAGTGGAACAAAAGCAATTTTGTGGGCGCGTAGGATGTAGCTATTGATGCACTGCATGGCATCAACAACATGAAAGAACGGCAAGAGAACAAGCAATGACAAGGCGATTGCGGCGACCGCCGGGTCGTTGGTGTAGAGAGCTACGATGACATCCCGGCCAAAGTAAAGGGCGCAGGCGGTGATCAGCGCGCCAACCATTCCCACGACGAGTCCCATCATGCTTGTTCGATGTGCTTGATTGAGCTGCCCCGCACCGATGGCCTGGGCCGTGAGTGCCGCCGTCGCGACCCCAATGGCCATTGGCATCATGTAGGCAAGGGCGGCCAAGTTTGAGGTGATTTGGTGGCCGCCGATGACTATCGTGCCCTCTTGGGCCACCAAGAGCGCCATAAAAGTAAAGGCGCTGACCTCGACCAAGTAGGATCCGCCCATGGGAATGCCGAGACGCAAGATATTCCAAAGCTCGCCCAACTGCGGGCGACCCAGTTTTAAATGAAACTGTTTGTAAAAAGGCGTGCGCGTGACAATCCAAAGTCCAACCGCGAGATTGATCCAAAAAACGATGGCTGAAGCGATGCCTGCTCCAGTCGCTCCTAGCGCGGGCAAACCCCAGTTACCAAAAATGAGTAGCCAGTTAAAAAATATCTTGAGCGCGATGCCGACAAGATTGATCGCCATGATCATTTTTGGGCGTGAGACGGCATTCGCGAGCGAGTAAACCGTCCGAAACATCAGTGCGGCGGGAAGGGCGCAAGCGAGGGCGAGCAGATAATTTTTGACGTTGGCGCGCACGACGGGGTCGAGGTCACCGGAAAAGCTCAGCCAGACATCAGGAAATAACAAGACCGCGCCACCCAGTACGGATAGCAGAAGAGCCACCCAAATTCCTTGGCCCCAAGTTTGTCCAACGCGTTCGAGTTTGCCTGCACCGACATATTGAGCTTGTATGGGAATCAGCGCGTGCATGACCCCTGTTAGACCAATGAAAACGGTAATGTAAATCGAGATCGAAAGCGCCATGGTGGCGAGATCGATGGGACCGGCATGGCCTGTCATTGCTGTATCCACTACGCCAAAGGCCATGCTGGCCCATTGACTAATTAAGATCGGCCAGGCTTGTTTGAAGATTGCTCGAAGTGTCGCGCCGAACGAACGGGCCGACGTATCAACGATGCTCATTGTTTCGGCAGACGCAAAATTTGGTATCGATCGAAGCGATCCGCGCCTCGTGAGCCTTGCCATAGAACCTCGGCATTGTCGCTAAAGCCTGCCTCGCCTCTTTCTAGTTTCTTTCGGGTGGTTTGTTGAAGTAAGAAAGGACAATCAGTTTCGTAAACCAGCTCGATATGATCAAACACATAAAGCGAAGCCCGAGGACCCAACCCCAGCCCCTGGCTCTTCAGGCAGGCCAGCTCTCCAGGTGTTGAGGATAAACCCTCCAGCGTTTTGCGAATCTCGGCGGACATCGGACGGTAACTTCGAACATAATCAATCGCCGGCAGCCAAAGCAACACCAACAAGAGCCAGGAAGTCGTCAGCCCGCCTGCAGCGAGTAACGAGCCGCGCCAAAGTGCATTGGGATTTGTTTTGACGCGCCAGATAATCATGGCGACCCAGCCTAGGGTGCAAACGACAGCAAGAGCCACACTCCAGCCGACAATGTGTGGTTCATAGCCGGCAGTTTGACGGGCGATGTTGAGGGAGATTTGTTTGGGGATCCCAAAGTGAAGCGCAAACCATCCAACCCAGACACAAGCCGCCGTGACGGAAAAGCACATCAGGGCAAACCAATCGAGAGTGTTGATCACACCCCTTCGCATCGTGGGGATAGAGAAGGCCGCCAAGACGGCAAGCGGAACTGTTAACAGCACATACTCCGCCTCGTCCGCTTGAGGTGAAATCAAGATCGTCAGGAGAGCACCTAGCACAACGGCGAAGGGGAGCCAGATGTGGGGCGCCGTCGTCCAGCGCCGCCATTGCCAGAGTGCAAGGAGTGCTAAAGGCCATGTCGGCCACACAAACCATAGTAGGTCGCGAAAAGGTCTCAGCACATTGAGGTGATCAGGCAGGCCAAAGCTGAGGCGATTCCAGTGCATCCAGCCTTTCATCCAGTCGGGATGAAAATACATGGTTGGCACCCACCAGCAGGCGATGAGAGCCGAAGCGAGCAGCACTGAGCCGATTGCATAGCCACGCGCAGACCAAAGAATTGAACGTTTGATCAAGACAATAGGAAGGATAAAGAGTAATGGGACGACGCCTGGCCAAGCGCGCGTTAAAAAAGCACCCACTAGGGCGAGTGTCAACATCATTGCGCCCATTTTGGGCTTGTCCATCATCCTGGCGAGCGCATAGAAACCCAGAGCTTGAAATGCAAGGTTGGCTGGAACATCGGAAGTTTCGTGGAAGCGTAACAGGACGCCTCCGGTTGCAAGAAATAGGAGTGCTGCGACGTCCGCGATCAGTCGGCCGTAGTCTTTGACGGTGGGTTCGCCGCCAAAGGGCAAGGCGAGTGGCTGGGCTTCGGTTCGTCGACCAAGCAAATACGTGCCATACCAGATGGAGCCTAACGTGACCCCAAACCAGAGCAGGTTGACAAGGCGAGAGGCGGCGATGTCTCCGATCCAGGGACCGAAAAGATGAATCATCAGCGCGCCAAGCCACATCACCATTGGCCCGCCCTGGGTCAGCTCGAGCTCACCCATATGTGGAATCAGCCAGTCGACCCCTTGGGATTGCAAGGCAGACAGCATTGTCGCCAAGCTCACGACATCATCGTTCTTCCAGGGATCTCTTCCGTAAAGACCTGCGAATACATAGGCGAGTGCCAACACCAGCAAGACGACCCGAGGTAGCTTGGTGGATGCGTTGGCAGTTAATCTTGCCGGAGTGGATTGGCTGGCAGAGGGCGACACGCTCGGACTCAAAGCTTCATGTAAGGAGGGCAAGGGGGACATTACCAAAAAAAAGGCGGCCAGGGGGCCGCCTCTTTAAACGAAAACTGACCTGAAAAATTCGGATCAGACAGCCGCCTTTTTGGTGCCAGTCGTGCGTGCGAAACGGGCGCGGAATTTTTCCACGCGACCTGTTTCGACGATGCGTGTTTGAGCGCCCGTGTAGAAAGGATGAGATTCAGAGGTCACGTCACATTTGAACAATGGATAGGTTTTGCCCTCCAGTTCAATGGTTTCGCGGCTATTGAGGGTCGAACGCGTAATGAATTTGTTGCCAGTCTGCAAGTCAACAAAGACCACGTCACGGTAGTTTGGATGAATCTCGGCTTTCATATTAAATCCTTTCGGTTGGTCGGGTCGCCAGCCACAGTGAAGTGACCACGTATCCTAAGTCAAGCTCGTAATTCTACAGGTAAAGGTGGGATTTCGCAATGTGACAATGCTATTCTGCAAGCAGTCAATGACAAAAAAGGTGTTTTTTTACAATGGCTTGGAAAAAAAGTGTGTCACAACCGCGACATGAAGTCCCCACAATTTCAGAGGGAGGCGGCATTCGTTACCTGCATTTTGGTACGGAGTGGGTTCAGGGCGCGATGTGGGTCTCCAAGCCCGCTGAGCTCGTGCTTGAATATACGGCTCAAATGATGGCGTGGCTTCTTTTTCTAGCGCCAGGACGCCAGCAGACAATCGGCATGCTTGGCCTAGGCGCGGGCTCGCTGGCACGTTTTTGTTTAAAACAAACCCCTTGCAAGCTTAGAGTGATCGAGTGGAATCCTCTTGTGACCTCGGCCTGCGAGATGTATTTCAAATTACCCAGACCTGAGAGAATGTTGATCGAGCACTTGGATGCAGGGGTCTGGGTCGCCGATCCAAGTCAGCATGACCAATGTGCGGTTTTGCTGGTCGATGTTTATGATGGCGAGGCTGCCGGGCCGGTTCGGGACTCACTGGCGTTTTATCAGAACTGCCGTGATGTGCTGGGCGAAATCGGTGTCATGACGGTCAACCTCTTTGGCGCCCATGCCAGTTTTGAAAAGAATATCCGGCGTTTAAGCGAGGCGTTTGAAGGTCGCTTGCTGAGCTTGCCTCAGATCGATGCGGGTAATCAGATTGTCTTGGCGTTCAAAGGACCGCTGATTGCCATTGATATCGAGCAATTGCTCGCACGCGCCGAGGTGGTTGAGTCACAATACGGATTGCCCGCTAAAAAATGGGTACGCTCGATGATTGGGCGTTCCAACGATGGCATATTGACTGTTTGATCGGTGTTTAGCTTTAATGAAAATAAATATATTCGGCGTGTGGCTGTTTGCCTTTGGCCTGCTAATGGGTAGTGCCGGGGCCTCTGCGCAGACGAAGTCGGTCGCCATTTTCTCTTATCAGCAAGATGAAGTCACGGCGGAGATGACCGAAGGGATCCGCGAGGTTTTGCGTACCGCAGGATTTCGTGAGGGACGCAATCTGAGGCTTAGACTCGTCGATGCGCAAGGCTCCTCTGAGCGAGCGCTGCAGCTTGCCCTTGATACAGTCCGAGGAAAACCGGACGTGGTGATTGTTTTATCTTTGCCCGCCGCCCAAGCGGTGATGAAGTACACGACACACATTCCGGTTGTATTCGCGGGCATCACGGATCCGGTTGCGAGCGAGGTGGTGTCGGGATGGGGGCCGTCGGGTTCTAATGTCACGGGTGTGACCGATGCACTGCCTTTGCAAAAAAGAGTTGCGCTCATTAAACAAATTTCTCCTCAGGCCCGCCGTGTAGGCGTGATTTATAACCCCACCGATGCGAGTTCGGTGGCTGCGGTCAAAGAGTTTCAGGAAAGTTTGAGCGGTTCGGGTCTCATCGCAATTGAATTGACCGTCTTGAGACCACTCGAGGTGGGCTCGGCCGCCCGAAGTTTGATCGAAAAAGTCGATGTTTTTCAAACATTTTTGGATCCGACGGTTAATCAAGCCTATGTCGCGTTGGCCCAGGTGGCTAATGATGCCCGCATACCTTTGCTCGGTTGGGACACCAAAGACGTGAAAGCGGGCGCAGTCGCGGCGCTTGATTTAACGGCGCACGACCTCGGTTCTGCCGCTGGTCGCTTAGCCCTCAGAGTGCTAAGGGGTGTCAAGCCTGGTGCGATTGCTCCGGAAATCATTGCGCATCCGCCTGTCTACGTCAATATGCAAGCGGCGACAAAGCAGTCCGTGACTTTTAGCGCCGCATTATTGAAAATTGTGCGTCCACTTGTGCGGGTTGATGCAAAACCAACGGTCAATCCCGCCGCCAAATAGGGAATCTGACTCGCACTGCGTGATAATCTCGCTTTATAGGTAAGCACTCATTAGGTAAGCACTCAGTGATGGGGCTGCCATGTTTCAAATAGATTCACACCACAGAGAGAGCCACCATGATTGATCTTGGCGTCAACATTGATCACGTCGCAACGCTGCGTCAGCAGCGCCATACGGCTTATCCCGATCCGATTGCGGCGGCATTACTCGCCGAAGACGCGGGTGCCGATCTAATCACCTTGCACTTGCGCGAAGACCGTCGTCATATTCAGGATGTGGATGTTTTTGCCTTGCGTCCTCAGTTGCGTACGCGTATGAATTTGGAGTGTGCCATCACGCCTGAAATGCTGGCGATCGCGTGTAAAGTTGTGCCTCAGGATGTATGTTTAGTCCCTGAAAAACGCTCGGAGCTCACAACCGAGGGTGGTCTGGACGTCATCGGGGGTTTTTCGTCGGTCAAAGCCGCCGTCCAGCAATTGCAGGCGAGCGGCATCCGAGTGTCTTTGTTTATCGATCCCGATGCGCGTCAAATCGCCGCGGCAGTCGACACGGGTGCGACGGTGATCGAGTTGCATACAGGCGCTTATGCTGAAGCAACTTCGCAAGAGCAAGCTGCCGCTGAGTTAAATCGTTTGAAAACAGCGATCGCCGTCGCGGTTACTCAAGGCTTGCGCACCAATGCCGGACATGGTTTGCATTTCGGTAATGTGGCGCCGATCGCCGCACTTGATGGAATCGCCGAGATCAATATTGGGCATGCGCTGGTGGCGCAAGCAATTTTCGATGGCTGGGAAAATACCATCCGCAATATGAAAGCCTGCATGATCGAAGCGCGACTCAAGGCGCAGCGAGGCGCGCTGTTACAACCTCGTAAACATTAAAGGCGGCTGACTTGGGTGCGATCGCTGGTATTGGTATGGACCTCGTCAAGATGGAGCGTATTGAGCGGGCTTGGCAACGCCATCCTGAGCGCTTTCCGGAAAAAATTCTCGGCGAGGATGAATTGCGTGTGTTTAAAACACGTGCAGCGCGCGATCGTGGACGTGGCGTGCGATATCTCGCAACGCGTTTTGCCGCAAAAGAAGCATTTTCTAAAGCGGTTGGCTTAGGAATGCGTATGCCGATGTGGTGGACACGGATGCAAACGCTCAATTTGAAGGGTGGGCGACCCACAGTAGTACTCTCCGGCCAATTGGCGCAATGGTACGAGACGCGTTTTGGTGCTGCCCATGTCTCCTTAACCGACGAGTCCGAATACGGAGCCGCGTATGTTGTGGTTGAGACGCTCTCGGAGACCCCGCCCACTTCGCATATTAATGAAGGAGCATGACCATGTACGAACCGAGCCAAGCCCAAATCACCATTCCCGTGATTCCACGCGGTCCTTTGATGGTGGATGTCGCGGGTCTAAAAATGACCCCTGCCGAAGAAGCCCGCTTACTTCATCCGCTTGTTGGTGGAGTAATTCTATTTGCCCGTAATTTCACCAACCGTAAACAGCTTGTTGCGTTGACGCAGCGTATCCACCAGTTGCGTTCGCCAAGCCTATTAATCGCAGTCGATCACGAAGGTGGTCGTGTCCAAAGATTCAAGACGGATGGCTTTACAGCGCTACCCTCGATGCGACGCTTAGGTGTGGAGTGGACCAAGGATCCGATGCGTGCGATGCGCATGGCCACCGACCTAGGCTTTGTGTTGGGCGCCGAGCTGCGTGCTTGTGGTGTCGATCTCAGTTTTACGCCTGTGTTGGATCTGGATTTTGGCGTGAGCAGCGTGATTGGAGATCGCGCTTTTGATGGTGATCCTCGTGTAGTTGGGATGTTGGCGCGTGCCTTGGCCCAAGGTTTGGCGCAAGCGGGGATGGGCGCTTGCGGCAAGCACTTCCCCGGACATGGCGCAGTCTCGGCCGACTCGCATCATGCGATCCCCCGCGATTCGAGATCTTTGAAAAAAATTCTTGAACATGATGCCGCACCATACCAGTGGCTCGGTGATCAAGTGATTCCATCCGTCATGCCTGCTCACGTCATCTACACGAAAGTGGATGCGATGCCGGCTGGTTTTTCACCCATTTGGATTAAGGAAATTTTGCGCAAAAAATTGAGCTATGACGGCGTGGTGTTTTCCGATGATCTCACGATGGAAGGCGCCGCGGTCGCAGGGGATATCTTGGGACGCGCACGCGCTGCACTCAACGCAGGTTGTGACATGGCTTTGGTATGTAACCGACCAGATCTCGCGGATGACTTGCTGCAACGACTTTCTTGGAAATCGACCCGTCGCTCCCAAGAGAGAATCGAGCGCTTGATACCGAAGTCTGCTGCGCCCGACTGGAAATCTTTACAAAAGCAATTAGCCTATCTTGAGGCTTTGAAATCGGTCCAAGCACTCCATGAGCGAGTCTGAGCCAAACGCTTTCGATATCAAGGCGTTTCTTGCGCAATTGCCACATCTGCCTGGTGTGTATCGGCATATCGATGCGGCTGATGAGGTTTTATACGTTGGTAAAGCACGCGATTTAAAAAAGAGGGTGTCCTCTTATTTTCAAAAGACACCCTCGAGCCCTCGTATCGGTCATATGGTGGCGCGCGTGGTCCGTATCGAGGTCACGGTCACACGCTCCGAGGCCGAGGCGCTGATTCTCGAAAACAATCTGATTAAAACACTGCGCCCGCGCTACAACATTCTGTTTCGCGATGACAAGTCCTACCCCTACTTGATGCTTTCTGGACATGTGGCTCCGCGCATCGCGTATTACCGCGGCTCGACACAAAAAAAAGGTCAGTTTTTCGGCCCCTATCCGAGCGCCTGGGCCGTCAGAGAAACCATACAGATCTTACAAAAGGTTTTTCGATTACGAACGTGCGAGGATACGGTTTACGCCAATCGTTCCAGACCTTGTTTGCTGCACCAGATTGGTCGTTGTTCTGCGCCCTGTGTCGATGAAATCTCATTAGAGGACTATGCCGCAGACGCCGCGCGTGCCGCTCGATTTTTGAACGGTGAAACGCAGGAAATCATGGGCGATATTGAGCGTCGCATGCAAAGCGCCGCCGAGGCACTTGAGTTTGAGCAGGCCGCGCTGTTGCGCGATCAAATGGGGGCGCTTGCCAAGGTATTGCATCAACAAACCATGGAGGATTCGGACCAAAGCGATACCGATGTCATCGTGGTGGCCTCTCTTGGAGGCAAGGTCTGTGTCAATTTGGCGATGGTGCGGGGAGGGCGTCATCTGGGAGATCGTGCATTTTTCCCCACGCATACCGACGGTGATTCAAGCGCAGAGGTACTCGAAATTTTTATCGCGCAGCATTATGTGGATCATCCTTTGCCCGCTGTCGTTGTGGGTTCGCACGCGTTACCGGACCCTGCGCTGATCGATTTGATTGCGGAGTCGTCCTCCACTAAAGCACGTTTTATGAGTCGTCCACAAGGGGTGCGCCGCGCTTGGCTCGAACAAGCGACGCGCAATGCGGAAATGGCGCTCGGCAGTGCCTTGTTGGAGTCGGGAGCCCGCAATGCACGAACGTTGGCGTTGGCCGAGGCCCTAGATCTTGAGACCGACCCGGCCGCTCTCGACGCTTTGCATATCGAGTGCTTTGACATTAGTCATACCGCGGGAGAGGCGACCCAAGCTTCTTGCGTGGTGTATGCCCAGCATGCCATGCAGCCTTCCTTATATCGTCGCTACAACATTGCGGGCATTACTCCGGGCGATGATTATGCGGCGATGAGGCAGGTGTTGACGCGACGCTTTGGAAAGGTGGCAGATGGAGAAGCGCTGATGCCGAGTTTAGTCTTGATTGATGGTGGCAAAGGGCAGGTGGAAATTGCCCGTCAAGTTTTCGTCGAACTTGGCTTAGAGACCGAGGTTTTAGTGGGTGTGGCGAAAGGAGATCGACGCAAGGTTGGCTTGGAAACGTTAATTTTTCCTGATGAGAGAGCCCCTTTAGTCTTGGGCGAAACTTCCGCCGCGTTGATGCTGATCGCACAAATTCGGGACGAGGCACACCGTTTCGCGATCACCGGGATGCGTGCCAAGCGCGCCAAAGCCAGAAACGTTTCTCGTTTGGAGGATATCGACGGCATCGGCGCTAAACGGCGCCAGCGTTTGCTTGCACGCTTTGGCGGCTTTAGCGGCGTGGCCAATGCCAGTATTGAGGACTTGACCTCCGTGGAAGGGATCTCCCCCGAGTTGGCCGAGCGTATTTACTTTGCCTTGCGCTAACTAGGTTAGCATTACATATGCCTTTAAATATCCCCATCGTCCTGACATGGCTTCGAATCGCCATGATCCCGCTCCTGGTCGGGCTTTATTATTTGCCTGAGTCTTGGATGAGCGTGCCTGTGCGTGACCTGACCGCGAGTCTTGCCTTTATCTTTGCTGCCTTGACGGATTGGTTTGATGGTTGGCTGGCCCGTCGTTGGAATCAGACTTCGTCCTTTGGTGCTTTTTTAGACCCGGTGGCGGACAAGCTGATGGTGTCCGCGGCCTTATTGGTTTTGCTCAATCTCGATCGTGTAGACGTCATGATTGCACTGGTGATTATTGGACGTGAAATCACGATCTCCGCCCTGCGAGAGTGGATGGCGCAAATGGGCGCGAGCGCAAGCGTTGCCGTGCATTGGCTCGGCAAGTTCAAGACGGCTGCTCAGATGATTGCGATACCGTGCTTGCTTTACTACGACACGCTGTTTGGCATCCCCTTTGCGCAAATCGGGCAAGTCCTGATCGTCATCGCAGCCATCCTGACGGTCTGGTCGATGCTGTATTACCTACGTCGCGCGATGCCCGTCATTCGCGAAAAAACTTCAAAAAACTAATCTATTGACGCGCACTTCTGTGCAGCGAGGGCGCAAGCATGCCTGGCGTCGCGCGCCAAGGATTAATATCTAGACCGCCGCGTCGGGTGTAGCGTGCATAGACGGATAGGGCTTGAGGTTTACACCGGGTCAAAATATCCATAAAGATCGTTTCAACGCATTGCTCGTGAAAACCGTTGTGCATGCGAAACGAGACAATATATTTCAGCAGTCCGGCAGGATCGATTTTTGGACCGGTGTAGTCAATTTGCACACACGCCCAATCGGGCTGAGAGGTCACTGGGCAGTTGGACTTTAACAGCCTAGAAAAAAGAGACTCGCTCACGCTTGATGTGGAGCCATTCGTTGCAGCCGCCAAACAAAGCAGCTCTGCATTGGGCTCGTAACAATCGATCGTGAGTGCTTGTGCATCAAGATCCAAGCCGTTGAATTCCTCGATCTGCAAGTTCGCAAAATCACGTGTCGGGATGAGCTCGACCGAAACGGGAGTGCCCGCGGCTGCAGAGAGATCTTTGCAGATGGTTTCAAGCATCTGATCAGTTGATGCAAAGGCGGTCTGATTGAAACTGTTGAGATAAAGCTTCAGGGATTTGGATTCGATGATGTGGGGGCTGGTGCAATCAACGATGAGGCGCAATATCGCGACTTGCGGCATGCCTTGCGGAGTCAGCCACGACATTTCGTAGGCATTCCATAAATCCCAACCTGAAAAAGGCAGTGCAGGTAGAGCCATGGCAGAAGCAAACTGTTCGCGTCCCTGATGACGCGCAATGGGAAACAGCAAACTCGGATCGTAGGAGGTTGGATAGGCAACCTCTTGGCCAAGAGGAAGATCACGCGCGGGAAGTTTCATCGAATCGCACAAGAAAATAAACTCAATTTTACCTAGTTGATTTAGATCAAAGCGGAGATACACCCATTTTCCTGATGAATTGGGCTAGTCTTGCACTGACTGTCGCTTGCTGACAGTTTTTATGTCACCCAAGGACAATAAAGATCAAAATGGCGTCAGTTTTTAAAACAGACCGTTCAATGTCTCTCGCCAGCCAGCATCCTGACGGCCGTGTAGGTCATGACATCCACACCATCCTGGTTTTTAACATCGACGCGTGACGTCACGACCGCACGATTATGCTTGGAGGTTGGTTTGATCGCTGTAACCTCGACCTCCGCCCAGATGGTATCTCCTGCCAGCACAGGTTTGAGGACTTTTTTATGAACTTCGAGCAAGGCAAGGCCCGTTCCTTGCACCATACCCTGCATGAGCAATCCTTCGATCAAGCCATATGTCAGTCCGCCTGGAACGGGACGTCCTTGCATGGCGCCATGTGAAAACGTTTTGTCGATAAAGATCGTTTCCAGCATCCCCGTCACGCTGATAAAGTTGATGATGTCGGTTTCAGTCACTGTGCGTCGATAGGTTCTGAATTTCTGACCGACCGCGAGTTCTTGCCAGATATATCCTGAGCCTAAAAGCTTAGTTTCCGTCATGTTTTCCTCTGTGGATTGGCTGTTATCGTTACAAACAAATACAATAGTTTGAGTATAAGACGATAAAAAATTTGCCGTAATCGAGACTCATCAGCCTTTCTGTGAGGTCTCCCAAGACAGGTTAAATATGCTGACAGCACTTGAATTTACTGAAGTTCCTCAGAATGAGCGCGCTTTTCGGGCAGAAATTCGTGCATTTTTGAATGATGAAATGCAAGGCGTGCCCAACCACATCAAGGCCCGTTCCTGGATGGGGACAAGTGAGTCTTTTAGTAAAAGTCTCGCAAAAAAAGGCTGGCTTGGCCTCACGATCCCCAAAGAGTACGGCGGTTCGGGGAAAGGCTTCTTTTCGCGTTTTGTCTTGTCGGAGGAGCTCTTGGTTGCTGGCGCGCCCGTCGCCTCGCATTGGATTGCTGATCGACAGAGTGGACCGCTGATTTTAAATTTCGGCACCGAAGAGCAGCGGCGCTTTTATATCCCAAAAATATGTCGTGGTGAGGCGTTTTTCTGTATTGGCATGAGCGAACCCAGTTCTGGTTCAGACTTGGCCAGTATCCGCACCCGAGCCACAAAGACGGCGCAGGGGTGGCTACTCAACGGCAGCAAGATCTGGACGACCAATGCGCATGGCTGTCACTACATGATCGCCTTGGTGCGTACGTCGGGGGAAACCTCAGACCGACAAAAGGGTCTTTCGCAAGTCATCATCGATCTGAAACTCCCCGGTGTGACCGTTCGGCCTATTCACGATATGGCCGGAGATGCGCATTTTTCCGAGGTTTTTTTCGACAATGTCGTTCTGGGTCCCGATGCGTTGGTTGGCGTGGAAGGCCAGGGCTGGGATCAGTGCACGGCTGAGCTTGCGTTTGAACGCAGCGGTCCCGAGCGCATTTATTCCAGCATTGCGCTGCTCGACAGCTGGATGTCTTGTCTACGCGAACAAAATATCACGGATGCTGAGACCTCCGCGCTGGTGGGCTCGCTTGTCGCAGAAATGGCTGTTTTGCGAGCTTTGTCACTGGCGGTCACCCAAAAGCTGGTGGATGGTGAAAGCCCCGCGACCGACGCTTCGGTAGTCAAAGACTACGGTACCGATTTTGAACAAAAATTGATTCGTCTGATTAGTGCTTGGCTCGGCGCGCATCCTAATGTCGTTGCGAGTCCTGACTTATTGCAGACGCTGGGTTATCTCGAGCAGATGGGCGCTACGTTTTCTCTGCGCGGTGGTACGCGTGAAATTTTGCGTGGCATCATCGCCCGCGGTTTGGGCTTAAGGTAATTGACATGGAAAATTCTTTTTACGATTCAGCGGACCGTTTTTTCGCACAAGAATGCACACCGGCTCAGTTACGTCAGATTGAAAAGGGACATGATCCCGAGCCCCTTTGGGAGACCTTGTTAACTGCCGGCTTTGCCGATGCCTTGCTTCCTGAGAGTGCAGGTGGTGCTGGATTGACCCTTGCCGAAGTATGGCCCATCATGTTTTGTATGGGGCGCCATGCCTTGCCCTTGCCCTATGCGCACACCATGTTGGCACGTGCCTGGTTGAATCACCATGATAAAACACTTCCACAAGGCCCACTGACTTTCGCACCGTTTCAAGTGAGTGTCACGAGCGCTGGACTGACTACGCATGCTGTGAATTTTGGTCTCGTTTCGGACTGGGTGTTGGCGCAACAAGGCAAACAGGTCTGGCTGTTACCGTCCGCAGAGGCCACAGTCACGCCGTCGGGAGGCCATGGAACACTGGATGCTGATTTACATTGGTCTGCGTCAGTGGCAGACCGATGTTTGCTTGGCAAGTGGGACAGCCCACAGTTTGAATCTTTAATGTCCCTTTCTGCGGCAGTCCTGATCGCAGGCGCCGCGGATCGCGTGTTTGAAATGACGCTTGCGCATGCGAATCAACGCGAGCAGTTTGGTAAGCCGATTGGTCGCTTCCAGGCCTTGCAACAGCAAATCAGCGAAGTGGCAGAGCTTGTCTTTGGCGCGCGTATGGCCACTGAGATGGCTTGCCGTAGCAATGACTGGCAGCCCACGCCGATGCTGTCTGCTTTAGCGAAATCTCAAACAAGTCAGGCTGTTGCCCGCGTGACGGCCGTTGCGCATGCAGTTCACGGCGCGATTGGGGTGACGCAAGAGTATGACTTACAGTTGTTTACGCGTAGACTCAATGAGTGGGCGCGGGCGGGAGGAGGCCATGCCTATTGGGCACAGCAACTCGGTCAGGAAGTATTGTCCTCGAAACAGATCACGCTCGATTTCATTCGGTCCGAGTTGTTTCTAGAAGGAAAATAACCTGACGAAATCCACAGGAATGCGGATTTAACAGGGCTTGCCGACAAGCTCGTTGAGCGCTGCCATGTCCAAGATCTTGATTTCGCGTTGGTTCACCCGGATCACTCCGTCTCGGGCAAATCTTGAAAACAGTCGACTCACTGTTTCCAAGGTCAGTCCGAGATAATTGCCGATTTCTTCGCGACCCATGCGCATGATGAAGTCTGTCGATGAGTAGCCTAGCGCAGCCAATCTCTGGGAGAGATTAATCAAAAATGCGGCAAGCCGTTGCTCCGAGCGCATAGAGCCCAGTGCGAGTAAAACCTGATGAGAGCGCGCAATCTCCTTGCTCATGAGGCGTCGAACCTGATGCTGCAAAGTGGGTACGTAGCGGCTGACCTCATCGATATCGTCAAGCTTGACTACACAGACTTCTGAGTCTTCCATGGCGATGGAGGTCGAACTATGCATGCCATCAAACATGCCGTCCAGGCCTACAATTTCACCAGGTAGGTAAAAACCGGTAATTTGGTGATGACCGGAAGCTTCGACGATTTGCGATTTAATTGAGCCTGTGCGCAGACTAAAAAGCGCATCAAGGGAGGTGCCGTGCAGAAAAAGAGGCTGACCTTTTGCGATACGGAGCCGTTCCTTGACGAGCTCATCGAGCTTGGCGACTTCACTTGCGGGCATGCCAACGGGAAGGCAAACACTTCCCATCATGCATGTTGAGCAGTGCGTTGATTCCGAGGTGACCGGCACACGTTTAAGCATGAGCTCCATACTCCTTGAGCTTGGGCGGTAAAAAGTGAGCGCCACCCGTCTATTGTATCTCTCTTAGCTGTCATCCTTGATATAAGTCAAGCTAAGTTCTTTTGGCGCAGGTTAGCCTCAGGATCAAAGAAGATCATTTCTTCGCTCAGCCATTGAAATTTGGTGAAACGCCCATATGTACCGATTAACGGATATTGGCCACAAGCCACTCACATCATGTTAGGAGCAACACCATGCGTTTTGACAAATTAACAACCAAGTTTCAACAGGCTCTGGCTGATGCCCAGAGCCTAGCCGCCCGTCATGACCACCCCTATCTCGAGCCCGCCCACGTCTTGTCGGCGCTACTTGCGGACGGCGAGAGTGGTGCGGGTAGCCTTCTGGCGCGCGCAGGGGTGGCGATTAATCGTCTTCAGCCTGCCCTGGACAGCATTGTCAAAGGACTTCCCCAAGTTAAGGGTGGAGATGGCAACATTCAAGTCAGCCGTGATTTGCAATCCGTTTTTACACGTGTAGACAAAGAGGCTGGGAAACGAGGCGATACCTACATTCCAAGCGAATTATTCCTTCTTGCGTTGTCCGAGGATAAGGGTGCTGTCGGTCGCGCACTCAAGGAGGCTGGGCTGCAGCGTCAGGCTCTAGATGCTGCGATTGATGCCGTGCGGGGCGGTTCGCCTATGCAGGATCAAGAAGGTGAGTCCAATCGCGAGGCGCTTTCCAAATACACCATGGATCTCACGGAGCGAGCACGTCAAGGAAAGCTTGATCCCGTGATCGGTCGTGACGATGAGATACGCCGCGCGATTCAAATTTTGCAGCGGCGGACTAAAAATAATCCCGTCTTGATCGGTGAGCCTGGTGTAGGTAAAACCGCCATCGTTGAGGGCTTAGCGCAACGCATCATCAATGATGAAGTCCCGGAGTCCTTGCGTGGCAAGCGCGTGCTGTCGCTCGATTTGGCAAGCTTGCTAGCCGGTGCAAAGTTTCGTGGAGAGTTCGAGGAGCGTCTCAAGGCGGTACTCAAGGAGCTCTCACAGGACGATGGCAGCACCATTATTTTTATTGATGAAATCCATACGATGGTCGGTGCCGGCAAAGCCGAGGGGGCAATGGACGCAGGCAATATGCTCAAGCCCGCGTTAGCCCGAGGTGAGTTGCATTGTATCGGTGCGACGACGCTAGACGAGTATCGTAAATATATTGAAAAAGACGCAGCGCTTGAGCGCCGTTTTCAAAAAGTATTGGTCGATGAGCCCAACGTAGAGTCAACCATTGCGATTTTGCGTGGTTTACAGGAGCGCTATGAGTTGCACCATGGCGTGGAAATTACAGACCCTGCGATTGTGGCGGCCGCTGAGCTCTCGCATCGCTATATTACAGATCGCTTTTTACCGGACAAGGCCATTGATCTAATCGATGAGGCCGCCTCGCGCATCCGCATGGAGATTGACTCCAAGCCTGAGGTGATGGACAAACTCGATCGTCGCATTATCCAGCTCAAGATCGAGCGTGAAGCTGTTAAAAAGGAAACGGATGAGGGGTCGATACGTCGCTTCCAGATGATTGAGGAAGAGCTTGAAAAGCTGCAGCGTGAGTACAACGATTTTGAGGTGATCTGGAAAAGCGAAAAAGCCGCTGTTCAAGGCACGCAGTCCATCAAAGAGGAAATCGAGCGGGCTCGGGCTGAGATGGCGGAGCTTCAGCGCAAAGGCCAGTTCGATAAGCTCGCTGAGATTCAGTATGGCACTTTGCCAGACCTGGAGTCACGACTCAAAGCTGCAGAGGGCTCTGCTGACGCGAAGGCTCCAGGTGAACGACCCAAGCTTCTGCGTACTCAGGTTGGCGCGGAGGAAATCGCCGAGGTGGTATCTCGCGCGACCGGTATTCCTGTCTCGAAAATGATGCAAGGTGAGCGTGATAAGTTGCTCAAAATGGAAGAGCGCTTGCACGAGCGCGTGATCGGACAGGACGAGGCCGTCGGCTTGGTCGCGGATGCGATTCGTCGCTCCCGTGCGGGTTTGTCTGACCCGTCAAGACCTTATGGTTCATTTCTGTTTCTGGGGCCAACAGGGGTGGGTAAGACTGAGCTCACCCGCGCGCTCGCGGACTTTATGTTTGATTCTGATGAGCATCTGATTCGGATCGACATGAGTGAGTTTATGGAGAAACACTCTGTCGCACGCTTGATCGGAGCGCCTCCAGGTTATGTCGGCTACGAAGAGGGCGGTTATCTGACTGAAGCGGTGCGTCGCAAGCCCTATAGTGTGATTTTGCTTGACGAGGTGGAAAAAGCGCATCCGGATGTATTTAATGTCCTATTGCAGGTGTTGGATGATGGTCGCCTCACCGACGGTCAAGGACGTACGGTGGACTTTCGCAACACGGTGATCGTGATGACATCGAATCTGGGCTCGCAGTATATCCAGGCGATGGTCGGTAAGCCTTACGAGGCCGTCAAAGAAGTCGTGTGGGAGGAGCTCAAACAGCACTTCCGACCAGAGTTCTTGAACCGGATCGATGAAGTTGTTGTTTTCCACGCTTTGCAAAGCCAGCATATTGAAAAAATCGCAGGGATTCAGATCAATCGTTTGGCGCGGCGGATGGAGCAGCAGGAAATGCGTCTTGAGGTGTCGGATGCCGCACTGGCCGAACTCGCTCGGGAGGGCTTTGATCCCGTATTTGGTGCAAGGCCGCTCAAGCGTTCGATTCAGCAGCAGTTGGAAAATCCAATTGCCAAGCTGATCCTTCAGGGCAAATTTGGTCCAAAAGACGTCGTCCCCGTCGATTGGCGCGAAGGTAAGTTCGTGTTTGAACGTACCCTGCAATAAACGCTAGTAATCAGGCTCAGGGATGAGGCGGGTGACGCTCGAGCATTTCGCCTCATTCCTGAGAGCGTCTCTAAACTGCGACGGCTGTCTGATCCGTACGGTGGCAGCGTGCGCTGTGGTCAGGTGTGATCTTGATAATCTCAGGGACGCTTTCACGGCAAGAGTCAAGTGCCAAGCTGCAGCGATCCGCAAACACGCAACCCGGTGGCAAATTACTCAGATCAGGTGGCGATCCCGAGATCGTCTCAAGTCGAGTGCCTTTTGCCACATTCCCATGCGCCAAGCTCTTGAGTAGCGCGCGTGTGTAGGGATGCCTCGGTGTGCGCATCAGTGTACGCGTCGTGCCTTCCTCAACGATACGACCCGCATACATGACAGCAATACGATCCGCGACCTCGACCGCTGCGCCGATGTCGTGGGTCACAAAAATCACGGAGAGGCCAAGCTCGCGCTGAAGCTCGCGCAACAGCAGCAGAATCTGAATTTGCACCGTGGCATCAAGCGCCGTCGTGGGTTCGTCCGCAAGCAAGAGCTGTGGATGACTAGCTAAGGCCAAAGAAATCATGGCGCGCTGTCGCATCCCGCCGGACATTTCATGCGGGTAGGCATCTAGCCGGCGCTCTGGACTTGGAATGCGGACACGCTCAAACAGCGACAGGGCGCGGGCCCGCGCAGCCTCTTTACCAATGTTCTCGTGACGCAAAATGGCTTCGATGATTTGTTCGCCTACGGTATAGACGGGATCAAGGGCTAGCAAGGGCTCTTGAAAAATCATGGAAGCGACTTTCCCCCTAAATGCAGACAGATCCGCATTGGATAAACTGACCACATCCTGATCGCCTACGATGATTTGGCCTTCAAGCTTAGATTTTTGTTCGTTGTGGAGTCGCAGGATTGAGCGCAAGGTCACACTCTTCCCAGAACCCGATTCACCGATTAGCGCAACGACTTCGCCACGTTTGACGGACAAACTGACACCCGAAACGGCTCGGACGGGTTTGCGACCCCCGGTAAACGTGACAGTCAGATTGCGAATATCAATAAAAGGTTTTTCTTGAGTCATGATGCGGCCTCCTGAGCGGCTTTGTGCGCCTCAGTGTGACCACTGTTGACGACGTGCATGAGACATGCCACACCATGCCCGTCTTTGCTCATGGCCAGAGGAGGCATTTTTTCTGAACAGACTGCTTGGGCATGCACACAGCGCGTGTGAAAACGGCAGCCGGAGGGAGGATTGATTGGGTTTGGAGGATCGCCGGCCAGAGGAGGTTCCTCCGTACGATTATCCGGATCCATTGAGGGGACTGAGGACAGCAACGCCCGGGTGTAGGGGTGTTGGGGTGTCTCAAAGAGTGTTTCGCATTCGCCGATCTCGACCACCTGGCCCAGATACATCACCATCACGCGATCCGAGACGTAGCGCACCACATTCAAGTCATGGCTGATGAAGACGTAGGTCAGACCGAAGTCCTCCTTGAGATCAAGCAACAAGTTCAACACTTGCGCTTCGACCGATTTGTCTAGCGCTGAGACTGCCTCATCCAAAATAATCAGTCGTGATTGCAACGCCAAAGCGCGCGCAATATTGACACGTTGACGCTGTCCACCGGACAACTCATGCGGGTAGCGTTCGGCAAAGCGAACAGGATCGAGGCCGACACGACGCAAGAGATCTCTCGCGCGTTCAATCGACTCATCCTTTGAAACGCCATGAACTTGAGGAGCAAACGCAATGGAGTCCTCGATCGTCAGGCGAGGGTTGAGCGAGGCGTAGCTATCTTGAAACACCATTTGTGCTTGACGGCGAAATTCTTTGAGGGAAAGTTCACGACTGCCAACGGACAGCCCGTCAAAAATGATATCGCCATTGTCAGGGGTGATGAGATTCATCAGTAAACGAGCGGTGGTGGATTTGCCACAGCCTGACTCACCGACCACGCCAAGCGTTTCTCCTTTGCGGACCATAAAGTCGATGCCGTCGACGGCGCGTACCACACCACCACCTCGACCAAGCATGTCTTTTTTCAGCGCAAAGTGCTTGATCAAGTTTTTGACCATCAGTAGGGGTTGCGCCTGACCACCGATATCTGTATTGTTTTTCACAGTGGTATTCATTAGTTCTTGATCTCCATGGCGGTACGCAGGCCATCCGAGAGCAGGTTAAAGGCAATCGAAGTCACAAAAATCATCACGCCGGGCAGGGCGGCGATCCAAGGTTGAATATAGATCGCGGTGCGAAGCGTATTGAGCATCAGCCCCCACTCTGGCTCGGGAGGCTTGACGCCCAAGCCCAGAAAACTCAAGCCGGAGGCCAAAATCATGGACACGGCGATCAAGCTTGTCGCGTAAACGAAAATGGGTCCTAAGACGTTACCCAAGACGTGCACGCGCACGATGGTGAAGGCGCTTGCACCTGAGGCACGGGCTGCGTCGACAAAGTCACGACCTCGAATCTGTGTGGTCACGCTTTCCGCCACGCGTGCAATGGGGGGAATAAAGACGATGGTCAGTGAGATGAGTGAGTTGGTGATACCCGCACCCAAGACACCGGAAAGCGCAATCGCCAAGAGCACAGAAGGAAAGGCATAAAACACGTCGATCGTACGCATAATCACCGTGTTGATTTTGCCACCGGCATAACCGGCGACCAGGCCAATCACAGAGCCAATGCCAAACGCTAGGATTACAGGCGTAATGCCCATAAACAGGGAGAGCTTGGTGCCCACCACGAGACGGCTTAGCATATCGCGACCTAATTCATCGGTCCCCAGAAGATGGTCAGGAAAACCGATGGGCTTGAGCCGCTTCATGATGGACGACTGAAAGGGGTCGTGCGGCACGAGCCAAGGTCCAAAAACAGCCATGATCAGCAAAATCAGGATGACAATACCCGCACCAACGGCAACCTTGTCGCGCATAAAGCGTTGACCGACGTTTTTCCAATAGCCAGTGGATCTCTCCATGACTACGGCAGGGACTTTAGAGGGGTCAACAGTGATATTAAGCATATGAGTTCCCTGTTCCTTAGCTACGCGCGATGCGAGGATCGAGCAGGGTCTGAATGACATCTACGATCATGTTGAGCACAACGAAAAACATCGCAAGCACAAGAATCGTGCCCTGCAAAAGAGGTAAGTCTCGTTGGAAGATCGCTGCATTGAGTAAAAATCCCGTTCCCGGCCAGGAAAATACGGTTTCGATCAGAATAGATCCGCCGAGCAGGTAACCAAGCTGCAAACCCATGACGGCCAATGCAGTCGGTGCAGAGTTTTTCACGACGTGCATGAAGATCCCTACATTAGTCATACCCTTGGCCCGTAAGCCAACAATAAATTCCTGGGCCAAAATATCCGCGACCAGTGCGCGAACGGTGCGGGCGATGATACCCATTGGAATCACACTCATGGTGACGGCGGGCAAAATGAGATGCTTCATATGCTCCCAGTTCCAGATCCAGTCCGCCGAACCACCCGGCCCCGCTCCTCCTGGAGGAAGCAACATGAGGGTTGAGCTAAAAATGATGACCATCACCATGCCGAGCCAATAGTGAGGCACGCTTACACCTAGCACGGAAGTCAGGGAGGCTGCTTTATCGACCCAAGAGTTCTGGAAGTAACCCGCAACAAAACCAAATAAGCTGCCAAAAATAAAACCGATGATGGTCGCAAATACCGCGAGCCTGAGGGTATTACTGACCGCTTTGAGTACTTCGTCCGTGACGGGTCGGTTTGTTGCGATGGAGGTGCCGAGATCTCCTTGAATAGCGCGCCACACCCAATGAAAAAATTGTTCAGGGTAGGAACGATTAAAACCATAGAGTTCAATCAGTTGATCGCGTAAGTCTTGTGATGCATCCGGGGGCAAGATTGCCATTAGGGGATCTCCTGGCGCCAGATGAACCAGGGAGAAACAGACGAGTGCTACGCCTACCATGATAGGGAGGGTGTAAACCAGACGCCTCAGAAGAAAGCTCAGCATTAGAGGAGGTCTCAGGAAAAGGGTTTTATATCAAAAATATCTTAAAACGCTGCACAAAAAAAACTCGCCACATCCTCACGATGTGGCGAGCCTTAACAAGCTTACTGCATGTTCATTGTCGCAATGTCGATAAACCAGTTTTGTGGTTGCACAACATCTTTAACTCGCTTACTCATCGCGCGAGGACCTGCGTCGTGGGCAATCCAAACAAAAGGGATATCGTTGACGATTTGCGTATGAAGATTGGCTAAAGCAACATCACGCTCTTTTGCATCAAACGTATTACGTGCCTTGGTCACGAGTGCTTCAACTTGTGGGTTGTTGTAGTAACCCCAGTTGTTTGACACGGGTGGGAAGGTACTCTTGCTGCTGAAACGAACCATGCCAAAGAATGGATCCATGGCCGAGAAGCTGACGTTGGTGGCATTGGCACCGTTGGCCGATGGATCCTTCGCACCTTTACGCCAGTTAGTGAACAAGGTATTCCACTCGATCACATCGAATTCGACGTTAAAGAAGCACTTTTTCAGTGACTCTTGCACGAATTCGTTCATCGGCAGTGGTTGCATTTGACCTGAACCGGAAGCCGAAATCTGCACCTTAACTTTTAAAGGCTTTGCCGCTGAGAAACCTGCATCAGCCATCAGCTTTTGCGAAGCTTTTGGATCGTATTTCACGTCAAAAGAAGGCTTACCAAACCAAGGGTGGTCTGGGGCCATGGTGCCCTTAGGAATGCCCATGATGCCACCAAGTAGCGTCTTGAGACCCTCGCGATCCACGCAGAGGTTAGCGGCTTGGCGCACACGCTTGTCAAGCCAAGGCGAACCTTCAGCGAAGGATAGCTGCCAGGGCCAGACGTGAGGCTGGGGGTTGCTGTAGATAGTAAAGCCGCGCTGCTTGATCTGTGGCATTGCGTCAGGTGCTGGCGCTTCAATCCAGTCTACTTGTCCGGAGAGAAGTGCAGCTGTGCGTGCATTAGCCTCAGGAATCGGTAACAAAACAACGCGGTCGATTTTTGGCTTTCGCTTTGGGTCCCAGTAGTCTTTGTTGGCGACCATCTCGAGGCGCTCGCGGGGAACAAAGCGTGCCATCTTGAAGGGGCCACTACCCGAAGGGTCGGCAGCAAAAGCAGCCCAAGCTTGTCTGGAGCGATCTGCTGGAGCTGTCACAGACGCAGGCACGGCAGAAAGCTTTTTGTTCCAATGGGCGGGCGATGCGATGAACAGGTTGGTCAGATTGATAGGCAGGAACGCATCGGGTTCGCTGGTTGTCAATTCGACAGTCAAATCATCAATTTTTTTCGCACTGCGCAGTGTTGGCATGCGCGAAGCGGTCACACCAACTTGAGAAGCGTCAAATTGTGGCGCATTTTTATCAAGTACTTTTTGAACGTTCCAGACGATAACATCGGCATTGACGGCTGAGCCATCGTGAAATTTGATGCCTGGACGCAGTTTAAAGACCCATTTCTTCTTGTCGTTGGCATCCACTGCCCAAGAGGTAGCAAGAGCGGGGATCACCACGCTCGGGACGTCTGTCTTGGAGAGATCCCACTGTGTCAACGAATCGTACATCGGGATACCGGTGAAACGATTGCCCTCGAAACCTTGGTCAGGCTGACCCAATGTGCGTGGAATATCTGCAGCAGTCATGCCAATGCGCAGCACTTTTTCTTGCGCCGAAGCAGGCATCGCTGCGCCCAAAGCAAGCGCCGCGGTCAGGACGGTTAATCCGAGTGGTTTGCCGACCAAGCGGGAAATCAAGGTGTGTTGTTTCATGGAAACTCCATTAATTCGGTTGTAAAAATATAGCTAACAGGTTGTGCTGCAAATCTGATACTTTTAGACCGGTCTGAGTTGTCTACCTCCAGCTGGTGTGAACCAACGTGACCGATGCATGACCAGTAGTACGTTTTACGTATTGAAATACGTCTTTTTACTAAGCAAAAATCGTGCCATTCTTTGAGTAAAGTACGTCTTAAGTTACGCGCAGACGACCCTATTTTTTTCAATTCTCTTTAAACTTTTTAAGTTTGGCTGCACCACTCTAGTGTTCTATGCCCATTTTGGGGCATTTTTATCCAGTTTGGTGCAAGAGCTTTGTTTCAATAGTAACCAAGGTAAACCAAGAAAACCGATGAAACTACTTCTCATAAACCCTAATACCTCTACTGCGATGACGGCTGCGATTGCAAAAGGCGCTCAGGCAGTGGCGCATTCAACGACAGAAATTGTTGCAACTCAACCCAGCTTTGGTCCTTTATCGATCGAGGGGCATTACGACGAAGCTTTCGCCGCTGCGGGTGTGGCGGAGCAAGTCAAACTCGCCGAAACTTGGCGGCCTGATGCGGTCGTTCTAGCGTGTTTTGGCGACCCAGGATTAGAGGCCGCGCGTGAGGCAACGGCCGCCCCCGTGTTGGGCATCGCGGAAGCTGCCTTTCATGCCGCCAGCATGCTCGCGACCGGTTTTTCAGTGGTGACAACCATGACACGGACATGCATCATCGCTGAGCGCTTAGTGCAACGCTATGGCTTTGAACATCAATGTCGAGGCGTGCATGGCACCGATATCGCCGTGCTCGATTTAGAAGATGGGGGTGAAGACATCATTGGACAAATCGAGCATGCCGCGCGTGAGGCCTTGAGCCGAGATCGCAGTGGTGCCATTGTCTTGGGTTGTGCAGGCATGACAACACTTTGTCACACCTTGACCCAACGCTTGGGTGTGCCTGTCATCGATGGTGTCGCTGTGGCCGTCAAGTTTGCCGAGGCGCTCAGCGCGTTGGGACTCGGAACGAGCAAACACGGTGACTATGCGACCCCATTGCCCAAGGTGTATACAGGCTGGGCCGCTCCGCTAGGCTGGCCCAAGCGCTGACGAAATTTGAACGAAACCCTAACGAAACCCCAGACGGTTTAGAGGTCGCTTGCTGACACGATTGCAGTCTTTGTTTGCGATTCATTTCGTCGCGATACTGTTTGGCGCGACCGGGATTTTCGGTGCCCTGATTACCGCTGATGCGTTGATGATCACGTGGGGGCGCGCTTTATTTGCCGTGTTCACGTTAATCGTATTGAGCCGTCTTTTTTCAAAAGAGAGCGCTCAGTGGGCAAGCACGAACGCTTCTTGGCGCAGACAACCGGCGGCCTTTTTATTCAGCGGCGCCATGCTTGCCGTGCATTGGGTGACTTTCTTCTTTGCGGTCAAAGTGGGTGGGGTTGCGGTCGCTACACTTGGTTTCGCGAGCTTTCCCGCCTTTATCACGCTCATCGAGGCCATATTGTTGCGGGAAAAAGTTGGGCGAGCCGAATGGTTACGTTTGTTGTTAGTCAGTCTTGGTCTTGTGTTAATCACACCGTCTTTTGAATGGGCTGATCAGGGAACCGAGGGGCTTGTCTGGGGGGTGTTGTCTGGAGCCGCTTTTGGAGTGTTGGCGGTATTGAATCGACGCAGATTGAGCCACATCAACGCTTTTCAAGTCGCAGGTCTTCAAAATGCGTTTGTTTTTATCTTTCTGTTCCCCTGGGTTGCCTCATCTTTAGGGCAAGTCAGCGTCTCAGATTGGTTGTTGATTGCGGCGTTGGGGATGGTTTGTACCGGACTGGCTCACTGGCTGTTCGTCTCGAGCCTGAGACAGCTACCCGCCAGGACAGCGGGTCTGGTGGTCGCATCCGAGCCGCTGTATGCGATTCTTTTTGCCTGGATGCTGTTTGATCAAATGCCTTCAGCCCGCATGCTTGTCGGTGCGGCGGTGATGATGGCTGCGATTTTTAGTGCGAGTCTGGCCGTGCGGGGGAAATAAAACGTCAATCCGTCTTTTTATTCGGACTTTGGCTGACCAAGCTTTTCAGGAAGCGTGGGCGTCAATATTTCTTCGCGGCCATAAAATTTAACGCCTAGCGCGATACGATCTCGACCTTGCGAGCGGCGGTGCCTGTTGGTATCTCGCAGCGAGTAGACGCAGCCGCAATACTCTTGCTGATAAAACGCCTCACGTTTGCTGATTTCTATCATGCGGGCCGAGCCGCCATGTTTACGCCAGTTATACGTCCAATACAGCAAGTTCTCGTAGCGAGCGGCGGCACGTTCTCCGGAGCCGTTGATTTGATTCATGTCTTTCCAGCGAGAAATGCCGAGCGAACTGGTAATCGTGTCGTAGCCGTGCTCGTAGGCATAAAGCGCCGTCCGTTCGAAACGCATGTCAAAACATTGCGTACAGCGCTCGCCGCGTTCAGGCTCATTTTCCAAGCCTTTAATACGATCAAACCAATTGTCCACATCGTAATCGGCATCAATAAAACCGATGCCGTGCTTTTCAGCAAAACGAATATTTTCGTTTTTGCGTATTTCGTATTCTTTGACGGGGTGAATATTAGGGTTGTAGAAAAAAATATCGTACCGAATGCCGGCCATAAGCATGGCTTCCATGACTTCGCCCGAGCACGGCGCACAGCATGAGTGCAACAAAACCTTGGAGCGGCCTTCGGGCAGAGCGAGGGAGGGACGAAGAGCGTCTTTCACGATATCGATGGAGTCAAGAACAATATGTTGATTTTAGACTGTTTCATGCAAGCGGTGCGCCCAAGACCGCGCTCCAGAGTTTACGGATCGTCTCGCGTTCTGTTTGTAATTGATCTTGCTGCACGCGTGCTTTGTCTGCGCCTTGAAGTCGACATTGATGCTGCGCGCGACGCAAATTGCGATAGGCATCACCACTCTTGGCTGCGAGTTCGGAATTGATCAGGCCCGCCTCGGCGCAGAGACGTAACAGCGCGATATTGCCCAAATTGCCGAGCAAGGAGGGGTGTTTATGCGCCTGAGTGAGGACAAGATATTGCGTCACAAACTCTAGGTCGACCATGCCGCCCGAGTCGTGTTTGATGTCAAAATCCGGACTGGTGTTTGGGTGTCCCGCCGTCATTTTCTTCCGCATTTGACGAACCTCCTGCGCAAAGGGCTCGCTCTTGCGTTCGAGGGTGAGAATCTCATGACGAATTTCCTCGAAACGTTGACCGACCGTCGCGTCTCCTGCGGCAAATCTTGCCCGCGTCAACGCCTGATGCTCCCAAGGCCATGCCTTGTCGAGCTGATATGTTTTAAAAGCGTCGACGGCCACGGCTAAAAGACCGGCGTCACCGTCAGGGCGCAGACGTAGATCCACCTCATAGAGTCGACCGGAAGAGGTCATTGTGGAGAGCCAAGAGGTCATGCGACGACCAAGTTTGGTGTAGATTTCGGTCGCGTCCTCGCGGGGGTCGTCATATAGATAGACTAAGTCAAGATCGGAGGAGTACCCCAGTTCTTTGCCACCGAGTCGACCATAGGCGATGATCGCCATCCTCAAGGGAGGCAATATTCCCTGGCTGTCCGGCTTGGCGATGAGCGGCCAAACCCGATGTAATGTCTCATTGAGCAACACATCGGCGAGCGCGGAGAGCTGGTCGCCGAGACTTTCGACCGTCAAGACACCTTCAAGATCTTGCGCTAGCAGTTGAAAGCTGATTTGACGCTGAATATCGCGCATCATATTCATTTGCTGCTCGACATCCACACTACCATCTGGCAACAGGCAGGCATCCAGGTCCGCGCGCATCGCAGCCTCTACTCGCGCATAATCGACGGGCTCCATGAGGGCGCGCCACGCAATTAAACTATCTAGGACGACTGGATTTTGAGTCAAGTATTGCGCGGCCCAAGGACTTGCTGCCATCATGCGCGCGATCCGCGCGAGCGTTTCTGGATACTCGGCAAGAAGCGCAACATATGCACTCCGCTGGGAAATCGATTCGATCAAATCCAACAGCCGCAACACGGTCACCATGGGTTGCTTAGTTTGACACGCCGCCTCAAGCGCGATTGGAAGCAAGGTGTCGATTCTGTTGCGACTGCTTGTCGATAGCGCGCGAATGCGGTGACTATCGAGGAAGCTCTCAATACGTGCGGTCAGTGTTTGGGCGTGTTCGCCAAATTTCGCAATGGCATGCAAGGCGGACTCTTGAGCTTGGTTTGATGCAGCGCTCGGAGGGTTTGCATGGTTGTCATCCCCTAAGCCTGCGATGCGAAAGGCGTCTCGAAAGGTCTGCTCTACAAAGTCGCGATGTTGTTTTAATGTGTGTTCGAACGCCTCAAGACTCATGCGCATCGCTGCGGCGAGCTCGGCCATCCTCTCGGTTGTCTGGGGTAAGAGATGTGTTTGGGCATCTTCCGCATATTGAAGTGCGTGTTCGACCCGACGTAAAAAGCGATAAGCTTGAGCAAGCTTGTCAGCATGCTCTTCTGTCAAGATGCCAGCGCGCCGCTGCGCTTCAAGCGCGGATAACAAGCCTCTTTGTTGGAGCGCTGGCATACGTCCACCCCGAATCAGTTGCGAGAGCTGCACAACAAATTCGATCTCTCTAATTCCGCCATCGCCTAGTTTGATATTGTGCGTCGAGTCCACTCCGGGGCGCGCCAGCACTTTACGCTGCCAGTCTTGACGAATCCGTTCCCGGAGAGCGCGCAGAGCGGCCAACGCATCAAAATCAAAATACTTTCGATATACGAAAGGTAAGCGCAGGCTCTCGGCTTGTTGCATCCCAGCGGTCGGGTCACTTTGTTCGAAGGCTTTGACGGGAATCATGCGGCCTTTGAGCCATGCGTAACGTTCCCATTCCCGACCTTGCGTAAAAAGATATTGCTCAAAAGCATCCAAACTCCAGGCCACTGATCCAGAGTCACCATCGGGACGCAGGCGCAAATCGGTCCTAAAAACCTGTCCGTCGGCATCCGCCTCGGATAAGATCGGCATCATTTTGCGGGTCAGGCGCGCATAAAACTCGTGATGGCTGAGCGGTCTGGGTCCGTCGGTTTCACCTTCTTCGCCGTATAGCATGACAAGATCGATGTCTGAGGACACATTCAGTTCGCACCCGCCCAGTTTTCCCATGCCTATGATCATCATTTCTTGCGGGAGTTTGCTGATTGGGTCGCGTGGCGTTCCATGGACAGCCACTAAGTCTTGCATGACGGTTCGATAGGCTTGGCTTACGCAAAGATCCGCCAAAACGGTCATTGCGCCCACCACTTCCTCAAGATCCGCATCGCCCCCCAAGTCCCTCACCATCAAGAGGTAAAAAGTACGTTTCCGGAGCTGTCGGAGCACTTTCTTGCAATCGACGGTATTTAGCACGTGACTGGCTGATGTTTGACCAGAGAGTTCAATTAACCAGCTTTCGATTCTTTCTGAGGTCACGGGCTGCGAGTATTCCCGTTCTAGCCATAGGGTGAACTCGGGGTGACTGCTGCCAAGGCGACGTAAAACGCCCGACCAGGTCATTGCATGCGTCAGAGAGGAGTCGGTCATGGGCAAGCGTGTCGTCAAGTTAAAATGAATGTTAGGCTGGTTATATTCTAGTGACTTATCTTTTATAGGCAATACTGGGTTTTGAAATTCGTTCAAAAAACACTTCGTTTTCTACTCATCGCACTTTTGCTACTTTATTTCCTTGCGGCGACCGCGATGCTGGGAGTGCGGTACCTGGTTTTGCCACACATCAATGAATGGCGCCCCGTCATTGAAAAGCGCTTGTCCAGTGCGCTGGGCGCGCATGTCACGATGGGCGAAATCGCTGCGAGCTGGTCGGGCCTCAATCCGACCTTGGCGCTCGAAAACCTCAGGCTACGGGATCCTCAGACCAATCTTGAGTTGCTGTACGTACCTGAGGCGTTCGCAGTCGTGTCCTGGCGGAGTCTCTTCGCCCAGGATTTGCGTTTTCGGCAGATTGAAGTCAACGGCATTCAGCTGTCTGGTAGCCGCAGGGCAGACCGCCAAATTGTGCTCGCTTCGATCGTTCTCGATGATCAAACCTCGGATAGGTTCAGTTTTTCAACGCAAACCCCAGCGGTTCGATGGTTGCTGAGTCAGGATCAAATTACCGTACGTGATGCGACTTTCTATTGGAACGATCATCTGAGAGAAGCCCCAGAGCTTGCAATTGAAGGGATCAGTTTCAACATCACAAATAGTATCTTTCGCCATCAAATGCGGATGAGTGCGAGTTTGCCGCATGAGCTCGGCAGCACGATCGAACTTATCGCCCGAACCGATAATATGTTTAATCCTCTGGCCTCTCATGAGCAGGGCGAGATCGAAATTTTTATGCAAGTCAATGATGCCCAGCCCACCGCGTGGTCTCCTTGGCTCGATATTCCAACAGCGGAGGGACGTTTTGCCACGCGCCTCTGGTTGACGATGAACGCAGGACGTATTGGACGGGCGACGATCGATTTTGCGGGATCGCATGCAGCGCTACATTTGGATCGCGGCGATTCAAGCGTGATCCGAGCCGATCATCTCGAGGCGCGTTTGAGTGGCTGGTTGGGTGATCTTTTCCCAGAAAAGGAATGGCTGCTTTTCGAGCGTAGCCCCAATCGACTGGGAGCTTCTCTCACGCTGAGTGCGCAAGGTTTACGACTCGAGTCTAGTCTGTTTGAGCCCCGGACTCTTTTAATCGGAGATGTGTCCGCTAACACGCAATGGAACCGTAACGGAAGTCAAAAGCTTCAAGTCACTGCCACGCAACTTGCGCTGGAGTCAGGCAAAATGAATGCGCAGCTTCGCGGTAAGTGGACCCAAGGACAGGCGTCTTCGCCCGGGGTCGTGGATGTGACAGGGACTTTTGATTCGGTCGATCCTAAAAATCTCCACCAATATGTCACGACGCAAGTCAGTGGTGAGTCCAGAGAGTGGTTGCGTCGCGCGATTCGCAGCGGTGCGCTCAAACAGCTCAACTTGACGCTCCAAGGAGATCTTTCTCACTTTCCTTTTAATGCCCCAATAAAAGCGTCGGGTAAAGAGTCGGTTAAAGCGGCGGGTATTTTCCGACTTGAGGGAGATATCGACCAAGTATTGATCGATTATGACTATGTCGAGCCCAATCAGCCCCAGTGGCCCGCGGTCACAATCTTGAACGGCAAGCTGCTTTTCAACAATGTTGGCTTGACCATTAAAAGCGATCAAGCCCAAGTCATGGGTATGCACGCAAGGCCCATACAAATTTCAGAGCTTGAAGTCCTGGCGCCTGACTTGGATTTAAATCCTAATCTCTCTATTCGCTTGCATAGTTCTGGTCTAGCGCAGGATTATTTGGCTGTACTGAATCGAACACCCATACAGCATGACTTGGGTAAGCGGGTCGAGACACTGGAAATAAAAGGACAAGCATCCATGCCATTGTCTGTTGATTTTGATCTGGACCAGCAGCGAGTTAACTTGCTCAAGGGCCAGTTCAAGTTATCTGATGCCTCGGTTGCCCTCAAAAAAGAGGGTATACCGGTTGAAAAAATCAATGGTGTCATTGAGTTCAATGATGATGTTGTCGTTGTCAAAGATATGCGTGGTCTTGCTCTGGGCGGCCCTGTTTCTTTGACTGGTGAGTGGAGCCCGAAATTACGCGAAATCAAGATAGAAGGGGCGCTTACAAGCATTGCTGCGGAAAAGTATCAAAAACTGAGTTCGCTGCTGGCCGTTACGGGAAAAACGACGTATCAAGCTGATATAAAAGAGACGCAGTCGGGCAACATCGATGTCGAAGTTCGTTCGACTCTGGAGGGGCTGACGATTAAGTTACCGCCGCCCCTAGGCAAGCCCGCTGGCCTTAAACGTCCGCTGACAGTTCGACTACAGACGCTTAAGCAAGGCAAAACGTTCAGAGATGCGTTGACCGTAAGCTTAGGAAATGTGCTCAACGCTCGATTCGAGCATGTCCCAAACGGACGTAATTCCTCCTATTTTTCTCGCGGTGCGATTGTAATGGGGGGCGCTGCAGTACTTCCTCCCTCCGGTCTCACAGTCAATCTTGGTTTCGACCGCGTGAATTGGAACGACTGGAAATCGCTGACCGACCAGCTCACGGCGTCCAATAAGCTCAATACGGGCTCTTCTGCTCCCGAACTTTTTCCGCGCTTACAACAGTTGCGAGTACGTTCCCCGGAGTTTGTCTTTGCTGAGTTGACGCTTAGCGAGTTGAATTTAATACTGAATAGAAAGACGAGCCAAGCATGGTCAGCACAACTTGAGTCCAGGGAAACTCAGGGCGTTGCCTCTTGGACGACGGGTCCACGCGGTTTAGTCGGTCCTGTTGTTGCGCGGTTTTCAAAGCTCTCTGTCGGCACGCCGCATGAGCCGGCAGGAGGGCCTCCCAAATCTGAGGTGATTGATGAAAAGCAGTGGTCATCCATACCCGCGATTGACTTGTCTATCGAGGAATTTACGCTTTTTGGTAGTCCATTAGGTACTTTGCATCTTGTAGGCGCCAACGCCGACAAGGGATCGCGCTGGATGATCAATGCGCTTGAACTCACGAATCCGTATGCAAAATTGACCGCCAAGGGCGACTGGCTGTTGAAAGGGCCCGAACGTGGTTTCAATCTTGATGCCCTGCTAAGCATTTCAAATTTAGGAAAGTTGTCCGATCAACTCGGGCATGAAAACCGCGTGCATGAAGGTTCAGGCACGGTCAAGGCAAAGATTCGCTGGTTGAATTTTCCTTGGTTATTTACCTATACAGGTTTGAATGGGGAGGTCAATATTGATCTCAAGGACGGTGTATTTCAGCATGTGAACTCGCGCAGTGCTCGCCTTCTTGAGGTCCTTTCCCTGCAGTCGCTTCAAAGAATTCTGAGTTTAAATTTTCGAACAGGAGATGAGTTCAAGGACGGCTTCCCCTGGAATAGCATTAAAGGGGATTTGACTCTAAACCAAGGTCTCGCCAAAACAGAAAATCTTGTGGTGCGAAGTCCTATCGCGCGTATTGCGCTGACAGGCGGTTCGGACTTGACTCAAAAAATCTGGAATATGCAAGCGGATGTTCGTCCGCTCCTAGATATGAGTGGTGCCGCGCTCGCCACCGCTTTCGTGGTCAATCCGATTGCCGGACTGAGTGCGCTCGTGACGCAATTTTTATTACGTAATCCGATCGAGCGGGCGATGAGCGCAAAATACGAAGTGAAAGGAACGTGGGATGAACCTGAACTCATCCCAGTGGGTGTGCCAACACCCGTAAAAAGTCTACCGGATCCCGGTGGATAAATTTACTTTTTCATCATGTCAAAGAACTCAGCATTGTTCTTTGTCGAGCGCATTTTGTCCATGATGAATTCCATGGCTTCGACTTCGTCCATGTCGTGGATAAACTTGCGAAGTACCCAGATTTTTTGGAGCAGATCGGGTTTGATGAGCAACTCTTCGCGGCGTGTGCCGGATTTATTGAGGTTGATCGCAGGGTAAACACGCTTTTCAGCCAAACGACGCTCGAGGTGAACCTCGGAATTACCTGTGCCTTTGAATTCTTCGTAGATGACTTCGTCCATACGGCTGCCGGTTTCAATCAGCGCAGTACCGATAATCGTGAGGGAACCCCCTTCTTCCAAATTACGGGCAGCACCAAAAAAACGCTTTGGCCGTTGGAGCGCGTTGGCATCGACACCACCTGTCAATACCTTGCCGGAGGCTGGCACGACGGTGTTGTAAGCGCGTGCCAGACGCGTGATCGAGTCCAACAAAATGACCACGTCTTTTTTCATTTCGACGAGGCGCTTGGCGCGTTCGATCACCATTTCGGCGACTTGAACGTGGCGCGTTGCGGGCTCATCGAACGTGGAGGCCACGACTTCGCCGCGCACCGTACGTTGCATTTCGGTGACTTCCTCGGGACGCTCGTCAACCAACATCACAATCATCACTGCATCGGGAAAATTTGTCGTGATCGCGTGTGCGATGTGCTGCATCATGACCGTTTTTCCGGATTTGGGACTTGCGACGATCAGGCCGCGTTGACCTTTACCGATTGGCGCAAAAATATCCAGAATGCGACCCGTAAGGTTTTCCTCGCTCTTAATGTCTCGTTCAAGCGTCATCACCTTATCGGGATGCAGCGGCGTCAAGTTTTCAAACATGATCCGGTGCTTGATGGCCTCAGGGGGAAAGCCATTAACCTTGTCGACTTTGACTAGGGCAAAATAGCGCTCGCCGTCCTTGGGTGTTCGAACCTCACCTTCGATTGAGTCGCCCGTATGAAGGTTAAAGCGACGAATTTGCGACGGAGAAATGTAGATATCGTCCGTGCTGGCTAAATACGATGTGTCCGGGGAGCGCAGAAACCCAAAGCCGTCGGGTAGCACTTCGAGCACACCATCACCAAAAATTTGTTCGCCTTGTTTGGCCCGTCGCTTCATGATCGTAAACATCAGTTCTTGCTTACGCAGGCGGTTGGCGTTTTCGATTTCAAGGCCGGCGGCCATTTCTAGCAGCTGCGAAACGTGCTGCGCCTTCAGTTCATTGAGGTGCATTGATCTTTATCTGGAAAAGTGGCTTCGTAAAAGAGAAGTCAAGGGTCAAAAAACAAGAGGGTTAAAAAGAAACGTGCGGAGAACAGTTCGCGCTAAGCAGAGTCGATGGCGGACCACGAAAGGGCCCGCGCGTGGAAACGAATTAGATCGCGCCTTTTAAAAATTCTGTGAGTTGGGATTTGGATAAAGCGCCAACCTTGGTTGCTGCGACTTTACCGTCCTTGAATAACATCAGCGTTGGAATGCCGCGGATACCAAACTTTGCTGCGGTTTCCTGATTTTCGTCAACGTTTAGTTTGGCGACAGTGACTTTTCCGGCAAACTCAGTGGCCACTTCTTCGAGCATGGGGGCGATCATCTTGCATGGGCCGCACCAAGCAGCCCAATAGTCCACCAGCACAGGTTGAGAGGATTTCAATACGTCCGCATCGAAGCTGACATCGCTTACGTTTTTGATGTGTTCACTCATGATTTTCTCTAGGGTATTTCAGTGATAGGTCTGTAAGAATCTCAGACGAGCCCGTTCGTTGATTAAAACTACCTGCAACAGGGCATTTTTCGACTGCGTTTATTCATTAAAGCACAATTTGAGCTAATCCGATGAACTCGATGATCACTTTTCAACGAAGTGGGCATTTTTAGCCTGAGTGTTTGAGGCGATCAATCTGCTCAATTTTTGAGCAGATAAGGGCTTGCCGCACCCCAATTGCCAATTTCCGTAAAATGGGCGAACTTTTCCACAGATCTTGGGGATAACTTGAGTACAAAGTCCTACAACGAATCATCCATCCGCGTCCTAAAAGGGCTTGAGCCGGTCCGTCAACGTCCTGGCATGTATACCCGAACGGAAAATCCTCTCCATATTATTCAGGAGGTGATTGATAACGCAGCTGACGAAGCCTTGGCAGGATTTGGTAAGCACATTCTGGTCACGACGCAAACTGATGGCAGCATCACGGTCGAGGACGATGGCCGCGGTATTCCTGTTGGACTGCATCCTGAGGAAAAAGCCCCTGTCGCCGAGCTTGTCTTTACGCGACTGCATGCGGGAGGAAAGTTCGATAAAAAGGGTGGCGGTGCCTATGCTTTTTCTGGCGGGTTGCATGGCGTGGGCGTCTCAGTCACCAATGCCTTGTCCAAGCGTGTTGAGCTTGTGGTGTGGCGCGAAGGTACCGCCCACCGCATGGAGTTTGCTAATGGCGATGTTGCAGCGCCACTCAAAGTCGTTCCAGAGCTAGCCCGTAAAAAGTCAGGTACCCGAGTCAGAGTCTGGCCGGATGCTTCGTTTTTTGACTCTGCGGTGATCCCGACGCATGAGCTGATGCATTTGCTTCGCAGCAAGGCGGTGCTGATGGCGGGTGTCAAAGTCACCTATCTAAACGAAAAAACGGGAGAGACGCGGACCTGGCAATACCAAGATGGACTCGCGGGTTATCTGACCGAAGCACTGCAGGGGTTGGAGTTGCGTGTTCCGCTGTTTGGGGGCGAGCAGTTTGCCTCAGCCGACCATGAGAGCTTCGCCGAGGGTGAGGGCGCCCAGTGGGTGGTCGCTTGGGCCGATGAGGGCAATGTGGTGCGCGAGTCTTATGTCAACCTCATTCCAACGCCTGCTGGTGGTACGCACGAGTCGGGTTTGCGCGAAGGTCTTTTCGCAGCCGTGAAGGGGTTCGCCGAGTTGCATAGTTTGTTACCAAAAGGGGTCAAGCTGCTCCCCGAGGATGTTTTTGCGCGCACGAGTTTTGTATTGTCCGCCAAGGTCCTTGATCCCCAGTTTCAGGGGCAGATCAAAGAGCGCTTAAACAGTCGGGATGCGGTGCGTTTGGTCGGCGGCTTTGTCCGCACATCCTTGGACTTGTGGCTCAACAGCCATGTTGAGTATGGCAAAAAGCTCGCAGAGCTGGCGATCCGACAGGCGCAGGCACGTGCGCGTTCAGCCCAAAAAGTCGAGAAACGTAAAAGCTCAGGCGTGGCCGTTCTACCGGGCAAGCTGACGGACTGCGAGTCCTCTGATACGGCTCGTACCGAAGTTTTTCTCGTCGAGGGTGACTCCGCTGGTGGCTCTGCCAAGATGGGACGTGACAAAGAGTTTCAAGCCATTCTGCCTTTGCGCGGAAAAGTGTTGAACTCTTGGGAAGTCGATCGGGATCGCTTGTTCGCCAATAACGAAATTCACGATATCGCTGTGGCGATTGGTGTGGATCCTCACGGCCCGAATGACACGCCAGATCTTTCAGGCTTGCGCTATGGGCGCGTCTGCATCCTTTCTGACGCGGACGTTGATGGCTCCCACATTCAGGTACTGTTGTTGACACTCTTTTACAAGCATTTTCCACGCTTAGTCGAACTCGGGCATGTTTTTGTCGCGCGACCCCCGCTCTTTCGCGTGGATGTGCCGGCCTTGGGTAAGCGGCCCGCTCGCAAGGTCTACTGTTTGGATACAGGCGAGCTCGAGGCCGTGCAGGACAAGCTTCGCAAAGAAGGCGTGCGCGAAGGCTCCTGGGATATCAGTCGCTTTAAGGGTCTCGGCGAAATGAGTCCCACGCAGTTGTGGGAAACCACCATGAATCCCGACACGCGGCGCATGCTGCCTGTCGGTTACGGTGCGCTCGATCAGACCGCAACGACACAAATGTTTGACATGTTGATGGGTAAAGGCGAGTCCGGCGCCCGTCGAACTTGGCTTGAAGAAAAAGGCAATCTCGCAGAGGTTGATATCTAAATGACTGACGGTTCTCAACCTGGTTTGTTTGACCCAAGCGATGCCGATGCATCCTTGACCCTTGGCTTGTACGCTGAACAAGCCTACCTCGATTACGCAGTGTCTGTTGTGCGCGGACGCGCGCTGCCTGATGTGGGGGATGGACAAAAACCCGTCCAGCGCAGGATTTTGTATGCCATGCAAGCCATGGGTTTGCAGTCGGGTGCCAAGCCTGTCAAATCTGCCCGCGTGGTGGGCGATGTATTGGGTAAATACCACCCGCATGGTGACCAGGCCGCCTATGACGCCTTAGTCAGAATGGCGCAGCAGTTTTCCCTGCGTTATCCCCTCATTGACGGACAAGGTAACTTTGGTTCCAGAGATGGCGATAATGCGGCGGCGATGCGCTATACGGAGGCACGGCTCACGCCGTTTGCGCGCCTGTTGCTTGATGAGCTCGACGAAGGCACCGTTGATTTCATCCCCAACTACGACGGCAGCCACCAAGAGCCCTCGATGCTTCCGGCACGCTTGCCCGTGATGTTGCTCAACGGCGCTTCTGGTATCGCGGTCGGCATGGCAACTGAAATCCCCGCGCACAATTTGCGCGAAATTGCCGCGGCTTGCGTCGCACTGATTAAAAATCCCGCGCTTGCCGATGCAGATCTCTATCAAATGGTCCCGGGGCCCGATTTTGCAGGTGGTGGCCAGATCATCACAGCACCCGCGGAAATTGAGCAAATTTATCAAACGGGTCGTGGCTCGCTCAAAGCGCGCGCCCGCTGGCAATTCGAGGAAATGGCGCGGGGTCAGTGGCAACTGGTTGTGCACGAGTTGCCACCCGGTGCTTCCTGCCAAAAAGTGCTTGAAGAAATCGAGGATCTGACCAACCCTAAAGTTAAAGCAGGCAAGAAAGCCTTAACACCCGAGCAGCAGCAGACCAAAACACAGGTGCTCGCTTTGCTGGATGCAGTGCGTGACGAGTCAGGCAAGGATGCTGCTGTTCGTTTAGTGTTTGAGCCTAAAACCTCAAAAATTGATCGTGAAGAGTTTGTCACGACGCTTTTAGCGATGACCAGCATGGAAACGAGTGTTGCCATGAATCTGGTGTGTATTGGCACGGATCATAGACCCCGACAAAAGGGGCTGCGCGATGTGTTGCTGGAGTGGATCGGCTTTCGCACCAGCACGGTTCTTCGTCGCACGCGCTATCGTTTTGACAAGATCACCGATCGCATCCATGTGCTCGAAGGGCGGATGTTGGTATATCTGAACGTGGATGAAGTCATCCAAACCATTCGCGAGTCCGACGAACCGCGTCCCGCTTTGATGGTGCGCTTTAATTTAAGCGAGCGTCAAGCTGACGATATTCTTGACATGCGTCTTCGTCAGCTTGCCCGACTTGAAGGCTTCAAAATTGAACAAGAGTTGGCGGAAAAGAAAACTGAGCAACAAAAGCTGCAAGAGTTGATCGAACAGCCTACGGCGCTCAAAAAGCTTGTTATCAAAGAGATCGAGGCCGACTCAAAACTTTATGGCGATGAGCGTCGCACCTTGATTGAGGTCGCCGAGCGTGCCGTCAAAGAGGTCCGCGTCCTTGATGAACCTGTCACAGTCATCGTGTCTCAAAAAGGTTGGTTACGCTCCCGCCAGGGACACGGTCACGACGTTGCCCAATTCAACTTCAAAGCGGGTGATGGTCCTTATGGTGTGTTTGAGTGTCGCAGCACGGACGCGTTGATTGCTTTTGGTGATAATGGTCGTGTTTACAGCGTAGCCATCTCAGGGCTGCCCTCGGCGCGCGGTGATGGCGCACCTGTGACCTCTATGATTGATCTCGAGCCCGGCTCCCATATCGAACATATGATCGCTGCCGCAACGGACAGCAAATGGCTGCTCAGTACGCGTCAAGGCTTTGGTTTTTCGACCAAAGTCTCCGATATGACCAGCCGCCAACGTGCGGGCAAGCAGTTTGTGACGCTTGAGGAAAAAGACCGTCTGTTACGTCCTGTACCGCTTTTTGCTCAGGCCTCTCATGTGGCTTTCTTGACATCACGAGGCAAGATGCTGATTATCGCCTTAGATGAAGTCAAGAGTCTCGCCTCTGGTGGTCGCGGTACCATTTTGATGGGAATCGACGCGCCTGATGTGTTGGTGCAGACCGTACCTGTATCGAAAGCCGGCTTACGGGTCACCGGTACCTACCGGACAAAGCAGGTCCAAGATATCCTCAGTGGTAGCTTGTTGGAGATCTATATTTCCAAGCGTGCGCGCAAAGGTAGACTGCTCGATATTCGTTCCAAAGAACCGATCCTATCGCCCGTACTTTAAAGATAAAATGCTGCACATTACTATTCACGCCCTTTTTTAGGTATTGCCATGTCGTTCCAAGTCACCGTTCAACCCAGCCTGCATCAGTTTCCCGCGGATCCCGATAAAAGCGTCTTGGATGCCGCACTTGCAGCGGGCATTTTGTTGCCATACAGCTGCCGCAGTGGAGCCTGCTCGACATGCAAGGCACGGGTGGTGTCGGGGACCGTCGAGTGTGGTAATAGCGCCGCACAGATTTTGACGCCCGAAGAAACTCATGCGGGCTTTACCTTGCTGTGTCAGGCGCGTGCCACCTCTGATCTCGTCATCGAATCCCGAGAGATTCGTCTGGCTTCGGATATTCAGATTCGCAAATTACCTTCACGCGTGACCTCAATAGAGCGTCCGGCGTCTGATGTCGCACTGTTGAAACTGCAACTGCCCGCGACCGAGAGCTTTCGGTTTTATGCGGGTCAATACGTTGAAATCATCTTAAAAGATGGCAAGCGACGTAGCTACTCTATGGCCAATCCTCCACATGATGCGGCTGCCCTTGAGTTGCATATCCGTCATCTTCCAGGCGGTTTGTTCACGGATCATGTGTTTGGTGCCGGCGCGACCCAAATGAAAGAGCGTGAAATTTTGCGTGTAGAGGGTCCTTTCGGTTCTTTTTTCTTGCGTGAAGACAGCGACTTGCCGATCGTGATGTTGGCCAGCGGAACAGGCTTTGCACCCATCAAGGCGATTATTGAACACATGGCGCATCAAAACATCCAGCGCCCGGTCACCCTGTACTGGGGTGGAAGACGTCCGGTGGATCTCTATATGAGCGAACTTGCGCAGCATTGGGTAAAAACCTTGCCAAACTTCAAGTTCATCCCGGTGGTTTCTGATGCGCTACCCGAAGACGGTTGGACCGGACGGACTGGGTTTGTTCACCGGGCTGTCATGCAAGACTTCCCAAGTCTGATGGGCCATCAGGTTTACGCGTGCGGAGCGCCGATTGTGGTGGAGTCTGCTCGTCGGGAGTTTGTTACCCAGTGCGCATTACCGGACGAAGCATTCTTTGCCGATGCTTTTACATCCGAAGCAGACATTGCCGCAGTAAAATGATTTTTACCGTGCACAAAGGTCTTGTGTATTTGAATTCTATCCATAGGATTTTCAGCGTGACCCTTCTAAAGCGTATTGCTGCAGTGCTCGGTTTGTCTTGTGTTCTTGTGCTTCCCGCACAGGCCAACCCCGTCAATATCGAAGTCTGGCACACCATGACTTCGGTTCATAAGTCAGAGTTCGAGAAAATCGCCCGACGATTCAACAATGAACAAAAAGAGGTCAATGTTGTCTTGAGAGCTTTTCCTAATCAGGACGCACTTCGCAAAGCAGGTGAAAAGGCTGTCGCAGAAAAGCGCAAGCCAAATTTAGTCCAGCTGGCAGATAACCGCTCACCGGAAATCATCGCTCAGCACAAGGACATCATCCCTCTGCATCAGTTGTTAAAGCAATATCCAATGAGGGATGCCAACTGGTTTCTAACTCAAACAACGGGATTTATGCGTGACGGACAAGGTCGCCTGATGGCTTTTCCGTACATGGCCGAAATTCCTGTGATGTTTTATAACGTCGATGGCTATAAAAGGGCTGGCTTGGATTTCAATAAGCCCGCCAGAACATGGCCCGAGTTACAAGATCACCTACTCCTCTTGAGGGACAAGGCGAACTTTGAATGTCCTTTCGCCACGAGTCATCAAGTGACCACCCACCTTGAAAATATGGCACCGATCAATGGCGCTCTGTATGTCACGCCAAAAAATGGTTTGGATAACAAGGTTCGCGGCGCACAACTGAATTTGCTTGACCCTGTATTTATGCGCCATTTATCCATCATGGTGAGCTGGAAACGTTCAGACCTCTTTCCCTTTAATAGCAACGGCACCGAGGCTGATGCGATGTTCGCTGATAATCGTTGTGCAGTGATTACAACGACTTCGGGTGCGTTGGCTCGTATGCAGAGCGCCAAAGGTCTGAGCTATGGTGTGGCACCTTTGCCTTTTTATGAACAGGTTGTTCGAACACCGGGTGCACCTTATGTGAGTGGAGCCGCACTGTGGGCCACCTCTGGTCACACCAAAGAGCAGGACAAAGCGACAATGTCATTCCTGTCTTTCCTTGCCCAGCCGGTCATTGCTTCGGCATGGCATCAACGCACCGGTTTTCTGCCATTGACAGATGCCGCCTTCCGTACAGGTGATGCGGCGTTTTACGATCGTATTCCGGGAGCACGACAACTCGTGGACAGTATGCGCAACGTCAAAGATCCTAACAGCCGCGGATTTCGTTTGCGCAACTATCCTCAAATCGAGCCGATTTTGAGCCGCGAGTTCGATGCCGCTCTTTCTGGCGGCACGCCGCCCGTCGAGGCGTTGACCAAGGGGGTTGATCAAGCAAAGGTTTTGTCACAGGACGCCCCTGCACCTGCACCAAGACGTAAATAAAATACTTTTTTTGCTAGAGAAAAACGGAGCCTGCGGGCTCCGTTTTTCATTGGTGTTGATTTATCCATGCGTATTACATGCAATTGTCGGACGAAAGCTTAGGGGCCAACATAACCGTCCTCAAACAAATGCGATGTAAAAATGTTAAGGACTTGGACTGGCAGTGCCTTTTTAGTGTTTGTGATGTCATTGCAAGCTTGCACTGGGTCAGCCCCGGGTTGGAGAATAAGCCCGGGTGACAATCCAAGCGCGATACCAAAAGGCGCTCTGGACTTTTCATGGCGCTTGTCAGGTGATAGAGCTGTCGCACCAATGCAGGTATTCTCAGATGCGACACATACGTGGCTGCAGTGGCAGCCGGGACAGCCATTGCCTGCGATCTTTGGTTTTACAGAGGCTGGAGAGCAGCTTGTTTCTTACGAGCGCCAAGGTCCCTACACTAGGCTCAAGGGTGCTTGGACGAGACTCGTATTTCGAGGGGCGCACCAACAAGCACAAGCGCGTCGAATATTGTCGCCAGTGACGGGGCAGGCAAGCGCAGTGAACCCTGACTCAAGCTCGCACTCGGCTCCGCCAGAAGCTGTGGTCGTTGCTGCCGTTCCTGTCAAATCTGTTTCTCCACCGTTTTATGCCGTGATTGAAACAGACGTCAATCTCAGGCAAGCGCTGGCGCGTTGGGCCGGTTTAAGTGGGTGGAGATTTCAAGCTGAGCACTGGGCCGTAGATGTTGATATTCCGTTGACAGCTACTGCAAATTTTTCAGATGATTTCGTCAGCTCCGTGCGCGCGCTGATTGAGGCAACTGAGTTGTCAGATAGGCCGTTACAACCGTGTTTTTATGCCAATCAAGTGTTGCGTGTTGTCCCCTTGGCTGAAGCTTGCGATCGTACTCTCGTCGATGGTGTCCGAGCATGAGTCATTTTCTTTTTGATGGATGGCAAAGACTCGTGTTGAGTCTTGTCTGGATATTGCTACTCAATCTTTCAGGATGCGCTTTGAATCATCGCCTCAAGCAACAGGAGGGACGCGTAAAACAGACAGCAGGGCTCATTGATCAAAAGCACCAACACTTTGAGATTGCGACGCGAGCGCCAAAGGATAAAGCGCGTCAGCAGAGCATTGACAAGCCTTGGCTGATGGGACGGGCTATCCCCCTTGCCCGCGACGTTACTCTGCCAAGTGCATTGAGAGCAAAGATCGATACGACGCTCATGTATCGGGATGGCCGAGTGGATTTGCCTACCTTGGCTGAGCGCATTACCCAAGCGACCAACATACCTGTGCGCATCAAGCCCGAAGCGCTACTACCCATTGATCACTTTTTACCCCGTTCGAATACAACCGCGGTTCAAGCGGCGAATATGGCGATCGTTAAAAGTCAGATGCCGATAGGCGCCAGACCGCTGCCTGAGGTTCTCGACATCCTGACAAGACGTCTAGGCGTTTTGTGGCGTTATCGCGACCAGGCATTAGAGTTTTATCGTACAGAAACGCGCATTTTTGACGTGCGGGCACTCACGTTGTCCGCGCATGCAGATGCAAGGCTAGGTCGAACAGCGAACAGTAAAAGTGGGGGGTTTGATAACTCATCTCGTACCTCGCTCGTAGCCTCCGAGCAGCATGTCTTGCTTGCCATTCAGCAACGACTCGAACCTTTTTTAACGCGATCGGCCATGATTGCAGCGCAGCCTGGCGCATCGACTTCTATTGTGATTACCGACACTCCAGAGGTTTTAGGTGAAGTCGCCCGCTATCTCGAAAGAGAAAATCGAATTTTGACGCGACGCGTACGACTCATCTTCGAGGAGATCACGCTCGTCACCAATGAGGATGCTGAGCTTGGTTTGGATTGGGACTCATTATGGGAGCAAGGAAAAGTGGCAGTGTCTTTGTCCAGCACCCTTGGCGGTACCTCCGTGGCCGGAGCAACTGCCATGATGTCCGCGCGACCTTCGACAGCGGTGCAGAGTCAAGCCGTACTAAGAGCGTTATCAAAATACGGGACCGTTCTGCGCCATGTCACGATTCCGGTCTTGACCTTGAATCGACGGCCTGTCACGCATGCCGTCAGAACGACCTTTTCTTATATCGATCAAGTCAAGTCTACTCAAGCTGCGGAGTCGGGGGCATCAGTCACGCGCTCCGGTTTGGGTTCGGTGTCCGTCAGTCAAAAAGAAGAAACAGTGGGGGCATTTTTGACGCTCGTGCCGGATGCGCAGGAAAATGGCCAAATATTGCTCTCCGTGGCGTATGACAATACGGTGGCTCAACCTCTTAAGTCGGTGGTTGTAGGAGAAGCAAACAGTCGTTTGCAAATTCAGCAAATCACGATTGACGGTCACGGCACGGTACAGCAAGTCGCACTCAAAGCGGGTCAGCCGATGCTGATCTCGGGTTTCGATTCCAAGCATGACGATTCGGAGCGCAGTCGTTTGACGTCAGAGGCGCCACTGGTGCTCGGGGGTTCGAATCGCGCTAAGCAAACACGTACAGCGACGCTGATCATGGTGACCGCCCAAGTCGAGGAGGGCATTTGACGATGCAGCAAAGTATTGCCTCAAGTGGGCAGCGCGGCACGCATGTGATGTCTCTTTCGAATCGGGAGTATCTTGTTTTTGGACTTGATTGGACGCCTCTTGTGGGCGGTGATCCGACAAAGCTTGGGCGACAAAGAGCCAGATCTTTACGTGCGACACATTATTTAATCAAGGGCGGCATGACCGCAGTTGTTGGTTGCGGAATCATACATAAAGGTGACGTGAGTGACTCAAGCAATCTCCCGGAGCGAACTCGGTCATTTCATGCAGCGGGAGCGATATTTGCCCTAGCGCATCAAGAGGGAGTGATCGCCGCCATTTGTTTTATCCCTGAGAGGGGGTATTGGTTTGTAGCGGCGAACGGAGGTCTGGTTCTGGCGCAAACTGATCGTTGGTTTGACAGTATTGACGAGGCTGACGCCGCTCTACTTGTTCTCAAAGAACGATTTCCAAATCTTAAAGTTCTGAGGTATGCCTTGTTAGACGCCTCACTTCAGCCGGATTGGATGCGAGCGAATCTGAGTGGACATACGCGCCTTCAGAAGTTGCCATTACGCAAGTATCTCTCTCTCTGTCTGATTGGCTTAGGGCTCCTCGCGACGGGATTGTCTTGGTCATGGTTTCCGCGAGAAGCTGCAGACTTGAGGGTACAGCCACAAGAGAGTGATCGTGTTTTGTGGCAGCGCGTATTGGAGGGTTTTGCGACCGCGCATCCGATTCATCCTCCTGAGCAATTATTCAAGGTGATCCATGCTTGGCATCAAGCTCCGGTCAGCCCCGGCGGCTGGAAACTTCAACAAATCGTATGTGAACCGTCAAACATGGATTGGCATTGTGCCGCTAACTACCAGAGAAAGCACCGATTGGCGATGAGTCGGCTGCTCGATGCGGCCAAGCCAGAAGGCTGGACAGTAGAGTTTCCGGATCTTGACCATGCCGTGATGCGTTGGAAGGTCTTGGGTGCCGCCAGCGCTTTCGAACTGACTTCCCCTTCGGTTTCTCTCAAAGATTGGTTGAGCTATTTGCAAAGTGTGACGCCTGTCTTTGAGTCTATTCAAATAGGATCTGGCACACAGATTACCCTGCCTGCGCCAGTTAATTCGCTGGGTATGGTTGCGCAAAAGCCAGCTTTTATCAAACCAATGAAGCGACGCATGATTGCGATCAAAGGCCCTTTGCGGTCGATATCCGTGCTTCAGGGACTTTTGGTGCCTGTGCGCTGGCGAAGTTTAAAGCTTGAACTTGGTGCCGTTATGGGTCAAGGCATTCGTCGAAGTGCATTAACGGTAAATCTGACAGGAGATATTTTTGAGCTTTTTGAATAAGGTTGATTTCAAGCGGATCGTCATCGCGCTTCATTTGCTTGCCTCACAACCCGTCAACGCAAACGCCGAGGCGCCGACCGTGATTGAAGAGTTATTACAACTCGATACTCAAGCCGCGCTTCTTTCCGCACGTCAAAAAGTTGTGGGCCCTCTTGCAGAACCTGGACCCGTGACCGCACTCGGGACGGAGAACGTATTACTCGCAATTTATGGTGTGGGTCATGCGCTGACCGCTGAGGTTTTACTTGACTCAGAACCACATGTATTTAAGAGTCGCCGATCGCAACCGATGTCAGGTCGTTCTGTTCTTTATACCTTGGAACGTATCTCGCCTCCTTGCGTTCATTTAAAAAAATCAGAGCATCGAGAAGTCCTTTGCCTTGGTCGACGTCAGCCATGACTGTGCTCAGATCAATGCGATCAAAACATATCCTTCGAGAGATTCGAACACAAGGAGAGTTAGAAAAACTCTCCCCGTCGTTCATACGAACGCTGATCAAAGAGCTTGATGTGATTGGGCTGGCTTCCCGCATGTGCCCTGTGCTTTTTAGTGACGGCTCTGCAGGTTTGTTTGTATTGAGTCAGCATTATCACGATGACCAGACCGGCGCGCTCTTGGAGCTTATGACGCGACGCGGGTACAAACTATGCGCGAATCCTTTATTTGTGTTGTCTCCCACATTGCTGATCGCAGTGACTAAAAGTATGAGTTCTGCGGGGCAGGCAATCCAACAGATATCCGAGCCATCCGTGACGGGAAGTGCTTTGTCTCAAGCCATCAATGCCATTTTTCTTTGGGCGCTTGAACATCGCGCCAGTGATATTCACTTTAATGTAAAACGCGCTCAGAGCGAGTCCGCTGTTTTTTTTACGATTGATGGCCGATATGTTTGTCCTGAGCGATACGCCCATTTGCCAACAGCGACGGTACTTGGGATGCTTGCGGTGACTTGGATGGATATTGAAGGCGGAAATGGCGCGGTGTTTGACCCCACAATAGAGCAGCAAGGGCGCGTGATGCGAGAACTAGGAGGCCAGAGAGTGTGTTTGCGCTGGGCTTCCTTATCAACCGATCAAGGACCTTCGGTTTGTTTGCGACTATTAATTCAAGATTCGACCGAATTGACGCCGGAACTTTCTGAACTCGGTTATCTGGAGTCTCAAATCGCAGCGTTGCGAAGAGCGTGTTTGACTCAGGGCGGAGCGATTGTCCTGGCGGGGACAGTCGGCTCAGGCAAGTCAACAACACTCGCCACGCTGATGCGAGAGATTCCAACGCATCGCAAAGTGATTACATTAGAAGATCCTGCCGAATATTTTATTCCTCACGCGCTTCAAAATACTGTTTCGAGATCAGTCGATGAGGATGAGTTGAGTGTTTTTGACAATAAGCTCAAAGCATTTAAACGTTCCGCGATGAATGATTTGCTGATTGGCGAGATCAGGGATTCGGCAGGAGGGCGGGCGTTCTCTGACCTTGCGGGCTCGGGTATCAGTCTTTATACAACGGTGCATGCAGGTTCCGCACTTTGGGTGCCGGAGCGTTTGGCGTCCAGTTTTATCGGGGTGCCGCGGGATTTGTTGTCGACGCCAGGCATTTTAAAGTTACTGGTGTTTCAGTGTCTCTTGCCTCTCTTATGTACGGGGTGTGCACTAAACCACGAGCAAATCGTTCAGTTGGATAGATGGCGATGCGCTCTCAATCAGGTCCGATCGCCGCAATGGCGACGGGCCTGGATTGGCATGCTCGAGGATCAGTCTGGGCTCTCGCGGGAGCGCTTAAGATTTAGATCGGTGCAAGGTTGTGACCATTGCTTAAGAGGACTGCCTGAGTTGGTGGGGGTCGCTGGTCGTACCGTTGCGGCAGAACTCATCGAGCCGTCTCAAGAACCAAAATTTTTGGTGGGTCTCAGACAGAAAAATGGTTTAGCTTTGCATCAATGGTTTGAGCAACGCAGAAAAAGTCCGATAGATGATTCAAATATGCATGGGAAAAGCGCAAGACAGTGTGCTCTTTTTAAGGTGTGGTCTGGTTTGGTCGATCCGAGAAGTGTCGAGCAAACGTTTGGCGTGATGTCTTCGTTTGGAGATGTAGATGCCCGTTGATGAATGGCTACGCTCTTATCGTTTCAGCCGTTGGCCCTCGTTTTGGAAAACTATTGGCGTACAAATTGCTGCTTGGTCGTTCAGGTCTCAGCGGGCTGACTATTATGAGTATCTGGCCGATTTAATTGATACGACCGGCGGCTCAAAAACGCTACTCAATGTTTTTCAAGACGATGCTTTACGCTACAACTCGATGAGTGCGCGTGGCGTTTTGTCGCGTACATGGTTAGAACGATTTCCTCAGGCGGGCGGTGATTTATTTGCGACTTGGAGCGCGACCTTGCCGCTCGAAGATTTGTTAGCCATTCAATCCGCACAGTATGCCGGTGCACACGCGCTGACTAGAACCTTGCGTCAACTCGCCAATGTTGTGAGATTGATTGATCACGCGCGCTCGCTGTTGGTGTCGACGGCCTTTGTCGGTGTCGCGGGATTGTTGATGGCCTTCGGTTCGATTTTGTCTATCCCTATTTTTACGGCAAAACAATTCAGACAAGTTTTTTCTGCGGTTCCTCATGAGTTTTTTTCATCCTGGACAAAGGCCTTGTTTGCCACGGAAGAGGGCTTGATCGTCGCATGGCCTTTTTTGGGTCTGTTGCTTCTTGTGGGTATGGTTGGCTTGTTCTGGTCGTTCGCAAACTGGACGGGCAAGTTTCGTGGTTTTGCGGATCGTATCGGTCCTTGGGCGTTTTACCGAAGGGTTCAAACCCTACGCTTTATCTCCTTACTTGCGGTGACGCTGAGTCCGGGCGGTTGTCATGGAGCCCGTTTACGCGACGCAATTTCACTTCAAGCCCAAGGCGCCTCGCCTTGGTTTGCTAGGCATCTATCCGCCATGATTACGCGACTAGACCTTGGCGCTCAAACGACGGAAGCCTTAAACACCGGATTGATTGATCCTGAAATCTGGTGGTATTTCACGGATCTGACTCGGACCCTAGGCTTAGACGAGGCCTTGCATCGCACGCGTTTAAGGACGGAGCTTCACGCAGTCAAGCGGATCGGTACTCAAGCCCTTTACTTACGCTGGGGCGCATTATTGTTTGCTTTAAGTGTTGTGCTCGGGATTGCGTTTTGGCATGCACAGGTTTTTGATGAGCTCAGACAGGCCTTGAGTTTGCATTATTCCCGTTAACGCGTTTCAGACATCCCGAGACAGCGGTTGTTTTTAAGTCTCTCAGTCCATGGTCAATTTTTATAGGATTATTTCATGTCATTTGATGTCGTCATTACGCCTCCTCGTCAACTATCGCGTATCTCTGCGCGGTTACCAGCGAGAGGTTTGAAGCCAAAGAGCGCATTTCATGGTCAGTCAGGTTTTTCGCTGATTGAGATTTCAATTGTGACCACCATCATGATGTTGCTGGCGATCGTTGGAATCCCCGCAATTCAGGGCTACGTTGTTGAAAGTAAGGTTCCCCGGGTGGCCGAAGAACTTCAGCGTTTTGTCGCTCGCCTCAAGGTCACGACGCATGGATTTGGCGCCAGCCCTTATGCCGGGGTGGATACCCGAGTGCTTGCAAATTCTTTGCGTGGTTCCAGTGTCGTGGCCGTTTCTGGCGAGGGTGCGGGTGCCAATGTGGCCCATGGCTTGGGTGGACAAGGTGTTTCGGGTCGGGGTGTCATACGGGTGGCGCCCTACGCGTTATCCGGGGCACCTGTAGGTTCGGCGTTTTTATTGACGCTCAATGATGTCAATCATGCTGCATGTCCGGGGCTGGCCTCTATTTTGCAACGTATTTCAGATGTGGTGACTATTTCAGGTAGTGGGGGTCCGGTTAGAGTGAAAGACAGCTTGCATGAACCCGTCACTCCATATAACCCCTTGTTGGCGGATGCTCAATGTTTGAGCGGCGACCGTAATATTTTTGAGTTTGTGATTCGCTGATGCGTGTTGAGCAAAGCGGATTTTCTTTGATCGAAATGATCATGGTGACAGCATTGACTTCGCTGATCGGTGTTTGGTCAGCCTCAGCCTGGGTTCAGCAGTCCGAGGATGCTGCGTCTGAGGCTCTGGCGAGATGGTTAATCGCCGTCAAGGAGTCTGTGGATCAGATGCTGGTGCGACAAGCAGACCTTTTGACCGGATTGTCTGACAAGGACACGTCGTCAAAACATTATCAAGATGTGTGGCGTCCTTCACTGAATGAGTTGATTCAAGCTGGGCATTTGCCCAGGGGATTCTCTTTGCGCGCTCCTCTTGAGTATGAAACCAGCGTCAGGCTGGTTAAGCCGACTGGCTTGTGTTTGACACAAGGGTGCAAGCTCGAGGCGCTCACTATTGCGATACCCCAACATTCACAACGTCATCCGGCCGGTACCATGACCCGTTTAGGAAAGGTGCTTGCCTCTTTGGGCGGGCGTGGTGCGAGCGTCACGCCGCTTTCGCCGCAACGGGTGCGCGGTCCCTCGCTTGACCTGCCTAATCCACCGAGGTCCGACATGGCGCCCTTACCCATTGGATCGATCGTTCTGCACAGCTTTTACGACTCCAGCGCGCTAGTCAGTTTTTTGAGGCAGAAGGAGCGCCGCGATGTTCAGTTGGGTGCCAAACTTGATGTGATAGGCCCATTGTCGGCTGGAGGTGGCGTGACGGCGGGGGGACGCGTTTCTAGTGGTGAGTATTTGCAACTTGCCGCTGTGGCAAATCAAGGCGCTGGGTGTGAGGCCGAGGGCTTGATCGCTCAGTCCAGCGCAACAGGCCTGTTAGTCTGCCAAGGCGGTATTTGGCAAAACAGCACCAGGTCTGGGGGTGGCCATTACATTGAGAGTATTAACTCTCCTTGCCATGCTCTTGCAGAAATCAATATTGATCGACGTAACCCCATGACCGGAGATTGCTCTTGTCCCAAGGGTTACACACCCTCGCTCATTTCTGTTTGGCGTTATCCATTTCATTCTTACAACGAGTTTTTTACTTACCTTTGCCTGAACTGACTGACTGTTTGGCTTGCAGCAAGGTGCTGAGCTAGGCAAGATACCCCCAGCATGGGGTGCGCCAGCCTAAAGCGATGGGTGCAACCCGTATAATCTATCTCTATTCTTGAGGGTGCGTTGTCTCAACGCAGCCTCGTCTTTTTCTCTTATTTGATGCCGCACGATGAAAACGACCGAAATCCGCCAGAAATTTTTGCAGTTCTTCCAGTCCAAAGGGCACACGATCGTGCCATCGTCATCATTGGTGCCTGGCAATGATCCTACCCTTTTGTTTACCAATTCGGGCATGGTTCAGTTTAAAGACGTTTTTACGGGCAAGGACGCTCGCCCCTACACGCGCGCAACTTCCTCTCAACGCAGCGTACGAGCCGGCGGCAAGCACAACGATCTGGAAAATGTAGGTTACACCGCGCGGCATCACACCTTTTTTGAGATGCTGGGTAATTTTAGTTTCGGTGACTATTTCAAGCGTGATGCCATCGCTTTCGCCTGGGAAATGCTGACCGGCGCGTACGGCCTACCCAAGGAAAAACTTTGGGTGACGGTGTACCAAGAAGACGACGAGGCGTATGAAATCTGGGAAAAAGAAATCGGTGTCCCGCCTGAGCGCATTATCCGCATCGGAGACAATAAAGGTAGCCGTTACGCATCGGACAATTTCTGGCAGATGGCGGATACAGGTCCTTGCGGTCCTTGCACTGAGATTTTCTATGATCACGGCGCAGACATTTGGGGAGGACCTCCAGGCTCTCCGGAGGAGGACGGCGATCGGTATATCGAAATTTGGAACTTGGTGTTTATGCAGTTCGAACGGGATGCCGCTGGCAAGATGACGCCGCTGCCAAAGCCTTGCGTCGATACGGGTATGGGGCTTGAGCGAATTGCGGCTGTATTGCAGCATGTGCACTCCAATTACGAGATTGATTTGTTTGTGGCGCTGATCGCCGCCGCCGCGCGTGAGACGGGTTGCAAAGATCTATCTAACAACTCGCTCAAGGTCATTGCTGACCATATCCGCGCATGTTGTTTTCTCGTCGTGGATGGTGTCATCCCCAGTAACGAGGGCAGGGGGTATGTGTTGCGCCGCATTATTCGTCGCGCATTGCGCCATGGCTATCAGCTCGGTCAAAGCCAGCCTTTTTTCTACAAAATAGTGCCTGATCTGGTTAAGCAAATGGGTGAGGCATATCCCGAGCTCGCCAACAATGCAGCGCGAGTGGAGCAAGTCTTGCGCCAAGAAGAGGAGCGCTTTGGCGAAACGCTTGAGCATGGCATGAAGATTTTGGATGCGGCCCTGTCTGCATTGCCTGTTGTTCAAAAGGACCAGACACAGATTCTGGACGGCAATACGCTTTTTACGCTTTATGACACTTATGGGTTCCCTGTTGATCTGACTGCGGATATATGTCGCGAGCGCGGAGTCGATGTTGATCAGGCGGGTTTTGAGGTCGCCATGGAGCGCCAGAGAGATCAAGCGCGTGCGGCAGGTAAATTCAAGATGGTCGAGGGCCTCTCTTATTCAGGCGCGCAGACCGTCTTTGAGGGTTACGAACATCTTCAGCGTCCGGGCAAGGTTTTGGCGCTCTATGTGGGAGGTGCTGCTGTTGAGCGTATTTCGGCGGGACAAGATGCGATTGTCGTGCTTGACAACACACCTTTTTATGCGGAGTCCGGTGGTCAAGTGGGCGATACGGGATCTTTGACGGCCGGCACGACACAGTTTGATGTGCTTGACACACAAAAGATTCAGCCCGGCGTGTTTGGTCATCATGGTCGTCTCGCTTCTGGCGTCCTTTCTGTGGGCGATCCGGTGACCGCGACGGTCGATGCCGAGCAACGCTCCCGTACGGTGCGCAACCATTCTGCAACGCACTTAATGCACAAGGCTTTGCGTCAGGTGCTGGGAGGGCATGTCCAGCAGCGTGGCTCTCTGGTTGATGGCGACAAGACGCGTTTCGACTTTGCCCATGATGCCCCGTTGTCCGAACAGGAGATCGCGCGCGTGGAGGCGATTGTCAATGCTGAGGTGTTGAATAATCAGGCCGCAGTTGCACAGACTATGTCGTATGACGATGCGGTTAAAGGCGGAGCGGTTGCGTTGTTTGGTGAAAAGTATGGTGACAGCGTGCGCGTGCTCGACATCGGCTTTTCACGCGAGCTTTGTGGTGGCACGCACGTCGCGCGTACGGGTGATATTGGATTGTTCAAGGTGATCACCGAAGGCGGTGTTGCCGCTGGCGTTCGGCGTATCGAGGCGGTGACTGGCGCGAATGCGTTGGCTTGGGTCCAGCAATTAAATGCGACTGTCCAGCGCGCGGCCGCCGCGTTGAAAACTCAGCCTGCCGAGCTCCCTGAGAGAATCGGATTATTGCAAGATCAGTTGAAAGCCACGGAAAAAGAGCTTGACCAAGCACGTGCGAAACTTGCATCCAATGCCGGTCACTCACTGACAGAGGCCGCGATTGAAATGCCTGCTGGTTTTAAATTGCTGGTCACTGAGGTCAAGGGTGTCGATCCCAAAGATCTCCGCTCGATGGTGGATCAACTCAAAGACCGTCTTAAATCTGCCGTTGTATTGCTGGCGACCGCCTCGGCCGATAGCAAAATCAGTTTGGTGGCGGGTATCACGCCTGACCTCCATGCCAAGATCAAGGCAGGCGAATTAGTCGGTTTTGTTGCGGGACAGATTGGAGGCAAGGGGGGCGGTCGTCCAGAAATGGCGATGGGTGGGGGTACCGACTTGGCGGCTTTGCCAGCCAGTTTGGCCAGCGTAAAAGCCTGGGTCGAAGCCAAATGACGCCTCCGGTATTCAAAGAGACGGTGGATGCTACTGGCATGGCCTGTCCTTTGCCTATTTTGCGGGCAAAAAAGGCCTTGGCCACGCTCCATGCCGGTGACGTGTTGCGCGTGATTACAACGGACCGGGGTGCGGTTCGTGATTTTCAGGCTTTTTGCAAGCAAACTGGCAATGCTCTGCTCGCGCAGGTCGAGCAAGAGGGCAGCGTGACGCATTATTTAGAGCGTCGTTTGAAATAGTCATTTGAAATAAATGCTGGACGCGCGTTGTTTGGTGCTATACTTGCAGGCTTTACTGAACATTTTCAAGGGATTACGTATGGTGGTGATTCGCCTAGCCCGTGGCGGCTCCAAGAAACGTCCTTTTTACAACCTCGTTGCGACCGATTCCCGTGATCGCCGTGATGGTCGTTTCATTGAGCGCGTTGGTTTTTACAACCCAGTTGCAAATGCAAACGAAGAGCGTCTTCGTATTGCGCTTGATCGTGTCCAATATTGGACAGGAGTGGGTGCGCAGTTGTCTCCAGCGGTTGCCCGTCTGGTCAAAGACTTCTCTGCAAAAGTCGCGACAGCGGCTTGATCGCATCGTTTGACTGACTTCGTATACCGCCATGGCTGACATAGGCGCTCAACAAGCGCCGGATGACCTAATCGAATTAGGTCGTATCGTGTCAGCGTATGGCGTACGAGGTTGGGTCAAAGTACAACCGCATTCAGCGCAAAGTTTGGTTTTGCGGGCAGCACCTGTCTGGTGGTTAGCTCCACCTATTTTTTCTCTTCCTCCTTCTTTTCAATCAGCTGAGTCTTCAGACGCTGTCAAGTTTCGTCCGCACACTGTCAAGCAAGTTCGCCCACAAGGCGCTTCGATTGTTGCGGATCTGGAGCAGGTGGATGATCGTGATCTGGCTGAGTCCCTGCGCGGGTACACCGTGCATGTTTCCAGACAATTCTTTCCCAAAGCGCAAGCCGATGAGTTTTATTGGGTAGATCTTGAGAATTGTTATGTCTATAGCGATGCTCAACTCGTCGGTTTAGTCCTTGAAGTTGTTGACAACGGCGCGCATGCGATTCTGCGTGTACAGAGGATGGGGCTCGAGGGTGATCAAGTCCCTTCTGAGGAGCATCCGCCCACAGTCATTCTTGATACCAAAGGCCGTCCCGAAGAGATTTTGGTGCCTTTTGTTGCTGCACATGTCCAGCATGTTGACATTGCGGCTCGTCGAATCGAAACTGATTGGCCTCTCGAACTCTAAGGCCTCATGATGCGTATTGACGTCATCACCTTGTTTCCTGATATGTTTGGTGTGGTGCGCGACTTGGGGGTGACGGGACGCGCCCACAACCAAGGAATCTGGACGCTTCAAGCATGGAATCCGCGCGATTTTACCGAGGATGTACACCGGACGGTTGACGACCGTCCCTATGGTGGCGGCCCTGGTATGGTGATGATGGCCGAGCCGCTCAAGCAAACGATACTCGCTGTCCATGCCGCCCGAGGTGAGACTTTTTCCTCCCAGGTTATACCTGCTGTCATCCCTGCGTCTGCTGCTCCGGTTATCTTGTTGTCGCCGGCTGGCAAGCGCTTTGAGCAGGCGGATGCGGCTCATCTCGCACATTCCGAGGGTGCAATATTTGTCTGCGGCCGCTACGAAGGTGTGGATCAGAGATTGATCGATGAGTGCGTCGATGAACAATGGTCCCTCGGAGACTTTGTTTTGTCTGGGGGCGAAGTCGCAGCACTTGCCATGATTGATGCTGCCGTCAGGCTGATGCCAGGCGCTCTTCATCACGGTGACTCTTCTCTGCAGGACTCTTTTCAGGCCTCTATTTCAGGCCTGCTGGACAGCCCACATTACACCCGACCTGAGGTGCTGTGGGATCAGCCAGTGCCTCCCGTTTTATTGTCTGGAAACCATGCCAATATTGCGCGCTGGCGCCGTGAGCAGTCTCTTGCACTCACGGCTAAAAATCGCCCCGATTTGCTCGAGCAAGCAAGACAACAAGGCTTGCTCACCAAAGCGGATGAGCAGTTTTTACTCAATCTAATCTAGCGCGTTGCCCTTTGACTTGAGCGAGTGTCTCGCCAAATTGTGCGACACGTTTTTGCTCTTGCTCGACCACAGCCGCAGGTGCGCGGGCAACAAATGACTCGTTTGAAAGCTTGGCCTGGGCCTTGTTGATTTCACCTTCAAGTCTGGCGATTTCTTTGTCTAGGCGTATTTGTTCCGCAGCGGCATCAATCTCCACTTTGAGCATCAGTCGCGTTTGACCGACAACCTGAACAGGCGCGCCATCGTCGGGTAAGGTGTTCACGACGTCAACCCCCGAGAGCTTAGCCAGCGCGGCAAGATACGGCGCATGCTGTAGCAGCATGTCTTGGGGACCCTCGACAATCAAGGGAACCCGTGCCGCGGGCGAGAGATTCATTTCACCACGTAGGGCACGAACAGCCTCGACTTGACCTTTGAGCAGATCTACTTGCGCGCAGGCCTGTGCATCCATGGCTTGTAAATCGGCCTGAGGAAAAGGCTGTATGGAAACGCTCGAGACCTCATCCGCGGATCGCTTACCGGCAACAAGGGAAACTTTTTGCCATAGCTCTTCGGTGATGAAGGGCATGATTGGATGCATTAACCGGAGAATCGCTTCCAACACCCGAATCAGCGTGCGGCGCGTTGCCCGTTGCTGCTCGGGCGTACCGTTCTGAATTTGAACTTTGGAAAGCTCTAGGTACCAGTCGCAATACTCGTCCCAGACAAAGTGATAAAGCGCATTGGCGATATTGTCGAAGCGATAGTCGGCGAATCCCTTCGCGACATCAAGCTCGAGTAGTTGAAGTCGGCTAATGATCCATTTGTCAACGAAGCTTTGCGCGCTTGCGTCGACGGGTGCCATATCCTGCCCCTCGGTGTTCATCAATACAAAGCGGGTGGCGTTCCATAGCTTGTTACAAAAATTTCTGTATCCCTCGCAGCGCTTAAGATCAAAATTGATATTGCGACCGAGTGTGGCGTAAGCGGACATCGTAAAACGCAGGGCATCGCTTCCAAAGGCAGGGATACCCTCGGGAAACTGGCGGCGAGTCGCTTTCTCAATGGCGCCCGCTTGCTTGGGGTTCATCAGGCCGAAGGTCCGTTTTTTGACTAGTGTTTCCAAATCAACACCGTCAATCAGATCTACTGGATCGAGCGTGTTTCCTTTTGATTTGCTCATTTTCTGACCCTCTGCATCGCGGATCAGGCCGTGAACGTATACGTGCTTAAAGGGGACTTGACCGGTCAGGTGCGTAGTCATCATCACCATGCGGGCGACCCAGAAAAAGATGATGTCAAAACCTGTGACTAAGACGCTGGAAGGCAAGTAACGATCGTAATCTGGAGTTTTTTCAGGCCAGCCCATGGTGGTGAAGGGAACTAACGCCGACGAAAACCATGTGTCCAGCACGTCTGGATCGCGTACCAGCGGCCCTTGGACGCCGGCGTCTTGGGCCTGCTTCAAGGCATCTTGTTCGTCGTGCGCCACGAATACTTGACCGTCGGGCGCATACCAAGCAGGAATTTGATGGCCCCACCACAATTGACGTGAAATGCACCAGTCCTGAATGTTTTCGAGCCACTGGTTATACGTGGTCGTCCAGTTGCTGGGAAAGAATTCAACCTCTCCTTTGGCTACAACGTCCAACGCGACTTCGGTAATACTCTTACCCGGGTGCAGCGTGTTGGCGGGTGCAGGCTTGCTCATGGCCACGAACCATTGATCGGTGAGCATGGGTTCGAGAACCTCGCCAGTCCGATCACCCCGAGGCTGCATCATTTTGTGGGCGTCGACTTTAACTAAAAATCCTTTTGCGTCGAGCTCTGCAACAACCGCTTTACGTGCCTCGTAGCGGTCGAGACCACGAAACTGTGGTGGACCTTGTTCATTGATTTTTGCGTCAAGCGTAAAAATCACAATCAAGGGCAGGTTGTGTCGCATGGCGCAGGCATAGTCGTTAAAGTCATGTGCGCCCGTGATTTTGACGCAACCCGTCCCGAAGGCAGGGTCGACGAAATCATCCACAATGATCGGAATCTGGCGATCGCAAAGGGGGAGATCGACCATTTTTCCAACAAGGTGCTGATAGCGTGCATCCTCAGGATGGACACACAATGCTCCGTCGGCAAGCATCGTTTCAGGGCGGGTGGTGGCAATCGTCATGCCTTGGATGCTTTCTTGTCGACCGTCCTCATGGGTAATGGTTTGGGGACCCTCGACAAAGGGGTAAGTGATGTGCCAGAGATGACCGTCGGTCTCGACGGATTGCACCTCGAGATCCGAAACCGCCGTCAGGAGCTTTGGATCCCAGTTGACTAGGCGTTTGCCGCGATAAATCAAACCTTGCTTAAAGAGTCGAACAAACGTTTCCACCACGCCAGCTGACATTTGCTTGTCCATGGTGAAGTATTCGCGTGGCCAGTCGGCGGAGGCGCCCAGTCGACGCACCTGATTGGTGATGGTGTTTCCGGATAGTTCTTTCCATTCCCAGACCTTTTCGATGAACTTTTCGCGACCAAGGTCATGACGCGAGGTTTTCTGAGCATCCAGCTGGCGTTCGACCACGATCTGGGTGGCAATACCCGCGTGATCCGTACCTGGGACAAACACCGTGTCATGCCCCAGCATGCGGTGATAGCGGATCAAACCGTCCATGATGGTCTGGTTAAAGGCATGCCCCATGTGCAGGGTTCCCGTCACATTGGGTGGGGGAAACTGAATCGCATAGGGGACGCCCGCGCCAGGACCAGCCTGGGTGTGCTGACCCGCGGCAAAATAGCCCCGTTTTTCCCACTCCTGATACCAGCGCGCCTCGAGGGTGGCAGGTTCAAAACTTTTGGAAAGTTCCCCGTCTGGGGTCGTATTGGGCTGATTCATCAAAATATCCGGTAAAAGTTGGGTCGCAAGGCATCGCCGAATAGCGAATAACACGCTATTTTAGGGTGTTGTGGGCAGATGTGGCATGCTAGAATCAAGGGCTAGGGTTAGCACACGCAAAGTCCCTGTTTTTATTGAGATTTATTGGAGTTTTACATGTCAGTCGAACGTACCCTCTCGATTATCAAGCCTGATGCAGTGGCAAAAAATGTCGTTGGTCAGATTATTGCCCGCTTTGAAGGCGCTGGCTTAAAAGTGATCGCCGCGCGCATGATGCATTTGTCGCGTGCTGACGCAGAGCGTTTTTATGCGGTTCACAGTGCCCGTCCTTTTTTCAAAGACTTGGTGGATTTCATGATCTCTGGTCCTGTTTTCGTTCAAGCCCTCGAGGGTAAAAACGCGATTCAGACAAACCGTGATCTGATGGGTGCAACAGACCCCAAGAAAGCAGAAAAAGGCACCATCCGTGCTGATTTCGCTGACAGCATTGACGCTAACGCGGTTCACGGCTCTGACGCTCCTGAAACGGCGAAGGCAGAGATTGCCTTCTTTTTCCCTGAAATTAACATCCACAGCCGTTAATTCGGTTGCTTGGCTCGTGGCACATCGCGCATGCATCCTGAACCGATCAACTTGCTTGGGCTTGACGCTCCGGCACTGACCCAGCTAGTGGGGCAGTGGGGGGGCAAGCCATTTCGTGCCCGGCAGTTGCAAAAATGGGTGCATCAGCGAGGCACGAGTCAATTCGACGATATGACCGATCTTGCACGCGACTTTCGCGCGCAACTCGAGCAATCATGCGTCGTTCAAGCTCCCAAGGTTTTAACTCAGCACCGCTCTACGGATGGCACTCGAAAGTGGCTGTTTGATGTGGGGCAGGGCAATGCGATCGAATCGGTCTTTATTCCCGAAGATGATCGCGGAACACTATGTATTTCGAGTCAAGCAGGCTGCAATGTCGCCTGCAGATTTTGTTCGACGGGTCATCAGGGCTTTAATCGAAACCTCACTGCGGCAGAGATTATTGGACAACTTTGGTGGGCGCGGCACGAGTTGATGCAAGATCTGGCTTCGGCCCGTATCCCTTCGCCCATGCAGTCCTCTAGCCCTAAGGCGGGCTCAGTCTTGAGTTCAAATGCAATGGCCGTGACAAGCGATACGCGCCTTATCAGCAATGTAGTCATGATGGGTATGGGCGAGCCTTTGCTCAACTACGAGCCGGTGCTTGCCGCCTTGCGCATGATGCTTGATGACAATGCCTATGGTTTATCGCGCAGGCGCGTGACGGTGTCGACCTCGGGAGTTGTCCCCATGATGGATCGCTTGTCCCAGGACTGTCCGGTCGCGCTCGCTGTTTCTTTGCACGCACCAAATGATGCGCTGCGCGATGAGTTGGTACCCCTCAACAAAAAATATCCACTCAATGAACTACTTGCTGCTTGCGAGCGTTATCTGGAGTTTGCGCCGAGAGACTTTATTACGTTTGAATACGTGATGCTTGATGGCGTCAATGACAGCGATCAGCATGCCAAGCAGTTGATCGATCTCGCGCGTCGTATTCATTGCAAACTCAATTTGATTCCCTTCAATCCTTTTCCAGGCTCAGGACTTAAGCGCTCCTTGGCTTCGCGCATTAGGATCTTTGCGCAACATCTGATGGATGCGGGGATTGTGACAACAGTCCGTAAAACGCGCGGCGATGATATCGATGCGGCTTGCGGTCAGCTTGCGGGCGAGGTCAAGGATCGCACAAATCTAAGTGAAAAGATGGCTACAAGAAAAATGATCCCCATCAAGGAGACGCATGTATGAGTGAGCAGCTTGATTTGAGCAGTCCTTTGCGGACAGAGTCCGCCCCGGCTCCGAAAGAGCTGATTACTTCTGCAGGCTCTTTGCGTGCCCTGAGGGTTTCCAAGGGATTCTCAACCGAGGATGTCGCTGTTCGACTCAAGTTTTCTGCCCGACATATCGAGGCTTTGGAGTCCGAAAGTTTTGATACATTGCCCCAGGGTTTGGCGCTTCGAAGCATGGTCAGGAGTTACGCAAAGCTTCTTGGCATCGACTCCAAGCCTTTGGAGGCCACACTCCAAGCTCGCATCGGCAGTGTGCAGGGGGGGATCGCGAACCATACGTCGACACGCAGCTTGGGTACACATCATGTTGAGCACGTCCCTCATTCGGGTGGATGGCCTTGGGTGGTGTTGATTTGTCTGATTGTGTTGACTGTATTGGGAATTGCAGTTTGGCAAGGGTTATTGCCTGCGGCGATGGTGCCCGACTGGATTGAGGCCTTATTTAAATGAGTCAGGTCAATGTCTCCGTTGATTCCGCTTCCACTCATGGCGAGATGGGTCCGTCGGCGCGCCGTCTGACCAGGCAAGCTGAGGTGGCTTGGGGAAGCCAGAAAGTTTTGATTGGTGGTGGCGCGCCCGTGGTGGTGCAGTCTATGACCAATACCGATACGGCGGATGCGATTGCCACGGCGATTCAAGTCAAAGAGCTTGCGCTTGCCGGTTCTGAAATCGTGCGCATTACGGTGAATACTCCCGAGGCAGCGCGCGAGGTCATCGCCATTCGTGAGCAGCTCGACCGCATGGGCATTTCAGTCCCTCTTGCGGGCGATTTTCATTACAACGGACATAAGCTCCTCACCCAATTTCCTGATTGCGCGCAGGCGCTCTCCAAATACCGTATCAATCCAGGCAATATGGGAGGAGGAAAAAAGCGGGATGATAATTTTGCCCAGATGATTGAGGTTGCCTGCCGTTATCAAAAGCCGGTCCGTATTGGTGTGAACTGGGGAAGTCTGGATCACGAATTGCTGGCGCGCATGATGGATGACAACGTTAAGCTGGCTCAGCCGCGAGATGGACGTGCCGTGATGCGGGATGCATTGGTGGTGTCCGCGATCAGCAACGCTGAGCGCGCGCAAGAGCTGGGCTTATCGGGCGATGCCATTATTCTTTCTTGCAAGGTCAGCCATGTGCAAGATCTGATCGCGGTATACCGCGATCTCGCTGCGCGGTGCGATTATCCTCTGCACCTAGGTTTGACCGAGGCTGGTATGGGCAGCAAAGGCATTGTGGCTTCGACAGCGGCCCTGAGCGTATTGCTTCAGGAAGGTATTGGCGACACGATTCGCATTTCATTGACGCCTGAGCCCGGAGGCGATCGAACGCGTGAGGTCGTTGTTGGACAGGAAATTTTGCAGACAATGGGTTTGCGTGCTTTCACGCCAATGGTTGTGGCGTGTCCGGGTTGCGGGCGAACGAGTAGTACGGTTTTTCAAGAACTTGCTGATCAAATCCAGACCTATTTGCGCGAACAAATGCCAACTTGGAAAACGCAGTTTCCTGGCGTCGAATCGATGAATGTCGCGGTGATGGGATGTGTGGTGAATGGTCCTGGTGAGAGCCGCCATGCTGACATTGGCATCAGTTTGCCCGGTACGGGAGAGGTGCCTTCAGCGCCTGTTTTTGTCGACGGTGAGCGCACGGTCACACTCAAGGGTGATCACATCGCCCAAGAGTTTCAAAAGATTGTCCAAGATTACGTCGCACGCCGTTACGGCGCTCACGTGAGATAAGTTTATTTATGACACAAGTATTTACAAAGGTCACCGCGGTACGCGGCATGAATGACGCATTGCCAGATTCCGGCGCCCGCTGGGAGCAGCTCGAAGAGCTTGTGCGTCGTTGGTTATCTGACTATGGCTATCGCAACATGCGCACGCCAATCCTTGAGCACACTCGACTTTTTACTCGTGGGATTGGTGAGGTGACGGATATTGTTGAAAAGGAAATGTATAGTTTTACTGACTCACTAAATGGTGAGTCGTTAACGATGCGCCCAGAGTTTACGGCTGGCATGGTGCGCGCTGCCATCGAACACAACTTGTTGTATGAACGTCCTCAGCGCGTGTATGCAATGGGGCCGGTCTTTCGTCATGAAAGACCGCAGCGCGGGCGCTATCGACAGTTTCATCAGATTGATGTCGAAGCTCTTGGTTTGGCGGGACCGGATATCGATGCTGAGCTGATCGTGATGGTGACGCGTCTCTGGAAGGTCTTGGGCATTAAGGATGTGCAGCTTGAGCTCAATTCTCTTGGGCAGGGCGAGGAGCGGGCGGCGCACCGAGCCGCTCTCATCGCTCACCTCGAAGCGCACAAGGATGTGCTGGATGAGGAAGGCTTAAGACGGATGTATACCAATCCGCTGCGTGTGTTGGACACTAAAAATCCTGCGATGCAGGCGATGGCTGATGCCGCACCGAAGTTGTTCGACTTTTTGGGTGAAGGTTCGCGTGCCCACTTTGCGGGAGTTTGTGACCGTTTGGACGACGCTGGGGTGAGCTACCGGTTAAATCCAAGAATGGTTAGGGGTCTGGATTACTACAATTTGACCGTATTCGAATTCGTCACAGATAAGCTTGGTGCTCAAGCCACTGTTTGTGGCGGTGGTCGCTACGATGGTTTGATTGAGCTGTTGGGCGGCAAGCCTGCGCCTGCGGTGGGTTTCGCAATCGGCATGGAACGGCTGATGGACTTGTGGGGGCAGTACCAGCCCCAAAATCTAAGGCCTGAGTGTTCGGTCTACTTGATTCATCAAGGTGATGCAGCGCAACGGCAGGCTGCATTGTTAGCTGAGCGCTTGCGTGATGCAGGTATTTCGACGATTGTTCACGCCGGTTCAGGCAGTTTTAAATCGCAGTTCAAGCGCGCGGATGGGAGCGGTGCTCAGATTGCGGTTATTCTTGGGGGCGATGAGCTCGCTTCTGGTGCAGCATCCGTCAAAATGTTGCGTCTCGAAGGGCAGTCTGATGCGCTCGCGCAGCAACTCGTGCCGCTGGAAAATTTAGTGGCGTTTTTGAAAGATAAGGTTAATTAGGCATGGCTTACGATCCCGACGAGCAAGAACAACTAGACCAGATTAAAGCCTGGTGGAACAAGTACGGTACCTTGATCTTGACAGTATTGATTGTCGCAACGGCGACGGTTGGTGGCTGGCGGGGTTGGCAGTGGTACGAAGGTCATCAAGCGTCACAGGCCAGGGGCTATTTTGAAGCACTCGAAGAGGCAGGACGCTCACAAGGCGAGGAGTCGGTCGCTCGAATTAATGCCGCCATGAAGACACTTCGCAGCGATTATGCTGCGACCGATTATGCAGCCCGGGGAGCACTGGTTGCCGCCTCCGCATTGGTATCGCGCAAAGACATATCTGGCGCACGCGCGCAGCTTGAATGGCTTGCTCAAACAAAACATGCTGCGTTAGTCCCCGTTGCCCGTTTACGACTGTCTGCCCTGTTTCTTGACCAAAAAGAATACGACCAGGCGTTGTCCCAACTCAAGGACGCCCCCCCTTCCTTTGAGGGCTTGTTTGCCGATCGTCGCGGCGATGTCCTTGCTGCCCAGGGGCAAGTTGCTGAGGCCCGCAAAGCTTGGAATCAGGCAATTGAGTCCTTTGGCGCCACCAACCCATTGACGCCGATAGTGAAACTCAAACTCGATTCATTAGGAGTCTAGGTATGCGCGCATCCTTTGCAGAACGTCTTGTTCGAGCAGGTGCTGTAGTGCTTCTGTCCTTCTCACTGGCAGGGTGCGGCCTGTTTGGTGGTGATGATCGTTACAAGCCAACTCCGTTGGCGTCGTTCCTGCCTGGACTGACGGCACAGGTTGATTGGAAAACTCAGATCGGGAGTGGCTCCGGCCTTGGCTTCGCCCCCACGGTTGTCGAAAGTACTGTCTTTGCCGCAACTCCCGACGGCGCTGTCGCCAAGATTGATCTCCAAACAGGTGGTGTCGTCTGGAGAACGTTGGTTGACAAGAGGCTTTCAGCGGGTGCGGGTAGTGATGGCAAGGTGACGGCTGTCGTGACAAGAGAAGGCACGGTTGTGGCGCTGGATGAAACGGGCCAGGTCAAGTGGCGCGCTCAAGCGACAAGCGATGTTTCAGTGCCTCCCATTGTTGGTTATGGAGTCGTGGTGGTTCGAAGTGGTGACTACCGGATTCAGGCGTTTAACGCAGAAACGGGCGATAGAATTTGGAGTGTCCAGAGGCCTGGTCCTGCGCTTGCCTTGCGTGCGCCTGCTCGAATGGTGATGCTTGAAGGCTTAGTTGTGACTGCAATACCTGGTGGAAAGCTGCTTGGTATCAATGCGGTGTCGGGAGATATTCAATGGGAAGGCATCGTTGCCGTTGCAAAGGGATCGACCGATTTAGAACGCGTGATTGATGTCGTGGGCGCTCCAGTCATATTGGGGCAAGTCATGTGCGCGGTGTCTTATCAGGGGCGAATCGTTTGTTTTGATATTGCGGCTGGAGGTCGTCCTGCCTGGTTCAAGGATTTTTCTTCTCTCGCTGGGTTGGCACTGAATGCTCAGTATGTCTATGCGCCTAACCAGACGGATGTCGTTTCGGCACTAAAAATCCAAGATGGTTCTGTGGCTTGGACGCAAGAAGCATTACAAAATCGTAAATTGACCGGTCCGGCCGCCTTCGGTGCTGCGGTGGCTCTTGGAGATTTTGAGGGTGTCGTGCACTTCCTGGCGCAAGAGGATGGTCGCATGCTGGCACGAACTTCTGTAGGGGGCGGTGCTATCCGTTCTCCATTATTGTCCACGCCTCAAGGCGTGCTTGTTCAAACGGGTGACGGTGCGCTCGTAATGTTGGCGTTGAAATAATTCGTGTCTGTTAAACCTGTCGTTGTTCTGGTGGGGCGCCCCAATGTGGGCAAATCCACACTGTTTAATCGTCTGACGCGGTCACGCTCAGCCTTAGTCGCTGATTTTTCGGGTTTGACTCGTGATCGGCACTACGGTGAGGGGCGCGTCGGTCATACGCCCTTTATTGTCGTGGATACAGGAGGCTTTGAGCCTGTGGCCAAAACGGGCATCCTTCATCAGATGGCGCGTCAAACAAAACAGGCGATCGCTGAGGCGGATGTTGTCATTTTCATGGTTGACGCGCGTGCAGGTCTCAATGCACATGATCACGACATTTCTCGTCTTCTTAGAAAGCTCGGTCAGCGCGTCATTTTGTGTGTCAACAAAGCTGAGGGCATGCAACATGGTAGTGCCGTCGCAGAGTTCCATGAGCTTGGTCTTGGCTTGCCAGTTGCTATTTCGGCAGCGCATGGGGACGGCATCGCTGATTTGATTGAGCATGCTTTAGAGGGGCTCGGCGAGCCGGCACCCGAAGAGCTAGAGTTTGATGCGGACGATACCGAGCCAACCGAAGCTTCCCTAAAGACCGAGGGCGAGGTCGTTGAGCCTGAGATTAAGCATCGCATCAAACTGGCGGTTGTCGGACGCCCCAATGTTGGAAAGTCCACGCTGATTAATACGCTCTTAGGCGAGGAGCGTGTGATTGCTTTTGATATGCCAGGCACGACGCGCGATGCCATTGAGATCGAGTTTGATCGAGGTGGAAAGCAATATACGCTGATTGATACGGCTGGTTTGCGCAAGCGCGGTAAGGTGTTCGAAGCGATTGAAAAATTTTCTGTCATTAAAACGTTGCAAGCGATCGAGGCGTGCAATGTGGTGTTGTTAATGATCGATGCGCAACACGAGGTGTCCGAACAAGACGCGCATATTGCAGGGTTTATCCTTGAAACAGGTCGAGCGCTTGTCGTCGCGATCAATAAATGGGATGGACTCGATGAAGAGCAACGCGAAAAGATCCAGCGCGAGTTTGACCGTAAGCTACGTTTCTTGTCTTTCGCCCGGGTTCATACGATTTCTGCACTAAGAGGTCAGGGTATCAATACAGTGCTGCGTTCCGTCAATGCAGCCCATGCCGCGGCTTTTATGAAACTATCGACACCACGTCTAACCCGTGAGTTACAAGCTGCCGTTGAGCAACAACCCCCTCCGCGCAAGGGTATTTTCAGACCTAAAATGCGCTACGCTCACCAAGGCGGTCAAAATCCTCCCTTGATTATTGTTCACGGCAACGCCTTGGATGCGATTTCCGATTCTTATAGACGCTATCTGGAAAATAGGTTCCGTGACGCGTTTGAGTTGGCGGGCACACCTTTGCGGATCGAATTTAAATCTTCCTACAACCCTTTCGTTGATCATTGAGTTGTCATGAGTCGTTACTGGAATAGTTTGGTAGCCAAGCTGGATCCCTATGTTCCTGGTGAGCAGCCCTTGGTTCAACATTTGATCAAGCTCAATACGAACGAGCATCCTTTTGGCCCATCACCCAAGGTGATTGAGGCGATTAAAGCCAATGCCAACGATGACCTGCGGTTGTATCCAGATCCAACCGCGCTCGCATTGAGACGGTCGCTCGCGCGTCGTTATGGCTTGGCGTCGGATCAAATCTTTGTTGGCAACGGATCCGATGAGGTGTTGGCGCATGTTTTTCATGCGCTGCTTAAACATGAGCAACCTGTTGTATTTCCGGACATCACATACAGCTTTTATCCTGTGTATTGCGGTCTGTATGAGATTGCATACAAAACCATTGCCCTAGACGATCAGCTCAATATTCGCGTCGAAGATTACCTGCCTGGTGCGGCTGTGGGTGCCGTGGGTGGGATAATTTTTCCCAACCCCAATGCCCCTACGGGTGCCGCGCACGCCTTGGATGCGATTGAGCGCATTGTTGCCGCCAATCAGCACGTCGTGGTGGTGGTGGATGAGGCCTATGTTGATTTTGGAACAGACACTGCAGCCAGTTTGATCAATCAATATCCTAATTTGCTGGTGGTGCACACGCTCTCTAAATCCCGATCTTTAGCCGGCTTACGTGTGGGTTATGCCATGGGCCATATTGATTTAATCCAGGGCTTAGACCGCGTTAAAAATTGTTTCAACTCTTATCCCTTGGATAGGTTGGCCATCGCCGGGGCGACGGCTGCCATAGAAGATCAAGCGTATTTTGAGAAAACACGCGACGAGGTGGTGGCGTTGAGAACGACGTTGACGCTTGCTCTTCAGAAGCTTGGATTCGATGTCTTGCCCTCAAAGGCCAATTTTGTTTTTGCTAAGCATCCTGCCAAGGATGGGGCTGCATTGTCAGCGGCTTTACGTGACAAAAATATCATCGTGCGTCACTTTAAAACACCCCGTATCGATCAATATTTGCGCATCACGATTGGAACGCAAGAAGAGTGCGCCAAACTCCTTGCTGCTTGCGAATCAATTTTGCGCGCATGACCAACGCCTAGTGGATTGGTAACTAAAAGTTTCATTTGCTGGCGCACCGCGGGGAAACCCTGTACAGTGTAATCATTGGCGTCGCATCGCAGCAAATGTTTCACGATGTGGGGTCGTCAACAACAATATATGGAGCCTGCCAATGAGCAATAAAGGGCAAACGTTACAAGATCCTTTCCTGAACGCCTTGCGTAAGGAACACATCCCCGTGTCTATTTACTTGGTCAACGGGATCAAGCTCCAGGGCCAAGTCGAGTCCTTTGATCAGTATGTCGTGCTGCTTCGCAACACCGTGACGCAAATGGTCTACAAACATGCGATTTCAACGGTCGTCCCAGCGCGCGCCGTGAGCTTGCCCGTCGAAGCTTCCGCTGAGGCAGAGGCTGAATAAGCAGACTGGGATTAGTGCATGCGTGCGCTAATCATTAGCGTCGATCTCGGATCCCCTGATCACGTTGCGCATGCCGAAGAGTTTGCGCTGCTTGCCAAGGGTGCGGGAGCTGATGTGGTGGCAACGCTGACCGCTCGCCGCCAAAGGCCCGATGCCGCCTATTTTATTGGGTCAGGCAAGGTCGAGGAGGGCGTGAATCTCGCTCAAGAAACCGAAGCGCAAGTCATTCTTTTTGATCAGCCGCTTTCGCCCGCCCAACAACGCAATCTTGAGCGCCAATTCAATCTCAGGGTTGTAGACCGTGTTGCGCTCATTCTTGATATTTTTGCGCTGCGTGCCAAAAGCCATGAAGGAAAGCTCCAGGTGGAGCTTGCGCAATTGCAGCATTTGTCGACTAGATTGACCCGCCTTTGGTCTCACCTCGAAAGACAAAGAGGCGGTATAGGGATGCGTGGACCAGGCGAGTCTCAGCTCGAGATGGACCGTAGAATGATTGGTTCAAAGGTCAAACTTTTGCGTGAGCGCCTTGAGCGCGCCCAACGCCAACGTTCAACGCAACGTCGCGCGCGTGCGCGGGGCGCCACGCTCTCTGTTTCGCTGGTGGGTTATACCAACGCTGGCAAGTCGACTCTATTTAACGCAATGACCCGAGCCGGTGCTTACGCTGCGGATCAGCTGTTTGCGACGCTTGACACGACGACGCGTCGATTGTGGATTGAGGGGGCCGGACAGATTACCCTTTCAGATACTGTGGGTTTCATTCGCGATTTGCCGCCTACGCTGATTGCCGCTTTTCGAGCCACACTCGAAGAAGCGACCCAGGCGGATTTATTACTGCACGTCGTGGATGCCGCCAGCCCTCAGCGTGACGAGCAAATTGCCGAGGTGAATAAGGTATTGTTGGACATTGGTGCCTCGGATATTCCGTGCATCATGGTTTACAACAAAGCCGACCTCGTTGGACTGGAATCTCGTGTTGAAGTCGACGAACATGGTACGATTTGTCGAGTTTTTTTAAGTGCTCAAAAGCGGTCTGGCTTGAGCGGTTTGCGTGATGCAATTAGTCAGTTTGCTACTACCTCGGAAAACAATGCGATCTCTTACGAAAATATTCAACCTGAATGACCCTGGCTGGGGTCGAGGCCAGGGCGGCGGCGGCAATGAGCCTCCTCGTCGTCCTCCACAAGGCAATGGCCCCCCCGATCTGGATCAGGTCTGGCGTGATTTCAACAATCGTCTCGGCGGTTTGTTCGGCGGCAAGCGCGGTGGCGGAAACAGCGGCGGGCCTCTTGGTGCGGGTGGGCCGACTCCCCGTCAGTCGAAAATTGGTTTGGGTGTCATCGCTGCAGCGGCGGTGGTGCTGTGGTTGGCAAGCGGCTTCTTTATTGTTCAAGAAGGTCAGGTCGCCGTGATCACCCAGTTTGGTCAATTCAAGAGCACGGCTCAGGCTGGTTTCCAGTGGAGAATTCCTGCCCCGATTCAATCTGCGGAGATCGTCAACTTATCTCAGTTGCGTACGTTTGAAGTGGGTTTCCGTGGCAATGCGCGCAGCCGTGTCTTGCCCGAATCCCTGATGTTGACCGATGACGAAAATATTGTCGACGTTCAGTTTGTCGTGCAATACAGGTTGCGTGCGGATGGCGCCCCCGATTATCTGTTCAAAACAAAAGATCCCGACGAGTCTGTCCGCCAGGTATCCCAGTCGGCGATGAGAGAGGTCGTGGGTACGCGTTCAATGGATTTTGTTTTATATGAGGGCCGAACGGCTGTGGCCGCTGAGGTTCAAAAGCAAATGCAGCAAATTCTGGATCGCTATCAAACCGGCATTCAGGTGAGCAGTGTTGCGATTCAAAACGTCCAACCTCCTGAGCCTGTTCAGGCCGCTTTTGATGATGCTGTCAAAGCCGGACAGGATCGCGAGCGTCAGATTAACGAAGGTCAGGCTTATCGCAACCAGATCGTGCCTCTCGCGGCAGGACAGTCCTCCCGCATGCTCGAGCAGGCCGAGGGTTACCGTGCCCGTGTGGTCGGTAATGCGGTCGGTGATACCGCCCGCTTCACCAGTGTGCTTGGCGAATACCGCAAAGCGCCAGAGGTTCTGCGCGAACGTATGTACCTTGAGACGATGCAGCAAATGTATTCTAACTCGAGCAAAATCCTAGTCGATACTTCTGGCTCGAACAACATGCTTTATTTGCCGCTCGATAAAATCACGCAACAAGCCGCTCAAGGGGCTCGGCGTATCAATCCTATGGCTAATACACCCGTTCAAACGAACGCTCCCGCCCCCATGACGCAGACTTCGCCCGTCCGGCCTGCTGCGCCTGGGTCTCTCAACACACTGACGCGCGATCGCGGCAGTCGTTAACACAGAGGACACAATCATGAAAAGATTATTTCCCCTGTTGATCGCCTTGTTCATTGGCGTGGTCGTGCTTTCCTCGTCCGTGTTCATTGTGCGTGAGCGTGACTATGCTCTGGTGTTCGCGCTGGGTGAAGTCAAGAAAATTGTTTCCAAGCCAGGCTTATATTTCAAGCTGCCACCGCCATTTCAAAATGTAGTGACCTTGGATAAGCGTTTGCTGACCATTGATTTGCAGGAAGCCGAACGCATTCAGACCTCTGAAAAGAAGAACTTGTTGATCGACTCCTTCGTCAAGTGGCGTATTGTCGACCCAAGGTTGTATTACGTGACTTTTGGCGGCAATGAGCGCGCGGCCAGAGAGCGTTTGCAGGCTCAGATTAGAGACGCACTGAACGCCTCAGTCAACATTCGTACGGTTAAGGATGTTGTCTCTCTTGAGCGTGATGTCATCATGACCGAGGTCTTAAACAATGTCGCCAAGCGGGCAGAGCCTCTGGGTGTCAAAATCGTTGATGTGCGTCTCAAGCGCATTGAGTTCGCGCCTGAAATTTCCGAGTCGGTGTATCGACGCATGGAGTCCGAACGCGTTCGCGTTGCGAATGAGTTGCGCTCAATTGGTGCGGCCGAGGGTGAACGCATCCGCGCTGAGGCAGACCGCGAGCGAGAGCAAATCCTAGCCAAGGCCTATGGCCGTGCTGAGGCCATCATGGGTGAGGGTGAGGCTGAGGCCGCAGGCTTATATGCCAAGGCTTACGGTGCCGATTTGCCTTTCTTTAGTTTTTACAAGAGCCTTGAGGGCTACCGTGAAGCTTTTGGCAAGTCAGGCGACGTACTGGTTGTTGATCCAAGTTCCGATTTTTTCAAGTACCTTAAAAATCCACAAGGAAAAAAATAGAGCGTAAGTGCGGTTGCCAACGAGAAAACACACCTGTTCGTGACCGTACTTCGCGTCGATAATCTGTATAATATGTTGTAAGCTTTAACGATTGTTCTGGCGGCTTGCCGGGCTTACGCCCCAAGCCGCTTTTTGTTTGGCTGTTCGTTTTGTGCGTATGGGCATGTCGATTGGTCATTATTAGTTCTTATTGGACTCAACCCTTTTATATTTTCTTGCGATCATGAAAGGCAATTGGTTGTTGCCAGAAAGTTTGGCAGATATGTTGCCAGCCGAGGCGCGCCGTATAGAAGATCTGCGCAGGCAGCTGCTTGATTTATTCCGTACTTACGGTTTTGAGTTGGTGGCTCCGCCCTTGGTCGAATACATTGATTCGTTGCTCTCCGGTACCGGAAGCGACTTGAGTTTGCGCACCAGCAAGCTTGTGGATCAGTTGTCTGGCCGCACCTTGGGTGTTCGTGCTGACATGACTCCTCAAGTCACAAGGATTGATGCGCACTTGCTCAATCGCGCTGGCGTGACGCGGTTATGTTATTGCGGGCCGGTGTTGCATGCGCGTCCAGCGGGCCTGTTATCAAGCAGGGAGTTGCTGCAAATCGGTGCAGAGATCTATGGTCACGCAGGCGTTGAAGCCGACCTAGAAATTATTCGTTTGGCTCTTGAGAGTACTAGACTTGCTGGTGTTCAAGTGGTGCGCTTGGATTTGTGCCATGCAGGCTTGGTGCGTAGCTTGCTTGAGAGCGATCACCACGCCCAGCTTTGTGCAGATGAAATTATGGCGTTGCTGCGCGAAAAAGACCTCCCAGGGTTACGTTTGTTAGGAGAGGGGGCCCTGGCTCTCCAGCCCTCGACAGTGCAGGCGCTTTGCGCACTACCTCAGCTGTATGGTGATGTCTCCGTCCTCGCGCGCGCACGCGCAGTTCTCCCCCCCATTCCCGAGGTCATGCAGTCTTTGGATACGCTTGAGCAGTTGCTTGCCGCGCTCGATGATGTTTCCGTGGGTATCGACTTGGCGGATGTGGGGACCTATGGTTATCACTCTGGGGTAACGTTTTCTGTTTATGCGGAGGGTTGGCACGATTCAATTGTCCAGGGGGGGCGCTACGACGATGTGAGCAGAGCCTTTGGTCGTGCCCGCCCTGCGACGGGATTTAGCCTGGATCTGCGTAAGTTAGTGGCGGGTTTATTGCCTGCGTTGCCAGCACCGGCCATTCGTGCGCCTTCAGGACAGGATTCCGGACTGCGCGAGGCGATGCAGGAGTTGCGTCGCAGTGGCAATATTGTTGTTCAGGTTTTTCCTGGCGAGGCGGCTACCCACGATGAGTTTGTTTTTGATCGTGAGCTTGTTTGGCACGATGGTCGTTGGCTGGTTCAGCAAGTTCTTTAGGCTTCGGCGCAGGGTTGGTCAATGTTTCACCCTGTGCTTGGAGATATTTATTCTGATACTGATTGGTTTGATTACCCAATATGAGCAAGAACATCGTAGTGATTGGCACCCAGTGGGGTGACGAAGGCAAGGGCAAGATCGTAGATTGGCTCGCGGAGTCCGCAAGCGGCGTGGTGCGTTTTCAGGGCGGCCACAATGCGGGACATACGCTTTGGGTCAATGGTCAAAAAACGATCTTACGATTGATTCCCTCCGGCATCATGCATCCAAGTGTGACGTGTTACATCGGAAACGGCGTAGTCCTGTCCCCCGAGGCCTTGTTTAAAGAAATCACAGAGCTCGAGACTGCTGGATTGGATGTGCGTTCAAGGCTCAAGATTTCTGAGGCATGTCCCTTGATTTTGCCTTATCACGTGGCCCTTGATCAGGCTCGCGAGGCGCGTCGGGGTGATGCCAAAATTGGCACAACCGGTCGGGGGATCGGACCAGCCTACGAGGACAAGGTCGCACGTCGCGCGCTACGCGTGCAGGACTTGTTTGATCCAGTAGGTTTCCGAGCCAAGGTAGACGAGGTTTTGGATCTGCATAATTTTGTGTTGACTCAATATCTGGGTGCGAAAGCCGTTTCCGCTCAAGAGGTTGTAGATCAAGCGATGGCTCTTGCTCCGGCGGTTGCCCCCATGGTGGCTGATGTGAGCAGCTTGTTGTACGCGGCACAGCAGGCCGGAGAAAACCTATTGTTCGAAGGTGCCCAAGGCGCGCTCTTGGATGTGGATCACGGTACATATCCATATGTTACGAGCAGCAACTGCGTCGCAGGTGCTGCGGCCGCAGGCGCGGGTGTCGGCCCCCAGAGTTTGAATTATGTCCTGGGTATCACGAAGGCATACGCGACGCGTGTAGGGTCAGGGCCGTTTCCAACCGAGTTGTTAGATGAAACGGGTTTGCGTTTGGCCACGGTTGGCAAAGAGTTTGGCTCGGTGACGGGGCGTCCTCGCCGTTGTGGTTGGTTTGATGGTGCAGCGCTCAAGCGTTCTGTGCGTCTCAATGGAATTTCAGGACTCTGTATCACCAAGCTCGATGTTCTGGACGGACTGCCAACACTTAAAATGGGCGTTGGTTATGAACTTGATGGCCGAATGTGTGACGTGCTTCCTTACGGCGCGGAAGCCGTTGCTCGCGCAAAGCCAATTCTCGAGGAAATGCCAGGATGGACGGAGTCGACTGTCGGCGTGACGGACTTCAATAAACTGCCTGCCAACGCGCAGCGCTACCTTGAGCGACTTTCCGAGGTGTGCGGCATACCGATTGACATGGTGTCGACAGGGCCAGATCGAAACGAAACCATTATGCTTCGCGATCCTTTTAAATACTAATGTCTACAGCAGAGTCACCTCAAGAGATTTGGGTGGATTGGGCCACTTACCACCGCATGATCGAACGTCTAGTTGTCCTCGTGAATCAGTCCGGCTGGCAGTTTGATCAAATACTCTGTTTGGCAAGAGGCGGACTTAGGGTCGGCGATGTTTTTTCACGCATTTTCAATTTGCCCCTTGCTGTGTTGGCAACAAGCAGTTACCGTGAAAATGAAGGGCATACACAGGGTACGTTAGAAATTGCGTCGTTTATTAGTATGACCCAAGGTACACTGAAGGGTCGAGTGCTGGTCGTGGATGACTTGGTTGATAGTGGGAATACGCTCCAAGGTGTTTGTCGACACTTGCTACGAACCTACCCTAGTATCGAGGCGGTCAAGACTGCGGTGATCTGGTACAAATCCTCCTCAAGTGTTGAGCCTGACTTTTTCGTCGAAAAGCTCAAGTCCAACCCTTGGATTCATCAGCCTTTTGAGATTTACGACAGCATGTCTCCGCTGGATTTAGAAGAAAAAAGCATTATAGACCGTTCAAAATAGCGTATTTATGCTATGATTTAAGGCTGTTTCGTTGTTTAACTGTTTTATTTTTACGTCACGCATCCTATGCCTATCGTTCGTCTGAAAGAAAACGAGCCCTTCGAAGCCGCACTGCGCCGCTTCAAGCGCACAATCGAAAAAACTGGTCTGTTGACAGAGTTGCGCGCCCGCGAGTTCTATGAAAAGCCCACTGCTGAGCGCAAGCGTAAGCAGGCTGCCGCCGTTAAGCGCCATTACAAGCGTATTCGCAGCCAGCAATTGCCACCGCGCATGTACTAATCCACGGCGCATCCGTTGCGCCGTTTACGTATGGTCTGAGCGTTGATCCCAGATTCCTTTATCCAGGATCTCCTTGCCCGAGTCGATGTCGCAGATGTCGTCGGACGATATGTGCAGTTAAAGAAAGGGGGCATCAACCTGCTTGGGTTGTGTCCCTTTCATAACGAAAAGTCACCCTCTTTTACCGTGAGTCCAACAAAGCAGTTTTATCATTGCTTTGGCTGTGGCGCGCATGGTAGCGCGATTACATTCCTGATCGAGCACACGGGCGCGAGCTTTCCAGAAGCTGTTCGAACCCTTGCTAGCGCAGTGGGTATGACTGTCCCCGAGGAAAATCGCTCTCCTAGTCAAAAGGCCGCGAGCTCACGACGTCGCGAAGAGATTTCCCAACATACCCAGGTGCTTGAGCTTGCTCAAAAGCACTATTTGGCGCAATTGCGCGAGAGTTCTGCGGCCATTCGCTATCTCAAGGAGCGCGGTCTGACGGGTATGATCGCCAAAGAGTTTGGTCTTGGTTGGGCATCGGCTGATCGGCAAGCATTGTCTAGCGTTTTTCCCCGCTATGACGATGCGATACTCGTTGAATCGGGTTTGGTGATCGAGTCCGAGGATGGTCGTCGCTATGATCGTTTTCGGGAGCGTATTATGTTTCCGATCCGAAACGTAAAGGGTGAAATTGTTGGTTTTGGTGGACGCATCATCGGCAAGGGTGAACCTAAGTATCTCAACTCGCCTGAAACGCCTGTTTTCTCAAAGGGTAACGAGCTTTATGGGTTGTTTGAGGCTCGAAGTGCTGTCCGTTCAGAAGGCTGCGTCATCGTAGTCGAGGGCTACATGGATGTGGTGGGTTTGGCGCAGCTTGGTGTCAAGAATGCGGTGGCAACACTCGGAACGGCGACTACGCCAACGCATATTCAAAAGTTGTTACGCGTGAGTGACAAGATTATTTTTAGTTTTGATGGAGATGGTGCTGGCCGTCGGGCCGCTTGGCGTGCCTTACAAGCTTCTTTACCGCTTCTTCGAGATGATATATCTATCCGGTTTTTATTTCTTCCTGCCGAACATGATCCAGATAGTTATATCCGGAAATTTGGAGAGGAGGCCTTTCGGGCCTGCTTGAACGAGTCGGATGCGCTATCGACATTTTTTCTCAACGAGTTGTCGGCACGTCACTCTACCGAGGAATTAGAGGGACGATCGGCCCTTGTGCATGAGGCAAAGCCCTTGTTGGCGCTGATTCCTACGATTGCACTCAAGGTTCAGTTACAAAATGAGTTGGCGCGCCTAGTTCAGTTTACGCCAGAAGAGTTGAATCAATTATTAGCCCAAGAGGTCCCGCACAGGATGTCAGGTTTGCCTGACATCGGTCATGCGACTTCATTTGGGCCAACAACGGCTGATGAGCGACATGCTCCAGGTCAGTCGTATCTTGAAGGGTCTTCTTCGCCAAAAGAGGCTTTTTCTAATGCGGAAGGTCGTCAGGCCCGGCCTGCGCGTAACAGTGCTGGACGAGGGGTTTCCAGACGGTCTGTCGCGCCCTTGGCTCGCCGTTTATTGCGTTTGTTGCTGACGCATCCAGAGTTAGTCGATCAAATGGGGGAGCAGCAGGTTGAAATCTTGGCTCGGGGCCCTCATCTGGAGATGGTTCGGGATTTGATAGTGTTGGTTCAGGCCTCTGGTGCTCGCCATGTTGGCGCACTGATTCAGGCAGCGGACCCCGGGGCTGATTTGGGTATTTTGCTTGCTTCTGTAGCAGAAGATCTGATGTCTCAGGAATCCTTACCTAATCCTCAATCCGAGTGGGAGGATGCGCTCAGGCGGATTGAGTTAGATAGTTTGAAGGCAGAGCAGCAGGCACTCATCGAGCTGGGATTAAATAATTTAGCTTCTCAGCAAAAATATCAGGAACTTTCTCAAAGCATTACCCGTCTAATGTGGGTAATCGAAACGAGTAAGACCACCTGATTCGGTTAAAATCAACGGTTTAGGTAGCTCAAGCGTGTGTTTGAATCAAGCACGGATTGGGCAGGCTCGTGCTTAACGTACTCCTACATATAAGAGCGATCATGACTCAACCCCTTGGCAAGAAAAAAACAATGGCTGCTGCAAAACCCAAACCCAAAGTTGCAACTAAACCTATCGCCAAGACTTCTAAGCCCGTCGCCAAGGCCTCTCCCAAGCCCGCGGCAAAGCAGGTCGCAAAATCTTCGCGCCAGCCTGCGGTCAAGACAGCAGCGAAGCCAACGCCAAAGGTTTCTGCCAAGCCCGCAGCCAAGCCCGCAGCCAAGCCAAGTGCTAAGCCAAGTGCTAAGCCAAACGCCAAGCAAATAACCAAGCAAATCACCAAGCCAAACGCCAAACCACAGTCAACCACCAAGCTTGCTGCCAGCGCTAAAGCCAACAAACCCGTGGTCAAGTCTTCAACGGCTCGTCCTGTTCCAAAACAATCCGCAGCAAAAACTGCAGTTCAATCAGTCAAGGATTCAATGAAGTCGGCTTCAAAAAGTAAACCCGTAACATCCGATAAAGTCAGCGCTGCCAAAAGTGGCGTGAAACCTGCACCCAAACCAGCAGCAAAGGTTTCGGCCAAGCCCGCAGTCAAAGTGAGCGTCAAAGACTCTGATAAGCCTGAAAAAAAGGTGCCCACTAAGGTCGTCGCCAAAAGCTCGGCCACAAAGGTCGTGACGCCTACGGTCAAATCAGCACCTTTGAAAGCCGCGCCTCCTGCGCCGCTTTCTTCCAAAGCGCCCGGTAAGGTCGATGTCTCTAAACCTGCTCCTCCGATTGACGATGGCGAAGGTCCACCTAAAAAGGCGAGTGGTCGTCCCCCTGGTGGAACGGGTCGTCGTCCAGGTCGCCCCTCGAAAAACCCAGGCAACAACGATGCTGATTTTGGGGATGCAGGTGATGGCGAACACGAAGTGGAAGTCGTACCTGATTTCAAACCAGTCAAACGCGGTAAGCGTGGCAAGGGCGACGCGAAAGATTTGATTTCGCGCGGTCCCGTGACGCCCGAGGAGTATGAAGCGCGTCGTAATCGCTTGAAGTCTCTCATCAAGCTCGGCAAGGATCGCGGCTATCTGACTTATGGTGAAATTAATGACCATTTGCCCGATGATCTCGTTGACGCAGAGGCGATTGACGGCATTATTAGTACGTTTAGCGACATGGGCATCGCGGTGTACGATCAGGCGCCAGACGCTGAAACGTTATTGTTGGGTGAAAACGCACCTGTCGCCACGTCTGACGATGACGTCGAGGACGAAGCCGAAGCCGCTCTGACCACGGTCGATTCAGACTTTGGTCGCACAACAGACCCGGTGCGCATGTACATGCGTGAGATGGGTACGGTGGAGTTGCTCACGCGCGAAGGCGAAATTGAAATCGCCAAGCGGATCGAAGAAGGCCTCAAGCACATGGTCATGGCGATTTCGGCTTGCCCGACCACGGTCAACGAAATTTTGAATCACATTCAGCGCGTGCGTGATGGTCAGGCGCAAATCGACGAGGTTGTTGATGGTCTGGTTGATCCCGACGATGGCGCCGAGTATGCGGGTGCGGGTGTGTCCGATGAAGCGGATGAAGACGGTCCTGCTGGCGGTATGAGTAGCAAGCAGCTCGAAGACCTTCGTATCAAAGGCTTAGCCAAGTTTGAGATCGTCGGTGCCCAGTTCGCTAAGATGCGCGCCGCCTACGAGGCGGATGGTTATCGCTCCGCAGCCTACTTGGGTGCGCAAGAGGCGATTCAGAATGAATTGATGGGCATTCGCTTTACCGCCAAAATGGTTGAGCGTTTGGCCGATACGCTGCGAGCGCAGGTCGAAGAAGTACGTAAAATCGAACGTCAGGTTCTGCATACGTGTGTGGATCGTGCTGGCATGCCGCGTACGCACTTTATTAAAGTGTTTCCAGGTAATGAAACTAACTTGAACTGGGTGCTGGGCGAGGTGGCTGCTGCGTCTGACTATGCTAATACGCTCGAGCGTCATGTGCCTGCCGTGCAGGAGCTTCAGCAAAAGTTGATTGATTTGCAAGTACGCGTCGTGCTGCCGCTTAAAGATCTCAAAGACGTGAATAAGAAGATGGCGACTGGCGAAGCCAAAGCCCGTAAAGCCAAGCGTGAGATGACAGAAGCAAACTTGCGTCTGGTGATCTCGATCGCCAAGAAATACACCAATCGTGGTCTTCAGTTTTTGGATTTGATCCAAGAGGGCAATATTGGTTTGATGAAGGCTGTGGACAAGTTTGAATATCGTCGCGGCTACAAGTTTTCGACTTATGCCACTTGGTGGATTCGCCAGGCGATCACGCGCTCGATCGCGGACCAAGCCCGTACGATTCGTATTCCTGTGCACATGATTGAGACGATTAACAAAATGAATCGTATTAGTCGTCAGATTTTGCAGGAAACGGGAGCCGAGCCTGATCCCGCGACGCTGGCCTCCAAGATGGATATGCCAGAGGACAAGATCCGTAAAATCCTCAAAATCGCAAAAGAACCCATTTCGATGGAAACGCCGATTGGTGATGATGACGATTCGCATTTGGGTGACTTTATCGAGGACATGGCAACGCTGGCGCCAGCAGATGCTGCATTGCACGGCTCGATGCGCGATGTGGTCAAAGAAGTCCTGGACTCGTTGACGCCTCGAGAGGCTAAAGTGCTGCGCATGCGTTTCGGTATTGAAATGAGCACTGACCAGACGCTCGAGGAGGTGGGCAAGCAGTTTGATGTCACGCGTGAGCGGATTCGTCAAATAGAGGCTAAAGCACTGCGTAAGCTGCGCCACCCAAGCCGTTCGGACAAGCTCAAGAGCTTTCTCGAAGGGCAGTAATGCAAATCCAAGTCTTGGTGGTTCACCCGAGCCCTCTTGTGCAGTCTGCTTTGGATTGTTCGATTAGTACTGAGGCGTCTTGTCGCGTTGTCAGGACGTTCGCCAAGGGGGATGAGCTTGCTGTGTTTTTGACCACCACAACAGACCGCTTCGATGTGGTGTTGTTAAATGCCGAGCAAGAGCAGCCCTCTTTGATGTTGCGTATTAATGCGATGAGCGATGCCAAGGTTTTATTGCTGGCGCTCGAACGTGAGCCTTCGAATGTCGAAGTTTGGCTCAAAGAGGGTGCGCGGGGACTGATCAATCCTCAGGCGGATCGCACAGAACTTCTCAAGGCAATTTCTAAAGTGCATGCGGGTGAATTTTGGTTTAATAGTCAGATCGCTTCGCGTATTTTTAGCGGCTTGAGCCAAGACAAGGAGTTGTCTGAGGAGCAAAAACGAATTGCGGAACTGACGGCCAAGGAAAAGCTAGTTGTGAAAGCCGTAGTTGAAGGTGGCGGGAAAGTCTTGCGTGAAACCGCTAAGGATCTCGAGATCAGCGAAAACACCGTTCGCAATCATTTGCGTTCTATTTACAGCAAGCTTGGTCTAGCTAATAGGTTGGAGCTTTTTGTGTTTGCACAGAAGCATTTTCTAAGATAGCGACCTATTATTTCTGCTTTTGGCTAAGAGATATAATTCATCGGTCAAAAGCAATGTCAGTTATGCCATGCCCCCCTAGCTCATGCTTGGTTAGAGCAGCGGACTCATAATCCGTTGGTGCCGTGTTCGACTCACGGGGGGGGCACCAGTATTTTGTAGTAGAAACAATGATTTAGCCCGACTCGCAAGGTTGGGTTTTTTCATGTGTGCGCTCTGTGTAACCCCCATGTAACCCGATTCGATAAATGCGCTCGTACCTGTGTTGCTGAAATTGCGGCAAAACGCCAAGTGCTGGCTTGCAGGTTCATGCAGCGTGTGTGATGGCTTGCCTTGGGGTTCAAATTGGCACTCACCAAGGCATTCTCCGCCACGAGGCGATGGTTCAAGTATCTCAGTTTTTACGGGTGTCTCAGGGGATTTAGCGAAATCTCGCAGTCACTCACAAATACTGCAAATACTGATTGACACGCATTAAACATTAGCTCTACAAGGAATTAGCATTCTTAAAATGCCTATAACTGGCGTTAGCTCCTGCTGCACCGGTAACCCACTTGGGTACTAGCCACCTTCGTGAACTGACCCCCAAAAGTTGGA
>JANQYI010000008.1 GCA_030728985.1 Burkholderiaceae bacterium | reverse complement strand
AATCGAACCACCGACACAAGGATTTTCAATCCTCTGCTCTACCGACTGAGCTACCGGGCCAACTGAAGGACGAAATATTACACCAATTCAGGCAAGCATGCTCAGTCGAGCTTGGTGCTGGTCCGTTTAAGGATGGCAGAATAAAAGTCACTTTCCTTGGCGAGCATGGTGCTGAGCTCCTGTGGGGATACCACGGTAACATCCATCGCCTGATTTTCAATCTTCTTTTGAATGTTGCCATCTTTTTGTATCTCAGCCATGGCGCGATTGAGCTTAGCGACGACATCGGGCGGTGTGTTGGCTGGCGCAAACATCGCCGTCCAGGTTCGGATACCAAAATTCGGTACGCCACCTTCTGCAACAGTAGGGATATTATTTAAAGCATTGCTGCGCTGGGGACCTGTGGTCGCGATGAGTTTGATTCGACCGTCTTTGACTTGCGCCATCATGTTACTGACCAGAGAAGAGATCATGACATCGACCCGTCCTGCAACGAGATCATTGAGCGCGACACCAGCACCTTTATAGGGGATGTGGAGCATGTTGATCTTGGCGGCATCGTTGAGGGCCTCTGCGGCTAAGTGTTGAGCCGAGCCGTTTCCTGAAGAAGCAAAATTTACCTTGCCAGGGTTGGCTTTTGCATACTTAATCAGATCGCTGACACTATTGATGCCGATAGAGGCCGAAACTAAGACGCCCATGGACTGGGTGGTCGCTAACGAGACGGGTTGCAGATCTTTCAGGACGTTATAGGTCGGTTTTTTGTGTAAGAGTGGGGTAATCACGGTAGCGGGGGTACCCCAAAACAGCGTGTAGCCGTCGGGCGCAGCTTTAATGACTGAGTCTGTACCGATCAGCGTACCGGCGCCAGCACGGTTTTCGACCAATACGGGCTGACCAAGCTTCGTACCGAGCTCTTGGGCAAATAGTCTGGCTACGATATCTGTCGAGCCGCCAGGTGCATAAGCCACGACGATGCGGATGGGTTTGTTGGGATAGTCAGTATTGGCGATTGTTTGTTGGATCGCCAACAGCGGTAAAAGGGCGAGTGCAGTACGAATGATTATTTTTTGAATGTTCATTTAGATCTCCTGTGCGTTGAATTGTACGTAAATCCACAGGTTCGGAGCCCAGACGTGGGCTTTGCGCCTAAAAGCCGCCATGCACCCTTATAATAAGTGTTGTTACGTAGATCAAATAAAAATTCCTTTATCCATGTCGGTTAGCGTCCTCGCTCTCGGGTTGAATCACGTCTCGGCACCTGTTGCGGTGCGCGAGCGCGTATCCATGCCTGAGGACTTGGTCCAACCCGCATTAAATGCGTTGCGCCAAGCGTTTGGTGGCGCGGTCAAAGAGGCTGCAATTCTCTCTACCTGTAATCGCACTGAGCTTTATTGCGCGGCTGAGCCGCAAGTCGCCCAACAGTTACCCGCTTGGCTCGCTGACTTCAACCGGATCGAGGCGGGCGAGCTTGCGCCCCATGTTTATCTGCATGGACGAGACGACGCTGTCCGCCATGCTTTTCGTGTCGCGAGTGGCTTGGACTCGATGGTGTTGGGAGAGCCGCAAATCCTGGGTCAAATGAAAGATGCAGTGCGTACGGCGAGCGATGCAGGCGCGCTTGGTACCTTGTTGCACCAGCTCTTTCAACGCACTTTCTCCGTAGCCAAAGAAGTCCGCTCTACAACGGCAATTGGCGCACAATCCGTCTCGATGGCCGCTGCGGCCGTGCGACTCGCCGAGCGCATTTTTGGCGAGTTGACGACTTCCAAGGTGCTTTTTATTGGTGCTGGCGAGATGATTGAGCTGTGTGCCACACACTTCGCCGCCCGTCAGCCAGGTGCGATCGTGGTTGCCAACCGTACCCTTGAACGCGCAGAGTCTCTGGCGACACGTTTCTCAGCGACCACCATGCGGTTAGCAGATTTACCAGATCGTTTGGCAGAATTTGACGTGGTGGTGTCCTGTACGGCCAGTACCTTGCCCTTATTGGGTCTGGGTATGGTCGAACGCGCTACAAAACAGCGGAAGCGCAAACCGATTGTGATGGTTGACTTGGCCGTACCCCGGGATATTGAGCCTGAGGTTGCGCAGCTTGACGATGTTTATCTGTACTCAGTCGATGATCTGGCCTCCGTCGTGCAAACTGGTACAGAGGCCAGGCGTTCTGCCGTGGTGCAGGCCGAGGCCATCATTGATACCCGCGTCAGAAACTTTATGCACTGGATGCAAGTCAGAGCCAATGTACCTGTAATCCGTGATTTGCAAACAACTGCGCAGGCGGTGCAGGCACAAGAACTAGAGCGCGCGCGCCGGATGCTGGCCAAGGGAGAGTCCCCCGAGGCCGTTCTCGAACAGCTCGCACATGGTCTGACACAAAAATATTTGCATGGTACGTTGGCGGCACTCAATCAGAGTGAAGAGGCCGAGCGTCAACAGTTGTTGGGCTGGCTGCCTCGTATATTTCCGTCTGGATCCGAACGCCGTTAGCGACACTGCTGACTGATCTCGCGCCAAGCGAGTGACACACCGTTCAAATCCCCCCAACTTTTTAAAACAAGACCATTCCTCATGAAACCTTCAATGCGCGCTCGCCTTGAGCACCTTTCACGTCGCTTGGTTGAGGTCGATGCCTTGCTTTCAGAGCCAGATGCGGCCAATGATATGAATCAGTTTCGTAAGCTTTCGCGCGAGCGCGCCGAGCTCGAGCCGGTCGTCAAGGCGTTCGAAGCTTTTGAGGGAGCCCATATCGACTTGGCCGGCGCCAAAGAAATGCTGGATGATCCCGAGATGAAGTCCATGGCGCTCGAGGAAATCGAGGCATGCAAACAGCGCATCGAAACACTGGCTGCCGATTTGCAACTGCAATTATTACCCAAAGATCCTGACGATGGACGAAGCGTCTTTGTAGAAATTCGTGCTGGCACGGGGGGCGACGAAAGCGCGCTTTTTTCAGGGGACTTACTCAGGATGTACACGCGTTATGCCGAGCAACAAAGCTGGCGCGTCGAGTTGATGTCAGAGAGCCCCTCCGAGCTTGGTGGATATAAGGAAGTGATTGTTCGCATCGACGGTGAGGGCGCCTATGGGCGACTCAAGTTCGAGTCTGGTGCGCATCGTGTTCAGCGGGTGCCTGCGACTGAGGCCCAAGGTCGAATTCACACTTCAGCCTGCACGGTCGCAGTCATGCCAGAGGCGGATGCCGCCACCGATATTGTGATTAACCCGAGTGAATTACGGATTGACACTTTTCGAGCCAGTGGTGCCGGTGGACAGCACATTAACAAGACCGACTCTGCGGTTCGTATCACCCACTTGCCTACCGGCTTGGTTGTCGAGTGTCAGGACGATCGCTCACAGCATCGAAACAAAGACAAGGCTCTGCAGGTTTTGGCCGCCCGACTCAAGGACAAAGTGCAGCGCGAGCAGCATGACAAAGAAGCCGCGCAGCGCAAGAGCCTGGTGGGCTCGGGTGATCGTTCGGAGCGAATCCGTACCTATAACTTCCCACAAGGTCGCTTGACGGATCATCGCATCAATCTCACGTTGTACAAGTTGGGCGCCATCATGGAAGGCGACCTGAATGAAGTCACTGGCGCATTGATTGCCGAGCACCAAGCTGAGCTTCTCGCCGCTCTGGGCGACGACGTCTGATGCAGACCGGCCAATCCCTTTTGCAGTTGTGCGGTTTGCCTCGGCTAGAGGGTCGCATGCTGCTTGAGTTTGTTTTACAAAAGCCTCGTGAATGGTTGCTTGCGCATGAGACGGACCCGCTTACCCCTGAAATATCAGCACAGTTTTTGACGCTTGCGGCCCAGCGACGTCAAGGCGTGCCCATGGCGCATTTAATCGGTTGGCGCGAGTTTATGGGGCATCGTTTTGAGGTCAACGCCGCGGTGTTGATCCCACGTCCTGAAACTGAACTCTTGGTTGAGGTGGCTTTGGTATCCTTGGCTGGATTATCGACGCCTGCCGTGCTTGATATGGGCACGGGGAGTGGCATCGTAGCGATCAGTCTGGCACTTGCGCGCCCGGACGCGCGGATCACCGCGACTGATGTGAGTGAAGAGGCTTTGGCTGTGGCGCAGCGCAATGCTCAGGCACTCAGCGCGCGCGCTCAATGGTGGCAAGGGAGCTGGTTTGAGGCCCTACCTCAAGAGGCAAATTTCAACGTAATTGTGTCTAACCCCCCGTATATTGCTGCCAATGACGATCATTTACTGCAAGGCGACTTGAGGTTTGAGCCTGTCCAAGCGCTGACGGATGGCCAAGATGGTTTATCTGCTCTGCAAGTGATTATTCAAGGGGCGGGCAGCCGACTGGTTTCAGGCGGAAGCCTCTGGCTCGAGCATGGTTATGATCAGGCTGAGGCCGTGAGCCAGTTGCTCACCCTGAATGGATTTAAAACGGTGCAAACACACGTCGATTTGGCGAATTTGCCTCGCGTGACCGGTGGCGTGTGGGCATAAGGATTTATCTCCACTCTGCCATTTATAATGACGTTTTAGCGTTACCCCCTCATTCTTATCGATCAGGACTATCATGAGCGACGTTCAGCAATTTATTCGTGACACCGTCACAAACAATCCGGTTGTGTTGTTTATGAAAGGCACAGCCCAGTTTCCACAGTGCGGTTTTTCTGGCCGTGCGATTGAAATCCTCAAGAGCAATGGCGTGACCAAGTTGGTGACGGTGAATGTGCTCGAGGACGAAGAAGTCCGCAGCGGCATCAAGACCTTTTCGCAGTGGCCAACCATTCCTCAGCTGTATGTCGGCGGCGAGTTTATCGGCGGCTCAGACATCATGGGTGAGATGAACGCCAACGGCGAACTCAAGACAGCACTGGATCAGGCGGGCGCCACCGCATAATCTAACGTCGATAGACTTGTCGACGGATCAGTGGGAGGACGGGAGTTCGACTCTTAGGATCGTTATTTCCGAAGAGTCGATAGGAGCCGGATCAAAAGCAGTATCCCCGAGCAGATTCGCTTTCCCGTCCGGTTTTAGTCCTACAAAATCAAACAGCTGCGGGTCCATCAAGTGAGACGGCGTCACGTTGCCTAAGGCTTTAAAAATATTCCAGGCGCGCCCAGGATATTTTTTGTCCCACTCCTGCAGCATGCGCGTGACTTCTTTGCGCTTCAGATTTTCTTGGGAGCCGCACAAGTCACAGGGGATGATGGGAAACTGTTTCCAATCCGCATATTCGATCAAATCCGCCTCGGGCACGTAGGCGAGGGGTCGTATGACGGTGTGTCGGCCATCATCTGAAACAAGTTTGGGCGGCATCGCTTTGAGCTTAGCCCCATAAAACATATTTAGAAAAAAAGTACCGAGAATATCATCGCGGTGATGACCAAGCGCGATCTTGGTTGCTCCCAGCTCAGTGGCTATACGATATAAATTGCCACGTCGCAGGCGAGAGCACAACGAACAGGTGGTTTTGCCCTCTGGGATCAGTCGCTTGACGATCGAATAGGTATCGCGCGTTTCGATGTGAAAAGGCACGCCGACTTGGGTTAAATAAGTCGGCAAAACGTCGGCGGGAAAGCCTGGCTGCATCTGATCGAGATTGACGGCGACGATGTCAAAATCAATCGGCGCACGACTGCGCAATGTCATCAAAATATCGAGCATGCCGAAAGAGTCTTTGCCCCCAGAGACACAGACCATCACACGATCACCGGCTTCAATCATATTAAAGTCAGCAATCGCTCGACCCGTTTCGCGCATGAGCCGCTTTGAAAGTTTGTTTTGTTCGAGACGCAGTCGCTCGAGGTCAGCCTGCATGATTAATAGCCCTGTTGTTTGAGGTGACGCGTTACTGCCTCACGGTCACCTGAAAAAACGATCCGGGAGGCTTTGCCAGCCCGTTGATGTTCATACATAGGATCGTAGTATTCGGTGAGCAAGGGCCGAATCCAATCGCGGTGAGCCTCCAGCGTCCTTGTGGCTTTTTGCGCAGCAAGTGCCTCGAGCATGAGCTGATTCAGACGCATGTGACGTTCACCCCCTAAGCGTTTGTAAAGATTTTGCAGGCTTTCCAGCAGTCTCAGCGAGAAGGCCTCAAAGCCAGCCTCTGTGCCAAGTTTGCGTACAAACTGTCCACCGAGATCTTCGACATAGTCATGCAAGATACGCTCGACCCGAGACTCCGTCGGTTCTTCGACCCAAACCACAGGACTCACTTGCATGATGTCTCTTAAGGGAATGGGGAGGGCGCATTTGCCTATCAGGCGTGACTCGTCCTCGAGCGCGATATTGTGTTTGCCAGCGGCATGCAAACGCATAAACGCAATCGCCAAACTATTATCAAAATCAATTTGTACGGGTTGATCGGTCGCATGCTTACCAAAGCTTGAGCCCCGATGGTGCGCAAGCTTCTCAAGATCGATCGTGGCATTCAGATGGTGGATGACCTCAGTCTTGCCGCAGCCGGTAAATCCTGCGACCAGCACAAATTTAGAGGTTGCAATCGATTTGGTTAGCTTTTCAATCAAAAAACTGCGCATGGCCTTGTAGCCACCAATGATGCGCGGGTAGGGCAGCCCGGCTTCCATAAGCCATTGCTGAGAGATGCGGGAGCGTAACCCGCCTCTAAAACAATAAAGATAGCCTTCGGGGTGCGCCTGTGCAAACTTGACCCATTGTGCAACGCGTTGCACTTTGGTGTCGCCTGAGACAAGTTCGTGACCCAAGATGATTGCTTTGTCTTGACCCGCATTTTTGTATTTCAACCCGACAAGGTGACGCTCCTCATCATTCATCAAGGGTAAATTGACCGATGCGGGAAACGCGCCTTGAGCAAATTCAACAGGTGCACGTACATCGAGCAAGGGCGCACCGCTCATGAGAATCGAAGCAAAGTCTTCAGAATCTGGCCGCGTGCTCATGGTTGGCGCGTGTCCTGAAGGATGCAATCTGCTAGTGGGGGGGCGGCAAGAGTGAGCTCAAAACAGCGCAACTCATCACGTCTAAAAACATGGACGCTGATCTTTTGATCAGGCTGGTAGCTTGCCAGAATTGCATCCAAGGTATTGGAGACGGAGTCTATACGGACGCCATCAATCGCGACAAGGAGGTCATGGGCTGAAAGGCCCGCAGTATGCGCGGCACCGCCTTCAAGGACGGCAGCAATCACCATGTGTTCACCCTGTTTCCGTGTGCGGATATCTAAGGATGGTCGGGCGTTTCCAGTTTTCCATTCTAGACTCAGGCCCTGCGTTGTAAACAGTTGTTTGAGCGGGAGATCTTCGCGTCCATAAGCCCAGCGCTGAATCTCGTCCGAGACATCGACACCGGTCGCATCGCGCACGAGTTGTGGAAAGCCTTTCTCTGACAGTCCGATAGGATTGCCTTGATAAAAGTCACGACCATAACGCACCCACAGCAAGCGCATCACATCATCGAGACTATGCTGATGGTCTGTCGCGAGACGAATCGTGAGGTCGAGCGCGAGTGCGACCAACGAACCTTTTGTGTAGTAGCTAATGATGGCATTTGCTGCGTTTTCATCTTGCTTGTAATAACGCGTCCAAGCATCAAAAGAACTTTCTGCAGCGGATTGTTTGTGACGTCCGGGCATGGTCATGACAGAGGCGATTTGTTTGCCTAGCGTCTTAAGGTAAGTTGGCTGATCAATCACGCCACTTCTTAGCAAAAATAAATCATCGTAATAGGACGTGAATCCTTCAAAAATCCAAAGCAAGCGCGTGTGACTTTCAGCAGCAAGCCTGTAGGGCGCAAAGGCGGCAGGTTTGATGCGTTTGACATTCCACGTGTGAAAGTACTCATGGCTGACCAGACCTAAAAAGGTTTGATACCCCTCAGGCGCTTTGTCATGCTCGAGCGTGGGCAGGTCTTTGCGTGAAGCCATCAAGGCCGTCGAGGCGCGGTGTTCTAGTCCGCCATAGGCGTCACCCGTGACCATTGTCATGAATACGTATTTGGTTGCACTATCGAGAAACGGGACGCGCGCAGTATCGGGTTCAAAAAAACGAATTTGTGCTTCACAGATTTTTTTAACGTCTTGGGCAATGCGTTTTAAATCCAGATTGGGAATAAGACCCGTAAACACCATTTCGTGTGGGGCCCCGCAGGCATCAAATTTGATGACCTGTGGGTCACCCATTTCGATCGGATGGTCGATCAGCGCATCATAATTTTCTGCGATGTAGGTCCCAAAGCCGTTGCGCCCTTTTGTTGCGTTGGCGCGCGCGTATTGAGGCATGCTGGTAAAAGCACGCCAGCGTGTGGGCTTGGGTGGTGGCAGTAACGTTAGACGGCATGGGTGTTCTTGCTGTCCTTGTACCTCGAGAAAAACGCTGGTGCCATTGAGGAAACAGTGCGTTTCGTCGAGGTGTGCGCCTCGCACGGATAAATCCCAAGCGTAAATCACGGTGGTAATGGTCAGCGGACCCGAGCATGGAGCGATGCGCCACCGATGATTATCTAATTTGGTCAGCGTGACGGACTGCTTGCCCGAGCGCGCTGAAATGTGCTCGATGTGGCGAGAAAAATCTCGTATCAAATAGCTGCCAGGAATCCAGGCAGGCAGGGAGATAATTTGCCCTTTGGGGTCGGGTTCTGCGATGCGCACCGTCGCGCGCAGCCGATGTCCAGACAAATCAAGGGGCTCGAGGCTGTAAAGTAGAGGTTTGCGGTTAGATTGTCGATTCATAGCCTCTATCTTATTTCACATTTTCACGGAGACATCCATGAGCGAAAATTTTGTGTTGGTCGAGACGCGCGGCCGTGTCGGTCTGTTGACGTTAAATCGCCCCAAAGCGTTGAATGCCCTCAATGATCAGCTGATGGATCAACTGGGGACCGCCTTATTGGCATTTGATGCGACTGATGACATCGGCTGCATTGTCATTACAGGAAGCGAAAAAGCGTTTGCCGCTGGCGCGGATATTGGTGCGATGAAAGACTGGTCCTATATGGACGTTTACCGGACCGAATATATCGGGCGAAACTGGGAAACGCTGCGTTCGATCCGTAAGCCAGTGATTGCGGCAGTGGCTGGATACGCTTTAGGTGGCGGTTGCGAGCTTGCCATGATGTGTGATTTCATTTTGGCGGCTGACTCGGCCAAGTTTGGCCAGCCTGAAATCAAGTTGGGCGTGATTCCTGGGGCGGGTGGCACGCAACGCTTGCCTCGTGCCGTAGGCAAAGCGAAAGCGATGGAAATGGTCTTGACAGGCAGAATGATGGACGCCGCCGAGGCAGAGCGCGCTGGCTTGGTTTCACGCGTGTTGCCTGCTGAGCGACTGTTGGAGGATGCGATCGAGACCGCCACAGCGATTGCGGGGATGTCGATCCCGGTGGCTATCATGGCGAAAGAGTCAGTGAATCGGGCTTTTGAGTCGTCACTGCACGAGGGAATTTTGTTTGAGCGTCGCGTTTTTCATGCGTGCTTTGCGACAGAAGACCAAAAAGAAGGGATGGCCGCTTTTGTGGAGAAACGCAAACCCAGTTTTAAAAATAAGTAGCTTTTTATCAGCTGGGTGGTGACCCCCTTTGTTTTGGCAAGAGCAGTCATTAACCAGCATATTTATTAAAAAAGGGTCAAGCTTATGGATGCCAAGATTGTGGATTGCACCACCTATAAAAAACAGTTATAATCGTTGGGTTTGCCAGAAAGTATAAATTTTTTTATGGCTGACTCAGCGGCAAAAAAAATGCAAAAGCAAGTAGAACCAATGCAGGTTAATTCGGTTGTTTTAACCGAAGCAGATTTGGTTTTGATTGATGCGCGTGCTCGAAAAGATCTGAAGCGGGTCGTTTTTGCTCAAGCACTTTCAGCAATAGTTGTTGCATTGTTTGCTTGGCTGGTTGGCGGTATTGATGCGGGGTGGTCAGCTTTAGCTGGTTCTGGTGCTTACTTAATCCCTAATTCTTTATTTGCAATGCGACTTTTTTTAGCGACATTTCGTCCTGGTGGATCAAGTGCCCTCTTATTTTTAGTGGGTGAGTTCATCAAGGTATGCGCTGCTGTCGGATTGTTGTGGTTGTTAGCTCATGTAGGTGCTGAGCGCGTGGTGTGGCTGGCTGTCATCGCTGGCTTGATCGCTGCGCTCAAAGGCTATATTTTGGTGCTGATGTTTGGAAAGCGTGCGGTAACGCGCCCAACAAACGGCTAGTTTGACGAATTTTTTAGAGAACCCTCATGGCTGCTGCAGCTGACGTATCGCCCCAAGCCGCATATATTCAGCACCACTTGGTGCATTTCAATAGTCTTGGCGAAAAGCAAACCGCAATCGCCAACTTTGGCGTGATCAACTTCGATTCAATGTTTTGGTCGTTCTTGATGGGTTTAACCGCGGTAGGCTTAATGTGGTTTGCAGCTAGAAAAGCGACCTCAGGTGTTCCAGGGCGCTTTCAGGGTTTTATTGAAATGCTGGTGGATATGGTCGACCAGCAGGCCCGTAGCATCATCCCAAGTGAAGAAACCCGCAGGTTAGTTGCACCACTAGCTATGACGGTTTTTATGTGGATTGTGCTGATGAATGCACTAGACTTGATCCCTGTGGATCTTGCGCACTACGTCTTTCATTTGATGGGTATTGGCATAAACAGCACGGACCCCCTCCATTTTCATCGCATTCTCCCAACTGCTGACCTAAACGTACCGATGGGTATGTCCATGGGTGTATTGCTGTTGATGTTGTACTACGGCCTCAAAATCAAAACGCCTGCAGGTTTCGTTAAAGAATTGTTTACTGCCCCTTTCCATGCACACGGTTTTGCTGCGGTCCTTTTAGCTCCAGCCAACCTCTTCCTCAATCTTGTGGAGTATGCAGCGAAGTCGGTGTCACTTGGTATGCGACTATTTGGCAATATGTTTGCCGGTGAGCTTGTATTCATGTTGATCGCTCTGTTGGGTGGTGCTTGGACAGGTTTTAATTCGATGAGCATGAGCTTAGGAATAGCCCATATTTTGGCTGGCTCAGTTTGGGCGATTTTCCATATTCTGATTGTGTTGCTGCAGGCGTTCATTTTCATGATGTTGACCTTGGTCTACATCGGGCAAGCTCACGAAGGCCACTAAAAGTGTAGTGAGTGTTACGTCAAGTTTGCGGCTTGATAGTTTTTACTTGGCGGTTTTGTAGTTTGAATTTTGACAATTTTAATTTTTGATACATAGATAATAATTAAGGAGTTTTCATGACTAACGTCGCTTTCGTAGCTCTCGCTTGCGGTTTAATTATCGGCTTGGGTGCTTTTGGTGCCTGCGTGGGTATTGGCATGATGGGTGGCAAGTACCTTGAAGCTTCAGCACGTCAGCCTGAGCTGATGAATGCTCTGCAAACTAAGATGTTTTTGCTGGCTGGTCTGATTGATGCCGCGTTTTTGATTGGTGTAGGTATCGCCATGTTGTTCGCTTTCGCAAATCCTTTCGTCTAATCGATAGGATAATCACAGGCCTTTTGGGTAAGTGAACGAGTGCACGTGCTAAGGGTTAATGTTTTCACCTTTGGCTTATTGATTCAGCCCTTCCAAGCAATTTCGCCTGAAGGGTACAAGATGTAATAGGGAAACGACCGTGAATCTGAACGCGACGATCTTTTTCCAGATGATCGTGTTCTTTGTCTTAGGTTGGGTCACGATGAAATTCGTGTGGCCACCTCTGACAAAGGCTATCGACGAGCGACGCCAAAAAATCGCTGAAGGCTTGGCTGCTGCCGAAAAAGGCAAGATAGACCTCGCTCAAGCTCAGGCGCGCATTGGTTCGATCGAGGCATCTGCGAAAGCTGAGCTCCACACCCGAATGATTGATGCTGAAAAGCAGGGCGCCCAAATTATTGAGCAAGCCCGTGCCGAAGCTGAAAGAGAACGCGCACGCATTCTCGCGCAGGCAAAACAAGACGCAGCTCAAGAAGTGCAGCGTGCTCGTGATGTACTGCGTGACGACGTTGCTAATCTCGCTGTCAGAGGTGCCGAGCAGATTCTCAAGCGCGAAGTGGATGCCCGCGCCCACGCCGAGTTGCTGACGCAACTTAAGGCACAGCTTTAATCCACGGGGTCGACATGGCAGAACTTTCCACCGTTGCTCGTCCTTACGCTGAGGCCCTTTTTGCCGTGGCGCGACAAGACGCTGCCGGATTGGCTGCTTGGGCTGATCAGGTCCAGCAGCTTGCTGATATCGCAGCGGTCGAAGACGTGCGTGTCGCAATGGCTGATCCGCGTCTAGAAGACGCGCAGCGTACAAGCGTATTTTTGAGTTTGGTTAAGCCTGCAGCTTCAGCTTCGCTACAAAATTTTGTAACGTTATTGGTTGCAAACGACCGTCTTTCACTGTTAAGTCATATTGCTGAGCAGTTTCATGCTTTGCGCGACGAGGCCGAAGGTGTCGCTCAGGCTGACATTACAAGCGCTTTTCCAATGACCGAGCAGCAAGTTTCTGATCTTATTAAGCTGCTTGAGCCGAAGTTTGGTCTCAAGCTCAAGCCCCACGTGAACGTTGACGCTTCCCTCATTGGTGGCGTGCGTGTTCAGGTGGGTGACCACGTACTCGATACCTCCGTGCAAGCGCAATTAGTCCGCATGCGCGACACGATGGCGGTTTAACCCGCCCCAAAGATTCCAGGAGTCTGAACATGCAACTCAATCCGTCAGAGATTAGCGAACTACTCAAGAGCCGTATCGAGGGTCTGGGCACATCGTCCGACATTCGTACGCAAGGTACTGTCGTTTCCGTAACCGACGGCATTACCCGCATCCACGGTCTGTCAGACGTGATGCAGGGTGAAATGCTTGAGTTCCCCAATAACGTTTTTGGTCTTGCGTTGAACCTCGAGCGTGACTCAGTGGGCGCCGTTATTTTGGGTGACTACACCGGTGTTTCCGAAGGCGACGCCGTCAAGGCAACCGGCCGCATTCTCGAAGTACCCGTTGGCCCTGAGCTGCTGGGTCGCGTTGTCAACGCACTCGGTGTGCCAATTGATGGCAAAGGTCCGATCAACGCCAAAGAAACAGACATCATTGAAAAAGTGGCGCCTGGCGTGATTGCGCGTCAATCAGTGTCTCAGCCTTTGCAAACGGGTCTGAAATCAATCGACTCCATGGTGCCTATCGGCCGTGGTCAACGTGAGTTGATCATTGGAGACCGTCAGACAGGCAAAACAGCGGTTGCCGTTGACGCGATCATTAACCAAAAAGGCAAAGGCGTAAAGTGCGTCTACGTCGCGATTGGTCAAAAAGCGTCTACGATCAACAACGTACTGCGCAAGCTCGAAGAGTTTGGCGCACTTGACTACACCATTATCGTGGCGGCAGCTGCGTCGGACTCCGCTGCGATGCAGTACTTATCAGCGTATGCCGGTTGTACGATGGGCGAGTATTTCCGCGATCGCGGTGAGGACGCGCTGATTGTTTATGATGACTTGACCAAGCAGGCGATTGCTTACCGCCAAGTATCCCTGTTGTTGCGTCGCCCACCAGGCCGCGAAGCGTATCCTGGAGATGTGTTTTATCTCCACTCACGTTTGCTCGAGCGCGCTGCACGCGTAAACGAAGCCTATGTCGAAAAGTTCACCAAGGGTGCCGTCAAAGGCAAAACGGGTTCGCTCACCGCGTTGCCAATTATTGAAACGCAGGCCGGTGATGTCTCGGCTTTCGTTCCTACCAACGTGATTTCGATTACTGACGGTCAGATCTTTCTTGAGACCGACTTGTTCAACGCAGGTGTTCGTCCCGCTATTAACGCCGGTATTTCGGTGTCACGAGTCGGTGGTGCAGCACAGACCAAGATCATTAAGAAGCTCTCTGGCGGTATCCGTACCGACTTGGCGCAGTATCGTGAACTCGCGGCGTTTGCTCAATTTGCCTCCGACCTTGATGACGCCACACGTCGTCAGCTCGAGCGCGGCAAGCGCGTGGTTGAATTGCTTAAGCAGCCTCAGTACCAGCCACTGCAGGTTTGGGAACTTGGTGTCATCCTTTTTGCCGTGAACAACGGTTATTTGGACGATGTCGAAGTCTCCAGCGTCTTGCCTTTTGAAAAGGGTCTAAAGGACTATCTCAAGGCAAAGAACGTTGCGATGATCGAACGTATCGAAAGCACCAAAGAGTTGTCGAAGGATGACGAAGCTGAGTTGGTTTCAGCGTTGGTTGACTTCAAAAAGAACGGTACTTACTAAGTAACCCGCTATAGCGCCGGCCCGACCATCGTGTCGGGCTCAGCGCAAAGCAGATGGTCTGAAGCCTGAACGACAGGTCTGACACAGGAAGCGAAATGGCAGGAATCAAGGAAATACGAACCAAGATCAAGAGCGTGCAAAACACGCGCAAGATCACCAAGGCGATGGAAATGGTCGCCGCCTCCAAAATGCGCAAAGCGCAGGAAAGGATGCGAGCGGGTCGTCCCTACGCGACGAAGGTCTACGATATCGCTAGCCATTTGATGGAAGCGAACCCCGAGTACACGCATCCCTATTTGATCGAGCGTAGCGACCTTAAGGCAGTGGGTATTGTTGTGGTCTCGACAGACAAGGGTTTGTGTGGTGGCCTAAATACCAACATCATGCGCTTAGTCTTTAGTCGCATGCGCGAGTTCAATGGCAAAAATGTACGGACTCAATTCACCGCCTTCGGTAACAAAGGCTTGGGTGTGTTGACACGTATTGGTGCTGATGTTGTCTCTCAGGAAATCGGCTTGGGTGACAAGCCTGAGCTCGATCGTTTGATTGGCGCGATCAAAGTGCAGTTAGATGATTTTCTAGCGGGCCGTATTGATGCGGTTTACATCGCAACCAATCGGTTCGTCAATACAATGAAGCAAGAGCCAACGTTTACGCGCCTTTTGCCTCTGCCAGGAAAACTGGTTGATCCTTACCATGCCTCATCAGCATCTGGACAAGACGGCGAAGCCGTTACGGCCGATCATGGTTGGGATTATTTGTATGAGCCTGATGCTCAGACCGTGATTGACGAGTTGTTGCAGCGTTATGTCGAGGGTCTTGTGTACCAGTGTGTAGCAGAAAGTATGGCGTCAGAGCAGTCTGCCCGTATGGTTGCCATGAAGGCGGCCTCGGACAACGCTAAGAAGGTCATCGGCGACTTGCAACTCGTCTATAACAAGACGCGTCAAGCCGCTATCACTAAAGAAATTTCGGAAATCGTGGGGGGCGCCGCGGCTGTCTAATGTTTAGACTGTCTAACGGTATCCCATCAGACTTTATCAAGTAAGGATCAGACATGAGCAACGGAACCATCGTTCAGTGCATCGGCGCCGTGGTGGATATTCAGTTTCCCCGCGATAACATGCCCCATATTTATGAGGCACTCCGCCTAGCGGACGACACTTCAAAATTCGCTGAAAAAGGCTTGACCTTTGAAGTTCAGCAGCAGCTTGGTGACGGCGTCGTCCGAACCATTGCGCTAGGTTCAAGCGACGGTTTGCGTCGCGGTATGGCTGTGTCAAAGACAGGTGCGCCGATTTCGGTCCCCGTCGGTACGGGCACACTCGGCCGTATTATGGATGTGTTGGGTCGCCCCATTGATGATGCCGGCCCAATCGCCAGCACAGAATTACGTGCCATTCACCAACCCGCGCCAAAGTTCGACGAGCTCTCTCCTTCGGTTGAGTTGCTTGAAACAGGCATCAAGGTGATTGACTTGGTATGTCCTTTCGCCAAAGGCGGTAAGGTCGGTTTGTTCGGCGGTGCCGGTGTCGGCAAGACCGTGAACATGATGGAACTCATTAACAACATCGCCAAGCAGCATAGCGGCTTGTCCGTCTTTGCCGGCGTGGGTGAGCGTACTCGCGAAGGTAACGACTTCTATCACGAGATGGAAGAGTCCAAAGTGTTGGACAAGGTCGCCATGGTGTTCGGTCAGATGAACGAGCCACCAGGTAACCGTCTGCGCGTGGCGTTGACCGGCCTGACAATGGCTGAGAAATTCCGTGACGAAGGCCGTGACATTTTGTTCTTCGTGGACAACATCTATCGCTACACACTGGCCGGAACCGAAGTATCCGCGCTATTGGGTCGTATGCCTTCCGCTGTGGGTTATCAGCCGACATTAGCCGAAGAAATGGGCGTGCTTCAAGAGCGTATTACATCGACCAAGACCGGTTCGATTACTTCCATCCAGGCCGTTTACGTGCCTGCCGATGACTTGACCGATCCATCACCTGCTACGACATTCCAGCACTTGGATTCGACTGTTGTGTTGTCGCGTGATATCGCTTCGCTTGGTATCTACCCCGCTGTTGATCCACTCGACTCGACAAGCCGTCAGCTCGATCCTAACGTGGTGGGCGAAGAGCACTATAACGTTGCGCGTGGCGTTCAACAGACGCTTCAGCGTTATAAGGAATTGCGCGACATTATCGCGATTCTGGGTATGGACGAATTGTCTCCAGAGGACAAACAGGCTGTTGCCCGTGCGCGTAAGATTCAGCGTTTCTTGTCGCAGCCTTTCCACGTGGCTGAAGTGTTTACCGGTTCACCTGGTAAATACGTTCCGCTTTCGGAAACACTCCGTGGCTTTAAGATGATTGTTGATGGCGAGTGCGATGCGTTGCCAGAGCAAGCGTTTTACATGGTTGGCGGCATCGATGAAGCTTTCGAAAAAGCCAAGAAACTCCAATAAGGATCCGTCATGGCTACCGTCAATGTTGACGTCGTCAGTGCAGAAAAGTCTCTGTATTCTGGTGTCGCAAAATTTGTAGTTCTGCCCGGTGAGTCGGGTGAGTTGGGTATTTTGCCCGGCCACACGCCTCTGATTTCACGCATCCGTCCTGGATTAGTGCGCATTGTTCTCGAAGATGACTCCGAAGAGTCAATCTTTGTGGCGGGTGGACTGCTCGAAATTCAGCCAGGTCATGTGACTGTGTTGTCTGATACCGCTATCCGTGGTGGTGACTTGGATGCTGAAAAAGCTGAGGCTGCGCGCTTGGCGGCGCAAGAAGCTCTTGCAAATGCCAAGGACAAGGCAAGTATGGAAGTGATGCAAGCTGAGCTCGATATGTTGGCAGCCCAAGCCAATGCCGCACGTCGTATCCGAGAGATCACTAACAAGCAGTAACGCATTCTCTCGGTCTGGTCAGCCAAAAAACACGCCTCAGTGCGTGTTTTTTTGTGGAAGGTCGCTCAGGCGATCGCGATACGTACTTTTACGAATGTGTAGATTCCGAATATTCGTTGACGCGCTGAATCTCTAATCTCAGAGGTTTTGGAGTGAGCTTTCATGCGTCAACAAATCGATTGCGCCGTCCTAGTTCTCGCCGCACACCAGTCATGGATGCCTGAAGTTCTCCGCGAGTTGGAGCCAGGACTCAATAGAATCAAACTGCATACGCTTGAATGGGAAGCAGGACATGATTTGGATCTTGATCTAGGTCTTGAACAAGTCTCGCCAGTAAGTTTGCCGATCGAGACACTTGCACAAGCGAGCATTGGCTTGAGACGTTATGACATTGTGCTGTTGCCAGTCTCTATGGAAACACTGGCTTGGACCCGACAAGCACTCGCAGCGATCCCCAGAGGCCCTTTTATACCGTTGGTCGGTGTGCTCAATGCGATGCGTTCTGCTGCAATTCAAGATTTACTTGAAATGGGAATGACGGATTTTGTGAAATTGCCGATATGCACAGATGAGTTTCGCGCAAGAGTGCTGCATGCCGTGACTTCCGTGCCCAGACCCGGAAGTTTGAGAGAGCCAAGCTTGAACTATGGGCAAAAAATAGCGATTTCAAGAGGTGTTTTGCCTAGCATGGGGGAGGCATCCCTTAGGGACTGGTTAGAGTTGACGAAGAGAAAAAAACCTGGAGTGTCGCCGCTATCTACGGGGCAACTTAAAAGAGTATTGGCAGGGCAGTTACCCCTTGCACCGGAAAGTGAGCTTGAAAAAAAGGAAAGGCTCAAGCTTGAAAGAATAGAAAGAATAAAAAGTGTAGAGAAACACTATGAAATTAAGATCGAGTCATTCTCAGCTTCTGTCAATGATGCATTAGACCCATCGAGAAATGGAAAGGATAAACATCAACATCTTAAAGCCATTAAAACGAAACTCATCGAAGAGTTTGAACGTGCGTATTTGATTGAGGCATTAGACAGAAACAGGGGAAATATCGCGAATGCCGCACGATATTCAGGAAAACATAGGCGTGCTTTTTGGGCATTGCTTCGAAAGTATGAAATTGATGCTGAGGATTTTCGGACATAACACGTCTAAAGCAACCTCGCGTGATGTTGCGGGAAGGGTAAAATCAAATCAATGTCATGTTGCCGCGATTGCTTTACGAGACTGCGCGGTCAGATCAAAGGAATGTTGTGTCAGTTTCCCCGCTAAAAAACGATCTCTTGCTCCGTGCGCTAATGCGCCAGCCTGTCCCCTACACGCCCACATGGCTCATGCGTCAAGCCGGCCGCTACTTGCCGGAGTACAACGCGACACGTGCGCGTGCGGGCTCCTTTATGGGGCTTGCACAACATCCTGAATATGCTGCAGAGGTAACGCTGCAGCCCCTCGCGCGCTTTGACCTAGATGCTGCGATTTTATTTTCAGATATTTTGACAGTGCCCGATGCGATGGGGCTCGGACTTTCATTTGCGCAAGGCGAGGGTCCGCGATTTGCCCATCCGATTCGTAATGAGCACGATGTTGCCAAATTGGCGGTGCCGGATCTGTCAAAACTTCAGTACGTCTTTGACGCGGTTCGCGTCATCCGCCGAGAGCTCGATGGTCGGGTTCCCCTGATTGGTTTCGCGGGAAGCCCCTTTACTTTAGCGTGCTATATGGTTGAGGGCAAAGGGAGCGATGACTACCGATTAATCAAAAGCATGCTGTACGCTCGACCCGATTTGTTACATCGAATCTTGCGTATCAACGCTGAAACCACGGCGCAGTACTTGAATGCGCAGATTGATGCCGGCGCACAGGCTGTGATGATTTTCGACAGCTGGGGTGGTGTCTTGGCAGATGGACTATTTCAACAGTTTTCATTGCATTACACCAAGCAGGTTGTCAGTGCTCTCAAGCGTCAAAACCAGGGTAGAGCCGTCCCGGTGATTGTTTTTACCAAGGGAGGTGGTCAGTGGCTAGAGTCGATTGCGGCCTGTGGTGCGGATGCGGTGGGCCTTGACTGGACAGTGGATCTTGCTGCAGCGCGTCGCCGAGTGTCTGATTCAGTTGCATTCCAAGGTAATCTTGACCCGATCGCCTTGTTTGGAGGTGAGCCTGCCATTCGTCAGGAGGTCCGCCGTGTTCTAGATAATTACGGACCGGTTGGCGCGGGTGGCCATGTGTTTAATTTAGGTCACGGAATCTCTCAATTCACTCCGCCAGAGTCCGTTGGGGTCCTGGTGGACGAGGTTCGTGCGCATAGCCAGAAGTTGCATGGTGCGAGCACTTAAAAGTGTGTAACTATGCGCCTTTTAAAAGAGAAACAGCCGAAATCCTGCACCAGACTGAGGCAGTTGTGCACAGCACTAGACCTCTCGGGGAAAGCCCTAGATTTAGAAAGCCAATTCTACGATAGCTTTACAAGCCATTGATAAATATAATAAATAGTTATAAATAGTTGTTGAATCGACATTTTGTTTAGTATAAATGAGCTAAGGAGTGGACTGAGCACAGTCAGTTTTCCCCAAAGTTATCCACAAGTGACTACGGCGCTTTTTTGAAACCATGATTTGTCAGCCTTTTACAGTCAAAACCAAGAAACAACATTAAGTACATGTCAGATTTGCGTCATTTATCGTTGGACGGTGAGGCCTCTTTGGAGGTCTGGATCCGTGTAGCGCTAGATGTGCCGATAGAAGGTCTTTTTGATTATCGATGTGCCCCGGGCGTTGCAGTTGGCGATCGAGTCATCGTTTCTTTTGGGCGTCGCAACATGATCGGCCTGGTGGTTGAGCTCCCCTCCGAGCCTAGATGCGACCCCAGCTTGGTGAAAACCGTTGAGACCGTTCTGAAAGATATCCCGCCGATGACGGCGAGTTGGTTAAAGTTCACTAAGTTTGCCGCAGACTATTACCAGCGCCCGTTGGGCGAGGTGGTGATGCCTGCGTTACCCGTCGCCTTGCGCAGTTTAAGTGCTTATCAGGGCAAGCGTTCTGCCGGCGGACCTGTCGAACGACTCGATCAGCGGCGCGCACCAAAACTCAAGTCAACTGAACCATCAACAGCGCCAGAGCTGAATGCCGCTCAACAGCATGCCGTGACGCTCATCTCTGCAGCGCAGGGTTTTCAGCCCTTTCTTTTATATGGAATCACTGGAAGCGGGAAGACAGAGGTATACCTTCATGCCGCAGCGAAAACGTTGGCGCGAGGTCAGCGGGTATTGTTGCTGGTGCCCGAAATCAATCTCACCCCTCAGTTCGAGCAATCGCTGCGCGCACGCCTCGAGCCTGTTGCGGGGCCGGGTGGCGTAGCGGTCCTGCATAGTGCGCTGTCAGATGGGGAGAGATTAAGGGCTTGGCTGCGCGTGCAACGCGGTGAGGCTAAGCTCGTTTTGGGTACGCGACTTTCGATTTTCGCGCCTTTGGACGATGTTGGTCTGATCGTCGTCGACGAAGAGCATGATCCCTCATACAAGCAACAGGACGGGTTGCGGTATTCCGCACGTGATTTGGCGGTTTGGCGAGCACGTGATTTAGGGATCCCCGTTGTGTTGGGGTCTGCGACGCCCTCCCTCGAGAGCTGGGTACACGCTGAAAAAGAAAACTACAAGCGCTTAGACTTGCCTGCGCGTGCGCGCGAAGTGACATTGCCTTCGGTGCGATTGGTCGACACACGTCGACTCAAGATGGAGCATGGCTTATCCGTACAGCTGTTAGATGCGATGCGCGCGCGTCTGGATAACCGCGAACAGGTTCTGATATTTTTAAATCGTCGTGGCTATGCACCGGCGTTGCATTGCACCTCATGCGGCTGGGTGAGCCAGTGCCCACGATGCACGACCTTCACGGTACTGCATCGTACGACTCCAGGGCGGCATCAGTTGCATTGCCATCACTGTGGCTATCAGCAACGCGTCCCTCAGGCATGTCCTGATTGTGGTGATCAGGACATGCAGCCGATTGGTCGCGGCACACAGCGGATAGAAGAGCATCTGGGGATGTTGTTTCCCGAAGCGCGTGTGGCGCGCATCGATGCGGATAGTACGCGTAAAAAAGGCAGTGCTCAGGCTTTATTTGCAAGTGTGCATGCCGGCGAGGTGGATATTTTGGTGGGTACGCAAATGGTGGCCAAAGGTCATGACTTCACTAATCTTGGTCTGGTGGGTATTCTCAATGCAGACGCGATGCTTTTCTCGCAGGACTTTCGGGCGCCTGAAAGGTTGTTTGCACAGTTGATGCAGGTTGCAGGTCGAGCGGGTCGCCATACTGGACACGGCGAGGTGATCGTCCAGACGGGCTATCCAGAGCAGTCTGTCTATCAGGCGCTTCTCAAGCATGACTATTCAGGCTTTGCAAGTCACACGATGCGTGAGCGCGAGGCGGCCATGTTGCCGCCCTTTTCACATCAGGCTTTATTGAGTGCCGAAGCGCGCGAACTTAATATCGCGCTTGATTTTTTGCAAGCGGCAAAGGAAGCTGCGCAAGGCTTGTTGCAGGCACAGCAAACCGAAACTTTGATTACGTTATACGACCCCGTACCTTTGCGTATAGTGCGTGTTGATAATATGTGCCGAGCGCAGCTTTTAGTGGAGGCGACGCATCGCCCTGCGCTTCAGGCGCTACTGCGCCACTGGTTGGCGCTCTTACACGACCATCCCGATCTGCGTCGAGTACGATGGCAGCTTGAAGTTGATCCGCTCGAAATTTGATGGCTTTCCATGTCAACGTCTTTTACTGAGGGTCTCAATGCCGCCCAGCGGGAGGCGGTGTTGTACTTAGACGGGCCCTGTCTCGTGCTTGCGGGGGCAGGTTCAGGCAAGACCCGTGTGATTACTCAGAAAATTGCCTACTTGTTAGTCGATTGTGCGTACCCTTCGCGCAATGTGCTGGCACTGACGTTTACCAACAAGGCTGCGCGCGAGATGGAAGATCGCGTCAAGAGACTCGTGGATCCCTCGGTCGCGAAAGGTCTGACGATCAGTACATTTCATTCGCTTGGCGTGAAGATCTTACGCGAAGAGGCGCATCATGCAGGACTCAAACCTCAATTTTCGATTTTTGACTCGGATGATGCGCTAGCGATTATTCAAGACTTGCTTGCAACGACGGATCGGGGACGCTTGCGCTCCGTTCAGCAGACGATTTCCCTTTGGAAAAATGCGATGCTGGATCCGGATGCCGCTGCCAACATCGCTGCGACACCCAGTGAGGTCGAGGCGGCGCGTGTCTACCGCAGCTATAACGCGACACTCGCAGCGTATCAGGCTGTGGATTTTGATGATCTCATCGCGCTTCCCGCGCAGATCTTTGAGCGTAGTGTCGAGGCCCGAGAGAAGTGGCAAAAAAAGGTACGTTATCTTCTGGTGGACGAGTATCAGGATACAAACGTCTGTCAGTATAGACTCGTGCAGTGGCTGACGGGCACGCGCGCGATGTTCACGGCCGTTGGGGATGATGACCAGGCGATCTATGCGTGGCGAGGTGCGACGATTGAGAATCTCGCTAAACTTACGACGGATTATCCGCAGATCAAACTGGTCAAGCTCGAGCAAAACTATCGCTCAAGCCAAAGCATTCTGGTCGCGGCGAACCACGTCATCACAAAAAACCCCAAGCTGTTTGAAAAGAAATTGTGGTCTGAGCATGGCATGGGTGATGCGATCAGTGTGACTGCGATGACGAGTGACGAAGTTGAGGCTGAAAACGTCGCAATGAAGATTTCCTCGGCTCGTTTTGAAAAACAGGCCGCCTGGAAGGATTTCGCGATTTTGTATCGTGGCAATCATCAATCCCGTATTGTGGAACAAGCGATGCGCAATCTGCACATTCCTTATACGATTTCTGGCGGGCAGAGTTTTTTTGACAAAGCCGAGGTCCGCGATATCCTGGCCTATTTGCGTTTGATCGCAAACGAAGACGATGACCCCGCCTTTATTCGTGCGGCGACCACACCAAAGCGAGGAATTGGACAAGCCACGCTTCAGACACTTGGGCAATACGCAGGTGAGCGAAAGATCTCTCTTTTTGAGGCCTTATTTGAGCAGGGCATTGAGCCGCGCCTCAATGTGCGGCAGCTTGAACCTTTACGCACATTTGGTGCGTTTATTGTTCGTGTTCAATATCGTGCCGGTCGTGTCGAGCCGGGGCAGACGGTACATGCTGCTGAGCCCGCAGGCGTCATTCTGGATGACTTGCTCAGCGCGATCCAGTACGAACGCTATCTCTATGACATTTTGGATGAGAAACCTGCGCAGTCTCGCTGGCAAAATGTCCTGGAGTTGATTGGCTGGCTTAAGCGCAAGGCTGAGGCGGACAATATGGGACTGATCGATCTGGTGCAGCATGTCGCGCTGGTTACGATGCTTGAGCGCAGCGAGGAGGATGAGCCTGACGCGGTCAAGCTCTCCACGCTCCATGCCTCCAAAGGTCTGGAATATCCTCATGTGTATCTGCTCGGTGTCGAAGAAGGGCTGCTGCCGCATATGGGGCGTGACGAAGAGGATATGGATCCTACGAAAGCGGCGGATGCCTTGGTCTCACGGATTCAGGAAGAGCGACGCTTGATGTATGTGGGCATTACACGCGCGCAACGTAGTCTTCACTTGAGCTGGTGCCAGAAACGTCGTCGTGCGCGCGAGGACTTGGTGCGTGAGCCCTCGCGCTTTATTGAAGAGATGGGGCTATCGGCAGCATCGCTTCAGTTGCAGCCTGATACGATGAGCCCAAAAAATCGCCTTGAGATGCTCAAGGCGATGTTGAATAAAAAAAATTAAGACAGCAAAGACAAAAAATATTTGAAAAATTACGTTGCAAGATTGACGAGTGTGTGCGCCATGGTCTTCAGTCCCTGCGCATCGCGGATCGCAAACACCAGAGGAAACTGTTGTTCCGTAGTAGGACTCCCACTCGTGCGACTCGGTGTCATAGGGGCAGTTTGCGGTTGAGATTGCGCAAGCGGAGATGAAGGTTTGAGGGAGGTGAATGTGACGAGGGCGATGATTATGACTATTATGCAACAGCTAGCGTTTGATCTACTTAGATTTTAGGAAACCATATGAAAGCGATTCAGACAGTCGGAGTGGCCGGTGCCGGAGCAATGGGTCGAGGCATTGCGCAAATAGCCGCTCAAGCGGGCTTGCGCGTCAAGCTGTTCGATACCAACCCCGCTGCGTTGAACTCAGCGCGTGACGCACTGACCAATACTTGGGCGATGTTGGCCAGCAAAGGCAAAATGACCGCGGAGCAGGCGCATGAGGCGTTGGGAAAACTGTATTTGATCGATGAGATTGAGGATTTGTCGGATTGTGACTTGGTAATCGAAGCCATCATTGAGCGACTCGAGGTTAAACAGCCGTTTTTTCAACAACTTGAGTCGGTCGTATCTGCGCAGTGCATGCTTGTCTCCAATACCTCCTCACTTTCGATCACCGCGATTGCGGCAGTATGCCAACGTCCTGAGCGGGTTGCAGGCTATCACTTCTTCAATCCTGTTCCTCTGATGAAAGTGGTTGAGGTGATTGATGGTTTGCGCACTGATCCCGAGGTGGGAGATGCCTTGATGGCATTATCGGTTCGCATGGGACACAAGCCTGTGCGCGCGAAAGATATGCCAGGTTTTATTGTGAATCATGCGGGACGTGGCATGAATACCGAGGGGTTGCGCGTTGTTCAGGAAAATGTGACTGATTTTGCGACGGTCGATGGCATCATGCGTGAACAGGCCGGTTTCAAAATGGGGCCCTTTGAGTTGATGGATTTGACCGGGCTTGATGTGTCTCATGCCGTGATGGAGTCAATTTACCATCAGTTTTACGAAGAGCCACGCTTCAGACCCTCTCCGATTGGCGCCGTTCGCGTGGCGGGTGGTTTATACGGACGCAAGAGTCAGGGAGGCTTTTATGCCTACACGGATGGTCAAAAGCAGCCGGTCCTTGAGTCTGCGCCACCGACGCTGAGTGGTCCAGCGAAAGTTTGGGTGAGCGCCGCGAATCCTTTCGGTCATGCGCGCGCGGTCGAGTTGCTTAAGAGGCTTGGCGCCAAGATCCAAGGCGGCCACATACCTGATGTGGACAGTCTCATTATTGTGACGCCTTTTGGCGAAGATGTTTCGACGGCTGTGTTCAAGCAACAGCTTGATGCCGCACGCACAGTGGGTCTTGATACGCTCCATGATTTCGAACACACGCGTAGACGTACGCTCATGGTGTCCCCCGCCACGCATCCGCAGTATCAAGAAAAAGCGCATGCCATTTTTGGTGTGGATAATGTGCGCGTCAGTGTGGTGCTGGACTCCGCGGGCTTTGTGGCGCAGCGGATTGTCGCGATGATCGTCAATGTGGCTTGCGATATCGCACAGCAAGATATCGCAACCCCCCAGGATATCGACCTTGCCGTCAGTTTGGGTTTGGGTTACCCCAAGGGACCTTTGGGTCTGGGCGATGCCTTAGGTGCGCAACATATTTTGGAGATTCTGCGCAATATGCAAAGCGTGACAGGTGACCCGCGCTATCGTCCAAGCCTGTGGCTGCAACGCCGCGTGCAACTTGGTTTGTCTTTATTGAGTACCTGAACCTGGCAAGCCGAGCGAGTGGTTGAAAAAAAGCCCTCGAAAGAGGGCTTTTTTTAATGGTTTGATGCGTGATTATTTGGCTGCGTCGACCATGTATTGTGCCGCAGCACGCAAGTCAGCATCGCTCGCATTCGCGGCGCCACCCTTAGCAGGCATGATGCCTTTACCTTTGATGACGGAGGCCACCATGGCATCCATGCCTGTTGCGATGCGAGGTGCCCATGCTGTTTTGTCAGCGAACTTTGGTGCGCCAGCAACGCCTGCAATGTGACACGCCGCACAAGCTTGTTTGTAAAGCTTTTCACCTACATCGTTAGTTGCTGGGGCGGGAGCGGTTGGTGCAGCTGCGGGTGCCGAAGCAACGGGTGCTGAGACAGCAGGTGCTGCAGCGACCATCGGTGCCGCGGCGGGTGCAGCCATCGCAGGTGCGGCAGCGACTGCTGGGGCGGATTTTGGCTCAGTAGGCTCGGCAAACTTGCCACCGGCGCTATTTGCCATGTACACCACGGCACGTTCGATTTCGAAGTCGTCCAAGCTAGGATTACCACCCTTGGCAGGCATAGCGCCTTTACCTTTGATCGCATTCGCCACCATGGACTGTAAACCCGTCGCATTGGGACCTGCCCAAGCGGCAGCATCAGCAAACTTGGGTGCGCCCGCTGCTCCTGCGTCATGGCAGCCTGCACAGGCCGCTTTGTAGACCTGAACGCCTGTCTTGAAAATTTTTGGCCCGCTAGCATCAACGAGCTCGAGCTTGGCGATCGGAGCGATGCGCTTTTGTGTCGCTTCGGGGCCCAAAATATCAGAACCAGCGCCAACCTGATCACCGGTGGTGACGAGCTTGACCAGCAAAATGATGACGATGACGGGTACTACTAAAGACAGAACAATCGTGGTGATCAGCTGCTTTGGCGTTTTGATAATAGATTCGTGCTCTTCGTGTGGCTGCGTATTGCTCATGACCAAATCCTGCGATTCTTTGGCTGGAGTCTTGAGTGACCGGAGTGTCGAGTTCCGGTCGAACAAGAAGACAACCATAGTAGTTAAACGGTTTTCTTATAGCCTTAGGATTATAGCGGCATCGGACGAGGTCGGTGAGAAACTGGGCTGTTAATCCCTATTTCAAGTCAGAGCATTATGCATCTGCCGCTATAATTCTCTCGTTGGCGCCCGTAGTTCAATGGATAGAATAAGAGTTTCCGAAGCTCTCGATACAGGTTCGATTCCTGTCGGGCGCGCCATCATTCTCAACGTGGCTTTTTAAGTGCTTGATGAAAGCGCAAAACATAGTCATCAAAACTTTCCTGATCGTTTGCCTCAATGTGTTGTTGTTCCAACAGGGACTGCGTGGCCTGGGTCTGCGTCGCGGCGAGCTCGGCAGGACTTAATCCCGCATCTTTGAGGCGCTGAGCATGTCCCAGGCTTTGCTCCAAAACGAAATCGTGGAATGAGGCCTTACGCGCACTGAGTTGGGATAAGAACTGAGCAGAGGGTGTTTTTGACGGGTCTGCCACCTTGGCACGCTGGGAAATAACCGCATTGACATATTTGTTTTCGCCCAAGGCGCGATCAAGCGTCTGCGCGCATAGGGCAATATCATCCATCAGCTGATCCGCCCACTGCGAGAGGGACACCTCTTTGCCGAGTTTGGTCAGCGTTAGCGCGGGTTGGCGACCTAACTTGACGACTTTGGCAAAATTAGCGGCGCTTTCGGAGCACCACCCATTATCGGCAAAAGGAGGGCTCTCCTGGAGGGCGCAAAACAATAGAAACGCATCGACAAACCGTGCTGTTTCAGCGGAAATGCCGATCGCCTGGTTGGGGTCAATGTCCAAGCAGCGGACTTCGATGTATTGGATGCCACGCTCCGCGAGGGCGGTAATGGGACGTTCGCAAGGTCCAGTCGTGCGCTTGGGGCGAATGTTCGAATAAAACTCGTTTTCAATTTGTAAAATATTTGTATTGAGTTGTATCCATTCACCGCTTCTGTGGGTTCCAATCGCCCGATAATCAGGCCACGGCGTGGTTACGGCGTCGTACAGGCGTTCAAGAAATGTGTTGAGATCGTTGTAGCAAAGCTTGAGCCCAGACTGGGCTTTGCTCTGATAGCCCAAATCGCTCATTCGAAGGCTTGTGGCATAGGGTAAGTACATGGTGTGGGCATCGAGTGCGAGCAAATCCCCTGTCTTTCCCCTAAGAAATTCTTTTGGAAGAGCAGGTGAGGCACCAAAAAGATACATTAGCAACCAACTGTGCCGCGTGAAATTGCGAATGAGGGAAATGTAGCCAGCCGAACGGCGGTCTTGCGCGTTGGGCTGAGGCAGGTCCAGCAATTCCCAAAGCGATTCATCGAAAGAAAAGTTGTAGTGCAGTCCGGCGATACATTGCATGGTGCGGCCGTAACGTTCTGCCAGGCCGCGTCGATAGACGTGTTTGAGCATCCCGGTGTTCGAGGTTCCGTACCAGCCAATCGGAATGTGGTTGTCTGCAGGGAGGTTGGCTGGCATGGAGTGATTCCACATGAGCTCATCGTGCAGCGTGGCGGCAACCACGCGATGCACCTCGTCAAGCTCAGCCATCAGGCTGTCAACACTGGCGTGTGTGCCGGTAATTAGTTCGAGCAGCGCCTCCGAGTAGTCGGTCGTAATACGCGGATGCGTGAGTGCCGAGCCAAGCGCCGCCGGATGCGGTTTCATGGACAAGGTGCCGGTGCGATCAACGCGAAGCCCTTCTTTTTCGATGCCGCGTTGCGACTTCCCGAGGACGTCGGGATGGGATTGAAGGGTAGCGAGACGTTGGGTCAGTATGGACACGGGTAAACCTATTGCTAAAACGAATCATGACATTTTAAGGGATGCGCCAATGTACCCTTCTATCGCAAAAATAGAGGACAATTTGGGATGATTTTGTATGTTTTCCAACCATGACGCTTAAAGAGATCATTTGTGCGGATATTGACTCGCCTTTCATTATTGGGTTGTTTGATTGCTCTGCTGGCGGGCTGTACGCCAGAATATAACTGGCGTGAATCCACGGTGGCCGAGGATCGCGGAGTCATCATGTTTCCGTCACGGACCAAAATCGAGCAGCGTCAGATCGAGGTCGAGGGCGCGCCTGCAAGCTTCTCTCTGATCTCGTGCGCCGTTGGAGATGCCGTTTTTTCGGTGGGGTATGTGCCTTTGCCTGCAGCGCTGACTGGCGAAAAAAGCGCCGCATTCGTCAAAACAATCGTCTCTTCTTTGGCTGCTCGCGCTGGCAAGCAAGCCCCGGAAGCCGCGCTCAAAGGTGAGATCTTTACGCTGGATACCGTTGTTGCCAACCAACCCTCCATGCTGATGGCAAAAGTTGTTGTGCATCGCGGTATGTTGATTCAGGTGGTTGTTTCGGGTCCGAAACAATCTCTTTCAAATGAAAACGCACTCGAGTTCGTCCGTTCGCTGCGGCTGAGGTGAGGCTGACCGGTCAGCAGGCCAAGGCGCAACGCCTGTGCCACGCCAGCTTGTCGGCCGAACACATTGAGTTTGCGGCAAGCATTGAACAGGTGAAAATTGATCGTTCGCTCTGAAAGGCCAAGGATCAGCCCGATTTCCCAGCTGGTTTTGCCCGCAGATACCCATTCCAGGCATTGCAACTCGCGTCCGGAAAGACGTGGATTTGTCATGAAAAGAGATCCCCATTGGACGCAAATAAGAATGTGTGAGTTTGAGCGTTTATGCCCTTCATTAGAATGCGCAGAATCCCTTTGATGGCGTGTTGATTTGTAAAAAAGTGTTTGCTGGGTGGGCAGGTTGTAACTAAATAGAAAAATTCTGTTCGATTCGTGAGCTGCCAACTCCGCACAGCGATGTTAGAATTTGAAACAATTGGCGCCGATTTGCTCGATCCGCTTGCGGGCGCCTCATAAATCCCGCTAAAGAAGGTCCGTATGATTGATTCGTCCAGTATTCAGGACGCGTGCGATGCACAAGCTGTCTGCCCCACGCCCGTTGGTTCGGTGGGCATCGTCCATACCCAATATTTGCATTTTGATGAGCCCCTTCCTTTATCAAGCGGGCACACACTTTCAGCCTATGATTTGGCGATTGAGACTTATGGAACGTTGAACGCAGACGCGAGCAATGCTGTGCTCATTTGTCACGCCCTCAATGCCTCTCATCACGTCGCGGGAATTTCCGCAGAAAATCCCAAGGATATTGGCTGGTGGGACAACATGGTCGGTCCGGGCAAGCCGGTGGATACTAATGTTTTCTTTGTGATTGGGGTCAACAACCTGGGTTCGTGTTTTGGTTCGACCGGACCCGCCAGCCTTCGACCAGAGACAGGCAAACCCTGGGGCGCCGCCTTTCCGGTGCTGACGGTCGAAGATTGGGTGTTGGCGCAGGCGCGAGTCGCGGATCGCCTTGGGATCACACGTTTTGCTGCTGTGATGGGCGGATCGCTCGGTGGGATGCAGGCCTTGAGTTGGGCGATGACCTTGCCCGAGCGCGTCGCGCATTGCGTAGTGGTCGCCAGTACGCCGCGTTTATCAGCACAAAATATCGGCTTTAATGAGGTCGCTCGTCGCGCCATCATCACGGACCCGGAATTCCATGGTGGCGATTACTATGCGCATAATACGGTGCCGCGACATGGTTTGTCCGTGGCGCGCATGATTGGCCACATTACCTATCTTTCTGACGATGATATGGCTGAAAAGTTTGGCAGGACACAGCGTGAACCTGCGGCCGATGGTGCTTATCATTATGGTTATGGCGTAGAGTTTGAGGTGGAGTCCTATCTGCGCTATCAGGGTGAAAAGTTTTCTAAATATTTTGATGCCAATACCTATTTGCTCATTACGCGTGCCCTGGATTATTTTGATCCGGCAAAACGTACGGGGGGCGATTTCGCCCGTGCGATCGCACCTGCGCAGGCTGATTTCCTATTGGTGTCTTTTACGACGGACTGGCGGTTTCCTCCCGAGCGTTCCCGCGAAATCGTGCAGGCCTTGCTTAAAAATGGTCAGCCCGCCACCTATGCAGAGATCGATGCGCCGCACGGACACGATGCTTTTTTGCTTGATGACTCGCGCTATCACAAGTTGATGCGCGCCTATTTTTTGCGAATTGCGGCCACTTTATCTCAAGCGCCGGGCTCTGACATGAAAGCGAGCGGGGTGCCAGCATGAGTGAACCACTCAAATTGAGCGGACAAACGCTGGACGGTGATCTGCGCGGAGATTTGGCGCGGATTGCGCAGTGGGTTCAACCCAACAGCCGTGTATTGGATTTGGGTTGTGGTGACGGTGCGCTGCTTGCGCACTTGCAGCAGTCAAAAAGCGTGCAGGCTGTCGGCGTTGAAATCAGCGATGACCGTGTCTTGAGTTGCGTGCAACGCGGCGTGCATGTGATTCAGCAAAATCTCGAAGATGGTTTGGCGATGTTTGACGATCAGCAGTTCGATACGGTCGTCTTGTCCCAGACGCTGCAGTCCATGCACAATACTGAGCATATTTTGCGCGAAATGGCGCGCGTGGCGCGTGAGGGGATCGTTTCTTTTCCCAACTTTGGTTATTGGCCACACGGTTGGTCGATTTTGCGTGGTCGGATGCCCGTCACGGGTCAGATGCCTTACGACTGGTACAACACCCCTAATATTCATCTTTGCACGCTCAAGGATTTTGAGCGGCTGGCCAATACGCTTGCGTTCACGATCCTCGAGCGTGCGACCTTTAATGATCAGCATGAGGTGAAATTTTTTGCAGGTTGGCGTAGTACGCTAGCAGCGTATCGATTTACGGCGAGGTGACTCTGATGACTAATCAACAAACACCGCAATCAGGCGTCGAGACGCAGACCGTTCCCGCCTCGAAACTCTACACCAGTAAGCGTATCGCGCCTTTGCTGGCACTGGGTTTTGCGAGTGGCTTGCCCCTGGCGCTGACGGGTGGGACCTTGCAAGCGTGGGCAACGCTTGAACAAGTTTCTCTCCAAGAAATCGGCTTTCTGACCTTAGTAGGAACGGCGTATACGCTGAAGTTTCTCTGGGCCCCGTTGATTGATCGTTACGCCCCGCCATTTTTAGGACGTAGGCGAGGGTGGATGCTTGTGATGCAGGTGTTGCTCGCGCTAGGCATCATGGCCATGGGGTTGATGTCTCCAGGTCAAAGCCTGTTACCGCTCGCATTACTTGCAGTCGCTGTGGCTTTTTGTTCTGCGACGCAGGATATTGCTTTTGATGCCTACCGCAGCGATGTCCTGCGCAAAGAAGAAAGAGGCGCTGGGGCTGCCTTGTCTGTGCTGGGCTATCGGCTCGCAATGTTGACCTCTGGGGGGTTGGCCTTGATTTTGGCGGATCAATGGCTAGGTTGGGGTTACACCTATATGTTGATGGGGGCGTTGATGCTGGTGGTCGCGCTTGCCACGCTTTGGGCCCCTGAGCCTGAGGTGCCCGCCCAGACGCCACGCTCGCTTTCGAGGGCGGTGTTTGAGCCCTTCAAGGAGTTTTTCAGTCGACCTGAAGCTATCACGGTCTTGCTATTAATTGTTCTCTACAAGCTCGGTGACGCGTTCGCGGGCGCGCTTTCGACGACGTTTCTCTTGCGGGCTGCAGGCTATTCGGCGACTGAGGTCGGAACGGTCAATAAGCTGTTGGGTTTGACTGCGACGATCGTGGGTGCGCTGATGGGTGGTACGCTCATGGCGAAACTAGGTCTTTACAGATCGTTGATGTTTTTCGGTTTGCTGCAGGCAGTTTCCAATCTTGGCTATTGGGTTATTTCTGTTGGACCACACAATGTATTCTTGATGGCCGCAGGTGTGAGCCTTGAGAACTTGTGTGGAGGCATGGGCACCGCTGCGTTTGTCGCCTTATTGATGGGGCTGTGTAACCGAGAGTTTTCTGCCACCCAGTTTGCCTTGTTGTCTGCGCTATCTGCGGTGGGCCGTACTTACCTCGCAGGACCGCTAACGCCTCCACTGGTTTTATTTGCGGGATGGCCTACTTTTTTCTTGATCACGGTGGTGATTGCCTTGCCGGGCTTGTTGTTGTTGTGGTGGCGTCGCCGCGATATCGAACGTATCGATGCCGCGGGTGTCTAAGCTTTTGCTGCGAGTATAAAGTCGTAATCGATGGTGAACGGGGCGTGATCAGAGAAACGTTCATCTTTGTAAATGCTGGTTGAACGCGCCAGTGCAGCAATCCCCGGCGTGGCGAGTTGGTAGTCCAGACGCCAGCCTACATTCTTGGCCCAGGCCTGCCCACGATTGCTCCACCAGGTGTATTGCTCTGGGCTGGGATCGAGAGTTCTAAACACGTCTACAAAGCCGATTTCTTCGAGGGTGTGCGTGACCCATGCGCGCTCCTCAGGGGTGAAACCAGAGTTTTTCTGATTGGATTTCCAGTTTTTGAGGTCGATTTCTTTGTGCGCGATGTTCCAATCTGCACAGATGACGTATTCGCGCTTAGTTTTTTTATGATCGTCCATCATGGCTTGTAACCAAGGGCCAAATTTAGCGAGGAAGCGAAACTTGGCTTCCTGTCGTTCTGGGCCGCTGGAGCCTGAGGGGAGGTAAGCGCTGACGACGGTCAGGTTGGACCAGTCAGCGCGAATGACGCGACCTTCTTGATCAAACTCCGGACAGTCGATTCCGGTGAGTACACGCTCTGGCTGTTGTTTTAAATAGAGACCGACCCCACTGTAGCCTTTTTTTTCGGCTGCACAAAAATGTCCGGTGTAGTCTAGAGGATGTTGGTAGTCGTGCTGAATGTCCGCCAGATGCGCTTTGAGCTCCTGAAGGCAAAGAATATCCGCCTGATGTGATTTCAGCCATTCAAGCAGGCCTTTGTTGTAGGCGGAGCGAATGCCATTGAGGTTCAGTGAGGTGATGCGCAGCAAGGCAGAACTCCTAGTCGGTGAGATAATGTACGGGTTTAAAGTAGAGTCGAAACAGAAAGGAATGCTATGTCGCTAGGTGCTGATCGTCGAGAGTTTGTACAGTTTGCCTTAAAAGAGGGCGTGCTGCGCTTTGGTCGTTTTGTGACAAAGTCTGGCCGAACAAGCCCCTACTTTTTTAACGCAGGGCTTTTCAATACGGGAGCCTCTGTCGGCAAGCTTGCGCAATTTTATGCTCAGGCACTGGTTGACTCCAAGTTGCCTTTTGATATGTTGTTTGGGCCCGCCTACAAGGGGATTCCTTTGGCGACAGCGACTTCGGTTGCCCTTGCCGCGCACGCGGGACTTCAGGGTCGAGATGTACCCTTCGCCTACAACCGCAAGGAAGCCAAAGATCACGGCGAGGGTGGTGTGCTGGTGGGTGCCCCCCTAAAGGGAAAAGTCGTCATTATTGATGATGTGATTACAGCGGGCACATCAGTGCGAGAGTCTGTTGACATCATTCGCGCTGCGGGTGCGGAGCCTTGCGCAGTGCTCATCGCGATGGACCGTATGGAGCGTGCAGGACCCGATGGCGGACTTTCCCCACATTCGGCCGTCCAAGAGGTGCAGCAGCGCTATGGCTTGCCTGTGGTCAGCATTGCCTCACTCACGGATATCCTTGCGTTACTAGAAAATAACGCCGAATTCGCCGAACACCGCGAGGCAGTGTTGGCGTATCGCGCGCGTTACGGGATTTAACCCTCTAGCTTAGCCTTCAGGAGGTCATTGACCTGCTGAGGGTTGGCTTTGCCTTTAGCCGCTTTCATAATCTGACCAACAAGCGAGTTAAAGGCTTTTTGTTTTCCGGCGCGGTATTCCGCCACAATGGCGGGATTGTCCGCGAGCACCGCATCCACCATGGCGGCAATGGCGCCCGAATCACTGATTTGCGTCAGACCTTTGGCCTGAATAATGGCGTCGGGACTGCCGTCATGTTCACCCGACCACATGGCAGCAAAAACGTCTCGGGCAATTTTGTTAGAGATCGTGCCGTCAATGATGCGGAGCAGAAGTGCTGCAAGCGCATTCGCCGACACAGGAGACTCAGTGATGTCTTTTTCTTCTCGGTTGAGTGTTGCGGAGACCTCGCCCATGATCCAGTTTGCGGCGAGTTTAGCTTGACCCGCAGGCAGGGCTGCATTGACACTTTCAAAGTAGGCGGCAAGATCGCGGCTGATCGATAACTGGGCGGCATCGACCGGTACCAGACCAAATGTTGAGATGAATCGCGCACGCAAGGCTGCGGGCAGTTCAGGCATCGTTTGGCGGACGGACTCAATCCAATCCTGGGCAATCACAAGGGGTGGGAGGTCAGGGTCGGGGAAATAGCGATAGTCATGCGCGTCTTCTTTGCTGCGCATGCTGCGCGTTTCGTCACGCTCAGAGTCGTATAGGCGTGTTTCTTGAACGACACGTCCGCCGTCCTCGATCAATTCGATTTGGCGTCGAACTTCATATTGAATGGCGCGTTCGAGAAATTTGAAGGAGTTGACGTTTTTGATCTCGCAGCGTGTGCCGAATTCTTGTTGGCCCACAGGGCGAACGGAGACGTTGGCATCAATGCGAAATGAGCCTTCTTGCATATTGCCATCACAAATGCCGAGCCACATCACCAAACTATGCAGGGCTTTGGCATAGGCGACGGCTTCGGCGGCAGAGCGCATTTCTGGCTCCGACACGATCTCAAGCAGAGGCGTACCCGCGCGGTTCAGGTCGATGCCCGAGGAGGACTCACCATGTGGACCGACAAAGTCATCGTGCATGGATTTGCCGGCATCCTCTTCAAGGTGAGCACGGGTCAGATTGACGGTTTTTTCTTGATCGCCTACAAAAAAACTGATTGAGCCGCCTTGTACAACGGGGATTTCAAACTGGCTGATTTGGTAGTTTTTTGGAGAGTCCGGATAAAAGTAGTTTTTGCGCGCAAAAATAGACCGAGGTGCAATGGTCGCACCCACAGCTAAGCCCAAACGAATCGCGCGATCGACGGCAGCGCGATTCATGACTGGCAGCGAGCCAGGCAGTGCTAAATCGACTTCGTTAGCCTGTGTATTGGGTAACGCGCCGTAACGCGTGGAGCTACCTGAAAAAATTTTGGTTTGAGTCGAAAGCTGGGTGTGCGTTTCCAACCCGATCACGATTTCCCATGCCATTATGCTTGCCCCGCAACGCGTTGATGCCAGTCCGTGACTTGTTGAAAATGATGGGCGATGGCCAACAGTCGCCCTTCGTCGAAATAGTTGCCAATGATTTGTAAACCAATTGGCAAGGGTTTGCCGGAGGCACCTGGACCAAAACCGCAGGGAATTGACATGCCTGGTAAGCCTGCGAGATTGAGACCCAAGGTGTAAATATCCGCCAGCCAGTCGGCAGTCGGATCATGTTGGTTGTGAGCGATAGGTTGAGCGACCGTCGGCGTGACAGGACCCATGATCACATCGCACTGTTGTGTCAGTGCCGCTTGGAAATCATCCACAATCATGCGGCGCAAACGTTGCGCCTGCAAGTAGTAGGCATCATAGTAACCATGTGACAGGACGTAGGTGCCAATCAGGATGCGGCGCTTGACCTCTGCGCCAAAGCCTTCGGCGCGCGAGCGTGCCGTCATGTCTTCGAGATCCGAGTAGGAAGCGCTGCGATGCCCGTAGCGCACACCATCATAGCGGGAGAGGTTGCTTGAGGCTTCGGCAGGGGCGATCACGTAATAAGCCGGGATGGACAACGCGGTCCTTGGCAAGGAAATATCAACACGTTGTGCACCGAGTTTTTCAAACTGCTGCAAGGCGACCTCGATCGCTTGGGCGACATCGTTGGAAAGCCCTTCCCCAAAGAACTCCTTGGGTACGCCGATACGCAAGCCTTTGAGTGGCTGAGTGGCATTGCTATGAAAGCTTTTATCGGCATTGTTGAACTCAGCGCGGATACGCCCTGGTGCGTTAGGGACGCCTTTGCAGTGTTCTGCGCTCGTGGAATCTTTATTGTCAAAGCCACTCATGACATCGAGCATGTCCACGAGATCCAGCGCGCTACTGGCTAAGGGGCCAGCTTGATCGAGGCTTGAGCCATAGGCGATCATGCCGTAACGAGAGACCGCGCCATAGGTGGGTTTGATGCCGGTGACGCCGCAAAGTGCCGCAGGCTGGCGAACAGAGCCTCCGGTATCCGTACCCGTGGCGGCAATGACGAGCTTGGCCGCAACGGCTGCCGCCGAGGCGCCGGATGAGCCTCCAGGCACAGCAGAGGTATCCCAAGGGTTGTGCGTGGGACCAAAAGCGGAGTGTTTATTGCCGGAGCCCATCGCGAACTCGTCACAATTGAGTTTACCGAGGGTGACGCAGCCTGCGGCACGTAAATTGTGCACGACGGTGGCATCGAAAGGGCTCGTGTATTGCTTGAGCATATTGCTGCCAGCCGTGCTGCGCCAGCCCTGGGTCACAAAGACATCCTTATGGGCAATGGGCAGACCCGTCAACAATGTGCCGCGACCGGCAGCCAATAGGTTATCGGCTTCGCGGGCCTGAGCAAGTGTGAGGTCTGCGTCGGTGTGGACGAAAGCATTCAAGTTGGCGTGCAGCTCAATTTGTCTTAGGCAGTCTTGCGCGAGCTCTGTGGCGCTAAGTTGGCGGCTTGCGAGTGCCTGATGGAGTGCGGCGATGCTTGGATAGCGCTGGAGTGCGTTCGACATGTTATTCAATGACCTTGGGAACCAGGAACAGACCTTTGGAGGCGCCGGGGGCGTTGGCCATCAGCGCGTCGCGACGCTCTGTCGAGGACATTTCGGTCACCACATCGTCTCTCAGTCGGAGATGAACGTCTGAAACGGATGCGAGGGGATGCGCCAAAGGCTCTACACCTTGGGTATCAACCGACTGGAGCGTTTCAATAATGCCAAGTATTTTGTTGAGATCCGTCTGCGCCTGAGTCAATTGCTCAGGCGTGAGATGAAGCCTTGCCAGGCGGGCGATACGAGCGACTTCTTGGTCTGTGAGGGCCATAAGACAGGTTTAATCCATTGAAGGTGTCGGCCCGTGACTTTCCGGGCTTGACGAGAGCAAGTTTTGCCGTTGTCAGGGAATTATAAGTTATGATAGAAGGCTAATCGCCGCTAGTTGCGTGCGTCAATTTTCCCTATGGCTGGGCTCTCATGTTCGGATTCCTGCGTAGTTATTTTTCCAGTGATATGGCGATCGATCTCGGTACCGCCAACACCCTCATTTACGTCCGCGGCAAGGGCATCGTCCTCGACGAGCCCTCTGTCGTCGCGATTCGCCACGACGGCGGTCCCGGGGGTAAAAAAATCATTCAAGCCGTTGGTCGCGAAGCCAAGCAAATGCTCGGGCGTGTTCCTGGCAACATCGAGGCGATTCGCCCGATGAAAGACGGTGTGATCGCCGACTTTACAGTGACTGAGCAAATGCTCAAGCAATTCATCCGCATGGTGCATCCGCGCAATATGCTGGCGCCTAGCCCCCGGATTATTGTTTGCGTGCCCTGCGGTTCAACGCAGGTTGAGCGTCGTGCGATTCGTGAGTCGGCGTTGGGTGCAGGCGCTAGTCGCGTGTATCTGATCGAGGAGCCGATGGCGGCTGCCATTGGTGCCGGTCTCAATGTATCGGATGCGAGTGGCTCCATGGTGGTCGATATTGGCGGTGGCACGACTGAGGTGGCCGTCATCTCCTTGGGTGGCATGGTCTACAAAGGTTCCGTGCGTGTGGGCGGCGACAAGTTCGACGAGGCAATCGTTAATTACATCCGTCGCAATTACGGAATGTTGATTGGTGAACCCACCGCTGAGCTCATCAAAAAAGAGATTGGTTCAGCGTTCCCAGGCTCTGAAGTCCGCGAGATCGAAGTCAAAGGCCGCAATTTAGCCGAGGGCGTGCCTCGCAGCTTCACGGTCTCTTCTAACGAGATCCTTGAGTCGCTGACTGACCCTTTGAACCAAATCGTGTCCGCTGTCAAAATTGCCCTCGAAAATACACCCCCCGAACTCGGTGCGGATATTACCGATAAGGGGATTGCCTTGACAGGGGGGGGCGCCTTATTGCGCGACCTGGATCGACTGCTCCAAGAGGAAACAGGTTTGCCTGTCATCGTGGCAGAAGACCCCTTGACGTGCGTTGTTCGTGGTTGTGGCGACGCGCTTGAGCACCTTGAAAAATTAGGCGCAATCTTCATTAACGACTAGTCGGCCTGGCCTTTTTGGTTCGGGTGGCTTTGTACTGAGCTCTGATGCAACGACACGTCACCCTACGTCTTTTTCGGCGCGGTCCCGCCGCTGAAGTGATTCTGACCTTTCTGGTGTTGTTGGCGATCGTCTTATTGTTTACAGATGCGACATGGAACAAAACAAATCCTGTTCGCCAAGCAATCTCGACAACACTCTATCCCTTTCAACGCGCTGTGCTGTTTCCACGTGACATCCTCACGATGGCCAATGAATGGGTCAACGCAGCAGCGCTCATCAAGTCTGAAAACGAAGCTTTACAGCGACAACGCATCACGTTAGCGCAGGTTTCAACGAACGCGGCGCTGCTTTCAGCCGAGAACTCACAATTACGGCGCCTGTTGGGTGTCTTGGAGACAGCTGTTGACCGTCCGACCGTGGTGGTCGAGGTGCTTTACGAGCCTGTCAACGCTTTTACAAGACGCATCGTGTTCAACAAAGGTAGCCGTGCGGGCATTGCTCAGGGCATGCCTGTCATCGACGAAAGTGGTGTTGTGGGTCAAATCACCCGTGTCACGCCGATGTCCTCCGAGGCGGCGATGTTGACCGATGAAATCGTATCGATCCCTGTTCAGGTGTTGCGCAATGGTTTGCGTCTCATTGCTTTTGGCTCCAGCTCTCCCGGAAAGGTCGAGGTGCGTTACTTTTCCTCGGATGCGGACATTCAAGAGGGTGATCAACTCGTCACCAGTGGCGTGGGAGGCGTCTTTCCCGCCGGTCTAGCAGTAGGTCGTATCGATCATGTCGAGCGCAATCCTGCCTCGGGGTTTGCGCGCGCCGAAGCTCTACCTGCCTCTCATCCGGAACGCCACAGACATTTTCTGGTCTTACAAGTACCGGTGGGCGATGGATCGATGTCCTTGCCTTCAGCGGCTGCCATTTCTTCGACGGAGCTTCTAGGTGCGACAAATAAAACCAAGTAACCATGCGGCGATGAAACCACGCTCAAAAAGGCCGCCCATGCCGATCGCGCATGACGTGGGCCCTGAGTCGTCGGAAACAATAGCCGGAGCGGGTTATGTTTGGGCGACCTTGTTGCTGGTCTGGATCTTGTCTTTACTCCCTTGGCGTGTCTGGCACGCTGCGCCCGAGCTACTGCTTTTGGTGATCACCTTTTGGTCTTTACATGATTCGCGGCGAATAGGCATGGTCGTCGCATTTTTGTTTGGTTTAACTCTCGACGTGCATGATGTGGGTCCGCTGGGGTTACAAGCGTTGATGTTTGCGCTGACTGTCTACGGTGCGCAAGCAATGCAGCGGCGTATTTTGCGCTTTGATCTGCTCCAACAAGGTATTCATTTGTTACCAGTCTTTGTGGGCGCCAAGTTAATCACAGTTTTAATTGGTGCCTTTTTGGTGAGCGCTTGGCCCGGTTGGTCCTGGTTGTTTAGCGCACTATTTACTATAGCCTGCTGGCCTTTGGTGAGTTGGATCCTTTTGTTGCCTCAGCATCGTCTGGATGATGCTGAAGGTGGCTCCGCGTGAGTTCGTTAGAACATGTTTGATTTCAAGCAAACTGATCAACAACAAAAAAAACGCTTTCTGCTGAGAGTGTGGGTGGCGGGTGTCTTCGCCGTCGCCTGTTTTAGTCTGCTAGGCTGGCGTTTTTGGGTACTCCAAGTTGAGCGACATGAAAGTCTCGCCGCCCGTGCGGATAATAATCGTATCGCGGTATTGCCTATACCACCTCGACGCGGCGATATCGTTGACCGAAACGGTGAGGTACTTGCGCGTAATTATTTAAGTTACACCCTTGAGGTGGTGCCAGGGCATGCCGGAAGTATCGATGAGATGCTAAGCCGTTTAACCCCTGTCGTGTATGTCAGCAGCGCTGACCAGCGTCGCTTCAAGCGCCGTGCCAACGAGTCTGGTCGCTACACCAGTATCGTGTTGCGTAATAATCTCAATCAAACGGAAGCCTCGTGGTTTTCCGCCCATTCCTTGCGTTTTCCGGGAGTGACGCTGCGCGCACGTTGGGTTCGCGAGTATCCTCAAGGCAAAGCGGCAGGGCATGTCGTGGGTTATGTCGGCCGAATTTCAGAAGCCGATGTCACGATGCTCGAAGATAAAGGTGATGTCGGAAACTACCGTGGCACCGATATTATTGGAAAAAAAGGAATTGAAAAGTCCTACGAAAGTGTGTTGCACGGTAAAACTGGTTTCGAGGAGGTCGAGGTCACTGCCCGTGGAAAACCGGTGCGTCGCCTGCGTAAGTTAGATCCTGTGCCGGGCTCAAATCTCGTACTATCTCTGGATATGGAGTTGCAGCGTATCGCTGAGGCTGCCTTCAAAGATCAGCGAGGGGCCCTGGTTGCGATTGAGCCTTCGACAGGCGATGTGTTGGCGTTTGTCTCTCAGCCCTCGTACGATCCAAACTTATTCATCGATGGTATCGATGTCGAAAGTTGGAGACGTCTGAACGAGTCTCCGGACCATCCGCTTATTAATCGACCTGTATACGGCACATATCCAATTGGTTCAACCTACAAGCCCTTTGTAGCCTTGGCGGCGCTAGAACTCAACAAGCGCAAAGCCTCTGATCGAATTCATGATCCCGGTTTTTTTGAGTTTGGTGGCCAACGTTTCCGTAACGCGGGTTCGGCGTATTTCGGTTCGATCGATATGCACCAGGCGCTAGTCGTGTCTTCCGATACCTATTTTTATTCCTTGGCGCCTGAAATTGGTGTCAATGCGTTACACGACTTTATGAAGCCCTTTGGTTTTGGTCAAATTACTGGCATCGACCTCGATGGTGAACGCAAAGGTGTGTTGCCCTCTACGGATTGGAAGCGTGCGGCTTATAAAAAACGCGAGCAGCAGCGCTGGTACGGTGGTGAAACAGTCTCTGTGGCTGTGGGTCAGGGCTACAACGCGTTTACCTTGATGCAGCTTGCTCAAGCGACTGCGGTACTGGCAAACGATGGCATGTATATGCGACCACATTTAGTTCGCTCGATCAAAAATCCGACTTCGGGTGAGGAGCGGTTGACTGTCTCCGAAGCTTCGCATCAGATACCGCTCAAAGCCGAACATATTCAGGCAGTCAAGCGAGCACTCGCCGATGTCACCGTGACCGGCACGGCCCGTCAAGCATTTGCAGGGGCCCCCTACCAGACTGCGGGCAAGACTGGTACGGCGCAAGTTTATAGCTTGAAAGGCGGCAAATATTTAAGCAGTGCGATTGATGAGCGTCTGCGGGATCATGCCTTGTTCATGGCCTTCGCACCCGCCAAAGATCCCAAGATTGCGATTGCGGTGCTGGTTGAAAACGCAGGTTGGGGAGGAGGTGTTGCAGCACCCATCGCTCGCAAGGTCTTTGACGAGTGGTTGTTGCGCCAGCCCAAGGCGGGAATCATCGCGCGATGAAAGTGTTATTCAAAGCCCTTTCTCGGATGGTGACAGCCTTTGACTGGCCTCTGATGATTGTGCTGCTGCTGCTGGGCGCCACCGGTCTTTTGGTCATGCATTCTGCTGTGGGCGGGACAGATTCGCGCTATGCTGATCATTTGCGCAATCTCTTGATCGCCCTGGGGGTGATGTGGATCGTGGCGATGGTGCCGTTTCAATATATTTTGAAGCTTGCCGTGCCGTTCTATATCGTCGGTGTGGTGTTGCTTTTTGGTGTCGAGTTTTTTGGTTCCACGACGAAGGGGGCGACACGCTGGTTAAATCTTGGATTTACGCGTATTCAACCTTCTGAAATGTTAAAAATCGCAGTCCCTTTGATGCTGGCTTGGTACTTTCATCAACGCGAAAGTTCTTTAAAGTTTTATGATTTTTTTGTGGCAGGGGGCTTATTGATTGTGCCCTTTTTATTGATCGCTAAGCAACCCGATCTGGGCTCGGCGTTACTCGTATTTGGTGCTGGATTTTGTGTTATTTATTTCGCAGGACTGTCATTCAAACTTCTGGCGCCGATCATGGTCGTCATGCTGGTCGGAATGGGAGGCATCCTCGCGTATCAGGATGATTTGTGCAAGGAGGAAACAGACTGGGTGGTATTACACACCTATCAAAAAAATCGTGTCTGCACCTTGCTCGACCCAAGCAATGATCCGCTGGGCAAGGGCTTTCACACTATTCAGTCGACGATTGCCGTTGGATCTGGAGGCGTGTATGGCAAGGGTTATATGAGTGGTACGCAGACGCATCTGGATTTTATTCCTGAACGAACGACCGACTTCATCTTTGCTGTATTCGCCGAAGAGTTTGGCCTTTATGGCGGTGTGACGCTCTTGATTTTGTATTTGCTCTTGGTGTTTAGAGGGTTGGCGATCGCCATCAGAGCTCCAACTCATGCAAGTCGATTATTAGCGGCTGCGCTTACCATGGTGTTGTTCGTCTATGTCTTTGTCAATATCGGTATGGTGACGGGTTTGCTGCCTGTTGTCGGTGTTCCTCTTCCCTTGCTCAGCTATGGAGGAACAGCGCTGCTGACGGTTGGTATTGCTTGTGGAATTCTCATGAGTATTAGTCACTATATCCCCAGCAGGGAATCTTGAGGCCTTGGTTGGCGAGGACTCAAGACAGGAGCTGATCCGACTGCAAGCCCTCAAGAAGCTTTCGAACCGGAGCCGGTAACCCTAATGTGTGGAGCGTGTTGCATCGGACCCAGCGGCGCAATGTCACGCCATCCTGCTCTTGCTCTTTGGGGGGAGTGCGCTCGGACAGGCATGCAAGAATGGGCGTGATCGTGAGCCGATAGTGCGTAAAGACATGCAAAAATGGCGTCAGTGTTTGTATGTGACGAGGTGCAAGTCCGAGTTGCGCACACGCTTGTTCCGTACTGACGTGCCCCTCATATTCCGGCAAGCTCCACAAGCCTCCCCAGATACCTTGGGTTGGTCTTTGTTCAAGTAATACATGCTCGGCGTGACAGGCGATCAACATGCGAGTGCTTCGCTCGGGGAGTACTTTGCGTTTGCGTGGCCATGGTAGCTCTTCAGTTCGACCGGTCCGGCGCGCCAGACAGCTCTTTTCCAGAGGACACTGCAGACACTTCGGTCGGCTGCGCGTACAAACCGTCGCACCGAGATCCATTTGTCCCTGGGTGTAGCGTGCCATGGCGAGCGGATCATTGACGCAAGTTTTAACTGAGGGGAGTTCCTCGTACGCGCGTTGCCATAATTGAAGCTCTGTGGCGCGTTGTGTCGGGTCGCCCTCAATCGCGAAATATCGTGCAAAGACCCTTTTTACGTTTCCATCCATGATGGCCGCGCGTTCACCGTAGCAAAACGCGGCAATGGCAGCGGCTGTGGATGGGCCGATGCCCGGCAGTGTTGCCAGCCCGTTCGCATCGCTTGGAAATATCCCATTCCAATCTTTCATAATGCGCTGGGCGCAAGCATGTAAATTGCGCGCGCGAGCGTAATAGCCAAGTCCGGCCCATTGCGCCATCACGGACTCAGAGGACGCAGCCGCTAGCGAAGCAATCGTTGGAAAGTGACGCAGAAAGCGTTGGTAATACTCAATGACCGCGCTGACTTGCGTCTGTTGCAGCATAATCTCGGAGAGCCATATGCGGTAAGGATCGTGCGTGTTTTGCCATGGCAGATCATGACGCCCGTGGGCGCGTTGCCACGCGATGATCCGATTGGCGAGTTTCATCTCAGCGTCGTCACGTATTAAAAACGGGTGCTTCGTTGTACGGACCATCTGGCAGACAGCGCACCCAGTGCGGCGACAATCAGCACACTGACGATCAGAGCAGTCGTATCGGGTAATTTCAGCGCAAACTCGGCATCGTAGGTGCGCGCAAGTGAGGCTAATGCATCGTTGAGGGGCGCTAGAGTCAGGCGCGCGATCCCAAGGCTGATCAGTGCGGCGAGTGTGCAGGTCAGTGCGCCCAGATATAGAAAGGGACGGCGCACGAAGGACTCGGTCGCGCCGACCAGGCGCGCCACACCAATTTCTTCGCGTTGAGAAAGGGCCTGCATGCGCACGGTGTTAAAAACGGTGGCGAGTACCACCAGCATCACACTCAACGCGAGTAACAGCAGGCCGATACGTCCAAAGCGCAGGAGTGCTTCGAGACGCTGCACCCAGGCGCTGTCAAGTTGTACATGATCAACGCCTTGCCATGTGCGCCAATGCGCAGCCATTTGATCCGCGCGCTTGGCGAGATCATCACCTGGGGCAAGCTCGACCACGAGCGCGTCGGGCAAGGGGTTGACAGGCAGTACTTTGAGCGCTTGTTCCCACGCTGGATTTGCCCGCAGCTCTTCAAGCGCTCGCTGCTTTGGAATGACGCGAACGTTAATAATCTGCCCGACGTGTTCCTCGCGAATCTTTTTTTCGAGTTTGTTAGCCACGTCATTGGCCGCATCTGTTTTTAAGAAAAGAGTGAGCTCTGGCGTGACGGAAACCTGACGTGCGACGGGCTCGATTGAAATCAGGAACGTCGCACCGAGCAAGGGGAGCGTCAAGGCCAAGGCGATCACCAATAGGTTGGTCAGCGAGGAGATAGGCTGTGCCAGTAATCGTCTTAGGGTCACGATCAAAGCATAGCGATGTTGTCTGAGAAGGCTTTTCATCGCACCGCACTTCCAAGGTGTGGCTCGCCGTATCCTGTCTCAGGTGTTGGGGACGCAGAGGTATTTGATCGTTGTGCTGCGGAGTCGGCGAATTTCCCAGGCTCTATTTTAAAAGCACGGGTCGCGTATTCGGCCATGAGCGCATCATCATGCGAGGCGATCACCGTCGTGACGCCGACACGGTTAAAGTCTTTAAATACTGACATGATTCGACGTGCAGTATCGCGATCAAGACTGGCGGTAGGTTCGTCAGCGATCAGGATGGCTGGCCGATTCACGATAGCGCGAGCGATGGCTAGGCGTTGTTGTTCACCTCCGGAGAGCTCGATAGGAGGCGTGTTTTCCTTGCTGCTTAAGCCTACTTTTTCTAACGCCGCTCTGGCGCGGGCGCGGGCGACATCAGTCGCCAGGCCTGTGACGGTCAGTGGCAGTAGGACATTCTCAATGACACTGCGATCGAAGAGCAGGTGGGTGTCCTGCAAGATGACACCGACTGTCCGCCTCAGGTAGGGTCTGGCGCGCGCGGAGAGCTTTTCGAGTCGCTGCCCATTGACTTGAATCGACCCGCGGCTCGGACCCTCAAGGCCACCGATGAGTTTGAGCAAGGTGGACTTGCCTGCGCCGGAGGGACCCGCAACATAGACAAACTCTCCGGCGTTGACGCGGAAAGAGATGTCGGCCAAGATATTTCGCCCTTGGCCGTAAGATTTGAATACATGCTGAAATTCGATCATGACGTCACATAGGTTATTCCCTAATAATAACCTTGCGCGCACCTAAATTAATGAGCATTTGAGACAGGAATTATTGACGTTGAGGGATTTCCCCCATACATTCAGGTTATGTGTGCGGCTACCATGGTGCCTTGCACAATCAGACCTGCGGCGGACCAAGTTGTCTGCCGTCCCCTTTGGTATTTCGGAGAATGAGTAATGAAATTCTTAAAACTAGCAGCAGTCGGCGTAGCGATGCTTGCGGCCTCCAGTGTCGCACAAGCAGGTCCTACTTTTGATAATGTCAAAAAGAAAGGCTTTGTGCAATGTGGTACCAACACGGGTCTGGGTGGCTTCTCAGCACCTGACAGCAAAGGCGTTTGGTCAGGTTTGGATATTGACCTTTGCCGTGCATTCGCAGCAACGATGTTCGGTGATGCGTCTAAGGTCAAATTCACCCCCCTGACGGCTCAGCAGCGTTTCACCGCCTTGCAGTCCGGTGAAATCGATGTGTTGACCCGTAATACGACACAGACAATGACCCGTGATACTTCGCTGGGTCTGATTGGTGCCGGCGTGAATTTTTACGACAGCCAAGGCATCATGGTTCGTAAAGATTTAAACATCAAGAGCGCCAAAGAACTCAACGGCGCCACAGTATGTGTTCAGCCTGGCACAACGACTGAATTGAACCTGGCTGATTGGTTCCGTGCCAACAAATTGACTTTCAAGCCTGTTGTGATTGAAAAGGTGGACGAAGTTGTTCGTGCATATGACTCCGGACGTTGCGATGCGTATACGACAGATAAGTCTGGTTTGGCCTCTTCGCGCACAACCTTGAAGAACCCTGGCGCAAACGTGATCTTGCCTGAGGACTTCTCCAAAGAGCCTTTGGGTCCGCTGGTGCGTCAAGGCGATGAGCAGTGGTTGAATGTGGTCCGTTGGACACTTTTTGCGATGCTCGAAGCCGAAGAATATGGCATCACACAAAAGAACGTCGACGAAATGCTCAAGAGCACCAATCCTAACGTTCAACGTATTTTGGGCGTGACGCCTGGAATGGGTAAAAATCTGGGTGTATCCGACAAGTGGGCCTACAACATCATCAAGCAAGTGGGTAACTACGGCGAAAGTTTTGAGCGTAACGTAGGTGCTAATACGCCCCTCAAACTTGCGCGTGGCCTGAATGCACAATGGACCAAAGGCGGTCTGATGTACGCCTGGCCTATTCGCTAATCTTTCTTGACACATAGGGGCGATCGCTTGGCGGTCGCCCTAAGTTATGACAAAGCCTAAAGAATCAAATGTCACGCCCCCAAATCGAAGACGCTTGTCTTGGAATGATCCAGGTACGCGCTCTATTATTTACCAAATCCTTGTCTTACTCGCCGTAGGCGGTGCTGTTTGGTTTTTGGTTCACAATACTCTGAGCAACTTGTCGGCACGAAATATTTCGACAGGTTTTGATTTTCTTAATCGCGAAGCTGGTTTTGCAATTGGTGAAACGCCGATTGCCTATAGTCCGGCGAGCACCTATGGTCGAGCGATTACGGTCGGTTTGCTCAACACTTTGCGCGTTGCCCTGATTGGCATCGTGCTTGCTACGCTTTTAGGAACACTCATTGGTATCGCCAGACTCTCGAGCAACTGGCTGATCCGCAAGATTTCAAGTATTTATGTTGAAGTCATGCGTAACGTTCCCTTGTTGCTCCAATTGTTTTTCTGGTACGCCATAATTTCTGAAACGCTTCCGGGGCCACGCCAGGCGTTGCACCCCATGCCGGGTGTGTTTGTGTCGAACCGCGGCGTACAGATGCCAAGCGTTCATGGTGAAGGCCTGCTCTGGTTGTTGGTCGGCGTTCTGGTTGCCGTGATCCTGATGATCATTATGGCAAAGTGGGCGCGAAAGAATCAGGAAAAAACGGGTCAGATTTTCCCTACGGTGAGATGGTCGCTTGTTTTGTTATTTGCAGTACCACCGGTGCTGTGGTTGTTGAGTGGTACCACCATGACGCTCGATGTGCCTGAGCTCAAAGGATTTAACTTCGCTGGCGGGTTGACGCTCTCGCCGGAGTTTGCCGCATTGCTGATCGGTTTGGTGATTTATACCGCAGCCTTTATCGCCGAAGTGGTGCGTTCTGGTATTCAGGCGGTCAATCGCGGTCAGTGGGAGGCCGCTGAGGCGCTTGGCCTCAAGCGTGGACAAATTTTGCGTTTGATTGTGTTGCCTCAGGCTTTGCGAGTCATAATTCCTCCGATGACGAGTCAGTACCTGAACATCACAAAGAACAGCTCGCTTGCGGTCGCGATTGGCTACCCTGATATTGTTTCGGTAATTAATACGACGCTCAACCAAACTGGACAGGCGATTGAGGGCATTATGATGATCATGGCGGCTTATCTGACGGTGAGCTTGTCGATTTCAGTCTTTATGAACTGGTATAACAAACGCATTGCGTTGGTGGAGCGTTGACATGAGCACGCCTGCCCAACTCGTTTCAGCTGAAAAAGCGCCCGTAAGTAGTGTGGGTGTATTCGCATGGATGCGGTCCCAGCTTTTTTCATCACCCATTAATAGTTTGCTGACTATTCTTTCCGTCTGGCTTCTGCTCGCAACCGTTCCCGCCATGGTGGACTGGTTTTTCATCAATGCGAACGCCACGGCTTCGACAGCGGATGAGTGTCGCAAATCGACCGGTGCGTGTTGGGCGATGATTGTTGAAAAACATCGTATCATTTTGTTTGGTCTCTACCCCTATGACGAACAGTGGCGACCCTTGATCGCGACCGGTATCTTGGTCGGTTCAATCATACTCAGCGGTTGGAGAAAACTCTGGAACATGTGGCTTCTCGCCGTTTGGACAATAGTGCTGACTGCAGTTGCGATATTGATGTGGGGAGGAATGTTTGGCCTGACTTACGTGGAAAATACACAGTGGGGGGGTCTCCCTCTCACGCTTATTTTGTCTACGTTTGGTATCGCACTGGCCTTTCCTTTGGGCATTGTTTTGGCGCTGGGACGTCGCTCCAACATGCCGGCCATCAAGTCAATCTGTGTGGTGTATATAGAGCTCATTCGCGGCGTGCCGCTTATTAGTTTGTTGTTTATGTCGGCGGTCATGTTGCCACTGTTCTTGCCCGAGGGAATGAATATCGACAAATTGCTGCGCGCGCAAATTGCCATCATTTTGTTTGCGGCGGCCTATATGGCCGAAACAATCCGAGGCGGTTTGCAAGCGATCCCCAATGGTCAGTTTGAAGGAGCGAATTCGCTTGGTCTAAGCTACTGGCAGCAGATGAGGCTGATTGTTTTACCGCAGGCGCTCAAGATCGTGATTCCGCCCTTGGTGGGTTTGTTTATTGCGTTGTTCAAAGACACTTCATTGGTGGTCATTATCGGTATTTTTGATTTGACGCAGGCGGCGAAGGCTGCCCTGACAGATCAAGCTTGGCGTGGCTTTAGCGTCGAGGTCTATATCTTTATTTCTGCGATATATTTTGTATTTTGCTACTCGATGTCCAAATATAGTCAGTCTCTCGAAAAGCGACTGGCGACCGGGCATGAGCGTTAGGAGCTGCGCGCCAATCGCTGGACGCACCCGATCTCTGGAGAATATGTATGGCTGACGCCATCATCAGCATGAAAGATGTCAATAAGTGGTTCGGTAAGTTCCATGTGTTGCGCAATATCAATCTGGAAGTCGCTCCGGGCGAGCGCATTGTTGTGTGCGGCCCTTCCGGTTCCGGAAAGTCGACGTTGATTCGTTGTATCAATCGTCTCGAAGAGCATCAAAAAGGTCAGATCATCGTTGACGGAACTGAAATCACTAACGACTTGCGTCATGTCGAAGCGATTCGCCGTGAGGTCGGCATGGTGTTTCAGCATTTCAATTTGTTCCCCCATTTAACGGTGCTGGAGAACCTCACGATCGGTCCGATCTGGGTGCTCAAAACTCCTAAAGCCGAGGCTGAAGCGCGTGCGATGAAATATCTTGAGCGTGTCCGCATCAGTGAACAAGCGCTTAAGTTTCCAGGGCAACTGTCCGGTGGTCAGCAGCAGCGCGTGGCCATTGCCCGCTCGCTTTGCATGGATCCAAAAATCATGTTGTTCGATGAGCCGACCTCGGCGCTTGATCCTGAAATGGTTAAAGAAGTGCTGGATGTGATGATCGGACTCGCCGAAGAGTCAGGCATGACGATGATATGCGTGACGCACGAAATGGGGTTTGCGCGTAAAGTCGCCGATCGTGTGATTTTCATGGATCAAGGTGAAATCATCGAGCAAAATATCCCCGACGCATTTTTTGATAATCCGCAGAACGAGCGCACTAAGCTCTTTCTAAGTCAAATTCTCCATTAAAGAGAATATTTTCAACGGTCATCAGTCACGTTGATGTCAACCAAACGCCAATGCCGCTCGGGCGGAACGTTGAAACGAGTCTTATATTGGCTCTTATAATGATTAATACAAAAACCTAATGGAGGCTTCCGTGAAAAAACTGAAACAAATCTTCCCTGTTCTCGCACTCAGCTTGAGTCTTGCCGCCCTCTCGAGCGCGCAAGCCGAAACCCGCGTGACATATAAATCCGCCAAGGCCGGTACTTCTTATTACCAGATGGGTGTTGAAATTGCTCAAGCCATCAAAGCGGGCTCGAACGGCCAAATTACGATCACCCTCGAAGAGAGTCAGGGTTCGGTTCAAAACGTGATGGAAGCCGCCAGTCGCACTGGCAACTACGTTTTTACGACCCCTCCCTCTTTGGTCAACGCCGCGATGGCAGACAAGGGTGCCTTTGAGAAAAGACCTTCACCGAAATACAAAGAAATCAGGGCGCTGTTTCCAATTCCTTCTTTGACCATGCACTTTGTGACACGTGCCGATGCTGGCATCAAGTCATTCGCTGATTTGGCAGGAAAGAACGTGTTGGTTGGCAAAGGGACTTTTTCTGCTAATGAAGGCACAAAATACCTCAAGCTCTTTGGCTTGGATGGCAAGGTCAAGCTCGCAAACGTCGAGCTTAATAATGCAGTGGCAGCGCTGAAGAATAAACAAATTGACGCCTTTGTGACTGCAGGGTCGTTTCCTTCGCCTAATGTGATCGAGGCGGCAGCAAGCCTCCCAGTCGTCGTTCTATCCATGACGGATGCTCAGGTCACTCAAACAGGTGCCGCCCGCGCAATCATCCCTGCGAACACCTATGCCGGACAAAAAGCAGATATTGTGACGACTTCCTTGCCAGTCATTGCTTACACCACCACACAGATGGATGACAAAACAGCGTATGCCCTGACCAAGACTTACTGGGAGCAGCGCGCAAAAATGGCCGCTTCTGCGCCTTGGTGGAAAGGCGTGACGCCTGCAATGCTCGCAAACATTCCCGGCAAAATCCATCCTGGTGCCGTGCGTTACTACAAAGAGCAGAACATTCCTTTGACTGCTGCAAACCAATAAGTCCTTTTGTCTTAACATTGAATCACCATGACCCGCATCGGCTTTAGAGATATTTTCTGGCCGGTGCTGGGCATCGCCAGCATCACTTTTCATTTGTGGTTGATTTTCGCGGGTCTCGTCCCAAATTTAATCAGTCGACCCCTTCACATGGCCTTTGCGCTGCCATGGATATTTCTTCTCAGCCCCAAAGGTCAGCCAGTCGGAATCACCGCCTGGCTTTTCTGTCTCGTGGGCCTTGTCGGCTGCGGCTGGGTCGCCTTTCACCAATCTGCGCTGGGCGACCAATACGGCATCCTGGAGGGGAGCCTTCAAACAATCATGGCTGCGGCCTTGCTCTGTGTCGCATTGGAAATGGCACGCCGCGCAGTCGGTTGGCCCCTTCCCTTGATTGCTGCCATCACCCTGTTGTACGGACTGTATGGCAATCTTATTCCAGGCGAATTTGGCCATAGCGGAATGCCGTTAGAGAGCTTTCTTGGCACACTAACCATTACAGAAGGGGGTTTATGGGGAAGTCTGACAGGGATCTCCGTCACGATCGTTGCCATCTTTGTCATCTTTGGCGCAGTGCTCAATGCGGGTCAGGCGGGCGCAGGTTTCATGAATATTGCAGCCGCGGTAGCGGGGAGACTCGATGGGGGAGCCGCTAAAGTCTCAGTGTTATCTTCCGCGTTATTTGGCTCAATTTCAGGCTCGGCTTCTGCCAATGTTGCCTCCACGGGCGCCATTACTTTGCCCGCCATGCGACGCCTGGGCTATCCGCGCGCTCTGGCTGGCGCAGTTGAAGCCGTCGCGTCCTCTGGTGGGCAAATCATGCCACCACTCATGGGGGCGGGCGCTTTTGTCATGGTCGAACTGACTAGCACGCCCTACGAAGCCATCATGCTGGCCGCATTACCGGCCGCTTTTTTATATTTTTTCGCGGTGTGGATCGGCATCAACGCGTTTTCACTTCGCTATGACCTGCCCGGTGTGCCTGCCAATGAGCAACCCAAACTTCGCATCGTAATGATTACCACGGGGTTTTTCGCGATTCCTTTCGCTGTCTTACTTTGGGGCATGTTTGGCCTTCAATTTACGCCACAGTACGCGGCATGCATGGCGATCGTCGTCGCAGCGGTTCTCTTGCTGACGGATGAGCGCTTTGAGTTTGATGTGCAAAAAACGCTTCACCGCGTCATTAACGCTGCTGAAACTTCTGGCAAACAAATTGCCATGATTGCCTCAATCATCTTATGCGCGTCACTCATCGTTGGCGTGCTTGGCATGACTGGGCTTGGAGTCAAAATCACCTCCCTGATTCTCTCTGGCTCAGGTGGTTTGCTTTGGCCTGCCGTGCTGTTGACCGCTTTAACCTGTCTCTTGTTAGGCATGGAGGTACCCACGACTGCGGCCTACGTGATTTGTGTCTCTGTTGCGGGACCTGCGTTGACCGAATTGGGTCTTGGTTTATTGCAGACGCACTTATTTGTTTTTTGGTTTGCATTGCTATCCACCATCACGCCGCCGGTTTGTGGAGCCGTCTTTATTGCCGCTGGCATGGTCGAAGAAAATTGGCTCAACGTCGCCATGAAAGCAATGGCACTCGGGCTTGGACTGTATTTAATCCCCCTAGGCATGATTTCAACCCCAGGACTTTTATCATTGGCTGACGCGCCTTTTATTGCTCTTGCGGCAACGGTCAAGGTTGGACTTGCGACCACGCTCGTCGGTTACGGAGTGATCGCACCAGGCCCTTTCGTGAAAAGAACCGCTATGATTTCAGCAGGCTTAGTGATCTTGCTTTACCCCATGCCGTAACAGTTTTATTGTCGTTGACGCAGCGACTCGCCAGCATCGGGCGCAAGACGCCAAAAAGCAAGACTGGCGAGGCCGCACATCGTCCCGATCACAATAAAACCGACCATCACGTCGCTAGCGATCAGCGTGTCGCTGCCTCGCCAGGCCATGCTGAGGCTGAGGGATTCGGCGGCAACCCCCACCCCTAAACTCACGCCTAGTTGCTGGGCCATGGAGGCGAAACTGCTGGCTCGGCTCATGCCGGTATGGGCAATGTCGGCGTAGGCGAGCGTATTGACTGCAGTGAACTGGAGTGATCGAAAAAACCCGCCTACCAACAAAATGCCTAGCATGATGATGCCGGGCATGTCAGGTGTGAAACTCGCGCAGGCGGCTAAGCTCGCGCCTGTCAGCACAGCGTTGATGGTCAGCACATGCCGATAGCCCCAGCGATTGAGGATGCGCGGCGCCGCTATTTTCATCAACAGTGAGCCAACCGCTCCCACAAAGGTAATGAGCCCAGCCGCGAGCGCGCTCATGCCAAAGCCGATTTGGAGCAAAAGGGCGAGCAAATAAGGGGTCGCACCCACCGCAAAACGGCATAGATTTCCAGCAAGGACCGCCGCCCGAAAAGTCGGGATACGCAGCAGTTTCAAGTCAATAATCGGGTTGGGATGCCGGCGGGCATGGAGCACATATAAAAAGCCGGTGATCAGACCTGTCCCAAGGATCAGCAACGACACCCAAGCGGAGGGGCCACCTTGGCCGAGGGATTCAAAACCGCTGACTAAAGCTGCCATGCAAATCGCGCTGAGTAAAAAACCAATCACATCGAGACGGGGAGGTGTGGTGTCTGCTGGGAGCTCTTTAACGTAGCGATTGATCAGCCAAATGCCAAGTATGCCAATCGGGATATTGATCAGAAAAATCCAATGCCAGGAGGCATAGGTGACCAACAGACCTCCCAAGGGCGGGCCAGCCATGGGACCAATGAGCGCCGGCATTGATAAAAAAGCCATTGCTTTCAATAGGTTATGTTTTGGTATGGTTCTCAGCAAAATGATCCGCCCCACGGGCACCATCATGGCTCCTCCCAGCCCTTGTACGACGCGAGACATCACAAGCTGCGTGAGAGAGTTTGACAGCGCGCAGGTCAGCGAGCTTAGGGTAAAGAGAGCGATCGCGGCGATAAACACCCTACGCGCACCAAAGCGGTCCGCGGCCCAGCCACTCACAGGTACAAACATCGCCACCGCGATCAAATAAGACGTGATGGTGATGTTCATGCTGATCGGATCGGAGTCCAGATCGCGCGCCATCGCCGGTAAGGCGGTGATCACCACCGTTGAGTCCAGCATTTGCATCAGGAGCGCGCAGCCGACAATAAAGGGCAAGATGCGCTCGGCAGGGGTGGATGCTTCGTGGGGGGGGCTAGACATGGGCAGCTCTACAGTACACTAGCGAGCAGTCTAACCTTTTGTTGACGAGTTATGGCAGACCAATACACCTCAGAAATCACTCAGTTCCTCCAGAAATATAAATCGGAGCATCCTGATGTCGAGCAACGGCAGCGCGATGGTCGCGCCCGTCTCTGGGACCGTCCGCAGGATCCCGAGTTGACCGAAGCCTTCAAGCAGGCCCGTGTGCGTCAAAACCCTTACGTTTATCAGAACGATTAGAGCTCGATGGTGACGAACCAAGTTTCAGGCGATAGCCTGAGTGCGCTTGTGGACCCCTCGATCGACACCACACCGGATGTCATCGATGCGGTTGCCCTTGCACGGCTGTATGGCGAGCCTTTGTTCTCGTTGCCCAATGATTTATATATCCCGCCAGATGCGCTTGAGGTTTTTCTGGAAACGTTCCAGGGGCCACTTGATTTATTGCTTTATCTGATTCGCAAGCAGAACTTCAATGTTCTGGACATTCCGATGGCCGAAGTGACGCGACAATATTTGTCTTATGTCGATCAGATACGCATGCATAATCTCGAGCTTGCCGCAGAGTACCTCTTGATGGCTGCGATGCTCATCGAGATCAAAGCGCGCATGCTGTTGCCAGTCAAGAAATCAGACTCTGGCGAAGAGCCCGAGGATCCGCGCGCAGAATTAGTCAGGCGCTTGCTCGAGTACGAGAAAATGAAACTCGCAGCGCAGCGGTTGGATGCTTTGCCACAATTAGGGCGCGATTTTCAGCGCGCTCAGGCTTTCGCGGATCTGCGTGTAGAGCGTGCCTTACCCGAAGTGAGCGTCGATGATCTGCGTCAGGCCTGGATCGATATTCTCAAGCGCGCCAAACTGAATGCCCATCACCACATCACCCGCGAGCAATTATCGGTCCGTGATCACATGACGCATATTTTGAGGCGCTTGTCCGATGTGCGTTTCATCGAATTTGGCGATCTCTTCATGGAACGCATTTCAGAGGGGGCGGCTATCGCGGTCGTCGTCGTTCACTTTCTCGCCTTGCTCGAACTCTCTCGCGAGTCGTTGCTCGAAATCACGCAGGCTGAGCCATATGCGCCAATTTATGTGCGTCTGGCCTATACCAGCGCAGCGGTTTGACCGTTCGGCCTACCGCATTCGGAGAATGAATTGAAGGTTGTCCATACTATTGAAGAGTTGCGCGATCAACTGCGAGGTCAGTTGCGCGTTTCTTTTGTGCCCACGATGGGTAATTTACATGAGGGTCATTTGGCACTCATGAAGCTCGCCAGACAGCATGGGGATCCTGTTGTCGCCAGTATTTTTGTCAATCGCTTGCAGTTTGGACCCAACGAGGATTTTGAACGCTACCCTCGCACATTGCAGGACGATATTGCCAAGCTCGAGCGTGATCGGAACGTGTATGTGTTGTTCGCTCCGGATGAGCGCGAGCTTTATCCGGAGCCTCAGAGTTATCGGGTGCAACCTCCACAAGCCTTAGGTGATATTTTGGAGGGTGAACACAGGCCTGGTTTCTTTGGCGGTGTAAGTACGGTTGTACTCAAACTTTTTTCCTGCGTACAACCCCGCGTTGCTGTCTTTGGAAAAAAGGACTACCAGCAGTTGATGGTGATACGAAACATGTGCAGACAGTTTCAGTTGCCTGTTGAAATCCTGGCCCATGAGACCGTGCGTGCGCACGACGGTTTGGCGCTTTCGTCACGCAATGTCTATTTACAAGATACCGAGCGCAAAGAGGCGCCACAATTGTTCGCGCTGTTGCAGTCCATACAAAGCAAACTCCGAGCGGGTCAACACGATGTTGAACAACTCGCTGCGCATGCCACCGAGATTCTCGCCAAACGTGGCTGGGAGGTTGATTACATCGCCGTTCGCCGACAGCGGGATTTACATAAGCCTACGGTCGCTCAGGTGGCCGCTGGTGAGCCTTTGGTGGCATTAGCCGCAGCCAAACTTGGAGTGACCCGCCTGATTGATAATCTTGAGCTTTAAACCAAGACGGATATAGTTTTTAAGGCTTGCGCTTGTGTCAATAGGTACCTAGGGTAAATCCGCCTGTCAGATCTGACAGCTTACCTTCGCTTGGCGCTTCTGCCAGACTAAGCCTCGTGTTGATACGGAGGCTAGATGAAACATCCTGAGGATAACCGTGGTGCGGGTTGGCGAGCACTGACTGCGCGAGAGCGCGATGTGATTCACCCGGTCGCGGAGGGTAAATCAAATAAATACATCGCCATTGAGTTGGGCATTTCGATGCGAACTGTCGAAGCGCATCGCGCACGCATTTTTTACAAAATGGGTGTGCGCAATGCGGTGCAACTTGCGCGCAAGGTCTGCACGAATCCCGAGTCTTGAGACCTGCAGGCTTTCAGGCGGTAACGTTAAGGGCAGTTAGGCGCCGCATTTTTGCTGAGCTCATCAATCGGATCGAGGTCAGGTTGTCTTGTCAGTGTGTAGGTCAGGTTGGTTGAGTCGCCGTTGATCGATACCAAGCGCAACACATTCGACGAGGTCAGTGCAAGCTCGGCACGCACGTTGCCCGCGGGATTGAGCAAAATCACTCTAGGAACGGTTTGTGGAAAGACACGCCAACAGCCTTGATCGGCGAGGGGCGTGCCGCTGGTGTTTGCCTGCTCCAGATAGGCCGCTCTGGCGCGCCAACGTCCATTGGGTGCAATGGTCAGCGTGATGCGTTGCGCAGAGCATTTCATCTCGGGGTGAAAGCAGGGCAAGGTGCCTGCAAATGTTAGGGGCTCGGGAAAGAGAGAAGCCTGGAGTGAGCGGGTTTCCGCGACAGCAGTGGCACCCTGGCTGGAACTCGCACCCGTTTGTCCTGGCACGGGCGCAGCGTCCGAGGCACGACCTTTGAAGCCGATTTGAATCTGACTTGGGGCGCGTATCGTCTGGCTGCCTGTGGGAGACTCGGCATGCTCAATGGCATCCGTGGCCGAGCTGGCCGCAGGCGGGTTGTAGTAGCCGGGTTGCTGCATCTGCTGTTGCATCTGGGTGCAACCGACAACGAGGACGGGTAAGCAAAGGGCGAGAGAGCGGCAAAGGGCTGTGCGGAGAGTTGAGTGCCCTGCGGTGTGTCCTGACATGATGGCATTCCCAATTAAATACAAACGGAGCAAAGAAGATGTCTGCATTTTACGCACTTGGCATCGACGCTGCACGTCTCATCTAAAGGAAATATTAAAGTGAGTGAGCAGTTAGGGGTCGTTTTGGTAGCTGGCATGGTGGGCGTAGCGATATCCGTCCCCTTGCTTTGGCTCTCGTGGAAAATTCCTCAGCATATCTTGGCGCAAGAGTATGAACCCCGGCGATTGACCCGGACTGATCCCGCCATCCGGGCGCTCCAATGGCAGGATGCGGCATTTGTTGTGTTGTTGTGTCTGAGTGCCGTTCTCGCCGCCTCGATATGGGGGGGTGAGAAAGAGGCGGTCGCAGCGTTTGGTTATTGCGCGGCACTTTTACTGCTCGCCCGCATCGATGCCCGGACGCACTTGTTGCCAGATATCTTGACTCTGCCTCTTTTATGGACAGGGTTGTTGTGGCATGCGATGGGCTTGTCGGGCGCCGATTCGCTGGTTCATGCTGTTTGGGGGGCGGCGGCGGGCTATATTGCGCTCTGGCTCCCGGCATGTGTTTTTGGCAAATGGTTGGGTAAAGTGCTCATGGGCCATGGCGATTTCAAATGTTCGGCTGCGATTGGTGCTTGGTTGGGTTGTTGGAGCCTACCTTTCGTATGGCTATTGGCATCCCTCGCAAGCATTGTCTTGATTGCATTAGCGACACGGTTTGGCGGTCGACGGCTCCGAGAGCCGATGCCATTTGGACCTGGTTTAGCACTTGGAGGTATTCTGATGTTGTTTGTTGACGCATTGTGACCGAATTCTCAGGGGAAACAGGATGTTTAAGTTAGGTCTGACCGGTGGAATTGGTTCAGGCAAAACCCATGTCGCCAACCTTTTGGCAAGTTGGGGGGCGTCGGTGATTGATACGGATCTAATCGCGCACCAGTTGACGGCTCCGGGAGGGGCTGCGATTGAGGCTATCCGGTCTGCTTTTGGGGCGGGACTGATCGATGCGAGCGGTGCCCTTGATCGCGCCAGAATGCGAGAGCTCGTGTTCGCGGAGCCACGGCGGCGCGTCGAACTTGAGGGGATTTTGCATCCTCTCATCGCCGAGGAGGTTAAAAAGCAAGCCCATCAGGCCACCGGGGCGTATGCCGTTTTTGTCGTACCGTTATTGCTTGAGTCCGGACGCTGGCGCGACAGGATAGACCGACTTTGTGTGGTGGATTGCGAGGAGGATGCTCAGATCGCTCGCGTTCAAGCGCGAAGTGCACTACCCATCGAAACGATCCGTCGCATCATGGCGGCACAGGTGTCGCGATCCGAGAGGCTGGCGGCCGCTGACGATATAATTACCAATTCGGTAACGACATCCCTGGCTGATCTTGAAAAACAAGTATTGGTCTTGCATAAAGCGTGGTGTAACCTAGCGAAATCAGGCTAAAAGCGTTAAATCTACTGCAAATGCCGCATCGGCGTGGATGATAAGAACCCGTGATTCTTTTTGAATACCCATTTAATGAGCGAGTCCGTGCGCTAATGCGCCTGGAGTCGCTGCTTGATCGAATGATGTTCTTTGCCAAGCCTGGCGATGCGAGGCACCATCAGGTCGCGCTTGGGGCCTTGTTTGACTTGCTGGATGCGACCGAACGTACCGATATGAAAGGGACTGTCCTCCAAGATTTAGAGCGACAGCGCGGCGTATTGCAGTCATTACAAGATCATCCCGGCGTTGAGCCCAAAACATTGGCGGAAATGCTCGTAGAAATTGAGCGGGTCATTACCACCCTCAACGCAGCAGGTAAAACAGGACAGGAACTCAGGGCCAATGAGTGGCTCAGTAGTTTGCGAGGACGCTTGGCCGTACCCGGCGGTGGTACCCAAGTCGACATGCCCTCTTTTCATGCGTGGCAATACCGAACAGAAGCTCAGCGTTGCGCTGATTTGCAACGCTGGATGGCCTCTCTGATGCCTTTGCAAGCAGGGATCAGTATGGTGATGCGCTTATTACGCGAGACCGGTCAGGCAACAGAGGCGATCGCACCACAAGGTGCATATCAGCAAATGCTTGCAGGTAAAACCTATCAGTTGTTGCGCGTTTGGGTGGATGAGTCTGCGGGCGTGTTTCCTGAAATCAGCGCCAATAAATACATGGTCTGGATTCGTTATTCCTTTCAGGATGGCGAGCAACGACCTCAGGCCGCTCATCATGACGTTGCCTTCAAAATGACACTTTGTGCCCTTTAGGGCCTGCTGGAATTCATATGTCTGAACGTAAAGAAGCAAGGTCGACGTTTCGTTCGCCCTTGATATGGTTGATGATTGCCTTGATTTTGGCAGGGCTTGGTTGGTGGCAGCTGGGTGACAAGCAAAAGCCGGCGCCAAAAGGACCACCCCCAGGCATGAATCCCAGCACTCCTGTTCGTGTCGACGTGGCGCGGTTGCAGGATCTGGACATCTATTTAAGAGGTCTAGGGACAGTCACTGCCTTAAATACGGTCGTTGTCCGCAGTCGCGTGCAGGGTGAGTTGCTTGAAATTTTGTTCAAAGAGGGCGAGCAGGTCAAAGAGGGCGCCTTGTTGGCGTTGATCGATCCCCGTCCTTACGAGGTCGCACTCAACCAGGCACTAGGAACGCAACAACAAAATGTGTCTCAGTATGAAAATGCAAAACGCGATTTGCAGCGCTATCAGACGCTTCGTAAACAAGACTCCATCGCACCTCAGCTTTTGGACACGCAAGCAGCACTGGTCAAAAAGTTTGAAGGGCAGATTAAAAGCGATCAAGCGACCGTTGACAACGCACGTCTGCAGTTGAGTTATACGCGTATCACTGCACCCATTTCTGGCAAGCTTGGCTTGAGGCGCGTGGATGCGGGTAATCTCGTCAATGCGAATGATCCTTTGGGGCTGGTCGTGATTACCGAGACTCAGCCTATCTCTGTGGTGTTTACGCTGCCTGAAAATGATTTGCCGGCGGTGCGTCAGCCGATGCGTGCAGGCGAAAAACTAGACGTCGATGCCTATGATCGCGCGGATGCCGTGCGGTTAGCGCAAGGTACGCTGATGTCCATTGACAACCAGATTGATATCACGACAGGAACTGTCAAATTAAAAGCCGAGTTTAAAAATGACGATGACGCTTTGTTTCCCAATCAATTCGTCAATGTCCGGATGAAGGTCCGAACAATCAAGGGCGCCTTGACGATTCCCGCTGGCGGGATACAGCAAGGTAATCGTGGTGCCTTTGTCTATGTAGTCGGACCCGAGGGGACGGCTACCGTACGGTTGGTGAAAGTCGGTGACCGTACCGCGGAGTCCTTAGTCATTCTTGAAGGCATTAAAGAGGGCGAGCGTGTCGTGCTGGAGGGTACTGACCGCTTGCGCGAAGGGGCCAAGGTGCGGGTCATAGAGTCGGGGCGATGAATATTTCTCGACCGTTTATTCTGAGGCCGGTCGCGACAACACTCGCGATGATCGCGCTGCTGCTGTGTGGTTTGATCGCGTATAAATGGTTGCCAGTTTCTTCGTTGCCCGAGGTGGACTACCCGACCATACAGACGACGACGTTTTATCCAGGCGCGAGCCCGGACGTCATGGCGGCGCTTGTGACGTCGCCGCTGGAAAGGCAGTTTGGTCAAATGCCAGGTCTCAGGCAAATGACGTCTAGCAGTACGATGGGCGCCTCGTCGATCACTTTGCAATTTACTTTGTCTTTGTCTCTCGATGTGGCGGAGCAGCAAGTGCAGGCCGCGATCAATGCAGCGGCGAATCTGCTCCCCAAGGACTTACCGGCGCCACCGATCTACAATAAAGTTAATCCAGCGGATACGGCTGTGATCACGCTTGCGATTACTTCGCCCACAGTGCCATTGCCACAAATACGCGATCTCGTCGATACGCGGGTGGCGCAAAAAATATCGCAAGTCGCGGGTGTCGGCCTCGTGACGATCGCGGGTGGACAAAGACCTGCGATGCGCATTCAGGCCAATCCGCAAGCACTCGCAGCCTACGGTTTGGCGCTAACGGATGTACGCGCTGCCGTGGTGACTGCCAACGTGAATCAGCCCAAGGGAACGCTCGACGGTCCACTACGCTCAACGACCATTGATGCAAACGATCAACTCAGGAATCCGGAGGATTACAGGGATTTGATTGTGGCGTACCGCAATGAAGCGCCCCTGCGTTTGGGCGATGTTGCTGCCGTTGTCATGGATGCGGAGGATTCGCGTTTGGCCGCATGGACGAATCAGCAGCCTGCAATTTTGTTGAATGTGCAACGTCAGCCGGGCGCGAACGTGATCGAAGTAGTGAATCGCATTCAACAGTTGTTACCACAGCTCAGAGCAGCTTTGCCTGGCAATCTCGATGTTACGGTGATGTCTGACCGGACTCAGACGATTCGCGCTTCAGTCAAAGCCGTTCAACTCGAAATGCTGATTGCGATCGGTCTGGTTGTGCTTGTGACCTTTGTATTTTTACGTACGATCACGGCTACGCTGATCCCCAGTATTGTGGTGCCCTTGTCGCTGATTGGCACTTTTGGCATCATGTATCTGGTGGGCTTTAGTATCAACAACTTGACCTTGATGGCTCTCACCATCGCGACAGGTTTCGTGGTGGACGATGCCATTGTCATGATTGAAAATATCGCCCGCTATCTCGAACGTGGTGAAAAGCCCTTGCAAGCAGCGCTTAAGGGCGCATCTCAAATCGGTTTTACTCTTGTCTCACTGACCTTGTCGTTGATTGCGGTATTGATCCCACTATTATTTATGACTGAGGTCGTCGGTCGTCTCTTTAGGGAGTTTGCCGTCACGTTGGCGGTCGCGATTTTTCTGTCATTGATCATTTCACTTACGCTCACACCGATGATGTGCGCGCGCCTTTTGCGTTCCGGCAATGCACAGCAATACGGCTGGGTCGCCCGTCAAACCCACGGCTGGATCGAGGCGTTGATTCGGAGTTATGGGCGCGGTCTGAAGATAGTGTTTCGGCATCAGACCTTGACGCTTTTTGTGGCATTGGGCACCTTTGTGTTGACTGGGCTGCTTTATCTGGCCGTCCCCAAAGGCTTTTTCCCCGCTCAGGATACGGGTCTGATTCAAGTGGTCACGCAGGCACCTCAAAACCTTTCTTTCAAAGCGATGTCCCAACGCCAGCAAGAGGCGGTGGGCGTCATTTTGCAGGATCCGAATGTCGCGAGCGTCGCCTCCTTTATTGGCATTGATGGTATCAACGAAACGGTCAATACCGGTCGTATCCAAATTTCTTTGCGCGGACAACAGGAGCGTGATGAGAGCGTCACCCAAGTGATTAAGCGCTTGGATGACGCGTTAAGTGTTGTGACGGGTTTGCGATTTTATTTTCAACCGGTGCAGGATCTCACCGTTGAGGATCGGGTGAGTCGTACCCAGTATCAATTGACGGTGGAGGCGGCGGATGCGGCACTCTTAGCGCAGTGGGTACCTAAACTGGTGGATCAACTCAGGGCTCAGCCGGAGTTGACGGGCGTGGTGGATGATCTTCAGGAAGAAGGGCTCAGCACCTTTGTCAAGATCGATCGTGATGCCGCGGCTAGACTTGGCGTATCGGCCGCCGCGATTGACGATGCGCTCTACGATGCATTCGGTCAGCGTCAGATTTCAACGATTTTTACGCAATCCAATCAATACCGTGTGGTCATTGAGGTACCCGAGGCGTTTCGAAAAGATCCTTCATCTCTAGGTTCTGTCTATGTCAAAAACAATGCCGGCAAACCGATTCCGCTCAATACGATTGTCAAGGTGACCGAGGGACGCTCGCCTTTGGTGATCAACCGGCTGGATCAGTTTCCCTCGGTCACGATCTCTTTTAACTTGACTCCCCGCACATCATTATCGAGCGCTGTCGAAGCCGTGACGCGTGCAACTCAGGACATCGGAATGCCTGCGGGCGTTCAAACACGCTTCCAAGGCGCTGCGCGCGCTTTTGAGGCGTCTCTCTCGAGCACCTTGTTATTGATTCTTGCCGCGATCGTAACGATGTACATCGTACTGGGTATTTTGTATGAAAGTTTTATCCATCCCGTGACTATTTTGTCGACCTTGCCTTCTGCGGCCATCGGTGCGTTGCTCGCCTTGTTGCTGACTGGGCGAGATCTCGACATGATCGGCATCATCGGAATCATCTTATTGATCGGCATTGTCAAGAAAAATGCCATCATGATGATTGACTTTGCTCTTGAGGCCGAACGCAAGTCGGGCTTGTCGCCTAGAGAGGCGATTGAGCAAGCTGCCTTATTGCGTTTCCGTCCTATTTTGATGACGACGCTCGCCGCTTTGTTTGGCGCGATACCGCTCATGTTGTCGACAGGAACAGGTGCGGAACTGCGTCAGCCTCTTGGTTTAGTGATGGTCGGTGGCTTGTTGGTGAGCCAAGTGCTGACTTTGTTTACGACCCCTGTCATTTATTTATTTTTCGATCGATTGCGCTCGCACCCTAAGCGTCCATCAGACGCCAGTGTGACGCCATGAATATTTCAGGTCCTTTCATCGTACGTCCGGTCGCGACGACGCTGATCTGGTTGGGTGTGGTGTTGGCGGGTTGGTTGGCGCACGGTTTGTTGCCGATCGCACCGTTGCCACAGATCGAACTCCCGGTGATTGCTGTACGAGCCAGTATGCCAGGGGCAAGTCCAGAAGTCATGGCGGCGACAGTCGCCACACCACTTGAGCGCTCCCTTGGCACGATTGCGGGTGTGACGGAGATGACGTCGCGCAGCCGCACCGGTCAAACGTGGATCACGTTGCAGTTTGATCTCAGCCGGAACATTAATAATGCTGCCACAGATGTGCAGGGAGCGATTAATGCCGCCCGCGCCATGATGCCCAGTGGCTTGCAGGGTAATCCTACATTTCGGAAAGCGAATCCCTCGGCCGCGCCCATCATGACGCTGGCCTTGACGTCTGCGACTTTGTCGCAGGGTCAACTCTATGACATCGCCTCAACCACCGTCCAGCAAAAACTGTCTCAAGTACAAGGTGTAGGTGAGGTGCAGATTGGCGGTAGCTCTTTGCCCGCCGTACGCATCGAGCTCAACCCCGATGCCTTGGCGCAATACGGTGTCGCGCTGGATGCGGTCAGAGCGGCCATCGCTACGGCGAACTCGACCAAGCCAAAGGGTTTTTTGGAAAATGATCTTCATCGCTGGACGATTAAGGCCAATGACCAACTTTGGAAGGCGGCGGATTACAAGCCCTTGATCGTAGCCTGGCGCAACGATGCGCCTGTCAGGCTGTCCGATGTCGCCAAGGTTGAGGACTCTGTCGAAGACATCAATAACATAGGTTATTTCAATCATCAGCAGGCTATTTTGGTGTTGGTGCGCAGCGAAGCCAAAGCCAATATTATTCGCACGGTTGATGAAATCCGCGAGGATTTGCCGACCTTGCGGGCAATGTTACCTGCGGATGTGAATTTGAGCATCGCTCAAGACCGTACGCCCAGTATTCGCGCCTCGGTCAAAGAAGCTGAGCATACGTTGATCATTGCCATCGGTCTGGTGATGTTGGTGGTGCTGTTTTTCTTACGGAATTGGCGAGCCGCGCTGATACCGACCGTCGCAGTCCCTGTCTCGCTGATCGGGACGTTTGGTGTGATGTACTTGTTGGACTACTCTCTGAACACAATGTCCTTGATGGCTTTGATCGTGGCGACCGGGTTTGTGGTGGATGACGCGATTGTGGTGATGGAAAACATCATGCGTCACCTAGAGCGCGGCGAGTCGGTGAAACGTGCGACGTTACGTGGCACGCGAGAGGTGGGTTTTACGGTGCTGTCGATGAGCCTTTCGCTGATCGCTGTGTTTATCCCGATATTATTGATGGGGGGTTTACCCGGACGACTCTTTCGGGAGTTCGCAGTGACATTGTCAGTTGCGATTTTGATTTCAATGTTTGTTTCCCTCACGTTGACGCCTATGATGGCTGCGCGATTGCTTAAACGCAACGTATCGGTGTCTGAAACTCAGTCGCGCGCCAGCCTGTTCGAACGCGTGCTGACGCGTAGCATGGAGGCGACGATCGGAGCCTACTCACGTTCTTTGAATTGGGCGTTGGCGCATAGTCGCTTCATGATTCTATTGTTGGCCGCCACGTTTGGATTGAATTTTTATCTATATGGGATTGTCCCAAAGGGATTTTTTCCTCAGCAAGATACAGGCATGATGCTTGGCTTCTTTTCGACCGATGATGGCACATCGTTTGAATCGATGAAGCCCAAGCTGGATCAGTTCCGTCGGGTGCTCATGAAGGACCCTGCGATTAATACGGTGACTGCGTATGCGAGTGGTCGAGGTGGGAGTAATTCGAGTTTTCTGGCAGTCCAACTCAAACCGGTGAGCGAACGCAAAGTGCCTGTTCAACAGGTCATCAACCGCCTCAGGCCTCAGCTCGCCGGCATCCCGGGTGCCCGGCTGTTTTTAATTCCCCAGCAGGATATTAGGGTGGGAGGGCGACAGACGAGCTCTCAGTATCAATACACCTTGATGGCTAACGAGCTATCCGATCTCAAGGAATGGCTGCCGAAAGTGCAACAGGCAATCGCAAAGCTTCCCGAGCTTGTGGATGTCGATACGGACGTAGAGGACCGTGGTCGACAGGTTTCCATTGTGGTTGATCGTGATGCCGCACAGCGGCTGAATGTGTCGATGGCGAGTATCTCGGCAGTCCTGAACAACTCTTTTAGTCAGCGCCAGATTTCGGTCATGTACGCTGAAAGGAATCAATACCGCGTGGTGATGGGAGTCGCGCCGCGTCATGCCCAAGGGATGGAGTCCTTGAGCGATGTCTATGTTTTGAGCAAGAGCGGGCAACGGGTGCCGCTGTCTGCCTTGGCTAAATTTGAGACAACTAATGCACCGTTGAGTGTCCGGCACCAAGGTTTGTTGGCAGCGGATACGATTTCCTTTGATTTAGCCCCAGGTGTCTCGCTCGGACAAGCGAACGCGGCGATCGATCAGGCGGTTGCCGCCATTAATTTACCCAGCGATAGGATACAGGCTGGCTTTCAAGGGACCGCAGCTGCGTTGCAAAGTGCGTTGTCGAACCAACCTTGGTTGATTTTGGCGGCGCTGATCACGATGTATCTGGTGCTGGGGATGCTGTACGAAAGTACCATTCATCCCCTCACGATTTTATCAACCTTGCCTTCTGCGGGTGTGGGCGCGTTGCTCGCTCTGTTATTACTTAAGACGGAATTCAGTTTGATCGCGCTCATCGGGGTATTTTTGCTGATCGGTATTGTCAAGAAAAACGCCATTATGATGGTCGACTTTGCGCTGGATGCGCAAAGACGGCTTGGACTCTCGCCGCGCGAAGCGATTCATCAAGCGTGCTTGACACGTTTTCGGCCGATCTTGATGACGACGTGTGCCGCGATTTTTGGAGCCATGCCGCTTGTGTTTGCGACGGGCGCGGGCGTGGAGTTGCGTCAGCCGCTGGGCATAACGATTCTCGGGGGTTTGTTGGTGAGTCAGCTTCTGACGCTCTACACTACCCCTGTTGTGTATTTGTATTTAGATCGCTTCCGCCTGTGGCTGGCGACGCGGTCTCCTTCGCGTGAGATTGTCGAGACTGCAGTGATTAATGCGCGATCGGATGCTCCTTCTTCTCGTTCTGGATCGACACCTTGATGAAGTTTGGTTTGCTAAGTAGGTATGTCATATGTCTGAAGCAGATACATCGCATTGCGGGTATCTGCGGCATATCCCTGTTGGTGTCTGGCTGTATGGTCGGTCCGAATTACGTGCGTCCGACGATGGATGTCGGAACGCAGTTCAAAGAAACGCCGGGCTGGAAGGTGGCGCGTCCTGCTGCCAACGAGCCTCGAGGTCCCTGGTGGTCGATGTACAAGGATCCTGTGCTCAGCGACTTGATCGTCGAATTGAATGCTTCAAACCAGAATATTGCTCTAGCCGAGGCGCGTTTCAGACAGGCTGTCGCAGTGACACAAGGAGCGCGCGCGCCATTGTTGCCCTCGATTTCGGCCACGGCGAACACCACGCGTAGCGGCGGGGGCGTTTCAAGTGGCACGAGTGCCGCGATCACGGGATATGGTTTAAATGCCCAGGCGAGTTGGCAGCTCGACATCTGGGGAAGTATTCGCCGCAATATCGAAGCGACGGATGCGACAGAACTCGCATTGGCCGCGGATGTTTCCGGCGCTCGACTGACGGCCCAAACCGCGATGACACTTGCGTATTTGCAGGTACGCGTGCTCGACGAACAGCGACGCTTGTTGGCGGCGACAGTGACAACCTATGAACGGGCACTCAAGCTGACGCAGAATCGTTACAACGCGGGGATCTCTGGGCAGGGTGATGTCGCGGTCGCAAGCACCCAGCTTGCCAGCACCCGAGCGCAACTCCTCGATTTAGAGCAACAGCGAGCCGTCTTTGAAAATGCGGTGGCTGTGTTGCTTGGACGACCTCCGTCGACCTTTGCGATCAAGGCTGAAAAAGTTCCCCTCATTCCTCCTGCTGTGCCTGTTGGTTTACCTTCAGAGTTGTTAGAGCGTCGCCCTGATATCGCTGCGGCCGAACGACGGACTGCGGCGGCGAACGCGCAGATTGGCGTGGCGACGGCGGCTTGGTTTCCGAGTCTCACGCTCACTGCGAGTGGAGGGTTTCGTGGCAATGATCTCACGCAATGGTTTAGTGCGCCGGGGCAGATTTGGGCCCTGGGTCCACAGCTTGCCGCCTTGATTTTTGATGGAGGCGCGCGTCAAGCTCAGATCAATCAGGCGCGTGCGCAATTTGATGCCCAAGCAGCGACGTATCGTCAGACAGTCTTAACCGCCTTGCAAGAGGTGGAAAATGCGATGGTGCAAATGCGCGTGTTTGAGCAAGAAGAGATCGTACAAAAACAAGCGGTTCAGTTCGCACAGCAGTCATTGCGACTGGCGCGTAATCAATACGATCAGGGCTTGATTGATTATTTGAGTGTCGCGGTGCTGGAGACGACAGCCCTCAACAATGAGCGCACCTACATCACGTTGGTAGGAAACCGCTTTGCGGCGAGCGTCCGGTTGGTGGCTGCCTTGGGTGGTGGCTGGTCCGCGGAAGATCTCAAGAGCCTTGATGACTCAGGTAATCCAACCGCGAATCCCAGCAAAGCCGTGCCCACCAACTGATTGGGCGTGTGCAAGCGTGGCAGCGGATTGACCGCCTAAGGCAAAAACCGGCAAACCTGCCTGCGCATTAAGTTGGGCGAAGTTGTCCCAGCCGATCCCAGGATGTCCGGGATGCGAGGCGGTCGGTAGGACCGGCCCCAGCACGGCAAAATCAGCGTCGAGTGCACGTGCGTGTTCGAGCTCGGGGAGGTTGTGGGTGGAGACGCCCACACGTTTGCCCGCGGCTAAGGTGGGTCTGCTGTTCAATTGAGCGGCATCCTGTGAGCGTAAATGCACTCCATCGGCCTCATGCCACCACGCTTCGGGGTGAATGCTGTTGACCAGGATGCGAGCGCCTGCGGCATGGCAGCGGGCAAGCACGGATTGAAGAGCTTGATGCAGATCCGCTTGCGCGGGACCACCTGGCCAACTGGGTTCGCGCCATTGAAAGAGTTTGATACCTGCCGCAAGCCCATGATCCAGTCTGTTTAAAAACTGGGGAAGCTGCTCTGGCGAGCCGGCCGAAGAGATCGCATAAACGGTAGGCAGTTGTAACCAGCGCAGTGGAGGATAGGTCGCGGGTAAAAGCTGGGGGATGTCCTGGGCGGAGTCGATGGGGACCCAGCGCAGTAATTGTCCCTCTAAGCTCTGCGGCTCGCCTGTCCATTCGGTGACGCGACAAAAGGCGAGTCGAACGGTGGTGGTGGGGTAGGCGTGCACATAAGTCACCCAGGGTGTGGCCTGAGTGACGATGATGCCGATTTCTTCTTTTAATTCGCGAGTCAGTGCTTGCAAGACAGACTCGCCCGGCTCGAGCTTGCCACCGGGAAGTTCCCACCAGCCAGGCCAGGGCTTGTCGGCCGGGCGGTTGCCTAAAAGCACCGTGCCATCGGGTCGCAGTAAAACGCCAACTGCGACGTCAATGATTTTCTCAGGCATTGCGGGCGGCCCAGTCGCGCGCGAAGTGCCAGGCGACGCGACCCGAACGTGAGCCACGTTCGAGCGCCCATTGCAGCGCTTCGGTGCGGGACTCCTGAATACTCGCCTCCGAGCAGCCTAAAGTGCGCAGCCAGTGATACACGATGTCCAGATAGTCGTCCTGGCGGAAGGGGTAAAAGGAGAGCCACACGCCAAAACGCTCGGACAAGGAAATTTTTTCCTCGACGGTTTCACCAGGGTGCAATTCGCCGTCCGCGCCGTGTTTGGCCTGAAGGTTTTCACTCATGTACTCGGGCATCAGGTGGCGACGGTTGGAGGTCGCGTAAATCAGGACATTATTGCCCGTGGAGGCGGCCGAACCGTCCAAAACGGACTTGAGTGCTTTGTAGCCAGACTCGCCTTCTTCAAAGGACAGGTCATCACAAAATACGATGAATTTCTCGGGGCGCTTGGCCACGAGGTCAACAATATCAGCCAGATCGCCCAAGTCAGATTTATCGACCTCGATGAGACGCAGACCACGATCACCGTAGGCGGCGAGCATGGCTTTGACGAGCGAGCTTTTGCCTGTGCCGCGCGCACCGGTCATGAGGACATTGTTGGCAGGCTTGCCTTCCAGGAAATGGCGCGTGTTGCGGTCGATGATCTCCGTTTGGCGCTCGATGTGCTGCAGGTCCTGGGTGTGGATGATCGAAACGTTAGCGATCGCATCGAGCCAGCCATGCGAGGTGCCGCGTTTGCGCCAGCGATAGGCGCGTGCTTCCCAGTTCGTGGTGGGTGGCGCGGGGGGTAACCAAGCCTCGAGTTGAGTGAGTACGCGTGTGGCGCGGGCGAGCAGGTCGGCCATGTCTTGGCCTGTTGTGGGTGTTGGCGCTGTCATTAGGATCTGTAATCTGCGTTGATGCTCACGTACTCATGCGAAAAATCACAGGTGTACACGGTGTCGGAAATTGTGCCTCGACCCAGTGCGATGCGCACGAGGATTTCGGGCTCTTTCATGATGCGTTGGCCATCGGCTTCCTGGTAGTCTGGATTGCGTCCGCCTTTGGTGGCGACCAGCACTTCACCGAGCCAGAGCTTGACGCCACTGACGTCGAGATCCGTGATCCCCGCGTAGCCAATCGCGGCCAAAATCCGTCCCAGATTAGGGTCGCTGGCAAAAAAAGCGGTCTTGACCAGTGGCGAGTGGGCCACGGCATAGGCGACTTGCAAGGCCTCTTCAGTGGTTTTTGCTTCTTCGACGCGAATGGTCATGAATTTGGTCGCGCCTTCGCCATCGCGCACGATTTTTTGGGCCAGATCAGTGGCGGCGGCGGCCAACGCGGCCTTGAGTGCAGCGAACTGGGGATGTGCGGTGCTGTCGATCATCAAGCCGCTTTTGCCCGTCGCAATGACGATAAAGGAGTCGTTGGTCGAAGTGTCGCCGTCGATCGTGATACGGTTGAAAGACACATCGGCGAGTTCTTTGGCCAGCTGGTTGAGTAGAGGCTGAGCGATACCCACATCGGTCGCCAGATAACTGAGCATGGTCGCCATGTTGGGGCGAATCATGCCTGCACCCTTGCTAATGCCAGTGATAGTGATGTGGTGTCCGCCCAGGCTCACGCGCTGGGAGTGGATTTTGGGTTGGGTGTCGGTGGTCATGATGCCGTGCGCAGCGGACACCCAGTTATTTTCACTGAGATTTTTAAGCGCGCCAGGTAGGCCCGCCTTGATCCGGTCGACCGGTAAGGGCTCAAGAATGACGCCCGTGGAAAAGGGCAGAATCTGCTTGCTGTCGAGCTGCATAAGCGCTGCAAGTGCCTGACAGGTTTCGTTGGCAGCTTGCATCCCGGGCTCGCCGGTACCGGCATTGGCGTTGCCCGTGTTGATGACGAGGGCACGGATCGGTCCTGCGCCAGCCAAGTGTTGCTGGCACACCAGAACAGGGGCTGCACAAAAACGGTTGCGGGTAAAGACGCCTGCAACGCTTGAGCCCGCGCTCAAGCGAAAAACCGTCAAATCGCGACGGTTTGCCTTGCGGATGCCGGCCTCGGTGACGCCGATTTCGACACCAGGGATGGGAAATACCGCATCATCAGACGGGATATGCAAATTAACGGCCATGTTTGATCTGCTTATAAGGAGTTTGGCAAAGCGCCATTATCACCTGTTTTTTACCCCCCTGAGTAGGACCTAAGGGCTGCGCAACGCGGCTCACCTGCTACTATTTGTACTGAAGCAGCTTCCCTTTCAGCCCGACTTAGGGCAACCGATTGCTCAGGAGACTTTTTATGCGTTTGATACAGCAACTTCTTGCCCTGGCCACACTCGTGCCCGGTTTGGCGTTCGCGCAGGCACCGATCAAAGTCGGTATCGCCAATGATTTGTCTGGTCCTTTTGCCGCACTGGGCGCCGAGGCGCGCGATGGTTTTAATCTCGCGATCAAAGAGCTAGGCGGAAAGCTCGGCGGCAAACCTGCCGAGTTTTTGCAAACAGACATGGGCGGCAATCCCGATCAGGCACGTCAACTCGTTAATCGTTATATCCAACGTGACAAGATTGATTTCTTTACCGGTCCGATCGGATCGAACGTGGCGTTAGCCGTCGGCCCTGCGTTGTTTGCCGCAAAGATCCCATATCTTTCCAACAATCCTGGCCCCAGTCAGTTCGCGGGCGCGCAGTGTAATGATTACTGGTTCGGCGTGTCCTATCAGAACGATGCCTTTCACGAGGCGGCAGGCAAGGTCGCCGCTGACCGTGGTTTTAAAAACATGGTGATCATGGCCCCGGATTATCCGGCGGGCAAGGACGCCCTGAATGGCTTTAAGCGTGGCTACAAAGCACCGGTGGGCCAAGAGGTCTACACCAAGCTTGGACAAATCGATTATGCGGCGGAGTTGGCGCAACTGCGTGACGCCAAGCCAGAGGCGGTCTATATCTTTTTGCCCGGAGGTATGGGCATTAACTTTATCAAGCAGTTTGTGTCCGCTGGTCTGAACAAGAGCATCAAGCTTGTTGGTCCAGGCTTTTCAGGCGATGAAGACGTGATTCGTGCGGTAGGCGAGCCCATGGTTGGCATGTTTAATACGGCCCAATGGGCCCATGATCTGGACAATGCCCAAAACAAAAAATTTGTCGCGGCCTTCCGCAAGGAATACAAGAATCGCACACCGACCGTCTATGCGGCGCAGGCTTACGATGTGATCATGGCGATTGATGCCGCGGTCAAAGCAACCGGTGGCAAGGTGGCGGATCGTCCGGCTGTCTTAGCTGCGCTTAAAAAGGCAGACTTTTCTTCGGTACGTGGACCTTTCAAGTATGGCATCAACAACTTCCCCATTCAGCCTCTTTACCTGCGTGTGATTGAAAAGAACGCGCAAGGCCAGATTACCAATAAGTTGGTGGGCAAGGTCTTTGAATCCTATCAGGATGTCTACGTGGGCCAATGCAAGAAATAAAATGAGTTCGACGCTGATCGCCGAGCAGTTGCTTAATGGACTGCAATTCGGCCTGATGTTGTTTTTGATTGCTGCGGGCCTGACGCTGGTGTTCGGGATTCTTGATATTCTGAATGTCGCGCATGGCTCGCTCTACATGGCGGGCGCCTATGTCGCCGCCCAAACTATGCAAGTCACGCAGTCGTTTGTCGCCGCAGTGGTGGTTGCGGCCGTGGTGACGGGGCTGGTGGGGTTGGTGCTCGAGCTTGTGTTGATCAGAAAACTGGTCGTCCGTGATCATCTGGCGCAAGTGCTTGGCACCTTCGCGGTGATCTTGATCGCCAATGACGTCATCAAAATGATCTGGGGCCCTGCGCCGATGATGATGAGCATGCCGCCTGCGTTGTCGGGGCCGGTTCAACTCACCCCCGATCTGCTGTATCCGGCGTATCGGCTGCTGATCATCGCGGTGGGCTTGGCGGCCGCCCTGGGCCTTTATTTATTTGTGACGCGCACGAGAGCCGGTGTTCTGGTGCGAGCGGGTGCGTCCAACCGACAAATGGCCACCTTGATGGGCGTCCGCGTACCGCTGTTGTTTCTCGGCGTCTTTGTGCTGGGGGCGATGCTGGCCGCGCTTGCGGGTGCTTTGCTAGGACCGGTGACGGCGATTCAAACAGGGATGGGTGAGCAGATCCTGATTTTGGTGCTGGTGTGCATTGTGATCGGTGGCATTGGTTCGATGCGTGGCGCGTTTGTGGGGGCTTTGCTGGTGGGCTTTGTGGACACGGCAGGGCGCGCCTTTTTACCCTCGTTGTTAAAGATTTTTTTCTCGCCTGCCGTCGCTTCCAGCGTGGGCCCGACCTTGGCGGCATTAGCTATTTATATCCTGATGGCGGTGGTGTTGGTATTCCGACCTTCAGGGTTGTTTCCGGCGCGCGGTTGATGATGCGCAAGTTATTCACTACGACCAATCTGTCAGTGCTGGGCCTGGTCATGCTATTGGTGTTTCCGCTTGTCGCCCCTGCGCTCAATCTTGATTTTTATGTTTCGTTCGTCAGGCGCGTGCTGATTTTTGCCCTGGCCGCGACAAGCTTGAATTTTATTTTGGGTTATGGGGGCATGGTCGCGCTGGGTCATGCGGCATTTTTTGGGGCGGGCGCTTATGTCGTCGCAATGCTGTCCGTGCAAGGTGTCTCGCAAGCGCTAATTGCCTGGCCTGTCGCGATGTTGGTCGCCGGTGCGTTGGCGCTTGTCATCGGCATGATTTCCTTGCGCACACGCGGTGTGTATTTCATCATGATCACGCTGGCGTTTGCCCAGATGGTGTTTTATCTGTTCATTTCCCTGCGGCAGTATGGGGGCGAGGACGGTATCAACTTGACCGCCCCCAGCGTGCTTCCCGGGTTCAATCTTGCGGATGATCGGACGTTTTATTACGTCGTGCTGGTGGTGGTGCTGGCTTGTCTGTGGTGGCTCAATCGTCTGATTCAGGCGCGCTTTGGTCAGGCCTTGCAGGGTATTCGAGAAAACGAATCTCGTATGGAGGCGCTGGGCTATCCGGTGTTTCGGATTAAATTGCTGGCCTTTGTGATTGCCGGCGTGATGGCCGGACTCGCAGGTGCACTGTTAGCCAGTCACAATCAGTTTGTTTCGCCAAGCCTGATGCACTGGACGGCTTCGGCCAACCTCATCATTATGGTAATCGTCGGGGGCATTGGCTTGCGTTATGGCGGACTCGTGGGGGCCGCGGTGATGCTGTGGCTTGAGGAAGTGCTGCGCTTGTATACGGACTATTGGCACTTGCCTTTGGGGGTGTTGTTGCTTGCGATCGTGTTGTTTGCGCCGAGAGGTTTGGCTGGGATGTTTAAACGGGGTGCTGCGCGATGAATGCCCTTGTTTCCAATGCCAACGCCGTGTTAGAAGCGCAGCAATTGACCAAGCGCTATGGCGCGCTGGTCGCGTGCGATCAGGTTTCGCTTTCTTTGTTGCCTGGCGAGATTCATGCCCTGATTGGGCCCAATGGCGCGGGCAAGTCGACGCTGATTCATTTACTGTCAGGCTCGGTGGCCGCGGACAGTGGTCGACTCGCGCTCCAGGGGCATGACGTCACCCGCGCGAGTTCATACCAACGCGTGGCGGCAGGTTTGTCACGCTCTTATCAGATTACCAATATTTTCAAACAGTTCAGTGTGTTTGAAAATTTATTGCTCGCCATGCAAGCCTGTTCGGGTAGCAGCTTTAGTTTCTGGCGTGCCCGCGCGCAGGACAAGGTCTTGAGCGAGGCCGCGGAGTCTTTGGCGCGTGATTGCGCCATCGCGCCCGAGGTGTGGCCTGTCTCTGCCGGAACCTTGCCGCATGGAGAGCAACGCAAACTCGAGTTTGCCTTGGCCTTGGCCTCTCAGCCCTCGGTGTTGTTGCTGGATGAGCCGATGGCAGGCATGGGGCCGGATGAAACCCTTAAGCTCACTGAGTTGATTGCCTCGATGCGTGGACGCACGACGATGTTGCTGGTCGAGCACGATATGCAGGCAGTCTTTCGGCTCGCGGATCGAATTTCTGTGTTGGTTTATGGTCGCATCATCGCAACGGGGACACCCGAGGAAATTCGCCAGCACGCTGGCGTGCGGGAAGCCTATCTCGGTGAGGAGCAGGCCTGATGTTGCACGCCCATCACCTACAAAGTGGATATGGCCAGAGCCAGGTGTTGTTCGATGTCTCGCTTGAGATCCAGCGTGGCGAGGTCGTCGCCTTGTTAGGGCGTAACGGCATGGGTAAAAGTACGCTGGTCCGTACCTTGTTTGGTCAGCTCCCCTTGACAGCAGGCACCCTGAGTTTTGAGGGTGAGAGTATTGTGGGTTGGACGTCTGATCGCATCGCGCGCTTGGGCTTGGCGATCGTGCCCGAAGGTCGGCAGTGTTTTCCCAATCTGACGGTTCGAGAGCACCTCACGGCGTTTGCCGCGCACCGCAATCCCGAGATCGATGATCCTTGGGATGTCGAGAAGGTCTTTGAAATCTTTCCTCGTTTGCGTGAGCGGGCACGCAATATGGGGAATCAACTATCTGGTGGCGAGCAACAAATGCTGGCGATTGGACGCGCGTTGGTCACCAATCCCAAACTGCTCGTGCTGGATGAAGCGACCGAGGGACTTGCCCCCTTGGTGCGTGAAGAAATCTGGCAGTGTTTGGCGCGCTTGCGCGAAAGCGGACAGACTATTCTCGTGATCGACAAGTACGTCGAGCGCTTATTAAAACTGGCCGACCGTCATGTGATTTTGGAGCGGGGTACGGTGGTCTGGCAAGGGAGCTCCGCTGAGCTCGATGCCCAGCGGGACCTATGGACACGCTATCTGGGCGTTTAAACCTTGGCTAGGCGTGCAAACACTTTATCGGCCGCGGCGATGGTTGCGGCGATCACGCTGTCATCGTGCGTCGAGGAAACAAAGCCCGCCTCATAGGCCGATGGCGCAAAGTACACGCCTTCATAGAGCATGGCGTGGAAAAACACCTTAAACATTTCGATATTGCTAGCGGAGACTGCGGCGAGCGTGGTTGGGATCTCGTTTGAGAAATACAAACCGAACATGCCACCTTCGCTGTCCGCACTAAATGGGATACCATGCGCGTGCGCACGTTCGGTGAGTCCTTGGGTCAGCGCGCGTGTTTGTTTGTCCAACGCTTCGTAAAAGCCTGGTTTAGACAACAGCTTGAGCGTGGTGATGCCGGCGGCGACTGCGACAGGATTGCCCGACAACGTCCCCGCCTGATAGACACCACCCAGAGGAGCGATATTTTTCATGACCTCGGTGCTGCCGCCAAAGGCGCCGATCGGCATGCCGCCACCGATGACCTTGGCGAGGGTGGTGATGTCGGGCTTGATGCCGGTCAGACCCTGAACACCTTGAGGTCCTACACGGAAACCTGTCATGACCTCGTCGAAAATCAACAAGGCGCTGTGCGCCGTACATTCGCTGCGCAAGGTTTCAAGAAAACCTGCGATCGGCTTGACCATGTTCATGTTGCCCGCAATCGGTTCAACGATGACACAGGCGATCTCGGACCCGTATTGGATGAAGGCAGCTTTGACACCCTCGATATCGTTATAGTCGAGCACGATAGTGTGTGCGACAAACTCGGGCGGGACGCCCGCCGAGGTCGGGTTGCCAAAGGTCAGGAGTCCTGACCCCGCTTTGACGAGCAAGCTGTCTGCATGGCCGTGATAGCAGCCTTCGAATTTGATGATTTTGTTGCGACCTGTTGCGCCACGCGCTAAGCGGATAGCCGTCATGGTGGCCTCGGTACCTGAGCTCGTTAAACGTACCTGTTCGAGCGAAGGCATCCGTTCAATCAGCATTTCTGCGATGACGATTTCAGTTTCTGTGGGCGCGCCGTAGGACAAGCCGTGCACGGCGGCATCCTGGACCGCCTTGACCACCTCGGGGTGGGCGTGGCCCAAAATAGCAGGACCCCAAGAGCCGATGTAGTCGATGTAACGCTTGTCATCGGCGTCCCAAAAATAAGGTCCTTGGGCACGCGCGACAAAGCGCGGTGTGCCGCCGACTGAACGGAAGGCTCGAACCGGAGAGTTGACGCCACCTGGGATGCTGCGACAGGCGCGTTCGAAAAGTTCAACGTTGCGTGACATAAAAAAATACTCCGTTCAAACGGGAGGAGAGGATGTGGAAAAAGATGAGGCAGGCGGCGTCTGCGTAAAAGGCGCAGATAAGGCGCGCGCTGCGGCTTCGATATCGGGCGCGAGAAATAGGCTGCCGACGACGGCGATCGTATCTGCTCCGGCGCTCGCCAAGGTCGAGGCTTGAGCAATACCGATGCCTCCGATCGCCACGACGGCGGGTCGAGGGTCGCTTGAGGCTTGGCAAAGTGCTTGCCCCTCGGAGAGCACGTTCAGTGGCGCTGTCGGAGCGTGTGGTTTGGTCGCAGAGGCATACATGGCGCCAAAGGCGATATAGGCGACTTGTTGCGCGAGTAAGCGCTGGGCGCGTTGGGGATCGGCATAACAGGAGACGCCCAAGAGCATCTCAGGACCGATTGCGCGGCGAACAAGGGCCGGGTCATCATCGTGCTGTCCAATGTGCACGCCATGGGCGTTCAGCTCAAGCGCGAGTCGCCAGTCGTCATTGATCAGAAACACCAGGCCGAGTTCGTTGCAAACCGAGAGTAAGGTCTGCGCCAAATGGCGGCGCAGCGCGGGCTCGGCAGTTTTGTGACGAAGTTGCAAGGCCTTCATGCCGCCTCGTGCAGCGGCGCGGACCGCTTGCTCGAGGCGGGCGGCATCATCCCAGTCGGGGGTGACGCCGTAGAGACCAGCGGGAAACTTAAGATTCGGTTGCATCAGAGAACAAGGACCCTTTAAGGAGCGATCGGTATGCGCCGGGCGATCAGGTGCCCCATGCCCGGTTGAAAAGACTGTAACAGGGCTTGTCCCGCATGGGCACAGGCCTGTTCCGTAGCTGTGGGGACGCTTAAGCCGCGCGCCAGCAGACAGGCGAGCGCAGTGGCGATCAGGCCACCTGAGTCCCGAGTGCGCTCTGAAAAGAGGGGGCTTGGCCAGGCGATCGTTTCACTTTCAGGTCCCGTCAGCACGTGAGCTTGGTGACCTGGGCGTTGTTTAACGCCAGTCACAAGCACCCACTGGGCACCGATGGCTTGAAGCGCTTGGGCGCCTCCAGCGTGTCCGGTGGCCTCCATGACCTCTTCGCTAATCCATTGGGTCAGACGACGCGCCTCGATAACGACAATATGGGCCTGTGGGACGAGTAACTCAATAACGGCGCCAATCAAATCGTCCACCTCGTCCTCTTCTTCGGCAGGGTTTTCAGTGTCGATTTCGTGGGCGCCAAGGTGTAAAACCAGAGGAATTTGACTGTAATCCGCGGCGATTTGTGCGACGGCACTCACGGCTGCCACCGAAGAAAGTGCGCCGACTTTGATCGCTTGAACAGGGATATCCTCGAGGACGCAGCGCGCTTGGTCATCGATTTGCTCGGCGGAACAGGGGAAAACGGACTCGCTTTTGGCGCTGTCTTGGATCGTGATGGCCGTCAGGGTAGAGACGGCGTGCCCACCGAGTGCGGCACAGGTGATCGCGTCCGCAGGCAAGCCATCCGAGCCGGTCGGGTCAAAAGGGCCAAAAAGGAGAGTGACGGGTGTTGTGAGAGGTTGATTCATGTCAAAACGACAAGCGATGTGTAGGCACGCATGGGTAGGTTTGGTTAAGATTGAGCCCATTGTAAGAGATGACCCGTTTTACCTGTCCTTTTCCTTGAGGACAGACGGGTTCCACCAAAAGAGAGAAAGATGCGTACTTGGATGTGTTTAATTTGTGGTTGGATTTATGACGAAGAAACAGGCGTACCAGAAGAGGGGATTCCTGCCGGCACACGTTGGGAGGATGTTCCGCCAAACTGGGTCTGCCCCGAATGCGGCGCGCGCAAAGAAGATTTTGAACTGATGGAGATCTGATTCCCGCCTATGGACGCATCGCAACGCGCTGGCGAGACAGTGACCGACCTGTCGAATCAATTTTTGATGGCGATGCCGGGCATGGTGTCGGGTGATTTGGCGGGCACAGTCATATATTTGTGCGAGCACAGTCCCAAAGGCGCCTTAGGTCTGGTGATTAATCGGCCCACGGATTTGAGTGTCGCGGGCTTACTTGAAAAAATCGACCTTAAGCTCGAAATCGCCCCAGGACTTCGTGCTGATCAACATCCGGCTCACCTGCCTGCGGTCTTTTTCGGGGGTCCGGTGCAGACCGATCGCGGTTTTGTCCTGCATTCGCCCGCAGGTGATTACAGTTCAAGCATCAAGTTCGGACGCATGGCGCTCACGACTTCGCGCGATGTGTTGGAAGCGGTCGCCCAAGGTCAAGGCCCTGAGCATATGTTGGTCACGCTAGGCTATGCAGGATGGGGCGCAGGCCAACTCGAAAATGAATTGGCCCAAAATGCCTGGCTGAGTGTGGCGGCGCAGGAAAATATTATTTTTGATACGCCACCCAAGGATCGCTATCCCGCAGCGCTTAAGCTGCTTGGCATTGATCCCATCATGCTGACGGGCGCGGCAGGGCATGCCTGAAGAAACCTTGCTCGCTTTTGACTACGGCGAAAAAAAATGTGGCGTCGCGATGGGCAATACCTTGCTCAAACAAGCCCGTCCGTTGGACATCATTTTAGAAGCGACGCGCGATGGGCGGTTTGCACGAATCGAGGCTTTGCTCAAGCGCTGGCAACCTGAAAGACTGGTTGTGGGATTGGCGCTGGCGACGGATGGTGGCGAACAATATGCCAGTCAGCATTGTCGTCGCTTCGCGCGTCAACTCGAAGGGCGGTTTGGTTTGCCTGTGGTGTTGGTTGATGAGCGCGGCTCGAGCGTTGAAGCACAAAAAATCACTGGGAATGAACCTGACGATGCGATCGCCGCGGCGATCATTTTGCAGCGCTATTTTGATTCGCTGACTTAAATGACTTCGGATTAAATGAACGCATGCGCAACCCCCAACTAAACTCACGCGGTGCGCTGACACATCTGCTTACGACCGAAGGGGTGTCGCGGATGATCCTGACGCGCATTCTTGATACGACGGAGCTGTTTCTCACCGCAACAGAAGGTGAGATAAAAAAAACACCGCTCCTGCAAGGCAAAAAAGTCGTGAGCCTGGTGGATCAAGACATCGCGGATCAGGCGCCCGCCGTCATGCGCGGATTTGAGCGTGCGGCAAAGAGTTTGTCCGCAGACTGGCTCGGCATTCAAACATTACCCAGTCCCTCGAAACCTTTTTTGGCGGATCTTGATGCGGCTATTGATGTGGATATTGTCGTGTTGCGCACCCAAGCCAGCGGCGCGCCGTATTTAATCGCACAACATGTTGGACCGCATGTGCATATCATCAATGCAGGGGACGGCAGTCATGCCGATCCAACGCGCGCCTTGATGGATATGTTCACGATTTACCGCATCAAAAAAGACTTTGCGCCGCTCACTGTGGTGTTGGTGGGAGCAGTATCACATTCGCGTCACGCGCGTTCCTGCATTCATGCGCTGACGACCTTGTGTGTCGCCGAAGTCCGCGTGGTCGCGCCCTTGACGTTGTTACCTGAGGGGCTTGCGCAGCTCGGTGTGCGTGCCTATACGGAGTTGGCGCAGGGGCTACGCAACGCTGATGTTGTCATCATGCTGGATCAGGGGCCTGACGAGACGCAGCATTCGTACATCCCTTCGGTTCAAGAGTATGTCAAATCCTATGGACTGACCGAGGAAAAACTTTCGTACGCGAAGCCCGACTGCTTGCTTCTCGGAATAGAAGCTCAACGTATCGTCAGCGAGACGGCATGGATCGCGGTGCGCATGGCGGTGATGAGTCTCGTTGCGGGAGTTTCGCCATGAGGCTTCATATTCAACACGGCCACGTGATCGACCCTGCCAACGGTGTTGACAGGTTTGCGGATGTTTGTATCGCCGAAGGCATGATTGTTTCCGTGGGGGCAGTGCCGGAAGGCTTCGTCGCTGACAGAGTCCTTGATGCCTCTAGCATGCTTGTGATGCCCGGCTTAGTGGATCTGTCCGCCCGTGTGGGGCAGTCGGGCGACGCCTCGAGTGCCGCCTTGGCGGGTGGGGTGACCAGTCTCGTGCAGCCACCGGAGACACCTTTGAGTCCTACGCACGCGCCACAGGCCAAGGTTTATCCCCTGGGTGCGCTGACGGTCGAGTTGAAAGGGCAAGCCTTGACCGAAATGGTGAGGCTTTCCCAAGCGGGCTGTGTGGGGTTTTCACAAGGCAATGTGCCTGTGCAAGATACGGCGGTGCTTTTGCGTGCGATGCAATATGCAAAATCGTTTGACCTGGCGGTGTGGTTGCGACCTCAAGACGCCTGGTTGTCGCGGGGTGGTGTCGTCGCCAACGGTGCATATGCGTCACGCCTAGGTTTAGCCGCGATTCCTGTCGAGGCTGAGACGATTGCGTTGCAGACCTTGTTGTCGTTACAACGCCGCACTGAGGTGCGCCTGCATCTTTGTCGTTTATCGAGTGCCGAGGCGATCAATATGGTGCGTGCAGCTAAAAAAGAAGGGCTGCCTATCACCTGTGATGTGGCGGCCAATCAGGTGCATCTGACCGATATCGATATCGGCTATTACGATCGTCATTTTCGGCTTGACCCACCCTTGCGTGGTCAGCGTGATCGCGATGCGATTCGACTCGGACTGCTGGATGGCACGATTGATGCAGTGTGTTCGGATCACACGCCACTGACGGACTTGGACAAAAATCTGAGCTTTGCTGATGCGGTGCCGGGCGCGATGGGTTTGGAGTTGCTGCTCTCCCTGACGCTAAAGTGGGCACAAGAAGCACGTGTGCCCTTGCGAGACGCGGTCAGACTCGTCACACAGGCGCCGGGTCAGGTATTGGGTCAAAGTGCCGGATGGACTGCTTTCCCGGGTCACCTCGCCGTAGGCGCACCTGCGGATGTGTGTGTCGTAGATCCAGAGCACTATTGGTTAGTGTGTCGTGAAAATATTGTCAGTGCCAGTCAATGCACGCCCTTTTTAGGACGTGAGTTACCTGGGCGCGTGGTGGCAACGGTACTGAGCGGTGATCTTGTTTGGGAGCGATCGCGTTGAATGCATTGCGTTTCCTTTTAAGAGCCTTGTTGGCATTGACTTGGGTGTTATGTGGTTTGCTGACGCTCGTGCTGGTTTTTCCGCTGGTGGGGCACAAAGGTCGATTAGCGCTCAAGCGCGATTGGTCTGGTGTCTTGCTCTCGTTGTGTGGTGTGCGAGTGTCGTACTCAGGTGAGCCTCTGCGAGAAGGACCGGCGCTTTGGGTAATCAATCACGTGTCCTGGCTTGATATTTTCGCGATCAACCATGCGCGCGCCGCTGTATTTATTGCAAAGAGCGAAATCCGTCGCTGGCCCTTGTTGGGTTGGTTGGTGGCCGGAGCGGATACGATTTTTATCGAACGCGCTTCTCGTCATGCCGTGCAAAAAGTCGCGCGCGCGATGCAGGATAAGTTTGAGCTTGGTCAGGTGGTGGGTTTATTTCCTGAGGGCACAACGTCTCAGGGTTTCGATTTGTTGCCCTTTTACGCCAATCTTTTTGAGCCTGCTCGGCGCGCAAACGTTCCGATACAGCCCGTGGCCTTGTTATTTTTCCACCACGACAAGCGTAGTGATTTCGCGGCCTTTGTGGGCGATCAAAATCTGTTGCAAAACTTATGGAAAGTCTTGGGTGGCACAGGTGTCCGGATTGAAGTGGCGTTTCTGGCCCCAATCTGGGTGCCGGATGGCGAACCCGCACCGGCGCGTGCAGCACTCTGTGCGCGTGCGCATCAGGTGATTAAGGAAGTCGTGTTGAGGCGCTAGAGCCTCAATATGCGTCAACGCATACTGGGTTCAGTCGATCAGCAGCTTTGGCAACGGGGATGTGCACGCAGGCGTGAATAAACGCCGAGCGCATTATTGGCAAAAATCTTCTTTTTCTGCGCGCTATCGGCAGAAGGGGAAGCGTCAATGTAGCGGCGTGTATCGTCAAAATAAAAGTGGGTGAGCGGATCAATGCCTTGAACCGCACCAACGGTTTCTGATGCGAACAGAATATTTTTGTTGGGGACGACACGCAGCAAGAGATCAATACCGGGCTGATGGTATACGCAGGTGTCAAAAAACACGTTATTCAGCACTTTTTCCTCTAGCGAGGAGATCCCCATGTCGAGCGCCATGCCGCGATAACGACCCCAGTGGTAGGGTGCTGCGCCGCCGCCATGCGGAATGATGAACTTGAGCGTGGGGAAGTCCTTGAAAATATCCGAGGTCATAAACTGCACAAAGGCGGTCGTGTCGCCATTGATGTAGTGGGTGGCGACCGCATTGAAATGCGGATTGCATGAGCCACTGACATGAATCATGGCCGGAACATCGAGCTCGACCATTTTTTCATAGAGGGGATACCACCACTTTTTGTCCCACAGCGGGGGGTCGGTCCAGCGTCCGCCTGTAGGATCGGGATTGATGTTGGCGCCGATAAAACCAAACTCGTTGACGCAGCGCTCGAGCTCTTCGATGACGCGCTTGCCAGGTTGCACGCCAGCCGCCTGTGGCAACTGACATACGCCGATGAAATGATCTGGGTAGAGCTTGCAGACGCGATTGATGAGCTCATTGTTGTAGCGCGCCCAGACTACGTTCGTGTCTTCGTTGCCCATGTGATGGTCCATGGCAACCGCTTTGGGCGAAAAAATCGTCATATCGATGCCGCGCTCTTTCATGATGCGCAACTGATTGTTGTCGATGCCGTGACGGATTTCATCGTCGGAGACGGCGGGTGGAGCGGCGGTCGGCGCCTGACCTGTGCGCTGGAACTCAGCAATCTGGTCGGTGCGAAATTTGGCGACCTGCGGCGGGGTGGTCGTAAAGTGACCGTGACAATCGATGATCATGTTTAAGCTCGGTAAACGATGAAAAAGAGCACTTTACACAATTTTTACGCGTTTGACGGACTTGTCCCTTTTGATACTATCTTGCGACACGATTGTTGATCTTTGACCAAACAGGAAACCTAAGCGATGTCCAGCCCCTTGAACCAGCAGACTCTAGACTGGATCGCTGCCTCCGAGCAGCGCGCGACCCGTCACGTCGTGACCGTGGGTGAGCACCAGGTAGTTTGGCGGCAGTTCGGTGAGGGAGCGCCTTTGGTGCTGATTCATGGTGGGCATGGCAGTTGGTTGCATTGGGCGCGCAATATTGAGACGCTCTCCAAAGATTTCTCCCTATGGATCCCAGACTTGGCGGGTTATGGTGACTCGAGCGACCCCCGCTTTGATGATTTGTCCACCATGGTCGATGTCACCGCAGCATGTCTCACGCAACTCTTTGGCTCCGACACTCCGTTCGATCTCGCAGGTTTTTCTTTTGGCGGCCTGGTGTCAGCCCATGTCGCGGCCCAGGGACTGCCAGTGCGCCGACTAGCCCTGCTCGGTCCTGGCGGTCATGGTGGCCCGCGCCGAGAGCGCGGCAAGCTCATCAACTGGAAGCGTGCCGAAACGCAAGAAGAACTCATTGAGGCGATGCGCTTTAACTTGTGGGCGCACATGATTTACGCGGAGACGAACATCGATGCTTTTGCGATGGGGATTCATACGCATTCGTGTATCCACACACGTTTTCGCAGCCGAGGCATCTCAGGCCGTGGACTGTTGGGCCCAGCCCTGGATGAGTACAGCGCAGACACGGTCATCATTTGGGGAGAGCATGACATCACCTGTACTCCCGAGTATTTGATGACGCATCTGATCGACGGGCATGCGAGACGCCAAGGCGTGATTGTGCCCGAGGTTGGTCATTGGGTGAATTACGAGGCGGTTGAACCAGTCAATGCCTTGCTCAAAAGTTGGTTCAAAGAGGGCAAGGTGTTGCGCTGACCGGCGATCGACGTTTAGTCCTCGTGCGGATCGAGAGATTGAGCGCAAGGAACCTGGACGACGGCGTGATCTTGGAGACGAACTGCCGTGAGATGGCCGCCCCAGAGGCAGCCACTATCGAGACAAATCACATCGTTATCAAGTTTGAGCCCCAGCGTTGACCAATGCCCAAAGACGACCGTCACATCGCGCGTGGCGCGCTTGGGTAAGCTAAACCAAGGAATGAGGGATTTGTCCCCGGGCAACGGCTCCGTCTTGATGTTGAGTAACATCCGACCCTGTTTGTCACAAAAACGCACGCGCGTGAGGGCGTTAATAATCACGCGTAAACGGTCCGGCCCTTGCAGGCGGTCATTCCATTGGTCAGGCATATTGCCGTACATCAGTTGCAAATGTTTTTTCCAGTCTGCGCTTTGCAGTGCCGCCTCGACTTCGCCGGCAAGTTCGAGGGTGAGCTCGGCATCCCACTCTGGCAGTACACCCGCATGAACGAGCAAGTGACCGTAGGCGTAATGTGCCAGCGGTTGTCGACGGAGCCATTCGATGATGACCTGTGCATCGGGGGCGGCGAGCACCTCATCCAAGGTGTCCTTTTTGCCGTTCTTGCGAATGCCTGCGGCCATCGCCAGAAGGTGCAGATCGTGATTACCCAGAACGACAGTCGCGCGATCACCTAAGGACATGATGCGGCGAAGCGTGGCCACGGATTGGGGGCCTCTGTTCACCAGATCACCCGCAAACCAAAAGCGCGCGTTGGGATCCTCTTGGATGTCTGGCTGTGACAGTAACAAATCAAGGGACCCGCAACATCCTTGAATATCACCAATCATCCAGATGCTAGGCATACTCATACGGGTGATTTCTTCCAAAAGGCGCGCGTGCGATTGCGGTTAGCGATCGCGTTGCGATTTTCCATCGCAAAGACGGCCGCAAGCGCGAGAATCATGGCGCCGATGTTGGGCAGCAGCGCCGTGACCACCGGCGACCAGTTATAGAGCAAACTCACGTTGAGTGCCAATTGGTTGATCATAAAAAAACCGGTGCCGAGCAAAATGCCCAAGAACACCTTGGCGCCCACGCCGCCACGTCGCGTTTGCATAAAACTGATGGGCGCGGCGATTGTGAGCATCACTAAAAGCGTAAAGGGGTAGGCGAGCTTGCGCCAGATGGCGACGATTTGACGGTCAGCCTGCAACTGGTTGCGGTTGAGATAGTCAATGTAGTCATACAGGGCAAGTAGTGACATGCGTTCAGGCGTCAAAATGCGGGCGATCAGGCGTTCCGCTGTCAGGGAGGTATCAAAACTGCGTTCGGCCGATTGACTGATTGTGACGCTGGGTGTTTTAGAAACCTGGGCATCGGCAAGCGTTTGTTCGATCGAGGGCGCGATGTGATTTTCAGTGACCGTTTGCATCACAAGCTTGCCATCGATAAAACGACCAGTTTCGGATTGAGCGACCAGCGAGAGCTTTCGTCCGTCGGGAAACTCGTAGACGCGCAAATTGGCGACGTTGCCCGAGGTAAGCAAGTTACCGACGTTGATGATGCGGGTGCCGCCGTTGGGCGTCGGCTCCTTGAACCAATAGCCACTCGCAAGGCGTCCGCCTTCGACTTTGCCGCGCATGAGCAAGTTGGTTTCGCTACTTTTTATTTCCGCCATGGGCGTTAAAAACTCAGACAAAATGAGAGCGCCAACAATAATGGGTAGCGAGACGGTCCAAAGCATTTTTAAAAGACTAAAGCCACTGACGCCGGAGACACGTAAGATGACCAACTCGTTGCGCTGAGCCAAGCCTGATAGCGCCAGAATCGCGCCAATCAGCACGCCGATCGGCAGAAGATCGTAGAGGCGAGTGGGGGCGGACAGCAGCTGCAAATAAAACAGCGCGGCGAGCGGAAACTTGTCACCGACCGTGTCAAGCTCGTCGACGAGTGTAAAAAAAGTAAAGAGTCCAAGCAGCGCGATCAACACCACTGCGGTGGAGCGATAAATTTCGCGCGCAAGATAACGTCGGGCAGTTCTCATAAGCTCAAGTGTAATGCCCAATCAACATTGGTTCAGTTCGGAGCGTAGGGTCGCCAGAACAGGCTCGATGTCAGGACGCTTTCCATGCCAAATAAAAAAGCTCTCCGCGGCTTGGCCCACCAACATGCCTAAACCATCACTGATGTGCGAAGCGCCCTCTTGTTTGGCTTGCGCCATAAAGGTGGTGGGTTTAGATCCATACATCATATCGTAGGCCCAAGCACCGGGTTCGTAGAGTCCTGCAGGCAAGTCAGGGATTTCACCGCCTAGACTGCTGGCACTTGCGTTAATGACAAGATCCCAGCCGCCAGGCTGGGCGGCATCGCCGAGACTGCCTGCGGTGAGCGTTGGCATGAGGGGGGACGTCGCGGTCGCATGCGCCTGCGCGACTAAGGCGTGGGCGCGTTCGACGGTGCGGTTGACGACATGCAGCCGGGCGCATCGTGTCTCAAGCAAGGGTCCCAACACGCCACGCGCCGCGCCGCCTGCGCCCACCATCAGAATACGTGCCCCCTCGCAGCGCACGCCCAGTCGCTTTAAGTCGGCGACTAAGCCGACGCCATCCGTATTGCAGCCGTGCAAGACCCCTTGTCGCATCCATAGTGTGTTGACAGCCTGGGCTTGCTGGGCACGCGCGCTGAGATTCGCGCGTGCCAGGTCCCAGGCTTCGAGTTTGAACGGCACCGTGACATTCAGTCCCCGACCACCTTGAATAAAAAACTGTGTGACGGTATGCGCAAATACATCAATAGGCGCCTCCAGACGTTCGTACGTTAAAGCGATCTGGGTTTGCGAGGCGAATTGCTGATGAATGGAGGGTGAGCGGCTGTGCTGGACAGGATTGCCAATCACTGCAAAGCGCGCTGGCGTGAGGGGGGGAGGCGTGATTGTCGATTTAAGGTTCAGGGTCATGGTTGTCGTGTCTCCAGTGCGCCGTTGACGAAATGCCAAGTACGGGTGAGAACAAGTTGGTCGATTTGTCGAGCCATCTCAGCGGGAAAAGGCGCAAACGGTGCTGAAAGCTGTGCGATGCGTCGCACAGCCTGATTCAGTAGCGGTTTATCGGACGGTCGATTGATCGTTAGATCTGCAATCGTACCGTCCGCGCGGATGGTCAGTGTGGCCTGCACACTGCCGTAGGATTTGCCCTCAACGCCGGTGGGATAGTGTTCAGTGCCGACGTGTTCGATGCGTTGTCGCCATTGGTCAATATAGGGTGCGTAGGCTGTTTGACGAGCTGATACCGCATTGAAGTGTTTGCGGGGGTGCGCATGTTCGCGATCGATTCGTTGTTTGAGTACGGCAATTTGCCCATTGAGAAGAATACTGTCCTGATCGACTTCATCCTCTCCCGAGAGATTGCTTGATTCGGTGAGCTTGGTGGCTGGGCGACCCTGTGTCACCGACTCCTTGGACGTCAGTTGCGTCAGCAGTTGTTGCTGTTCGAGCTCAAGTTGTTGCCGCTGTTTAGTGAGCGTCTCAAGCATAAGGGGTTCGACCGATTCACCAACGAGCGGAACAAGCGTCGTCGAGTAGCCTTGTTCCGCTTGACCTCCCCCCTCCACATTCGTTTGCGCGAGTACTTGCGCCTGACTCGGCTCGCTCTCGGTCGTCGCATTGACCATCACAATCTCGAGTTCAGAGGATGTTGGGGCGGGGCCAGGCGGGGTGCTTCTCTGCCAGGCAAGCAGAGCCAGGTGAAGGGCAACAGACAATATCAGCCCCCAGCGTAAAAAACGCTGCTGCGCAATCAGCCAGTTTGCGATGCCCGGCGAATGCGCCTCTGCGGAGGAGGGGCTGCTGATATTCACGTCTCTTCGATCAGATCCTCGGGGGGTGGGCTTTCAATGCTCGCCATAAAACGACAATCCATTTCAAGCGCAAGTTCATCAATAGACATAATTTGCAATGTGATGCGCTGACCTCTCTCGAGCGCCGGAAGCCCGGCTAATCGGACAACCATGGGAGCCTGACTCAGTCGTACTAAATCCTCTTTGAGGATGGTCGCCTCGCACTCGATGACATTCTGTTGCTGCAGCCAACGCAAACACCAGTAGCGTTCCATATTGTTCTGAAAGTCATGCCATGCGACATATTGTGACTCAAACCCACCGATGATGGCGAACAAATCTGCGTCGCGCGGCTTGAACGGTGCGACCAGGGGCGCGGAGACGCCATGTTCGATCGCTGCAATCAGTTGCCATTGATTGACCAGATCGACGTAGCGGCGCAAGGGCGACGTGCACCAGGCGTATTGCGGGACACCGATGGCTTCGTGGGGAAGCGCTTGCGTACTCATGCGTACGCGTCCGGTTTGTTGTGAACGATAGATACCGGGTAGACCATGGGTCGCAAGCAAACCACCCCAAGTGCTATTGGCTAAAATCATGTACTCGGCGACGAGACGATCCAAAGGTGCGTTACGCAGGCGCGGCACGATCCTCACCGTCGAGTTAGGATCGTCTGGGTCACCATCAACGTAAAAACTGTATTCGACGCGATTGTTGTTTTCAGGCTTGCCGCGGATGATTTCACGCTGTTTGCATAGCGCGAGCGCGAGTTGCCAAAGCGGACGGATCCAGTCGTTATGAGGAAGCTCAATACTTGGATCGGCGAGCGATTCTTCGGTGATCAACGCATCTAACGCGTTATGACGCAAGTTGGCGCGCACCACTAAGCGTTCGAGACGACTTTCGTGCGAAAGGATTTCACCCGTTTCGGGGTTGGCGGTCACATAGAGCGATAGCACGGGCACCGGTCGGCCTGCATCCAGCGAGAAGGCGGCGATGACCTCGTCAGGTTGCATCGGTATCTTGTCGCCTGGCATGTAAACCGTGGACATGCGCGCGCGCGCGAGGTTGTCGAGTGCGCTGTCTTTGGTGACGGACAGTCCGGGTGCGGCGATATGGATTCCGACGCACAAAAGACCATCCGGTAGCTGAGTGACGGATAGTGCATCGTCAATTTCAGTGGTGCTGACGTCGTCGACCGAATAGGCCACGACGTCTGCGAGCGGGAGCTCGCGCGCGATCTCGGGTACCTCGCAGGGAGCAAAGCCGGTGCCACGCGGAAAATAGTTCGCGAGAAAGCGCCCCTTGTGTAGCGCCAATGCGTGGGGCCAAGCGCCCGCATCGAGCAGCAGACGTTCGGGTGAAGTTTGGCGCTGCGCACACGCCGCATCGAGCGCTTTCCAAGCTTGCGAATTTTTGTCAGGCTTAGTCAACAAAGACATGGCCGCCTGAGCGACCTCATCAGGAAGCTGGCCTGCCGCGATGGCTTGAGCCCACTCTTCGGTTTGGGCTGCCGCCCGTTGTTTCTTCTCTTGTGCCGCGAGCGCGGCGCTCAACGTTTCAGGGGGTGCCGCGCGATAACGACCTCGACCGCGCCTATGGAAATAGAGAGGCGCGTTGTGCAGCCTAAAAAGTAATGTTGTTTTTTCCAGCGTATCAGGAGCGTGACCAAAATATTCCGAACCCATGGAGTCAATATCAAACTCATCGGCGGGGGCGCATTCCCAAAGGAATGCCAGATCGATCTCGTTGGCTAAACCCTCTGCTGTCGGGAGTAACACCTCAGGTGCCGGGCTGGCGAACGTAAAGAGGCAGTTGCTGCGCTTGACCTTGCTGCGCTTGCCGGATGCCGACTCGACTTGCAGCGTCGCGTCGGCTTCGGCCATGATGTGGCCTGTTTTGAACGCGCCCTCTTCTTCATATAAAACGTACATAGATATTGGTATTCCGGTGAATCTGTAAAAAGCCTGTTAGGCCGGCGAGGCGGCAAGCGCCTCGAGGAGTCGACCATGCACGCCGGCGAACCCGCCATTGCTCATGATCACGATGTGGTCGCCAGGTTGCGCGGCGCGCTTGATCGCTTGAATCAGCGGCTCGATGTCGTGATGCGCTTGCATCCTTGCGCCAAGCGAGGCGAGCACCTCGGCAGGTTCCCACCCCAGCGCTTGTTTGCCTTCGCGCTGTCCATAACAAAAAACCAGATTCGCCTCGGTCAAGGCACTGGGTAAACGCGCCGCCATGGTGCCGAGTTTCATGGTGTTAGAGCGCGGTTCGAGAACAGCGAGGATGCGCTGAGCGCCAATCTGCGCGCGTAAACCCGCCAGTGTCGTGGCGATCGCCGTCGGATGATGCGCGAAGTCATCATAGATCGTGATGTCTCGAATGGTGCCGCGCACCTCCATGCGACGTTTGACGCCGCTGAAGTTGCAGAGTGCCGCGATACTCTCTTGTGGTGCGACGCCGACATGGTGGGCGGCGACGATGGCTGCGAGAGCGTTGTGCTGGTTATGCGCCCCGGTGTGCGTCCAGTCAATAACGCCCAACGGTTGCGCACCCTTTGATATCTCAAAAGACACTGCGTCGCGCGCGCGTGTGTGCCATCCGTCGAGTGTATTGATTAAAGTGTGCTGCGCCCAGCAGCCGCGCTCGATGACACGCGCGAGCGCCTCGTCTTGCGCGGGCGTGATGACTAGGCCACTGCGGCGGGGCACGGTGCGCAGCAAGTGATGAAACTGGGTCTCGATCGAGGCTAGATCCGGAAAAATATCTGCGTGATCGTATTCGAGGTTATTCAAAATAGCCGTGCGCGGTCTGTAGTGCACGAACTTGGATCGTTTGTCGAAAAAGGCGGTGTCGTACTCGTCGGCTTCGATCACAAAAAAGGGCTGCGCGGCATCAAAGCGGGCTGAAACCTCCAGGCCGGGCGCGACCCCTCCGATGAGAAAGTTGGGTTTTTTACCGGCGCATTGCAAAATCCAGGCCAGCATGGCGCTCGTGGTGGTTTTGCCATGCGTGCCCGCCACGGCGAGAACGTGCTGGTGTCGCAACACAAAGTCTCCCAGCCATTGTGGGCCTGAGGTGTAGGGCAAGCCCGCCTCCAAGATGGCCTCCATCAGGGGATTGCCTCGCGAGACGACATTGCCGATGACGAAAAGATCTGGTTTGAGGGCAAGTTGCTCAGGCTCAAACCCGTTGATGAGTTCGATGCCTTGCTCTTCGAGTTGCGTGCTCATGGGAGGATAGACGCCTGCGTCACAGCCCGTGACGCGATGCCCGGCGGCGCGCGCGATGAGCGCTAATCCACCCATAAAGGTGCCGCAAATCCCCAAAATGTGCAGATGCATGAACAGTCTCCTGACGACATTGTAGAGGCAGATGTGCTTGAGCTTAAGAGGGGATAAACCTTGAGCGATCTCGGTCTATTTATGACATCGGAGAGCTATGATGGAAGCTATGAAGAGAAGAACAATCATCTTTGGCGGTGCCGGGTTGGCGGCGATTGGCACCACAGCGTGGTTGGCCTGGCAGTCGACGTCGCGCCGCGCCCCAGCGGCGAATCGCGCGGTAGGCATGCCCGGCAGTGCGCTGCGCAAGGCCGAGCCTAACCCTCGGGCGTTGTATGAGGCGACACTCCCGGATCTGACGGGTCGCCCGGTTGCCCTCGAGCGGCTTCTGGGACGCCCCGTCGTGGCCAATTTCTGGGCGACTTGGTGTGCGCCTTGCGTCGAGGAGATGCCTCACCTCGAGGCTTTATCAAAATCTTTCTCAAATATTCAATTTGTTGGTATCGGCATTGATACGGCATCTAATATCGCTCAATTTGTCACTAAAGTGCCTGTTTCTTATCCTTTGTATGTTGCAGGCCATGCCGGAATCGCGATGGTCAGAGAGTTGGGTAATGCTGCGAGCGGGCTTCCTTTTACCGTACTGTTAGATGCAGAAGGCCGCATTTTCGATACAATACTCGGTCAGGTCTCTCCTGAGGATTTAAGCGCGCGAATCGACCGCTTAGTGGCAAAATCAAAGACGTAGATAGACAAATGGCGTGAATTGGCGTAAAAATGCGTACCTGATCATTGCTTTTGGCGACGCGGCATGGCTCAACATCTCCTTGTTCTGAACGGACCCAACCTGAATATGCTCGGGTTGAGGGAGCCGCATCTCTATGGTTACACGACGCTGCCCGAACTAGAAGCTGGGCTGAGCGCACTTGCTCAGACTCTTGGTGTCTCGCTCACTGCCTTTCAGAGCAACCATGAGGGCGACTTGGTCGATCGCATTCAGGAGGCGCGTACTGATGGAACCGATTTCATTATTTTGAATGCGGGCGCTTATACCCATACGAGCGTCGCCATTCGCGACGCCCTGGCCGGTATTAAGCTTCCCTTTGTAGAGGTTCATCTCTCGAACGTCCACAAACGCGAAGAATTCCGTCATCACTCTTACTTGTCGGATCTGGCAGTTGGAGTGGTGGCAGGCCTTGGACCCGCAGGGTATGAGGCAGCAGTCCGCTTTGCCGCTCAATACGAGCTTATCTAGAACTTTACGGAAATACTATGGATCTGAGAAAACTTAAAACCTTGATCGACTTGGTCGCCGAGTCAGGCATCGCTGAGCTTGAAATCACAGAGGGCGAGGGTAAGGTTCGTATTGTCAAGTTCTCACAGGCGGTGCAGCCTGTGGCTTACGCTCCGGCTCCCGCGCAGTACGCCCCTGCCGCTCCGGGCGCCGAGGCTGTTGCGGCCGCCGCTCCTGTCGCACCCGTTCCGGCCGCGGTGGTTGGCCATACGGTCAAGGCCCCGATGGTCGGCACGTTCTACCGCGCGCCCAATCCCAATTCCCCTTCCTTTGTCGAAGTCGGTCAGACGGTCAAAGAAGGCGAGCCTTTGTGCATCATCGAGGCGATGAAATTGCTCAACGAGATCGAGGCAGACAAATCCGGAGTCATCAAGGAGATTTTGGTTCAAAACGGTGAGCCGGTCGAGTACGGCCAGCCACTTTTTGTGATCGTTTGATATGTTTGAAAAGATTCTGATCGCCAATCGGGGCGAAATCGCACTGCGTATTCAGCGCGCATGCCGAGAGATGGGCATCAAAACCGTCGTTGTCCACTCCGAAGCCGATCGCGACGCCAAGTATGTGCGCCTGGCGGACGAGTCGGTGTGCATTGGGCCGCCAGCCTCGCGCGATAGCTATTTGAATATGCCGGCCATCATTGCGGCGGCCGAAGTGACTGACTCAGAGGCGATCCATCCGGGTTACGGGTTTTTGTCCGAAAACGCCGACTTTGCCGACCGGGTAGAAAAAAGTGGTTTTGTGTTCATCGGACCTCGACCCGAGTCGATCCGTCTGATGGGCGACAAGGTGAGCGCCAAGCAGGCCATGATCGAGGCCGGTGTGCCTGTCGTACCTGGTTCAGCGGGTGCCTTGCCTGATGACCCGAACGAAATTTTGCGTACGGCCCGTGAGGTCGGTTATCCCGTCATTATCAAAGCGGCAGGTGGTGGTGGCGGACGAGGCATGCGCGTCGTGCACACCGAGGCGGCTTTGCTCAATGCGGTCACGATGACCAAATCAGAAGCGGGCGCGGCGTTTAACAACCCCGAGGTGTACCTCGAAAAGTTTCTCGAGAATCCGCGCCATGTTGAAATCCAGGTGTTGGCGGATGGCGGAAAAAACGCGGTGTGGCTGGGTGAGCGCGATTGCTCGATGCAGCGTCGTCATCAAAAAGTCATCGAAGAAGCGCCTGCGCCGGGTATTGATCGCAAGCTGATTGAAAAAATCGGTGAGCGTTGTGCCGAGGCCTGCCGCAAGATCGAGTATCGCGGAGCCGGCACGTTTGAGTTTCTGTATGAGAATGGCGAGTTTTATTTCATCGAAATGAACACGCGTATTCAGGTTGAGCATCCCGTGACAGAATTGATCACGGGTATTGATCTGGTGCAGCAGCAGATTCGTATCGCTGCGGGTGAAAAATTTCTGTTGCGTCAAAAAGATATAACGTTCCGCGGCCATGCCGTGGAGTGCCGGATCAATGCTGAGGATCCTTTTACCTTCATGCCGAGTCCTGGTCGGATTACCAACTGGCACACCCCAGGTGGTCCTGGCGTACGGATCGACTCGCATGTGTTCAACGGCTACTTTGTGCCACCGAATTACGACTCGATGATCGCCAAAGTCATTACCTATGGCGATACACGTGCGCAGGCTGTGGCGCGCATGTCGATCGCGTTGTCAGAAATGGTGGTCGAGGGCATTAAAACCAATATTCCTCTTCATCGCGAGCTGATGGCGGATACAAAGTTTGTCGAGGGTGGAACGAGTATTCATTATCTCGAACACAAGCTCGCCTCCCGTGCTACCTAATGTCGCGTAACGGAAAACACGATGCGTGAACTGGTTCTTCTGTGCCCCGGCTCTCTCGCGGAGCCTCTTTCCGACGGTCTGCTCGAATCGGGGGCGTTGTCTGTGTCTGTCGAAGACGCTGACCTTGATACCGACGAGGAACAACCGCTTTTTGGGGAGCCAGGCAGCGAGACCAACACTCAAGCCTGGGCGCGTAATCGACTTGTTGTTTTGCTAGCTGACGGCACGGATCCCGAACAATTATTGGCCAGCGCGCGTGAAGATCTTGATACGGAGACGGATCTGCCATGGCATTTGCGCCAAGTCCCCGATGCGGATTGGGTGCGACTGACGCAATCTCAATTTGGACCGATCGCGGTCGGTGCGCGGATTCTGATCGTACCGAGTTGGCATGCGGATCAGATGCCTGCGTCGCCCGAGGCTGGACGGATTGCCATTCAACTGGATCCAGGCTTGGCTTTTGGTACAGGTAGTCATCCGACCACGCATCTTTGTCTTGAATGGCTGGCCGATGAAATGCCTGTCGGCGCAACGGTGCTGGATTATGGTTGCGGATCAGGCATTTTGGCGATCGCGGCCAAGATGCTGGGCGCCTCAAGCGTTACGGGCGTGGATATCGATGAGCAAGCCGTCCAGGCTACAGCGGCCAACGCGTTGGCCAATCATACCGAAGTCCATGCGTACATGCCCGAAGGCTTGGAGCAAGGGTTGTTTGACGTGGTGGTCGCCAATATTCTTTCCAGTCCTCTTAAAGTGCTGGCACCGATGCTCTCGACGCGCGTGCGCTCGGGAGGCAGTTTGGTGCTCTCAGGTGTCCTTGAGCGCCAAGCTCTCGAAGTCGCCGAGGCCTATGCGCCGTGGTGTTCCCTGACCGTTTGGCAAGCCCGAGATGGCTGGGTGTGTCTCGCTGGTCGCAAACGCTAAGGTGCTTGGATGAGTCTGGTCACGCGCTGCCCAAAGTGCCATAGCGACTTCGTTGTCAAGCTCGAGCAGCTGCAGGCACTGAATGGCTTGGTGCGCTGCGGTGCGTGCGCGCATATTTTTGATGGTTTCGCGGCATTGGAAAGCCCGCTGCCCACATTGACGCAGCGCCCGGGTGTCGCGCCGTCAAGTGCGCCTATAACCGCATCACAGACCGAAGCACCATCGTTTTTTTCAACGAATGTCGAGCCTGCAGTATTGAGGACTCGCGCCGAGCGAAGCGAGTCCCCCAAGGCGTATTCTGAACCCACCAAGGCGTTTTCTTTTTCCGCTCGTTCAACCGACCAGATTTCGGACCCCTCCGAGAGTATTTTGGGTGAGTCGCGCCTGCGTGACGAAGGGACTTTTGTGGGAAGGACGCAGCCCGAATTTCTAATCGACGAAGTCGATACGCCCCGACTCATGATGTTGCTGTGGAGTCTGGCGAGTGCGCTTGCGCTGGGTTTGCTTACAATACAGCTCGCCTATGTTTATCGTAACGATCTTGCGACACAGTTTCCCTCGTTACGTCCCGCGTTAAATTCAATGTGCGCCAAGCTTGGCTGCGAAGTGAGCCTACGTCGTCATCTTGAGCGGATTTCAGTCTCCGTGACCGCCTTTGAACGTCATTCCGCGACTGAGCAAGAAGGTAAGGCGGCTGTGATGTCGTTGCGGTTTTCTTTGCGTAATCGTATGAATCAGGCGCAGCCATGGCCCGCGTTGTCCCTCGAGCTCACGGATGCGTCTGGCACCATCGTGTTACGCAAACGCATGCGTCCACAGGACTATCTTCCCGCCCAGCTCGCTGATCTGCCTTTCGCGGCCAATCAAGAGGTCAGTCTGACTTTGCCAGTGACAGTGACCGGCTTGCAGATCAACGGCTATACGCTTAAACCATTTTTTCCTTGAGGCATTCAACATGACAGCGTCAGTTTTAATTTGTGGTTCAGTCGCCTTCGATACGATCGCCGTTTTCGAAGGACAGTTTAAAGACCACATCTTGCCCGATCGCATTCATGCGTTGAGCGTATCCTTTTTAGTCCCACGCATGCGTCGGGAGTTTGGTGGCTGTGCGGGCAATATCGCCTATAACCTGAACCTTCTGGGTGGACGCCCAATCCCGGTTGCCACGGTGGGCGAGGACGCCTCTGATTATTTGCAGCGTTTCAAGCAGCTTGGCATCGAAGTCAAGATGATCCGTTGTTTGCCAGAAACCTTGACGGCGCAATGTTTCATTACGACCGATCTTGATGATAATCAGATCACGGCTTTTCACCCCGGCGCCATGGATCGCTCTTCTGAAAATGACTTGACTGGTCAGCAGGCGGCCTGGGGGATTGTGGCGCCCGACTCAAAAGCCGGCATGATGGCTCACGCCAGACGTTTGCACGCGCAAGGGACCCCATTCATTTTTGACCTCGGCCAGGCGATGCCGCTTTTCGATGGCCAAGACATTATGAGTATGTTGAGCTTGGCGCAGGCGCTGACCGTCAATGATTATGAAGCAAGCGTTGTCGAGCAGCGAACCGGAAAGACCATTGCCGAACTTGCTAAAAATTTGCGTGCGGTCGTCGTGACGCGAGGTGCGATGGGTGCGACACTTTATGCTGATGGACAAGAACATCACATTGATCCGGTTAAGCCTCAAGGGCTGGTTGATCCCACGGGTTGTGGTGATGCGCATCGCGCGGGTCTTTTGCATGGCTTGACCCAGGGCTGGAGTTGGGTCGATGCCTGTAAACTTGGAAACTTAATGGGCTCCATCAAGATCGCGTCGCGTGGTCCGCAAAATCATGCACCGAGTCGGGTCGAGATCGAGGCGATGTTCAAGAAACATTTCAATTTGCATTTGCCGGTTTGAGTTTGTTCGTGAGGAGTGTCGTGATGAATACATATTTTTCCATGGGTGCCTCGACTGGGTTGCGTTTGGCGTTGGGCGCGCTCGCTTTGTCTGCCGTGGTGCTCGTCACCGGCTGCGCCAGGCCCTCTGCGTCAGCCAACGTCTACAACTACAGCCAGACCCAGCGCGATCAGATTGTGCGTAATGGCACGGTCATCAATGTGCGTCCTATTACGATTCAGAGTGATCAGACTTCTGGTGGTGGCACGATTGCTGGCGGAGCGATGGGTGGTGTCGCGGGGAGTGCCGTAGGCGGAGGAACAGGACGTACTTTGGCGATTATTGGGGGTGCGCTGCTAGGTGCGCTGGCCGGTAATGCCGTCGAAGACCGTCTGAGCAAAAAAGATGGGCTGGAGATTACTGTGCGTCTGGATAATGGCGAGACACGTGTGATCGCTCAGGAGGCAGACTTGCCTATCATGATCAATCAACGCGTTCAGGTGATCAGTGGCGCGGGACCGACCCGCGTGGCTCCTTTGACAGGCAGCTGATACTCTTTATCGTATAAATAGCGGAAAGAGTTGATAGGTCATGCGGTTGAGGATCATGATGGCGATTTGTGCCAGAATCAACAATACCAAGGGTGACAAATCAAGCCCACCGAGTCTGGGCATAATGCGACGGATCGGCTCGAGTAATGGAGCCGTCAGCGTCCGCAAGACTGGCATCACAGTTGCCATGGGATTAACCCATGACAGCACCGCTTGAATCAAGGTCAGCCAGATGATCAGGTTGAGAGCCCAGCGCCCAACCGTGGCGATGCCTGCGCCAATGACACCTGGGATGAGATTGATGGGAAGCATGCTCGCGGTAGAGACAAACCACAGCAAAATTAGATAAACGATCGCGACGAGAAGTGCGCCGAGCAGGCTTGCCCAGTCGATGCCTCCACTCGTCGGCACAACGCGTCGTAGCGGCGTCACGAGCCAGTTTGTGACTTGGTTGACCGCTTGCGAGATTGGATTAAAGGGATGGAGCTTGACAGCCTGAAGCCAGGCGCGGGCCAAAAGCACTGCGCCAATAAGGGTAAAACTGATATCGAGTAAAAAGCGGAGAATTTCGCCAATCATAAGAAGAGAGGTCCCGAGTGGAGAAACAAGATCGTCATTGTCGCATGTGAATATATGCTCTTGCCAGACAGCGTTTGAACTCCGGATAAAAAAAGCCACCTGGAGAACCAGGCGGCTAGGTCTAGCAAGCCTCAGCTAAAAGCTCAGGGACGGCCACCCGTTGGAAAGGGCCAAGAAGCTGCAGGGTTCAGGGCAGTTTTTGCGCCTGGCGCTGCGGCGGTCGAGGGGGTGGCGGCTACCGGCTTATTCGCTGGAGCTTTTTTAACTATTTTTTTTTTGCAGCAACTTTTTTAGCTGCAGGCTTTTTGGCCGCTGGCTTTTTAGCTGCGGCTTTCTTGGCTGCAGGCTTCTTAGCTACGGCTTTTTTAGCTGCAGGCTTCTTAGCTACGGCTTTTTTAGCTGCAACTTTCTTGACTGCCTTCTTTGCAACTTTTTTAGCAGCTGGCTTTTTAGCAGCGACTTTCTTTGCTGCTGGCTTTTTTGCCGCTACTTTCTTGACTGCCTTCTTTGCTACTTTTTTCGCTGCAGGCTTCTTAGCAGCGACTTTCTTGGCTGCTGGCTTCTTTGCAACGACTTTCTTAGCGGCAGCTGCGGGCTTCTTAGCGGCTGCTTTCTTTACTGCTTTTTTTGCTGCTTTTTTGGCTGTTGCCATGGTAATACTCCTTAGTTCAGGGTCCCAAACATTAAAACCCGTGCTTGACTCCGCCCACCATGGGAGGATGTTTCGCCCGAGTTATTCATCGTCACAAGCCACTACCAGACTTCGGTAGCATATTGATTTGTGCTGATGAATCCGGCACAGCCATTTGAACTACCTCTCGTTCGGACGCGAACCAGTTCAAATGGCACCAGTTGGCGGGTTGAGCCGCCGACTGGCAAGTACAAAGTGAGATTGAAACCTAACTAGAGACTAATTCCCAATTGGCCTATTCCCAATTGAGGGCGCCTCCAGTCTGATACTCAATCACACGTGTTTCAAAGAAATTGCGTTCCTTCTTTAGGTCAATCATTTCTGCCATCCAAGGGAAGGGGTTTTCTTCTTGGGCGAACAGAGGTTCGATGCCGATCTGTTGGCAACGACGATTAGCGATAAAGCGCAGGTATGACTTGAACATCGGCGCATTCAGACCCAGTACGCCGCGTGGCATGGTGTCTTCGGCATACGCATATTCAAGGTCGACCGCTTTGGCGAACAGCGCGCGAATTTCTTCGCGGAAGGCTGGCGTCCAGAGATGTGGGTTTTCCAGCTTGATAGTGTTGATCAGATCGATACCGAAATTGCAGTGCATGGATTCATCACGCAAGATGTACATGTACTGTTCTGCGGCGCCTGTCATCTTGTTTTGGCGACCCAACGCAAGAATCTGGGTAAAACCAACATAAAAGAACAGGCCTTCCATCAGGCAGGCAAACACAATCAGGGACTTGAGCAGCGTTTGATCCGTTTCGGGTGTGCCGGTTTTGAAGTTCGGGTCCGCGATCGCGTCAATGAAGGGGATCAGGAACTGATCCTTGGCGCGAATCGAAGGAACTTCGTTGTAGGCATTGAAAATTTCGGATTCGTCGAGATCTAAGCTCTCAACGATGTACTGATAGGCATGGGTATGGATCGCTTCTTCGAACGCCTGACGCAGCAAGAACTGGCGGCACTCAGGCGCCGTGATATGGCGGTAAGTACCCAGCACGATGTTGTTGGCTGCGAGCGAGTCCGCCGTCACAAAAAAGCCGAGGTTGCGCTTGATGATGCGGCGCTCGTCTTCGGTCAGTCCGTTAGGATTTTTCCAGAGCGCGATGTCGCGAGACATGTTGATCTCTTGCGGCATCCAGTGGTTGGCGCAGGTCGCGATGTACTTTTCCCAAGCCCATTTGTATTTGAAGGGCACGAGTTGGTTGACGTCGGTCTGACCATTGATGATGCGTTTGTCGGCGACATTGACACGTGTGGCGGGGTTAGGGGCCACGGGTGACTGTGTGAGGCCGGGTGTTGGTAAGGCGGTATCGCCAAAGACACCTGTGGCTGCGCGCGCAGACATGGAGGCAGCCAGTGAGGCGGGCTGCACGGAGGAAAGTGCTCCGCCCAAGCCGACGGGCGGGGCGGTAGTCGTTGTAGGTTCGTCGTTCCAGCTAAGCATAATATTTTTTCCGGTGGCGGTTTATTGGCAGGCTTCGCACTCTTCGAAACCTGGATCGCCAGGTCTCATGGTGCAGGCCGCCCCGAGAATTTCAGGGTCGGGTAAGGTGGGGGCTGCCGCAGAGGCAAACGTACCGCTGGTCGAGCTTGCACCAGAGGCGTTCACCGCATTGAGCTCGCCACCGCGCCCCGTTGATTTTTCAGCACTCGTCGCACCAAGCGTGCGCAGGTAATACGTGGTCTTGAGGCCACGCAACCAGGCGAGCTTGTAGGTGTCATCGAGTTTTTTGCCAGAAGCACCGGCCATGTAGATGTTGAGTGACTGTGCCTGGTCGATCCATTTTTGGCGACGTGCGGCGCACTCGACGACCCAGTTGGGTTCGACTTCGAAAGCAGTAGCGTATAGGGTGCGCAAATCGGCCGGAACGCGATCTATGCGGGATAAGCTGCCATCGAAATATTTGAGATCGGCGACCATTACTTCATCCCAGAGGCCAAGTTTTTTGAGGTCACGAACAAGGTGTTCGTTGACAACAATGAACTCGCCGGAGAGGTTCGATTTAACGTACAAGTTTTGATAAGTTGGCTCGATACACGCTGACACACCAATAATATTCGAAATTGTTGCTGTTGGGGCAATTGCAACGCAATTTGAATTGCGCATGCCTTGTAGTTTGATGCGTTCACGCAACGAATCCCAATCCATCGTCATCGATTCATCGACTTCAACATAGCCACCGCGATGTTCACGCAACAGTGCGATGGAGTCATGCGGCAAGATTCCGCGTGACCACAAGGAGCCTTCGAAGCTTGCGTAACGACCACGCTCAGCGGCGAGATCGCTTGAAGCGCTGTAGGCGTAGTAGCAAACGGCTTCCATCGAACGATCGGCAAACTCGATGGCTTCTTGTGAAGCGTAAGGCACGCGCATCAAGTGCAGGCAGTCCTGAAAACCCATCATGCCCAAGCCGACAGGACGGTGACGCACGTTGGAGTTACGTGCTTTTGCGACAGCGTAGTAGTTGATGTCGATGACGTTATCAAGCATACGCATGGCGATCTTAATGGTGCGCTGAAGTTTGTCGTGGTCGAGCGACAGCGAACCGTCAGCATTTTGCTTGAGGTGCGCAGGCAGATTGACGGAGCCCAGGTTGCACACCGCGATTTCTGAATCGTTTGTGTTGAGTGTGATCTCGGTGCACAGGTTTGAGCTGTGGACCACGCCCACGTGTTGTTGTGGTGAACGGATGTTGCAAGGATCTTTGAAGGTGATCCAGGGGTGGCCGGTTTCAAACAGCATCGACAACATTTTGCGCCACAGATTGGTGGCCGGCATTTTTTTGAACAAAGGCAAATCACCGCGCGCCGCTTTTTCTTCGTAGCCTACGTAGGCTTTTTCAAACTCGACACCGACTTTCTCGTGCAGATCTGGGCAATCGGAGGGTGAGAACAGGGTCCAGTCTCCGCCTTCGATCACGCGCTTCATGAAGAGGTCAGGAATCCAGTTGGCGGTGTTCATGTCGTGCGTGCGGCGACGCTCATCGCCCGTGTTTTTACGCAAATCGAGAAACTCTTCGATGTCCAAGTGCCAAGACTCGAGGTAGCAGCAGACTGCGCCCTTGCGTTTGCCACCTTGGTTGACGGCAACGGCAGTATCGTTGACCACTTTCAGGAAAGGCACGACACCCTGGCTTTCACCATTGGTGCCTTTGATGTGGCTGCGCATGGCACGAACAGGCGTCCAATCGTTGCCCAGGCCGCCGGCATATTTAGCCAATAATGCGTTTTCTTTGATGGCCTCATAGATGCCGTCAAGATTATCAGAGACGGTCGTGAGGTAACAAGATGACAACTGCGAATGCAAGGTGCCCGCGTTAAACAAGGTGGGCGTGGAGCTCATGAAGTCAAAAGACGACAAGATCTGATAGAACTCGATCGCACGGGTTTCACGGTCGACTTCACCAATCGCCAAGCCCATGGCGACGCGCATAAAGAAAACCTGTGGAAGCTCAATGCGTAGACCACGGATGTGCAGGAAGTAGCGGTCGTACAGTGTCTGGAGACCCAAATAATCAAACTGCAGGTCGCGGCTTGAGTCCAGTGCGGCAGCCAAGCGTGGTAGGTTGTAGCGCGAGAGCTCGGAATTCAGCAGGCCCGCTTCGACACCGCGCTTGATGAATTCCGGAAAGTAGGTGGCATAACGCGTCGCCATATCCTCTTGTGAGGCTTCCTCGGACAACACTTCTTTGCGGATCGTATGCAGCAGCAAACGGGCGGTGACTTTGCTGTAGGCGGGATCGTTTTCGACCATCGAGCGCGCCGCCAAAATCGCAGACTTGTAAACCTCGTCGACGGGGACGCCGTCGTAAATGTTCTTGAGTGTTTCGCGTTGAATCGCGGCGGTGTCGACGAAATCACCCAAACCAAAACCCGCTGATTCGATCGTGGCCTGTAATTTTGCTAAATCCAGAGGTTTGCGGACGCCGCCGTCCACAACGTGAAGCGTTGTCGCCTCGATCGGTGCTTGTTCAATATTGGCTTTGGCGCGCTCTTGGGCGCGACGTTCGCGATACAACACATAGGACCGCGCGACATCATGCTCGCCTGAGCGCATCAAAGAAAGCTCGACAGCATCCTGGATGTCTTCGATATGGAATGTGCCGCCGTTTGGACGGCTGCGGACCAAGGCTTGCACCACTTGGTGTGTCAGGGAGTCGACCAGTTCGCGTACACGCGCCGAGGCAGCACCTTGGCCGCCATTGACGGCTAAGAAAGCCTTGGTCATCGCGATGCCGATCTTGCTTGGCTCGAAATTAACCACGGCGCCATTGCGGCGAATGATGTGATATTGCGACCACGTCGCTTCTGTCATCGCAGGAGCGGCTTGTGAGAAAGGTGGGGTGGCTTCGCGTTGGGACACTGTGTTGGTAGAAATTTGCATATGGGCTCCTGCAAGGTGAGTGGGGCACACGCCCTGCTCGACTTCGTTTTTGGCTAAGCATGTAGTCAATCAGGGCGCGTATTTCAAGAGCGACTCAGTATCTTGGTTTGCGACCACTACATGTAGTGTTTTATTTTCAGATGGATACTAATTCTAGTGTTTGTCTTGAAGTGAGGCAATATTTAAATTAATTATTTTTTTCTATCGTTAACCCTATGCTTTGCCAAAGTGTGGCGTAAAAGCAAATCTGTATGCGGATCAAAAGCGGATTATTGTTAAATCAATCCAGAGGAGGCGGATTTTTGCCAAATATGTAGCACTATTGCACTTATACGTTCCATGCTTGATGTTGCTTTGAGGATTCGATGTTCAATTACGGGTTTTTACGAGTGTCAGTCGTGACGGTTTGTTTGGTGCTGTCGGGCTGTGGGATTCCGCGTCCCGCAGACTCGCCACTGATCCTCGCGCCAGAAAACCTGCCCGAACCGACGTGTACGGCCCCCGAGGCCGGACATACGCTCACAGGTGTTTGGTATGTGGTGCGCAAACAACAGGGTGTAGCGGGAGAGATACAAACACTCTTAACACTAAGCGCCGATGGAAAAATGCGGCAGCAGATTCGTGTCAAACAGGGCCGCAACATCCGCTCGGAACTCCGCGAGACCGGCTGCTGGGAAGCGCCACTAGGCAAGCTTGTGTTGAGAATTAGCCGCTCAAATGGCGAAATGGTGGACCATCGTGACCCGATGTATACGCTTGCCTACCTAATAGAACGCAATAACTCGCGCCGCGTGGTGTTTCGCGAGGACAAGCCTGGCAGCAAAACCATGACGGGGCAGCGCGTTCAAGACAGCTTTAGGTTGATGTAGCTCGCTTGAGAAATACACGTGGCGTTGAGAGTGCGCATCGCGTTAAATCTGAGCGAGTCGTCCCAAAACGGTGTTTTTCCCCAAAATTTCCAACACGGCATCGATCGCGGGTGTCTGCGTGGTGCCCGCAATGGCAACGCGCAAAGGAATGGCGAGTTGAGGCATTTTTAAGCCATGCGCAGACAAGGTGGATTTAATTAACGCACTGAGCGCTGCCCGTGTCCACTCCGACGTGGCGGCCTGTGCGGCAAAGTCTTTCAAAACAAGACGCGCTGATTCGGTCAGATGCTGAGTAACGAGTTCCGGTGCCGCAGGTTCAAACGCACCACAAAACAGCATCGCGCTATCGGCAAGCTGCTCGAGCGTTTCCGCACGATCTTTTAATAAGGCAACCACTTGGGTCAGGTCGACCCTGTGTATGTCACCGCCGCGCGCGGCGATGCGCGGCGTGACGGCTTGAACCAGGGTGTGGTCATCGGACTGCTTAATATAATGGGCGCTCACCCAGTTCAGTTTTTTTGGGTCCCACTGTGCGGCGGACTTGGATAAATGTTGCGGATCGAACCACGCAACGAGTTGTTCGCGCGAAAACAACTCATCATCGCCGTGACTCCAGCCGAGACGCGCCAAATAGTTGATCATCGCCTCGGGCAGGTAACCTTGTTTATCATATTCCATCACACTCACCGCGCCATGGCGCTTGGAGAGTTTTTCGCCGTCAGGGCCCAAGATCATGGGCACATGTCCATACTCTGGCACGGGGGCACCGAGGGCGCGCAAAATCGTGATTTGTCGTGGCGTGTTGTTGACGTGATCATCGCCTCTCAGCACGTGGGTAATGCGCATATCCCAATCGTCCACGACGACACAAAAATTGTAGGTTGGTGTGCCATCGGGACGCGCGATGACCAGATCATCGAGTTCGCTGTTGTCGAAGGATATCGGCCCTTTGACCATGTCGACCCAGCCGGTTGCGCCATCCTGTGGGCTTTTGAAGCGCACCACGGGCTTTCGATCCGTGGGAAGGGCAGGCAAGATTTTTCCGGGTTCAGGACGCCAAGTGCCGTCGTAACGGGGCTTTTGACCCAACGCGCGCGCGCGTTCGCGCATCTCGTCGACTTCGGCAGGCGAGCTATAGCAGTGATAGGCCGTGCCCTCTGCCAGCATCTTGGCCACGACCTCGCGGTAGCGGTCCATATGCTGCATTTGGTAGAAAGGACCTTCGTCCGGGGTGAGGCCAAGCCAAGCCATGCCATCTAAGATCGCTTGAACAGCCTCGGGCGTCGAGCGCTCGAGGTCGGTGTCCTCGACACGCAAAATAAAGGTGCCGCCAAAGTGCCTGGCATAGGCCCAAGAAAACAAGGCCGTGCGCGCGCCGCCCAAGTGGAGAAAACCAGTGGGCGAGGGCGCAAAGCGGGTGCGAACGGGTGTAGAGGGTGGAGAAGCGTGAGACATAGAGATCAAAGCCTAATCAATCATGACGCTCTGTAAAAAGCGTGAAATATCGTGAATTTCTTCTGCGCACACGGAGTGCTGCATCGGATAAGTGTGCCACTGAACAGCGTAGCCAAGCGCGGCGAGCTTGGCTCTGGAGGCCTCGGCGCGTTCGAGTGTGACAACGGGGTCATGGGTACCGTGGGCCAGAAAAATCGGGGTATCCGAATTTGCGGGTTGGCGCTCGCTTTTCGCCATATCAATCAGGGGCAAATAACCAGACAATCCCATGAGTCCCGCAAGCTTGCTGGGTAGGCGCAAGCCCGTGTGCAAGGTCATCGCGCAGCCTTGAGAAAAGCCGGCCAACACGATGCGTTCAGTCGGTATGCCGCGCGCGTTTTCGCGCGCAATCAAGGCCTGAATTGCGCGCTCAGAGGTACGAATGCCTTGCTCATCCTCACGCTTGACGAGGTTTGGGGTCAGGATGTCATACCAAGAGCGCATTGCCATACCGCCGTTGATGGTGACGGGTTGAATCGTGGCATGCGGAAAGACAAAGCGTACAGACAGGGAGGGAGGTAAGCGCAGCTCCGGTACGATCGGTGCGAAGTCATGGCCGTCGGCGCCTAAACCATGGAGCCAAAGTACGCAGTGTGTGGGATTGGGGCCTGTGTTGTGCTCGACGCATTCAAGCAACGTGTGGGTCGTCATGCTTCGGTATCCGGATCTTGTAGGGTTTTGAGCGCCTGAAAGAGCGCGCGATAATGTTTGCGTTGCGGCTCTTGGCCTTGGCGCAGTGCTTCATTCGCAGTGGCTTCTTTGCGCCCTTCGCGAATGAGGGTGCGGATATGCTGAATATCTGCATCAGGATATTTTTGCAGTAAAGTCGTCAGCGCGGTGTCTTCTTTGAGCAGGCGGTCACGCAGGGCTTCGAGGCGGTGCATGGCGCGCGTTTGGTCGCGAGAGCCATGTTTCCACGTATCGAGCTGCGCACGGATTTCGTCTGCGGGAGCGTCCCGCATCAGTTTGCCGACATAGTGGATCTGTCGCCGCAGCCCTTCACGGCTAGTAGTGCGCTGCGCCAGGCGAATGGCATCGTAGAGGCGCTCCGCGAGTGGCAGTTGTTTGAGACGCTCTGGGGACAGGTCCACCAGCTCACGTCCGAGGTCGACCAAAGCTAGCATGTCGCGTTTTAATTGCGACTTGCTGGGGCCGTCGTAGGGGGACTCATCGGTCCCATCAGGTGTTTGAGGTATTTCTTGTGTCATACGGCTATCATAAAGCCTCACGCTAACGGACTAATATGGCTACATCAATTTCTTTTCTTCCAGTTGCTCAAAATCGACCGATTTTCGAAGATTTAGTGACTCAGGCACTTAAGCATGCCCAAAGTTTGGGCGCCAGCGACGCCGCCGCCGAGATTTCCGAGGGGCGGGGGCTGGCTGTTTCGGTCCGCAAGGGTAAAGTCGAGACGGTTGAGCAGACGCGCGATCGCTCGCTCGATGTGACCGTGTTTGCCGGTCAACGTCGCGGCTCTGCATCGACGTCGGACTTTTCCCCCAAGGCGTTACGCGAGACGGTGGAGGCCGCCTGGCATATTGCCCGTTATACAGCCGAGGATCCTGCGGCGGGGTTGCCCGAAACGGACCAGTTGGCCATTGGTGTCAAAAACAATTTGCAGTTGCATCATCCTTGGGCGCTCGACGTCGAGCAAGCCACTCAACTCGCCGTCGAAGCCGAGCGGGCCGCCCTGGCCACCGACAAGCGGATCACCAATACAGAAGGCGCAGGGGTCGACACCCATGAAGGGCATTTCGTGTTGGGCAATACGCGTGGGTTTTTGGATGGGTATGCTTACTCCAGGCACGGCCTGTCCGTTTCCCCGATTGCTGGCCGTGGTCAAGCGATGCAGCGTGATTATTGGTACACCAGCGATCGCCGCGCGGACCGCTTGGCAGATCCTGCGACCGTGGGGCGCTACGCCGCAGAGCGCGTGCTCGCACGCTTGTCTGCGAAAAGAATTCCGACTGGGCATTTTCCCGTGCTGTTCGAGGCCCCTTTGGCGCTTGGATTGCTGGGTGCGCTAACCCAAGCCACCAGCGGCGGCGCGCTGTATCGTCAAACCAGTTTTTTGTTGGATTCGTTAGGCCGTCAAATTTTTCCCACGCACATCAATGTGCTTGAGGATCCTCATGTCAAAGGGGCGATGGGTAGCTCACCTTTCGACGAGGAGGGCGTCAAAACGCAGGCGCGTGAGGTGATCAGTGCGGGGGTCTTACAAGGTTACTTTTTGTCCACCTACACGGCGCGCAAGCTCGGCATGGTGACGACAGGCAACGCGGGAGGGTCCCACAACCTCGTTTTACGGTCTTCGCAGACGCGTAAAAAAGACGATTTTCAAGCGATGTTGCGCAAAATGGGCACGGGGCTCTTGGTGACTGAGTTGATCGGTCAGGGCGTCAATTATGTGACGGGTGACTACTCTCGGGGGGCGTTTGGGTATTGGGTCCAAAACGGCGAGATCCAGCATGCGGTCGAGGAAATCACCATTGCCGGCAATCTCAAAGATATGTTTGCCCAAATTGTCGCCGTCGGTGCCGATACGATCACCCGCGGCAGCAAAACCACGGGATCGATTCTGATCGAACGCATGGCGATTGCGGGTACCTAGTTGGCTTGAGGGCGGATTTTGTTGTAGAATCAAAGGCTTTCCTCGAGTATTGGTATTGTTCTGATGCCAATGCTTTGGTTTTTGTGGGTGTTTGCACGGGCGGGTAACAACGTTTTGGCAACATTTCTTCCAATGACCAAAGTGCAAGAGGAAGTCTTTCCGGGATGGTCCCAGAGAGAATTTATTAGGATCCAATCATGAAGACATTTGTGGCCAAGCCGCATGAAGTCAAGCGTGACTGGTTCGTGATTGACGCGAAGGGCAAAGTCCTCGGTCGTGTGGCCAGCGAAGTCGCACGCCGTTTGCGCGGTAAACACAAACCAGAATTCACGCCCCACGTTGATACGGGCGATTACATCGTCATCATCAACGCCGCTGAAATCGTCGTAACCGGTAATAAGTCGCAAGACAAAAAGTATTTCCGTCATACGACATATCCAGGCGGTATTCGCGAAACGAACTTTGCAAAAATGCAAGAGCGTTTTCCGGGTCGCGCAGTCCAGAAGGCCGTTAAGGGCATGTTGCCCAAGGGTCCTTTGGGATACGCGATGATTAAAAAGCTGAAGGTCTATGCTGGTGCCGAGCATCCGCACTCTGCCCAACAGCCACAGCCCCTCGAATTTTAAGGACAGGCCATGATCGGTAATTGGAATTACGGAACCGGCCGCCGCAAGACTTCGGTGGCTCGCGTCTTCATGAAAAAAGGTGCAGGCAAGATCGTCGTCAATGGCAAGCCCGTTGATGAGTACTTTGCCCGCGAAACAGGTCGCATGGTGGTGCGTCAGCCTCTTGAGCTGACCGGTCATACAGCGTCCTTTGACTTCCATATCAATGTGCACGGTGGCGGCGAAAGCGGTCAAGCGGGCGCGGTGCGTCACGGTATTACTCGTGCGCTGATTGACTATGATGCAACGCTCAAATCCGCGCTGTCGAAAGCAGGTTTTGTCACACGCGATGCGCGTGAAGTCGAACGTAAGAAAGTCGGTTTCCACAAAGCACGTCGTCGGAAACAGTTCAGCAAGCGTTAATCACGCAGGCGAGACTAAAAAACAGGCCGCGCAAGCGGTCTGTTTTTTTTGGTT
>JANQYI010000007.1:32908-34670 GCA_030728985.1 Burkholderiaceae bacterium | reverse complement strand
TACTGGTGGCGCATCCCTGATTCGAACAGGGGACCTGCGGATTATGATTCCGTCGCTCTAACCGGCTGAGCTAATGCGCCCTTAGGATAAAAACTAATGCGTTTTTAACCAAGAGGCGAAAGTCTAGCATTTTTTTAGCATTTATGCAGGCATCGCGTTGTTAAATTTTGATGTCGCTCAAAGCACTGAGAAATCTATCCATGTGGGTTTTCAAGTTGACGTCGACTCGCATATAACGTGATCCTAATCCCTCTATATCAGAGCCGTCTTTGACGATGACGCCACGCTTGAGCAGCTCGTTAAAGACACGTGTTGAATCAAGCTCAGGCGCAAGAATTTCCGTTAAGAAGAAATTAGCCTCTGCGCCAGGGACAGCACGAAATCCTTCAATCGCGTCCACACCTTTCATGACGTAGGGGCGCATTTCTTGTATGGTCGCAACGGCGCGATTCACGTGCTCGTCATCGTTGATGCCTGCTATACCACCGGCAATCTGTAACTGACCCATGTTCCAGGTTGGTTTAATCAGACGCATTGGCCTGATGAGCGCTTCATTACTAGAGATTGCGAAACCGACTCGAAGTCCAGCAAGTCCAAAAGCTTTGGAAAGTGTTCGCAACACCACAAGGTTGTCGTAGTCGCGTAGCAAATCAAGACCAAATTTTGCGCTGCTGTAATGGACGTAAGCCTCATCAAGCGCGAGCAACGTAGAAGGATCGGCTGCTTCGCAAATCGCTCGAACGTCGGCTTCGCTTAAAAGCCGCCCGCTCGGATTGTGAGGGTTGGTCATAAAAGCGATCTTGGGTTTGGTGCGCTTCATCGTGTCAATGTAGAGATCCACCTGAGGATCAAAGTCTTTCCCCATCGGCACATATACGGGCTTGCGTCCTTCGCAATTGGAATAAATACGATAGAGCGGAAAACAAGGTGCATGCATTAAGACAGGGTCATCGGGCTTTGCAAACGCGCGGATCATCATTGAAATGACCTCGGTTTCACCCGAGCCACACACAATCGCTTCTGGATCAAAACCGTACTTTTCAGCAATCGCTTCGCGCAGCGTTTGCGCCGTCCAGTTAGGGTAAAGAGATAGTCGCGAGTGAGCCGCAGCCACTGCGGCCAGTGCTTTAGGCGACGCGCCGTGGGGATTTTCTGCCGAAGCCAACTTTGAAATATCGCATAGTGGAATGCCGTACTTTTCCGACACGTACTCCGCCGAAAGACCTGGCACGTAGACCTCACCATCAACAAGATGAGCGTTACTGGGAACTACGCGGTGAGTCGCCTGAAGCATTTAGAACTCCTTGCCAAAGTTGGAGGGCTACAGTGGATTACCCTATGCTACATACCATTTCAATTTGTAGACTGTTAGGATTCAAATTAGCACTATTTATTGAGCACGTCTACGTGTCCGCCTGTGGACTCAACCCAACTCAAGACGGATCGGACAGGATTTTTACATGGATACTCAGCTCCTTAAGGAAGACTCAGCCACATCGCAGCCACTCGCTAAGATTTTCGGCCACTACGCAAGTCATCTTATTGAAGAAGTCTCTGAGGATGCATTACTGAAAATCAAGCCTTATGTCTTAGACACACTCGCCGTCATGGTCGCCGGATCGACGGCTGACTCGAGTCGAGTCCTATTAGAAGCTGTGGCGCGGTTTGCACCATCGCCCTCGGCGACGGTCGCGGGCATCGGAATGCAAACAGATGCCTCGCATGCGGCTCTGCTCAACGGCGCATTCGCACACGCGCTCGA
>JANQYI010000007.1:0-32808 GCA_030728985.1 Burkholderiaceae bacterium | reverse complement strand
AAGCCTATCCAGACGTATACAACGTCGAACTGTTGATCACGCTCAAGGATGACAGTGTGCTCCGCCTTCACAGCACCTGTCCTTCGGGAGATCCAGAGGCAAACATATATCAAACTGACCCCACGAGAATGACCAGAGAGGCTGAGAACAAAGCGATACAACTGTTAGACGAATGCGGTTTCAATGGACTAGGAAAGCAACTCATCGAACAGGTCGATCATCTGGATGGCCAGACCAACATTACTGATCTGCTCATGACGATTTCCACACAAAAAACCGATACCTGAAGCGCATACAGTGTCTTGCGAATGCCGCTCCCACCGGGATTACATGACTATTAAGACTGCGTTTTTATTCAAAGACTAGGAACAAAGCTATGCGTATTTTGATTACTGGCTATCAACATGAAACAAATACTTTTGCTCCCTCTAAGGCGGACTGGGCTGCTTTTAATCGCGGTGATACTTTCCCCGCGTATATCGAAGGCGACGCAATGGTTCAGAGTATGCGTGGCGTTAATCTTCCCATGGCTGGATTTATTGATGAAGCGGTTCGATACGGCTGGACCTTGGTGCCCGGATTTTGGTGTGGCGCGACCCCCTCTGCGCACGTCACTGAAGATGCGTTCGAACGCATTAGCGAAGCGTTTCTCCGTTTTGTGACAAAAGAAACTTTCGACGCGATTTATATCGATTTTCATGGCGCCGGCGTCGCAGAACATATCGATGACACCGAAGGCGAACTATTGCGACGCATCCGATCTGTGGTTGGTGCGAAGATGCCAATTGTCACGAGCCTGGATCTACATGCCAACGTCACCAAACTGATGTTTGCTGAGACGGATGCCATGACAGCATTTCGCACCTATCCGCATGTCGATATGGCGGATGCGGGTGCCCTTGCCGCAAAGCTTCTTGATCGTCGTTTGACTACGGGTGCTCGGGAGCAATGCGCCTTTCGTCGCCTCCCTTTTCTGATCCCAACAAACTCTCAATCGACTTGGCTAGAGCCAGCAAAAGGCCATTACGCACTGATGAGGGCATTGGACGAAAAAAATAATACGATCAGTAGTTTTGCCATGGGTTTTCCAGCTGCGGATTTTGATGAATGCGCGCCCATGGCTTGGTCCTATGGTGAAAAAGCAGAAGATACCTTAAATGCTTTGTATGCGGCCATTTCAGAACCCACTCAATGGCAGTTGAAATCTGTGTATCTACCGGATGATTCCGTACGACGGGCGCTTGACATGGCTGATCAGGGGCGGTCTCCGATCATTATTGCGGACACGCAGGACAATCCTAGCGGTGGCGCTGACGGCAATACCTGTGGAATGCTACATGCCCTGCTTCGAAACAGTGCAGGAGAGCGGTTCCCGAAGCAAGTCGTCTTTGGCTTGCTCCATGATCCCGTGACAGCCGCTCAGGCATGGGCTGCGGGAGTGGGTGCTGTCATTGACGCTGAGGTAGGCACCTCGGTCCAAACGTTCGATGGCAGCATGAGTGAGCCACCGTTACGGGGACAATATCGAGTGGTGGCGCTCACCGATGGCGTATGCAAGCTCGCAGGCCCCATGATGACAGGCTTGGTGACCCAACTCGGCAAAACGGCCCTATTAGAAATCAATCACGTATATGTCATCGTCGTTACCGGAAAGATGCAATTACTAGACCGCGTCCAGATCAGCATGGTCGGTCTCGATCCGACTCAAATGAAACTCATCGTCATTAAAAGTGCGAACCATTTTCGAGCAGACTTTAGTGCAATGGTCACGGACCCTGAAACTGACTTTCTGATTGCAAAGTGTCCTGGACCCAAGGCCGTGGATCCAGGCGATTATCATTGGACTCAATTACCAGATAGCATTTCCAGGAGACCCGCATGAGTATGACTGAACATCAATCTCTAACCCAAGTCGATCAATCTGCGCGTCCCTCCAACTTTGTCAATCACGAACGCTTGAACGCACGCCTGTCCGAGATGGCCAAAATCGGCGCCACACCAGGTGGCGGTGTGAATCGAGCGGCCTTGACACCTGAGGATGCAAAAGCTCAGTTGCAATTGGCACGATGGGCAACCGATCTCGGATTGTTTGTCACCCGTGATGCGATCGGCAACCTGTTTCTCCGACTCGAGGGTACACAGCCTGAGTTGTTGCCTGTTTTATCAGGCTCACACATCGACTCACAACCCACGGGCGGAAAATTTGACGGCATCTATGGAGTGATTGCTGCTTTAGAAGCCGTTCAGGCAATTGTCGAGTCAGGTTGTGCCGTGTCGCGCTCCGTCGAGGTCGTGGCATGGGTCAACGAAGAAGGATCAAGATTTGCGCCAAGCATGATGGGCTCGGGGGTGTATGCGGTCTTGCGAAGCCTGGACGCTGCACTCCATCTTGTCGATGCCGAGGGCGTATCCGTGAAGGCTGCATTGCAACAATTAGAGCCCTTGTTTACATCTATTCCCATGCGACCGATGGGACTGCCTATCTATCGTTATATCGAGGCGCATATCGAGCAAGGACCGGTTCTGGAAAAGGATGGTTTGGAAATTGGTGTGGTTACCGGGATTCAGGGCAAGCACACTTATAAAGTCACCGTGACGGGTGAGGCAGCACACGCAGGAACGGCGCCGCACAAAACGCGCAAGGATGCTTTGCTTGCGGCGGCTGGCATGGTGACCGCTCTTGCCACAGAGTTATGCGATGCCCAAGATATCACGCGATTTACGGTCGGTCGCTTGAACGTCTACCCGAATGCGCCCTCGGTAGTGCCACAAGAGGTCGTTTTTAGCGTTGATTTACGACATCCAGATCGTGAGCTTCTCGAGCAGCTCAGCGCGCTTGTTCCGGAGGTCTGCAACCGCATGGCAGCCCCTTGCTCGGCTCATGTCGAACGCTTGTATACGGCGGCGCCGATTGAGTTTGATCAGCGATTACAACAAAATATCGAAGCTGCTGCTCGCGATCTAGGCATGACGTATCGGTTCATGCTTTCTGCCGCTGGCCATGATGCAGGCCCGATCCAAAGCAAGTATCCTGCGGGGATGATTTTCGTGCCCAGTGTGAGCGGCATCACTCATAACGAAGCGGAGCTGACCCATCCAAGAGACCTGACGAACGGCACTCAAGTTTTGGCAAATGTGCTGTGGTCCCTGTCCATGGAATGAGTTTTTCGATTACCGAGTGCTACGGGTTCTCCTTTTATGAGACAGCGCCAGAGCCCAACATACTAAAACTATACTAGAGACTAACAATGTCTGAAATTATAAAAACTTACTTGGACCACCCCAGCACCGTCACGGTTAAATTGCCCGCTGGCGCGACGGATACGCATGTGCATATTTTTGGTCCAAACAACAAATTTCCCTTTGCTGAAAGCCGCGGCTTTACCCCAGAGGATGCCCCAAAGGAAACCCTTTTCGCCCTGCATAAAAAGCTGGGTATCGACCGCTGCGTCATCGTCAATACGCTTCTGCATGGTTTTGACAATAGCGTTGTCGAGGATGCCATGCGCGCTGCAGAAGGTCGATATCTAGGCATCGCCCTCACCCCAGTCGATCCGAGTGACGCGGAACTCAAGCGCCTAGCCTTGGCAGGCTTTCGCGGCCTAAGGTTCCACTTTATGCCTGGGTACAAAATCGACTACACCCCGGAGCAGGTGATTTCCTTGACCCGTCGACTAGAACCCTTGGGCATGCACCTACAGCTGCAGTTGCATGGGATGTATGCCAAAGAATTAATGCCCTTGCTCAAACAATCGGCAGTGCCGGTTGTCATGGATCATATGGGCCGCGTTGACGCCACGCTCGGCATGGAACATAAGCACTTTCAAGACTTCTGCCGCTTGCTAGAACTCCCAGGCTTTATAGTTAAGGTCAGCGGCATCGACCGTATCGATACTCAAGTGCCCTATGAGCGAGGCATTACGTTCGCACGGCATCTTGTCACGACCTATCCGGACCGTTGCGTTTGGGGCTCAGACTGGCCTCACCCCAACCATACGCACATCCCGGATGACGCAGAACTCGTCAATGCACTGGCTCAAATCGCGCCCGAGCCAGCATTACTACAGCAACTGATGGTGGATAACCCACAGAAGCTATATCGTTTTTCAGCGTGATTTAGCGCATCATATCGAGACAGGTTCGGGCGATCACTTTCGTCGCCCGACGTAAATCCTCGAGCTCCAGGCGCTCATCAGGCTGCTTGGCACGACTTTCCTCGACGGTACGGGGACCGGCACCATACAACACGACAGGAATACCCGCTTCGCAATACAAACGCGCATCAGCGTAAAGCGGTGTTCCGCAAGCAGGGACTTTTTCGCCAAACTGTGTTTCAGCATGATGTTGCAAAGCCTCGACGAGCTCGGTGCTCCCGGGCAGAGGCTTGAGCGCACGGGCCAACAAAATACGCTTGGTTTCAGCCGTGATACCTGGGATTTGCTTCCAGACCGCATCAATCGTCGCGCGAATACTCGCCTCAACCTGCGCTGGGTCCTCTTCGGGAATCATCCGTCGGTCAAGCTTGAGAACGACTTTGCCGGGAATCACATTGGTGTTGGTACCCCCTTGAATCAAACCGATGTTCAAGTAGGGATGATTAATCCCTGGAACCTGACTTTTAACCGACTTATAGGTCTCATTCAGACCATATAGCGCGTTCATGATCTTGACGGCGGCCTGAAGCGCGTCCACACCTGAAGTGGGCACAGCCGCGTGCCCCATTTTGCCGTTCACTGTTACCTCAAACTGCAAGCACCCGTTATGCGCAGTAATAATTTGATAACTAAAACCCGCCGCAATTGCAAGATCAGGCTTGGTAAGATTATTTTTGAGCAGCCAACCAGGGCCTAACTCTCCACCGAACTCTTCGTCGTAGGTGAACTGTAATTCGATACGTCCATTGAGCGGCACGCCAAGTGACTCAAGCGCGCGCACAGCAAAAATGTACGTCGAAAAATCACACTTGCTGACAGCCGCCGCACGTCCATAGATGCGACCGTCATGTATTTCGCCTCCGTAAGGAGGATAGGTCCACCCTTCCCCAGGTGGCACTACGTCACCGTGGGCATTGAGCGCCAAAACTTTGCCACCGTCCGCGTATTGTCTTTTAACGATGAGGTTCGTAATCGACTCCAGTCCTGCCTCACGTACCACGGCCTCGGGTACAGTATGTTGCTCGGCTTTCATGCCAAAAGACTCAATCAATTTGGCAACATGAACGGCATGTGGTGTGTTGTTGCCTGGTGGCGTATCGGTCGGAACTTGGATGACCGATTGCAAAAATTTCACTTGCTCGTCAAAGTGCGCGTCGATCCATTGATCAAGCTTGGTATAGAGTTCGGCGTGATTATTGTTGTTCATGTTTTAGGATGGGTTTTTAGTTGATTTCGTCTAATAAGGCTTCAAAAGCTTGAGTCGCGAGCGTGGCGTCCTGGGCAGTAATGATTTCAAGAGGATTGTGACTGATGCCGCGATTGCCACCCCGCACAAACAACATCGCCTGCGGCATAATGGTGTGCATTTTCATGGCATCGTGACCGGCACCGCTATTAAGCTTGAATACGGGCTGTCCGATCTTGGCGACCGCCCTCTCCCAGCGCAACTGCCAGCCAGGATCAGAGGGTGCAGCACTCGCACGCATCACCTCGGTGTATTCGAACTGGACTTGTCTGCGGTTCGCAATTGCGTGCGCTTCTTTGACAATATTCGAGACTAAAGCATCACGCTGCGGGTCTGTTGGCGCGCGCATATCCAAGGTAAAGACACACTCGCCCGGAATCACATTAATCGAGCCGCCAGGTACCTGTATCTGCCCGACCGTCGCCACCGACCCCTCGTCGAGACGCGCGCGCTGTTCGGCCATCAGACTGATTTCCGCTGCGGCCAACATCGCATCCTGCCGCATCGACATGGGTGTTGTCCCCGCATGCCCTGCAAGACCGATGGTTTTACACGTGGCTCTAACACCCGCATTGATCGAAGTCACCACACCAAGCGGAAGCTCTTTTCCGCAGAGAACGGGACCCTGCTCGATATGCACCTCGACAAAGCCGAGGTATTTTTGTGGGTCACGCTTAATCGTCTGGATGGCTGCGAGGGTTCCGGGCAGGCCAGCCGTTTTCATCGCCTCAGCCATGGAAATGCCATCGACGTCACGTTGGGACAACCATTCGGGATCGAAACTACCCGTCAACGCGCCAGCAGCCAAGAAGGTCGCGCGAAATCTCTGACCTTCTTCTTCGGAGAAACCAACAACCTCGATACCATAGGGCAAGCGACGCTTTTGACTAGAAAGGGATTTCACAACCGCGATGGGTATCAAAATGCCCAAGCGACCATCATATTTGCCGCCATTGCGCACAGTGTCGTAATGAGAGCCTGTCAGCAGCGACGCAGCGTCTGTGGTGTCGCCATGATAAACGCCGACCACATTACCGACGGCATCGACCGAAACCTCATCAAAACCGGCTTCTTGCATCAACGCTTTGAGCTCAGCCGCAACCGCCAGATGGGCCGGGGTCAGATACGTCACCGTTAACTGACCCTTCTCTACCCAACCTGGCTCGCTGTGCTGAGCCAAGCGCTCAGACCACTGCATAATGTCTTGACCGACTTCTTGTAAAACCGCCATGTCCAGTCCCTGTAAGAAAAGCTGCGCCTGTCACCACCAAGCTAGGCTTACAGTTTAATCTGGACTGGGACTCTTTTTCAGGACTTAGTAAGACTTATAGGGTAAAAACTTACCCGATAAAACAACGTTGACGCGGTCGCCTTTCGGGTCTGGTTCGCGTTTAATATCCATTGAAAAGTCAATCGCACTCATGATGCCATCTCCAAACTCTTCGTGGATCAATTCTTTAATCGTCGTTCCATAAACATTCACGATTTCATACCAGCGATAAATCAGTGGATCGGTTGGCACGGCAGTAGGCAAAGAGCCCTTGTAGGGGACAACCTGCAAAAGAGCGATGGCCTCGGCAGGTAAATCAAATGTTTTCCCAATTACAAGCGCCTGAGCCTTGGTGAGTGTCATTTGTCCCATACAAGCAGCTGTAGTCCACTCTTTTGAAAGCTTGATTTTCTTGGCAACATCAGCCCATTTCAGCCCCTTTTGTACCTTAGCCGAATAAATCAGATCCGTCACATCCTCGCGGGTCATCGGTTTTGCGATTGCTTTTGAAACCATTTTTTACTCCTAATGAATGAATAAATTTTTGAAATAAATCATGCAGCGGCTGCATAGGTCTTGGACCGATGCACCAAAAAATCAATCAGGTGATTGCGAACTTCGTAAAACTTGGGATCATGGTGCATCGTTGCGCGCGTGCGATCCTTGGGCAAAGGATTGTTCACAATCTCGGCGAGTACCGCACGTGGTCCGTTACTCATTAAAAATATTTTGTCTGACAACAAAATCGCCTCATCCACGTCGTGTGTAATCATGAACACTGTTTGCTGTGTGCCACGCACGATCGTCACGAGCTCATCTTGTATGTTGCCGCGCGTCAGAGCATCCAAGGCGCCAAAAGGCTCATCGAGCAGCAACATTTTCGGTTGAATCGCAAAGGCGCGAGCAATGCCGACACGCTGTTTCATCCCGCCTGAAAGTTGAGACGGTTTTTTTTCCTCGGAGCCCGTCAAATGCACCATATCGATATACTGCTGGACTTGCGCATCGACTTTTTCACGTGACCAGTCTGGCCATTTGGAACGCACGGCAAAAGCAATATTGCTGCGAACCGTCATCCAAGGCATTAACGCATGGGCTTGAAACACCACACCCCGGTCAAGACTTGGGCCGCTGATCTCACGTCCGTCAATAAAAGAATGACCGTCAGTTGGCTCTTCAAGACCCGCCAACACATTCAAGATCGTTGTCTTGCCACAACCAGAATGACCAATGATGCAGACGAATTCACCTCGATCAATGGTGAAGTTCACATCATCAAAGACAACCAAGTCCTCTGCGCCATTCAAACCTGGAAAGGTCTTGCGCAGACCTTGTACTTGTAAAAAATTTTGCATCATGCACGTTCCTTTCACGCTTAATCTTTGTATGTCACAGCTCTTTGAAGGCGTGCAAAACACATGTCAAGCAACATTCCAATGAAACCGATCATCAGGACGGCTACTAAAATATTTGCAATAGATAAGTTATTCCACTCATTCCATACGAAATATCCAATCCCAGTCCCACCCACGAGCATTTCAGCGGCCACAATCACAAGCCAAGCAATGCCGATTGAAATCCGCATACCCGTCATAATCGTGGGGGCCGCAGCGGGTAGAATGACAAAAAATGCCTTGCGCAGAGGACTTACTTCTAATGTGCGGGAAACCTCCATCCACTCTTTTCGAACAGAGGCCACGCCAAAAGCAGTATTGATAAGCATTGGCCAAATGGAGCAAATAAAAATCACAAAAACAGCGGAGACATTCGAGTCCTTCAGTGTGAACAACGCTAAAGGCATCCAAGCCAGCGGAGAAATTGGCTTGAGCACTTGGATAAAAGGATCTAGCGCCTGAAAAAACAGACGAGACATGCCAATTAAAAAACCCAGCGGAATGGCGACCAGAGCCGCCAAACCGAATCCGAGCGCTACCCGCGATACAGACCAGGCCAATTGAATGCCGATACCTTTATCGTTCGCACCACGATCGTAAAAAGGGTCTGACAAGTGTTCCACTAACTTTGCGCCCACATCATATGGCCCAGGAAACGTGGATTTTTGACCTGTAGCCGCTGCAGCGCCCACGAGTTTGGCATACTCTTCATCAACGATCTGTGCACCTTGAGTCGGCATCGTTGCGATTTGCCAAAACATCACGAAAATCGCAAAAATTAAAACAGACAAGATCACAGCACGCGCACGCTCATTGACCATCATCAAACTCTCTTGATCGCAAAGCTATTGAGATACTCCTTAGGTTTGCTGGCGTCAAAGACCTTGCCCATGACAACAATTTTTTTACTTCCTGCTGCGGGAACCGCAAGACCAGCTTGCTCCATGGCACGACGGGCATCTGTTGCCAGAAACACCTCTTGCGCGATCTTTTGGTAATCAACGTCGCCTTTGACCTGACCCCAGCGCTGCATTTGCGTCATAATCCACACCGCGAATGATTCCCAGGGCATCGGATCAAACCCAATACGATCAGGGACTTTTTTCACGCTTCCCAAACCATCGGCATAGGTCCCCGTCAAGACCTGTTCGACGACGGTCAACGGTTGATTTAAATAGTTTGGAGTATGAATGGCCGCAGCAATTTCTTTTCGATTCTCAGCCTTTTGAGCATACGCGGTCGCTTCAACAATCGCTCGTAGCAAGGCGCTATACGTATTTGGATTCGCCGTCATAAACTCCTTGCTCGCCGCAAAGGCGCAGCATGGATGACCGTCCCAGAGCTCTTTTGACAGGATATGGATAAAACCTACGCCGTCATACACCGCACGCTGATTAACAGGGTCGGGGGCCAAAAACCCATCAATGTTATCGGCGCGTAAGTTTGCGACCATTTCTGGAGGTGGCACCACTCTAATCTGAACATCACGATCAGGGTCGATGCCATTTTCCGCAAGGTAATAACGAAGCAGATAGTTGTGCATCGAATAGTCAAAGGGCACCGCAAACTTGAAGCCTTTCCAATCCTTAGGGTTGCGTTTGCCCTTATGTTTGATCGCCAAGGTAATCGCCTGACCATTAATATTTTCAATAGCAGGCACAGTGTAGGGTGTCGGGGAGGCACCTGCTCCCATTGAAATAGCCAGTGGCATTGGCGAAAGCATATGGGCAGCGTCATACTCCTTATTGAGCGCCTTATCCCGAACCACCGCCCACCCTGCTGTCTTCACAACCTCCACATTGAGACCCTGCTTTTTGTAAAAGCCCATGGGATCAGCCATGATGATAGGTGTTGCACAAGTAATCGGGATAAAGCCGACCTTTAAATTCATTTTTTCCAGCTTTCCGCCTTGAGCAAATGCCTCTTTAGCAAAAGCCATTGGAAAAATTGCTGAGACTGCTGCAAGAGCTGCGGGGGCCCCGACAGCTTGCAAAAATCTTCGCCGCATATCGTCTTGGGGAAATACGGCTCGCATGACGGCTTGCTCAACAACACGTGCGTTGAGAGCCTCGTTGGAACGATCGCTCAACTCAGACGACGCGATCTGACTGGCCTCATGCTCAGCGGCTGACACATGCTGACCACACGAACAACGTAAACGCAGCTTTGAATCAAATGGATTTGAAAAAATCGACATATTGAACACCCCTGTGATGAAACTCGGTACAAGGGTCAAAGCAAATAGCGTGCCAACAATAATGATGAGCCTAAATAGCGAGCTTTCACACGCTTAATGCAAAAGCTTGGTGCAACAACGCACCAAGACAGTGCTCATCAGGCACTTACGCACCAATAACGTCACTGAGTTCAAGCAGCACGGGCTGGTGATCAGAAACCTGAGTCTGCTGATCGACCGACACCACTTGAACACGCTTGGCCATTGAGGGACTGACAAAAAAGAAGTCGCACCCTACAGGCTCAGGCCCATAAGTACGATCAAAAATACGAAAAGTTGCGGGATAGGATTTTGAAGAATCCAAAGTAGTCCAGGCGTTTATCAGCGCGCCTAAAAGATCAGGCTGAATCATCGTTGCATGCTCAGCACTGTCGAGCTCGAAATTAAAATCACCACACAGCACCGCATCCATCGTGTAAGGCTTGCGTTGGTAGGGACTGTCTTGGATGGTTTCTGGCGGTCGAGCTGCCCGCGCGCATGCGCGAAGATGAATCTCTCGCAGCGCACTGACCTGAGCAACGCGTGCCGTCGCGTTGTAATACTCGAGGTGCGAGGTCATGACGCGTACCGGCCCCCAAGGTGCCTCTACCGTGCACACGACACAAACGCGCCGCATACTCGGCGTATTTTTTTCACCTTCTGCAGCCGGATCCGGCAACAATATATGCTCAACTAAGCGGACAGGCAGACGGGAAGCAATCAAATTTCCAAACTGCTGGCGATAGGTTCCGCAGGGGGATAACTCATCGATTGCCGGAGCAAAGAACACCTCATAATCTGGCAGCAATTCGCGTACGCGTGCCACTTGGTCCGCAGGGGTCTCCCCCGTCAAGGCGTGGTAATTGACACTGATCTCCTGCATGCAGAGGACATCAAAATCTGCCATCTCCCGGGCTTTATGTAAGACACGCTCGATATCCACGACGCCGTCGAGTCCTTTGAACCATTGAACATTCCATGTCAGAATTTTCATTTAATGCCTGCTCGCATAAAGGATTGAACAAACTGACGCTGGAATATCAAAAAACCCAATAACAAGGGCCCAGAAGTCAACAAAGTCGCCGCGGTAATGATAGACCAGTCGATGCCCTGATCAGTCGAAGAAAAAACCTGCAAGCCCACGGTCAGCGGTCGCGACTCGACTGAGTTACTGACCACAAGCGGCCAGAGAAAATTGTTCCAGTGGTAACTAACAGACACAAGAGCAAAAGCGAGATAGGTAGGTTTAGCCAAAGGAATATAAACATGTCTCAGGACTTGCAAGGCAGTAGCCCCTTCCATCATGGCCGCTTCGACAAGCTCTTTAGGGATTGTCTTAAACGTTTGACGTAACAAAAATATCGCAAATGCTGAAGCAAAATAAGGTAGGCCAATACCGAACAATGTATCGACCAAACCAAGTTGCGACAAGGTCTGATAATTTCTGACGATCAGGATTTCAGGCATCACCATCAATTGCACCAGCATCAGGGAAAAAAGAATATTCTTGCCACAAAACTCATAGCGTGCGAAGGCATAGGCGGCCAACGTACACAGCACAAGCTGAATCATCAAAATCATCGTGACCAGCATGGTTGTATTTAAAAAATAGCGCGCAAAAGGCGCAGCCTCCCATGCAGCGATAAAATTATCGAGCGTCAGGGGCGCGTTCCAGATCAGTTTGGTCGCAAACTCTGAAGGGTGTATGGCCGCCCAAAAAGCATAGAGCAATGGCGCAATCCAACACAGAGCAAGCACCCAAGCACCGAGCGTCGACAATAATCCTGCCGGTTGACCTAGAGAGGTCGCGACCCGGGGCGAAGGTGTCGCGGGCTTGGTGGGTCGCACGGGTGTAGTCATGGTGCTCATCTGTAATGCGTCCTGCGATCAAGCATGAAGAACTGCAACAAGCCCACCACCGCCAAGATCAGCAACAGCACCGCCGTCAAGGCCGAAGCATAGCCTCGATCCCAAAAACTGAAACCCACTTCATACAAGTAGAACAACAACAATGAAGTTGCATTATCCGGTCCGCCTTTGGTCATCACAATAATATGATCGACCATGCGAAAAGCATTGATCAACGCATTGACTAAAACAAAAATCGTCGTGGGCATCAATAGTGGCCACTGAATGCGTCGAAAGAAATACCAGCGTCCCGCACCTTCGATCTGAGCGGCTTCTTGGTAGCTCGGACTCAAGGTCTGCAATGCCGCGAGATAAAAGATCATGAAGAAACCCGCTTCTTTCCAGATCGCGACGACGGTGACCGCGCCGAGCGCAAGCTGGGGATCTCCCAGAAAATTTTGACTCGCAAACCCAAACAAGCCTAAAACTTGATTGATCAGGCCGTATCCGGGGGTGTAAAAAAATATCCAAATATTTGCCACCGCAATCATCGGCAGAACAGTTGGCAAAAAGAAGGAGAGACGCAAAAACTGTCGGCCTGCAATTTTGTCATTGACCCAAAGTGCCATCGCAATCGAGAGCGCGATGGAAATAGGAATGGTCGCGAGTGCAAACCAGAAATTGTTGCGCAAGGCTTTCCAAAAATTAGGATCCTCACTCATCACCTGATAGTTCTCAAGCCCCACGAAAACAGCCGCACGCCCTGCGCGCGGGGTCGACATTAAACTGTCGATCAAGGTACCGATCGCGGGAAAATGCGTAAAACCCACCAGAAAAACAAAGGCGGGCAAAAGCAATAAATAGGCGTGAATATGGCGCGAAGTCAGAGTCATCGGTTGTTCAGGTTAACGAGGCGATCACAACACCATTGCCATGATCGCCTTAGCACTCAACTATGTTTACATTACTTATATTTACGTAACAGACGATCTGCTTCGGCCTGTGCATCCTTCATTGCTTGAGCAGGTGTTTTCGCACCGGTCAGAGCAGCTTGCAAGCCATCGTTCAACGCTTTGGTGACACGCTGATTGTCGTGGGTCGACAACTCTGCCACGGCAAAGGGTAGCTGATCACGAGCAACCAAGGCGGGAGGAAACTCAGCTGCATATTTTTTTAACGCAGGTGTTTGATACGCAGCAGGAGAAACAGCCACATAGCCTGTGTCGATACTCCACTGCGCCGCACGCTCAGGCTGCGTCAACCATTTTGCGAACTTATAAGCACCCTCTTGCTCAGCGGCGGAAGCTTTGGAGAAAATAAAGAAGTTGCCGCCACCGGTCGGGGAGCCACGACGCTTGCCTTCGGGCAACATCGCCACGCCGAAATCAAACTTGGCGTTGCTGCGAATGTTGGTCAAGTTGCCCGTCGTCGTCCAGATCATGGCAGCCTTTCTTTCCATGAAGTCGCGAGGCGTTGTCCCCCACTGCACAACACCCGAAGGGTGAATGCCATATTTTTTGGACAGATCGACCCAGTATTGCAACGCTTCTACAACCTTGGGATCGTCATACCTGACTTGATTGCCTGCGGCATTTGCCAGGATGGCGTCATTTTGCGTGCTGAAACCCTGAAACAACCAGTAAGGAAAGCCGCTTGAGGGCACCTGAATACCCCATTGCGTGACATTGCCATTGGCATCTTTCTTGGTGAGCTTTTGTCCCATGCTGATGGTTTCAGCCCAATTTTTAGGTGGTGTGTTTGGATCCAGGCCGGCTTGTTTAAACAGCTCTTTGTTCCAATACAACACGACAGTTGAGCGCTGGAAAGGGATACCCCAGGTTTTATTATCAAACTGACCATTCAACAAGAAGGCTGGAAAAAAACTTTTCATCCAGGCGCGATCTTCATCGGTTTTGACAAATTTATCGATGGGTGTGATGGCCCCCTCGTCGGCCAAGGTGAACGTATCTGTGGATAGCAAGATCGCAGCGGTGGGTGGCTTGCCAGCCTTATGTGCAGTCAATGCCTTGACGATCGTTTCCTGATAAGTGCCCGAGTAAACAGGGGTAACGTTGTAGCCTGGATTGGCTTTATTAAAATCAGTCGCATACTGATCAATGATTTTTGTAATTGGTCCTCCGACTGCGATCGGAAAATAAAACGACACCTCGGTTTTACTGAATGCAGTTGCACTCAGACAAAGACCAGCAGCGACTAGCGCTGCACGACTTAAGAGTTTATTCATGCACTTCTCCTTTACGGTTTAGTCAACATTCAAAAGTTAACGTTTCACTCAACGACTTCATCAATACGACATCCACTCTGGTCAAACCAATGCAGACTTGACGGCTCCCAACCCAACAGGATCTCACCCTGCACCTCTCGCGCATGCTTACCCTCTGCACGTACAACTAACACCTGAGAACCCACCCCCACATGCAGCATCAGATCAGCACCTGTAAAGTCGGTTCTGAGCAATGGCAAGCGATGTGTGCCGCCCAAGCGGACATCCTCAGGTCGGATCCCCACACGTACGGCGCCTTCGGGTGCTTGTAAAACAATGTCTGTGCCTGCAATGCGTGAGCCCTCAAGCTCCAGCACGTTCATGCGGGCACTCCCAATAAACTCCGCGGCAAAAAGTGTGCGGGGCCGTTGATAAATTTCGGTCGGTGTCGCCACCTGCTCGACACGTCCCCCTTTAAGCAAGATCACACGATCTGCCATGCTCATCGCTTCTGTCTGATCATGCGTCACATAGACCACTGACAGACCGAGCTTGCGCTGCAAAGCACGTAACTCGGCGCGCATCTCTTGACGCAATTGTGCATCAAGGTTTGATAACGGCTCATCCATTAAGCATAATTGGCTGTCTGCCACGAGAGCACGTGCGAGTGCCACGCGCTGTTGCTGGCCACCAGACAATTCGCCAGGCTTGCGATCTGCCAATGGAGACAAGCTCAACAGATCGAGTGTTTTACGTAAACGTTCAGCGATTTCCGCCTTGGGTACGCGCCTGACTTTTAAACCAAACACTACGTTTTCAGCCACCGATAGATGTGGAAAGAGTGCGTAGTTCTGAAACACCATCGACACACCACGCTGTGCAGGTTGCACCTGCGTGACATCACGACCAAAGATATGGATGCGTCCGGAAGTTGTCATTTCAAGGCCGGCGATCAACCGCAAGGTCGTCGTTTTTCCACAGCCAGATGGCCCTAGTAAAACAGAAAACTGCCCCTGTTCCAGTTGCAAATCAGTCGGGTGTAGCGCGGCAGTCGCCCCCCAGTTTTTACCGGCCTGCTCAAATTCAACTGCATTCATATCGTGACGTACTCTCTTAATTTGATTATTGTTATTTGCCTCTCAGCTTAACTTAACTTTATTTAAGTTCGATGACAACTGCCTAAAGCAAAGCATTGCTTGTCTTGGCCTAAAAGAGTGATAAATTAAATCATAGATAAACCTAGGCCAGTGCGCATGTCTTCCCTCCGTTCACGACCAACACAACAAGTCATCCCCGCACTGCGCATCTGGGACTTACCAACACGCCTCTTTCACTGGTTGCTGGCGATCAGCATCACCGGTGCGCTCGTCACGATTAACCTAGGCGGCGCCTGGATGGACTGGCACGTCAGATTTGGCATTGCGAGTTTTGTGTTGCTGCTCTTTCGCGTGATTTGGGGTCTGATCGGGCCGCGCTATGCACGCTTTAGTCAGTTTCTGTGCTCGCCAGCCAAGACACTTGCCTATTTACGTGACAGCAAAGGTACTCGTCACGCAGGTCATAATCCCTTGGGCGCATGGTCCGTCATTGCGATGCTGAGTCTTTTTTTATTTCAAAGCTCAACGGGACTCTTTGCAAATGATGACGTGATGACGCAAGGTCCGCTCGCCCAGTTTGTCAGTAACGATACCGTTGCTTTATTCACTCGCTTGCATCGTCTGAGCGAGTATGTCCTCTATGCCCTCATCGTCCTACATCTCGGCGCCATTGCTTTTTACAGCTTCAGAGGCGAGGGCTTGGTAAAACCCATGGTGACGGGCGATGTGCCTAAGCACACCCTCACAGCAGGCACGCACAGCGCTCGGGACGACTGGCGCGTGAGACTCGGCGCATGCATTCTCGCTGCACTGCTGACGGTGCTTGCTTGGTGGCTCATCAATCTGGCATTTAATGCCCCTGCGAGCTTCACCTGAGAAAGACTCGTTCATTTTCCGCTTTTAGGGAATAATACTGGGTCAATCCACTAAATATAAAAACGATCCGGGGAACAACATGCCGATTTTAAATAACGGTGACTGCAGGATTTATTGGCGAGGCGATGGGGACGCCCAACTTCCTGCCCTGGTGCTGGGCAACTCACTCGGGACAGACATTACCCTTTGGGATCCAATGCTGGAGGCGCTCATGCGCCATTTCTACGTTGTGCGCTTCGACACCCGGGGGCACGGCGGTTCTGACATACCCCCTGGCCCATACTCGATCGAACAGCTCGCCGACGATGCCCAAGCCGTGATCGCTGCGGCTCGCTTAAGTCAGTACTCCTACTGGGGTATTTCCTTGGGCGGCATGATCGGCATGGAACTCGCAGCGCGCAAACCTATCGGCCTGAAAAAGCTCGTGCTGAGTCATACTGCCGCAGAGTTTGATGCGGGTATCTGGGATCAGCGGATCACAGCATTGAAAACGGGCGGAATGGCGGCCATTATCGATGGAGTCATCGGTCGTTTCTTCACACCAGACTTTGTGACACAAAATACAGTCAATCTAAAGCGCATCCGCAATATCGCGTTATCGCAGGCCCCAAGTGGCTATGCAGCGTGTTGTGGTGCCATTCGTGATATGGATTTATACCCGCGTCTTGAGCGGATTCAAGTCCCGACACTCGTGGTCGTCGGGGAGATGGACTTGTCGACACCCGAGGCCCGTGGACAAGCCTTGGTTGACCGCATCAATGGCGCCCGTATGATCAAGGTGCCAAGCGCGCACATCGCGCCACCAGAGATCCCAAATGAATATCTGGCGGCGGTGCACCCTTTTATTTCTTGACGCGATAAGCGTCATGACAAGCTTTGCAACTAGCGCCCACATCGCCAAACGCTGCACGTAGCTTGTCTAAATCGCCAGAGTCAGCCGCGGCAGAAAGTTTGACAACGGCACCTTCGAATTTAGTTTGAGCCGCTTTGAAACCAGCGGCATCAGACCAAACCTCTGGTTTAGCGTTACTCTTACCCTGCGTGCCTGGGCCAAAGGCGCCCCAAGGTAAGGTTGACAAGGTCTTGACCAGAGCGACGTTTGCTTTAATCGCAGCAGCGTCATAAGGGACTTGTCCTTTAACGGTGGATTGCATGCGTCCAAACTGAGACGCCATCACGACAAATGCCGATTGGCGATATTTGATTGCATCCTCAGGTTTAGCAAACTGGGCGCTCGCCGAAGACATCCACAGCGGAGACAGCAAAGCACCGGAAACTAACAATATCGACAGCTTTCTCATGGGCGTACTCCTTTGGGAAATGACATTGACCACTATACCGTCTTTGCTAGGGCTTGGGCTAGACCAATATAGCTACGCGGCGTCATGGCCAGCATCCGTGCACGCACATCGGGAGGCAAGTCCAAACCGCTGATAAATTCGCGCAACGCTTGTTCAGTGATCCCTTTACCTCGCGTCAGCGCCTTAAGCTGCTCATAAGGCTGGGGCAAACCGTAGCGACGCATCACCGTCTGGATCGGTTCGGCAAGCACCTCCCAGCAATTGTCAATATCAGCGTCGATCGCGGCGGCATTAACCTCAAGCTTGCCCAAACCGCGCAAACAAGCATCGTAGGCCACCAAGCAATAGCCAAGCGCGACGCCCAAATTGCGCAACACGGTGGAATCCGTCAGATCGCGTTGCCAACGTGAAATCGGTAATTTCTCAGACAAATGTCGCAATACGGCGTTTGCCAGGCCGAGATTGCCCTCGGCATTTTCAAAGTCAATCGGGTTGACCTTGTGCGGCATAGTGGACGAGCCAACCTCACCGTCCTTGAGGCGTTGTTTGAAATAACCCAACGCGATATAGCCCCAAATGTCACGGTTCAAGTCGATCAGAATGGTATTGGCACGCGCAATCGCATCAAACAAACAGGCCATCCAATCATGCGGCTCAATTTGGATGGTGTGAGGATTTTGCTTAAGTCCAAGTTCCTTTAGCACTCCGGCACTAAAGGCCGGCCAATCCAACTCAGGGTAAGCGGACAAATGCGCATTGTAATTACCCGTCGCACCATTCATTTTCGCCAAAGGAACGACAGACTGAATATGTCCGATCGCATCACGCAAACGCGCAGCCACGTTAGCGAACTCTTTGCCCAGCGTCGTTGGCGTCGCGGGCTGGCCGTGCGTGCGCGCAAGCATGGGCTGTGCGGCCTGCGACTGCGCCATATGCTGGAGTGAAGCCAGCACTTTTTGCAATTGTGGCACCACAACCTGCTCTCTTGCGCGACCCAACATCAGAGCATGCGAGGTGTTATTGATATCCTCAGACGTGCAGGCAAAATGAATAAACTCACCGGCTTTTTCCAGCTCGGGGTGACCCGCGACTTTTTCCTTGAGCCAGTACTCCACTGCCTTGACATCGTGGTTGGTGGTCCGCTCAATCTGCTTGATCCGGTCTGCATCCGCTTCTGAAAAATCAGCCACCAAACAATGCAATACCTGAGTCGCCCCGCTAGAAAAAGGAGGAAGCTCAGGCAGACCCGCCTGGGACAAACCGATCAGCCAGGCAATTTCAACCTCAACCCGGTGCGCCATAAAGCCTGCTTCGGAAAGTAACGGCCTCAACGCGTCACAACGCGCGGCATAACGACCATCAAGAGGTGAAACGGCGTTTAAAACAGTCAAAGCAGGATTTGTTTGCATAGGAGAAAGCTGACAAAAAAACGACAAAATGAATGGGATTCAGTTTATCACCCCCGATTACACGCGAATTACTCCCCTAAAACAGCATCTCAGGGTATGGTATCAACGTGCGAAAACATACCCCTTTTGGGGCATGTGTCCTAAATAAAAATTAGTTAACAAAACTAATACAATTCAGCGTTGTCGTAAAGTTAAAAAGCATATGAAACTCATCGCATCACTCACCAGCCCCTATGTCCGCAAAGTTCGCATCGTCATGGCTGAAAAAAAACTCGATTACCAGATGCAAATCGAGAATGTCTGGGCACCAGATACCGTGATGCAAGAGTTCAATCCACTTGGCAAAGTGCCATGCCTCATCATAGAAGATGACAACAGGCTCTTTGACTCACGTGTCATCGCCGAATACTTGGATACGCTCTCGCCTGTTAGTCAGCTTATCCCCAAAACAGGACGCGATCGCGCGGCAGCTAAGTGCTGGGAAGCGTTAGCGGATGGCACACTCGACGCTGCGATTATCATCGTCAAGGAACAGCAGCGCTCCGCAGCCCAACAAAGCCCAGAATGGATTGAGCGTCAGTACGACAAAATTCATGCTGCGATCAAAGCCATGGAAGCCGATCTGGGGGCTAAAAGTTTCTGTATGGGTATAAATTTTAGTTTGGCGGATGTTGCAGTAGGCTGTGTTTTGGGATATCTGGATTTTCGCTTTCCACACATCGATTGGCGAGCGGAGTCACCGAATCTTGAGCGACTCTACGCAAAACTTAGCCAGCGTCAGAGTTTTCTCGACACCGAACCTCCAAAGTCATAACTAAGCAATAATGCCTCCCCCAAGGCAGACATCACCGTCATATAAAACGGCTGACTGTCCGGGGGTGACCGCCCACTGAGGCTGCTCGAATCTGAGTTCAAACTCAGTTCCCTTTTTGCTCTCAATCAGTGAACAAGGAGCGTCTTGTTGACGATATCTTGTTTTCGCTGCGTAAGCACCTGCGGTTGGAGCCTCTCCACTCACCCAACTTATCTGGTCTGCGACGAGCATTTCGTTTAGCAGCCATGGATGATCATGTCCTTCGACCACATAAAGCGTATTGCGGGCCATATTCTTGCGTGCCACATACCAGACAGGTCCCGTTCCATCCTCGTGCTGATACCCCTTGACGCCACCGATTCCCAAACCCTTGCGCTGCCCTAAGGTATAAAACGATAGCCCATGATGCGTGCCGACCTGCCTTCCATTTTCCGTCAAAATCGGACCAGGCTGGGTGGGTAAATATCGGTTGAGAAACTCTCTGAAAGGTCTTTCACCAATAAAGCAAATCCCCGTAGAGTCCTTTTTAGTCGCATTCGGCAATCCAAGCTCAAGCGCGATCCGCCTGACCTCAGTTTTATTGATTTCACCCAACGGAAACAGCGTGCGGGAGAGTTGCGCTTGATTGAGTCTGTGCAAGAAATAGCTCTGGTCCTTGGTATGGTCAACGGCCTTGAGTAGTTCAAAACCCCCACCGGACTGACGAACCCGCGCGTAATGACCGGTTGCAATATGATCGGCTCCGAGCGTCATCGCATGATCAAGAAAAGCTTTGAATTTGATTTCAGCATTGCAAAGCACATCAGGATTGGGGGTGCGACCCGCAGAATACTCTCTCAAAAAATCGGCAAAAACACGGTCTTTGTATTCTGCTGCAAAGTTCACAGCCTCAATATCCACGCCCACCACATCGGCAACGCTCGCCGCGTCGAGCCAGTCTTGTCGGGTCGAGCAGTACTCGGAGTCATCATCGTCTTCCCAATTCTTCATAAACAGCCCGATGACCTCGTAGCCCTGCTCTTTGAGCAACCATGCCGTGACCGAGGAGTCCACACCTCCCGACATGCCAACGACCACGCGTTTTTTTGCTGTTTCCATAATCTTTAAATTGTAGTCGCTCTGAACCAACAACTCAGGAGGAATTGATCCAAGTTCACTCTAAAACATACTGAATCTCGGGCATTGACCCCGCTACGTGGTGTATAACCTTACGATTCAACATCACATCCAGGGAGAGCTCGATGCGCATTGGAATTCCGCGCGAGACTCGCGATAGCGAAACACGTGTGGCAGCGACACCGGAAACGGTCAAAAAATATGTTGCCGCAGGACACGAAGTCTTAGTCGAACAGGCCGCAGGCTTGGCTGCACACTTTACCGATCTAGCCTATGAGCAGGCTGGCGCGACAATCGTTGATGCCTCGCAAGCCTTGGCAGCACCGCTCATTCTTAAAGTCCGTGCACCGAGCGCCTCAGAACTCACCACGCTCTCCGCAGGCAGCACTCTGGTCGGCATGCTCGATCCATTTGACGAAGCGGGACTCGATGCCATGGCGCAAGCAGGGATCACCGCGTTTGCCCTCGAGGCCGCGCCTCGTACGACACGTGCGCAGAGCCTGGACGTTTTGTCTTCGCAAGCCAACCTAGCCGGTTACAAAGCCGTCTTACTTGGCGCGCATTACTACGGCCGCATGTTCCCAATGATGATGACGGCAGCGGGTACCGTCAAAGCGGCGCGCGTGGTCATTTTAGGCACGGGTGTAGCCGGTTTACAGGCGATCGCGACGGCCAAGCGTCTCGGCGCTGTAGTGGAGGCTTCCGACGTGCGTCCTGCCGCCAAGGAACAGGTCGAATCTCTCGGTGCTAAATTCATCGACGTCCCGTTCGAAACTGATGAGGAGCGTGAAATCGCCAAAGGCGTGGGCGGCTATGCCCGCCCCATGCCCGCCAGTTGGATGCAACGTCAGGCTGTCCTCGTCTCTGAGCGCTGCAAACAAGCCGACATCGTGATAGCTACGGCACTCATCCCGGGTCGCCCGGCCCCGACGCTGATTTCAGCCGACACCGTGCGCGCAATGAAGCCTGGCTCGGTGATCGTCGACCTCGCGGTAGAACGAGGCGGTAACTGCCCTCTTTCTCAAAAGGGTCTAGTCGTCTATGAAAACGGTGTCGCACTCGTTGGCCTGACCAACCTGCCCGGTATGCTCGCCACCGATGCTTCTGCGCTATATGCCCGCAACGTGCTGGACTTCCTCAAGCTCATCATCGACAAGGAAGCCAAACTGGCGATTGCGCGTGATGACGATATCGTTGCAGCTTGCCTCGTCTGCGAAGGCGGCAAAAACTTAAGGAAGAAATAATGGAAGTCATTAGCCCCACCCTGGTGAATCTCATCATTTTCGTGCTGGCGATCTATGTCGGCTACCACGTCGTCTGGAACGTCACACCTGCTCTGCACACCCCCTTGATGGCGGTCACGAACGCCATCTCGGCCATCGTCATTGTCGGCGCGATGTTAGCCGCAGCCCTCACCGAGGGTGGACTCGCTCGCGGCATGGGTGTTTTTGCGGTTGCACTCGCTGCGGTCAACGTCTTTGGTGGTTTTCTGGTCACCCGGCGCATGCTCGAAATGTTTAAAAAGAAAACACCCAAAGATAAAGCCGCTAAAGACAAAGCATCGGACAATGGGAGCCACGCATGATTTCTATTAACGTGGTCACCCTGTTCTATCTGATCGCTTCGGTTTGCTTCATCCAGGCGCTCAAGGGCTTATCTCACCCCACGACCTCGCGACTGGGCAACGCCTTCGGCATGGCGGGTATGGTCATCGCTGTGTTGACCACTGCGGCGCTGATCGTCAGCCTCTCGCGCGAAGCGCAGGCGGGCATTGGTTTAGCTTGGGTCTTGGTGGGCCTGCTCATTGGCGGCTCAGTGGGCACCATCATGGCTAAGCGGGTCGAAATGACCAAGATGCCAGAGCTCGTCGCCTTCATGCACAGCATGATTGGTCTGGCCGCTGTCGCGATCGCCGTCGCCATCGTCGCCGAACCGCACGCCTTTAGTATTGTGGCCGCCAAAGGCGACCCCATTCCTTTTGGCAATCGCCTTGAATTGTTCATCGGTACGTTTGTCGGTGCCATTACCTTTTCAGGATCAGTGATTGCCTTCGGCAAGCTCTCCGGCAAATACAAGTTTCGCCTTTTCCAGGGCGCGCCGGTTGTTTTTGCTGGCCAGCACATGGTCAACCTTGCCCTCGCCTTAGTGATGCTCGGCTGCGGCATCTGGTTCATGCTGACGCAGGACTGGACGCCCTTTGTGATCCTGACGATCATCGCCTTTATCCTCGGCGTACTGATCATCATCCCGATTGGTGGCGCAGATATGCCCGTGGTGGTGTCGATGCTCAACAGCTACTCGGGCTGGGCCGCTGCAGGTATTGGCTTTTCGCTCAACAACCCGATGCTGATCATCGCAGGCTCTCTCGTGGGCTCCTCGGGTGCGATTTTGTCCTACATCATGTGCAAGGCCATGAATCGGTCCTTCTTTAACGTGATTTTGGGAGGTTTTGGCGGTGCGACCGATGCGGGTCCAGCCGCGGGCGACGGCGTGCAACGCACCGTGCGCTCAGGCAGCTCCGATGATGTCGCGTTTCTGTTGACCAACGCAGAAACCGTCACCATCGTGCCAGGCTATGGTTTGGCTGTCGCGCGAGCCCAGCACGCACTCAAAGAGTTGGCTGAAAAACTGACCGAACGCGGTGTGATCGTAAAGTACGCCATCCATCCTGTGGCCGGACGTATGCCTGGCCATATGAACGTTCTGCTCGCCGAGGCCGAAGTGCCCTACGATCAAGTGTTCGAGATGGAAGACATTAACAGCGAATTTGCGCAAACAGATGTGGTGTTGGTCCTGGGCGCCAATGATGTGGTGAATCCCGCCGCAAAAACAGACCCTAAGTCACCCATTGCTGGCATGCCAATCCTCGAGGCCTACAAAGCTAAAACCATTATCGTGAACAAGCGCTCTATGGCCTCAGGCTATGCCGGCCTGGATAACGATCTGTTTTACATGGACAAAACCATGATGGTTTTTGGCGATGCCAAGAAAGTGATTGAAGACTTGGTCAAAGCAGTCGATCACTCTTAATTATTTCAAGGCGGCATCGACCGCTTCGATCCAGTGACGGACCGGCGTGTCCGTCCCGCTTTGCAAATGACCAATGCAGCCAATATTGGACGACAACATCATGTCTGGTTTGGCTGCGTTGAGGTGATCCAATTTGCGATCACGCAGTTTGGTCGCAATCTCTGGTTGCAATACAGAATAAGCTCCGGCAGAGCCGCAACACAAATGCGTTTCGGTGAACGGTTGCAAAGTCAGTCCAAGCGCTGCCAGCAGCTGCTCACTCGCAGGACGCAAGCCTTGCCAGTGCTGCAGAGTGCATGGCGGATGAAACACAGGTCTTTGCGGGAGTTTAGAGACATCAATGTGTTGAGCAAGCGCCTGCGCGTGAGGTCCGACAACTTGTGCGATATCCCGCACCAAAGAAACAATCTTTTCTGCCTTGGGCAAATAAACAGGGTCATCTCTCAGATGATGGGCGTACTCCACCACCATCGCACCACAGCCCGAGGCGTTCATGACGATGGCCTCGATCTTGCCGGACTCGACATAAGGGAGCCACGCATCAATGTTTTGACGCATCTGCGCACGCGCGCGCTCTTGATCATCCAGGTGAAAACTCAGTGCACCGCAACAGCCCGCACCCGCCACGACTTGCGTCCCAATCCCCAGACGATTCAGCACACGAATCGATGCGGCATCGATTGAGGGCATCATCGTAGGCTGCACACACCCCGATAACAAAAGAACCTGACGAGCAAGCCCGGAGGTGAAAGGGCGATCGCCAACCGGCCTAGTCGCAATCACCTTGCGTTGCAATGTTTCCGGTAACCAATCACGCAGTGACTGCCCCAACTTGTACGCCGGTGCAAATAAACGTGACGTCAACCCCTCTCGCAAGAGCTTACGTGCAAGCCGTTGACTTAAAGGTCGTTGTACTTTTTCTTCGACGATCTGACGACCGATATCGACCAGATGACCGTACTCGACTCCGGAGGGACACGTTGTTTCGCAATTACGGCAAGTCAGACAACGATCCAGATGCTGTTGCGTCGCCAGAGACGGCGCCTTGCCCTCCAGCACCTCTTTAATCAAATAAATGCGCCCCCTCGGGCTATCCAACTCGTCGCCCAAGACTTGATAGGTCGGACAGGTCGCAGAACAAAAACCACAGTGCACGCAACGACGCAAAATATCGTCGGCTTCTTGTCCGAGTTTGGAGTCACGTGCCCACTGCGCCAAATTGGTCTGCATGATTGTCTCTTTATAAGCCGGCGATCAAGCGCCCGGGATTAAAGACAGCTTTCGGATCAAACTCAAACTTAAGACGTCGCGCGATGGTCGCAGCGCCTTGCGTGAGAGGATGAAAAACGCCTTGCGGCGGAAGTGCTCTGCCCTCTGACTGCCTAAACAGCGTCGCGTGACCACCCGCCTTCTCAGCGATATTGCGAATCAGCTGAGGGTCGCAGTCCGCAGCGATCCAACGTTGCCCTCCCCCCCATTCGATCAGCGTGGAACCCGCCTCGAGTGCCGGTGTCCCGGGCGCGCAGGCAACTCGCCACAACACAGGCGTATTAAAAAAATCAAGGGTTTGCTCACGTAACTCATACCAATATTGCGTGGCCTCGGCAAGCTCCACGATTTGACCACCCAGTAGTTGGCGCGCCGAGAGCAATGCGGCAGCAGAGCCAGCCAAGCGCGCGCGCAAACGACCAGCGCCACCCACCATTGACCAAGCAGTCGCTGAAATAGGTAAAGGCTGCGCGCGCCAACTCAAACATTGAGTCAATGCGGCAGACTCCCCGAGCTCCCATTCCAAGGTACACACCTCGAAAGGCTTGGGAGCCACCTTGACCGAAACTTGCGTCAACGCCCCGAACATGCCGAGCGCGCCCGTCAGCAAGCGTGAGACGTCGTACCCGGCGACATTTTTCATGACTTCGCCACCAAATTTCAACACGCGCCCCTGCGCATCAAGCAAATGCGCACCCAGCACATAATCTTTTACGGGGCCAGCGCCTAATCTGCCAGGACCTGAAAGACCGGCTGAAACGCAGCCCCCAATCGTCGCCTCGACACCAAAAGCGGGGGGATCAAACGCCAACATCTGACCAGAGGCATCCAGTGTTTCCACAATTTCATGCAAAGGGGTGCCCGCCAAGGCCGTGATCACCAGTTCGGAGGGATGGTAATTGACGATTCCTCGCACGCTTCTCATATCGAGCATCACTGGAGACTCGCCCTGACGCTCGAAGGGATTGCCATAAAAGGCTTTAGTACCGCCACCACGAATCAATAATGTTTTAAAGCTCGCACGTGCGGCGAGCACTTGATCAATCAATTGAGAGATTTCGTAATGCGTCATACTTCAAAATCTCGGCAAATCAGGGAAAGCGATGGCCCCGCCGTGCACATGCATCTTGCCGTATTCGGCGCAACGCGCGAGTGTCGGAATCACCTTTTCCGGATTGAGCAAGCATGCAGGATCAAAAGCGCGCTTGACCGCCATGAACACATCAAGCTCATCCCGGCTAAATTGCACGCACATTTGATTAATCTTTTCCATGCCTACGCCGTGCTCACCAGTGATGGTGCCTCCAACCTCGACACAGAGCTCAAGGATCGCAGCGCCGAAGTCCTCTGCGCGTCGCACTTCATCCTCGATGTTGGAGTTAAACAAAATCAAAGGATGGAGGTTACCGTCACCAGCGTGAAACACGTTGGCGCAACGAAGTCTAAACTGCGTCTCCATGCCCTGAATCGCCTTTAACACGTCACCCAACCGTCGTCTGGGAATCGTGCCATCCATGCAGTAGTAATCAGGAGAAACACGCCCGGCAGCCGGAAATGCGTTCTTTCTCCCCGCCCAAAAGCGCAACCGCTCCTCTTCACTCGTCGAGACCTGAAGTCGCGTTGCACCTGCGCGCTGGAACACCTGCTCCATGCGCTGAAGTTCTTCGGCAACCTCCTCCACGGTGCCATCAGACTCGCAAAGCAAGATCGCCTCAGCGTTCATGTCGTAGCCGGCTTTGACAAAAGGCTCAACCATTTGGGTCGCTTGTTTATCCATCATTTCGAGCCCGGCAGGAATAATACCTGCGCCGATAATCTTGCCCACAGCATCACTGGCCTTTTCCACATCATCAAAACTCGCCATGATGACGCTTGCCAAAGCGGGCTTGGGAGTCAGACGCAAGGTCACCTCCGTCACCACCCCAAGCATGCCTTCCGATCCCACAAAAACCGACAGCAAATCAGGACCGGGACTGTCAGGGGCGTGTGAACCAAGCTCGACGATCTCACCATCCATCGTGATCATCCTCACCTTAAGGACGTTGTGGATCGTCAATCCGTATTTCAGGCAATGCACGCCGCCAGAGTTTTCGGCGACGTTACCGCCAATCGTGCAAGCAATTTGACTCGAGGGATCCGGGGCATAGTACAAACCGAAGGGTGCCGCAGCCTCTGAGACTGCGAGATTGCGGACGCCTGGCTGTACGACCGCTATCGCGGCGGTCGCATCAATCTGTTTGATTTGATTGAATTTAGACAAACCCAGCAAGACGCCTTGGGCATGAGGCATCGCGCCCCCGGACAAACCCGTACCCGCTCCCCTAGCCACGACAGGAACATTCAGGCGTTTGCAAACTTTCAAAACATTTTGGACTTGAACCTCGGTCTCTGGCAACACCACAGCCATCGGCAGCGATCGATATAAAGACAATCCATCGCATTCATACGGCCGAGTCTCCTCTTCGCGACTCAACACGCAGTGGGGCGGCACGACCGCACGCAGCGCAAGCACCACCTCTTCTTTTGGCGGCACAATAAGGGGAGATAATCCTGTGTCAATGATCGCGTTCATAGGACACAACAATAGCGCGGAAGACAAGTTTGCGCAGGACAGGACTTACCCGATGTTTGCCCTAAATCCGAGGGTCAATGACCTTTCCAGGGTTGAGGATATTGTTGGGATCGAAGGACTGTTTCAGCATGCGCATCAGGTCAAGGGCATCCTCACCATGCTCCCGCACCATGAACTGTTTTTTATGCAGGCCAATGCCATGCTCACCCGTACAAGTACCGTCCGCATCAATCGCCTGAGTCACGAGCTGATAGTTCAAACGCTCGGACTCCTGCCACTCGCTCTCGCTATTGGGATCAAGCAACATCAACACATGAAAATTACCGTCACCCACATGACCCACAATCGTGCTGGGAAAACTGACCTTTGACAATGCCTCTGTGGCGGCGTCAATACACTCGGCAAGTCTGGAAATAGGCACACAGACATCGGTCGTACTGGCCTTGCAACCGGGACGTAACTGCAAGCCTGCAAAATACGCATTGTGGCGCGCAGTCCACAGACGGTTGCGATCCTCGGGACGCTCAGCCCATTCAAAGTCCATGCCGCCACAATCTTTGGCGAGCTCTTGTACCGTCTGAGCCTGCTCTTTGACACTCGCGTCGCTGCCGTGGAATTCAAACAAAAGTAATGGTGTTTCACGCAAGGTCAGCTTGCTGTAGAGATTACTCGCACGCACGGCGTCCGCGTTCATCAACTCGACGCGCGCGACAGGGACTCCAAGCTGTATGGTCTGGATCACGCAGGCAACGGCTTCATGCACGCTGGGGAAATTACACACCGCCGCACTGACGGCCTCTGGCTGAGGATACAGTTTAACGGTGACCTCTGTGATCACACCGAGCGTGCCCTCGCTCCCCACAAACAGGCGCGTCAAATCGTAACCGGCCGATGATTTTCGCGCACGACGCGCTGTCCGGATCACATTGCCTTGCGCCGTTACAACAGTAAGATTCACGACGTTTTCACGCATCGTTCCATAACGCACGGCATTCGTTCCCGAAGCACGCGTCGCAGACATTCCACCCAGCGAAGCATCGGCGCCCGGGTCAATCGGGAAAAACAAACCCGTATCTCGAATCTGTTCATTGAGTTGTTTACGCGTCAAGCCTGCCTGCACCGTGACCGTTTGATCCTCCGCGTGCAGCACGATAATCTTGTTCATCTTGGTGAGATCCAAGCTGATGCCACCTTGGACCGCCAAAATATGACCCTCTAGGGAGGAGCCAGAACCATAGGGAATCAGCGGCACGCCATGCTTGTCGCATAGCTTGACGACCGTAACAACCTCATCTGTACTTTCAGCGAATACGACCCCATCGGGCAACATCGATGGATAAGGCGACTCATCGCGACCGTGATGATCTCTGACTGCGTTCGCCATGGAGAAACGATCACCGAACTGAGCTTTCAACTCGACGATCATTTCCTCAGGAAGCGGGCAACGCAAAGATTGGATGTCGTGTGGTGCGTTCATCTCAAAAAAAATCCTATAGTTTGACTCAGTCGACTGGCTTGAACAAGCGCTCTACTGCTCATTTTTAAGCAAGGTGCGACGACGCTCACGAACGGACTCAGCCAGTGCCTCAAGAACCTTTACCGAGCTATCCCAGTCGATACAACCGTCCGTCACGCTTTGTCCGTAAACAAGAGGCTGGCCTGCGATCAAGTCTTGGCGGCCCGCCAGGAGATGGCTCTCGATCATCAGACCCATCACTCTGGTCTCACCTTGCTCAATCTGTGAACCGACATCTGCGCACACCGCAGGTTGATTCTCAGGTTTTTTATTACTGTTGGCGTGGCTGGCATCAATCATGACGCGTTGCGCCAGTCCGGCCTTAGCCATTTCGTCGCAGGCAGCTTGCACACTTGCGGCATCGAAGTTAGGGGCTTTGCCCCCCCTCAAAATGATGTGACAGTCTTCATTACCCAAGGTGGACACAATGGCCGAGTGACCCGCTTTTGTGACAGACAAAAAGTGATGCGGCTGCGAGGCAGCCTTCATGGCATCGACAGCGATACGTACATTTCCGTCTGTACCGTTTTTAAAACCCACAGGACACGATAAACCGGAAGCCAGCTCGCGGTGCACTTGACTCTCGGTCGTGCGCGCACCGATGGCGCCCCATGAAACAAGATCAGCGATGTACTGAGGCGTAATCATGTCTAAAAACTCGCAGCCCGCAGGCAAACCCATCGCATTGATCTCGAGCAACAAACTACGAGCCGTACGAAGACCTTTGTTGATGTTAAAGCTGCCATCGAGCTCAGGGTCATTAATCAACCCTTTCCAGCCGACCGTTGTGCGTGGCTTTTCAAAATACACGCGCATCACAATTTCGAGCTCACTGCTCAGGCGATCGCGCTGCGTCTTAAGCTTTTGGGCATACTCAATCGCAGCTTTAGTATCATGAATCGAACACGGTCCGATCACCACAACTAAACGATCATCCATACCATGCAAAATACGATGTAAGGACTGACGCGTCTCGAACACGAGCGAGGAGACTTCGGGCGTGCAGGGATTCTCACTCATCGCATGCGAAGGTGGAGCTAGCTCCTTGATCTCGCGGATACGCAGGTCATCGGTATTATGTGGCACAACTCACCCCTGAAACGTATAACAATTCGATTTAAAAATAAGATAAAACTCAGGCGGTACCGCCAACGGTCAAACCTTCCATCTTGATCGTCGGCATGCCCACACCGACTGGCACACTCTGGCCTTCTTTGCCACACGTACCCACGCCGCTATCAAGCTTCATGTTGTTGCCGATCATGCTCACACGGTTCATCGACTCCGGACCACTACCAATTAAGGTCGCCCCTTTGATGGGATAAGTGACACGACCGTTTTCGATCATGTAGGCCTCGGACGCTGAAAACACAAACTTCCCACTGGTAATGTCCACCTGGCCACCGCCAAAATTCGCAGCGTAAATACCTTTTTTAACCGAACCAATCATTTCTTCGGGATCTTCTTTGCCCGACAACATAAAAGTATTGGTCATCCGTGGCATTGGCAAATGAGCGAAGGACTCACGGCGCCCATTCCCGGTCACGCCTGTTTTCATCAAGCGCGCATTCAACGTATCCTGCAAATACCCTCGCAAAATACCGTCCTCGATCAAAACGTTACGCTGGGTGGGATTGCCCTCGTCATCGACGTTCAGAGAGCCGCGACGACCTTCGATCGTGCCGTCATCCACGACCGTAACGCCCTTGGAGGCGACGCGCTGACCCACCTTGCCCGAGAAAACACTGGAGCCCTTACGGTTGAAATCTCCCTCGAGACCGTGACCGACGGCTTCATGCAGCAAGATGCCAGGCCACCCCGCGGCCAACACCACAGTCATTTCTCCCGCGGGGGCGGGACGTGCATCAAGATTGACCATCGCCTCGTGCACAGCGAGATCCACATAATGGCGCAAAAGCTCGTCAGAAAAATACTCCAATCCCGAACGACCGCCTCCACCAGCATTGCCCGTCTCTCTGCGTCCATCACGCTCGACCACCACCGAAAGCGATAACCGTACCAAGGGACGCACGTCCGCGGTCAAGCGGCCATCACTGCCTGCGATCATGACGACGTCGTATTCCATGCCAAGGCTCGCCATCACCTGCTTGACATGCGTGTCTTTGGCTCGCGCCATTTTTTCCACGCGCTCAAGCAAACCGACTTTGTCAGGCGCTGTCATCGTCGACAAAGGGTCAACCGGCTGATATAGGCTCAATCCACGCTTGGCTTTAGGCCCGGGCACACGGGCTTTACCGGCACCTTGACGCGCGATGCTACGCACGGCGTGCGCCGAGGACAGCAGCGCGTCGGCAGACAGGGTGTCAGAATACGCGAATGCCGTTTTTTCACCCGCGACAGCACGAACGCCCACGCCTTGGCTAATCGAAAAACTACCTGTTTTAACGATGCCTTCTTCGAGACTCCAGCCCTCGCTGCGCGTGTATTGAAAGTACAAGTCCGCGTAATCAACCTTGTGGGTAAATATTTCACCGAGGGCGCGATTTATATCAGACTCACTTAGGTCCCAAGGATCCAGCAGCAATGACTTGGCCGTGGAGAGTGATGCGATAGCAGGATCAGTCAGTTTCATTTATCAGCAAAAAAAGTTCGGTGTGAAAGAGCCGGCAGGGATTGACGGACTTCCATTAAACGGTCAGGCTCTATGGTACCGCTTACGATACCCTCATGCTCGGATAACACCTCCAGGATATCGCCCCAAGGGTCAATCAACATGGAATGACCCCAGGTGCGACGACCATTTTCATGATGCCCCCCCTGGGCAGGTGCTAAAACATAGCACTGGTTCTCAATCGCCCGAGCTCGGAGCAAAATCTCCCAGTGCGCCTTTCCAGTGGTGTAAGTAAAGGCTGAGGGGACCAAAATCAAGTCCACCGGCCCCATGGCCCTGTAAAGCTCAGGAAACCTGAGGTCATAGCAAATCGATAAGCCAAGAGTAATGTCGGGAGTCTGCACGCGAGACATATTGCCTCCCGCCAAAATAGCGCGAGATTCATCGTAACTTTCCTCGCCCCGAGAAAAGCTAAATAAATGTATTTTGTCGTAACGTGAGATTTGCTCGCCGTGTGGGTCATAGACCAGCTGGGTATTAAATACTCGACCCGCGTCGGGCGAAACCAGAGGAATACTCCCCGCAGACAAATAAATATGATGTTGTCGCGCCACACCAGATAAAAAATCCTGAATGGGTCCTACTCCTTCCGTTTCTGCCACTAAAAGTTTATCGGTTTCCTTTTTGCCCATTAAACAAAAATATTCAGGTAAAACAACCAACTGCGCGCCCTGTTTGGCGGCCTCGGCAATCCAATATCCCGCGCGCTCGATATTACTTTCCACAGAAGCGGCCGATACCATTTGAATGGCAGCCACTTTAAATGCCGAGGGTAAACAAGCGGCGGTTGTATCAATTGAAATCACCGACTTTTGCATTTTCATT
>JANQYI010000006.1:7846-41710 GCA_030728985.1 Burkholderiaceae bacterium | reverse complement strand
AACTTGGTGGGCTGGGCGAGACTCGAACTCGCGACCAACGGATTAAAAGTCCGCTGCTCTAACCAACTGAGCTACCAGCCCCCAAGCCCGTCATTATGGCTTTTTCAGATACGGCTGTCAAACGCGCTAGGCCTTAGCGAGCAAAGCTTCGATTTTTCCACCGAGGGCCAATAACTGATGGTCCTGTCCTTCGACAGCGACAAGCTGAACAGAAAGCGGAAGTCCTTGGCCGCCCTTGCCAAAAGGCAAACCCAAACAAGGTACGCCAATCGTTGTCCAGGTGCGATTAAACATCGGTGAACCCGTACCATTTTGCTTGAGTGGTGCCTCGCCTGGCGAGGCGAGTGTCAACACCGCATCGAGACCCTTTGCCGCCTGTGTGAACATCTGACGGCAGCGTTCTGCATGCTCAAGTTCTGCCTTGAGTTGCGCGTCACTGATCTGCAAACCGAACTCGATCATGGCAACTGTCAAGTCTCCCAACGGCGCTTTGTTGCGATAGAGCTTTTCATAGAAACGGCTCATTTCGCAGCTCATGATGATACGGTTGGACTCACCCAAAGCAACAAAATCTTTGGCCGGCAACTCAATATCGACAAGTTCGATGCCGTTTGCGCGTAACAAGGCTCGAGCGCGCTCAAGTGCTTGCACGGCATCGGCATCAGCCTGCGCGGCCTCTGGGCCCGGAAACCACCCCAAGCGAATCGTGCCGGATTTTTCTACCGCATTGGACGCCCCCAACAACACCGAGGCCAACAGATTCACATCCGCCACCGAACGCCCAAACCAACCCATCGTGTCCAACGAGGACGCCAAGGGATTGACGCCTTCGAGCGAAATCTTTCCCCGCGTGGCTTTAAATCCTACGATGCCACAATAAGCAGCCGGACGAATCGTCGAACCCGCAGTCTGTGTCCCCAAGGCCAAGCCCACCATACCATCGGCTACCGCGGCCGCCGAACCACTCGACGAACCGCCAGGCGTGTGCGCAAAATTGTGGGGGTTAACCGTGGGGCCTGCAAACTGACTAGCAAATTCGGTTGTGACCGTTTTACCCATCATCAACGCGCCCGCCGCCTTCAATTGCGTCACGATCTCAGCATCTTTGGCGGGACGGTTTCCCACAAAAGCCGCAGAGCCATACTCTGTTGGCATGTCGCCCGTATCAATGATGTCCTTGATACCAATCGCAATGCCCGCGAGTGGCAACTTTTCTGGACGTGAACTCACGGCAGCCAGCTGCGCCCGGACGTGATCGGCATCATGCCATTTAAAAGCCTTGACCGAGGACTCACGCGCAGCGATACGAGTGAGTTGCGACTCCAAAACCTGCGCGTGCGTCAACTCTCCGCGCGCAACGCGTGCCGAAGTTTCAGTGACGGTTTGAGCATAAGGTGCGTGCGGGTCTGCGCTGGGTATCGTCGACATGTCAAAGGGCTCCAAATTAAAAACATTGAAGCTCATCAGACACCAAGAAGGCGCTTATGGCAAGTGGTTCGCCATCAAAAACTACCGTGCGCGGGAGATCCGCACTTCGGCGCCGCGACGTTTGACCTCAAGCCCCTCGGAGGGGGAAATTTTCAAGCCTTCGAGCCCTTTGATGTAGCTCGATCCCTGCATTTGCATGACGCGAATCTTATTGCGCATCACAACAGGGTTATGGACAGGCATGCCAAACATCCAGACCTCGTCCAGAATACGAGCGGAATTAAATTCGCCCGTATGATTGGCCGTCGGCCCCAAACACAACATATGACCTTCGCGACCAAACACGGGCAACGTGCCCAGATCACAGGTGACGGTCAAGACGGAGCCGCCTTCGTAGCGCCAGCCAGTATTGAGATCCCACCAGGCTTCGCCCGCAGGCAAATAAACCTGAATGTCTTTGCCCGGCTGCATGGCAGGAGCCACCAACAAAGCGGGGCCGAGCAGGTACTGTGTGTCCCAGCGGTGTGCCTCTTGATCCAAGGGAAAAGATAGCGCCATCGAACGCTGGACAGGCAGGCCCGTCCGGGCCGCATCTTCGATCGCACCCAAGACATAAGGGATCAAGCGATAACGCCACTGCAACCAAGTTTGAACATGAGCACGCGTGGCCTCATCAAACGCGGTCGGCACCAGCTGCGGATGCGCCTGAAATGCAAAATTGCCTGAAAAAACAGCCATGCCCAACCAGCGCAAGTAAAGCTCTGGCGTCATGGCATCAACGGGTGCCAAGGCGTTACCAAGAGCATGCATCTGCACGGGCAAACCACTCGCACCGATCGCGAGCGCAGAACGCAAGGTCTGCTGCAGACCTTGCCAGGTGTTGGGCACACGCGGCGCACTTTGCCACAGTAACCGCTGTGCGCCGGGGAACAAATCCGAACTGAACACGACCCCTTCAGGGGGCACTTTATGACCTGCGGCCGCGTCGAATAACGCGCGTCGCGCCAAGGCGGGATACAGCGAGCGCAACACGGCACCACTTTCGCCGCCGCGTGCCACGACGTTGTCAGGGATATCGAACTGAACATCACACGCGGTCGCCCCAACGCCTTCTTCGGCGAGATGACGATGGCGCTCGGACCACGTATTCAATACGTCGCGATGCGTCAGGTCCAACAACGCGAATGATTTACCTGCTGTCGCTGGTACTCCTGGAAAGACATGGGCATCGCCGCTTTCATTGCAAAGCAGCCAGCCACGATCTTCGAGCTCAGCAAATGTGGTGGTGTCAACCGCCACGGCAGGCAGGGTGTGCATGCTCAGATGCGTCGCGTGTTTAACGAAGGCATCGATGGATTGTTTGGGGCTTGGGAAGCGCTCGGCATCCCACTCAGGCAACAGTTTGGAGTCCTGGTAGGTCCAGGCAGAGGGCGGCAACAACAGGACACCATCCACCGCGAGCTGCTGCTTGCGGAACTCGGCGATCAACTCAGCGGTTTGAGTCGCACTCAGCGTGTCATGCTGCTCGACCCAGACACCCATGGACCACAACGAAGGCTGACCGGCACGGCCCGTCAGCTGCGTGTATTGATTCAATATTTCCGCGGGTTCAGCGGCAAACATAAAAAGATCGAGCGTCTTGTCTTCAATCGCGATCACGTAATGGGAGGAGGACTCGGCACCCAAATCATGTTCGACGCGTGAAAGCGTATTGACATACACACCCCAACCTGAAGGACCCCAGGCCAAAGGCAGCGCACGATGCTCGGGCGCGTCTGAAATAATGGTTTCCGAGCGGCGATCGAGGTCGCCAGAGGTCTCGCCTAAACCGAAAATCTTTTCTTTGGACGCGAGGTCAAAGCCTACCGTCCACAGGGCGTCCTGCAAAGCGATGCCACCATCGGCCAGAGACAAGGCTTTTTTACCTAAACGGTGAATTTCAATTTTGAATGGATTGACTGAAATGTCGAGTGCGGTATCACCCTGCACCAAACGCCAACCTTTTACGCCGCCAGTAAGGGGCTCAAGAACTCCCTCGCCAATTGCCTCCGGTCGCGCCAACAAAACATCCGCATGCGCGCGGGCACGAACGCCCGGCAAGATATCTGCGGCGACGGACTCGGGCAGTCCACAGCGGATGCGAAATACACCGGGAGCGTGGGGCTCAACGACAAGCTTCATCCCCGCACCCGCGTCGAAAACGACCCTCGAGGGTAACGAATCGACAAGTTTTAGCGTTTCAAGGTGCATGTTCAGCGCGTAAGAAAAAGCGACTAAGGGCGCTATTTATGATTTTGTCTAAGTTTGACTAATTTTGTCCATTATATCCCGTTCCAGGGCCAAGGGCTCGCCACTCAAGGCTCCGGCAATCAGATCCCCCGCCAAACTCGACCAAGTCAAGCCCCGCGAAGCGAAGCCCGTCGCGACCCAAAGGCCCTCTGTATGCGCAATGGGTCCAATCGCAGGCAGTCGTCCCGGCAAGACAGCCCGCCAGCCTGCCCAGCCCATCAACGCCTGAGCGCACGCTTGATTTGAGGCGATATGGGACTCGCCATTGTTAAATAACTCAGACAATTCAGGCCGTCCCAACAGTCCAGCGGCGCGGCTGAGATTGCCTCGCACTCCCTCCCGGCTTGTCTCAATTTGCTGAGCGCCATGCACATAGCTACTGCCCACCGCGCATAAGCCGTCGAGAGAGGGCAACACATAACCATCCCCGGAGACAATGCAGCGAGGGCCTCCTGCTAATAACTGCTGAGGCAACAAGGTGATTTCCCCTCCAAGCTGATGCATGGCGGCGATGCGCGCATCTTGGTTAAGTCTCTCGCTTTGTTGCAGAAGTGCTTGCGTCCCAAAGGCGCTGGCCAAGATCACCTGCGGTGCCTGAGCCCTGACTTCACCCAACACGTCCACGACCTGCCACTGACCGTTAACTTTCTCGACGCGCTCCACCTGAACATCCGCGCATTCAATGCCCGGCGTCTGCAGCAACGCCTCAATCAGTCGCTCCGGTCTAATGCATGCCGCAGATGGAAAATAAAGTCCCCCGCGGTTCAGCGGCAAACCCGCGATGTCACTCGCTTGCGCACAAGATACATAGCGCACCCACTGCTCAGGCAATGTGAGACCTTCAAGCACGCCTGCCAGATCAACAATGCGGCCGCTGACGCGTTCAAGCTGCAAGGCGCCACAACGCCACAGCACCTCTTGGCTCACATGCGACCAGCGCGCCTGCGCACGCAGGCTTCCCGCTCGCGACAACCTCGCGCGAATATCGTCATCGCGCGTGACCATGGGCGTCAAGGCTGCAGCAAGATGCCCGCCATGCGCCTGCGAGCGACGATGCGCGACATCCAGTACTTGTACTCGCCACCCTCTTAAAGCAAGCGCATGGGCCACACCCGCTCCTGCGATGCCAGCCCCAACGACCACGGCGTGCCGCTGCTCTTTTTCAATCTCGGGTTGACGCAGCATGTGTTCCGTCACTGAGTACGTATGCTCTGCAGAGCTCAAGGTACTGGGCTGACAGCCTTGCACGATCTGTCCATCCGCAAGCGCGAGCCATAAGCGCGCGGGGTCACGCGCCAAACGGGGAAGCGACTTCTGCCACAACGATGCAAGTGGTCCTTGTGCGTTCTCTACGTGGTCACTGAACAACACCGCATCCACCGCCGCCGCCAGGCTTGGTAAGGTACGCTCGACGGGACCCACGGCAAGTGTGAGCGTCACATCAAGCTCCTCAAAGTCCAAACGGTGCGTCCCAGGCATATTTAACGGCCACTGTCGCACCAACTGTTCGACCAAGTCATGCACCTCAGGTGGTGTTTGCGCGCGCAACCGAGCGCGCAACACAGGCGCCTCGACCAGAGAGGGACTCAAGGCCACGAAGTGCAATCGCACGGGACGTGTCGGTTCTTGCCGCCAACGCTCCCATAGTCTGATAAAAGAAAGACCCTCGCCAAACTCACTTTCTAACAACGTGTATTGCGCGCGCGCGCGCCAATTGTGTGGCAAACCCAGACGGGCAAACAACATGATTACGCGTCCCGGAGCGCGCGACGCAAAATTTTTCCCACCGTGCTCTTGGGTAATTCGTCTCTAAACTCAATCACTTTCGGACACTTGTAGCGGCTCAAATGCTTTTGACACCACGCCTGAATTTTTGCTTCATCCAACAAGGGGTCGCGCCGCACCACAAACAATTTCACCAGCTCGCCCGAATGCGCGTCAGAAACCCCCACTGCAGCGCATTCAACCACCTCTGGCAGCTCGCTCACCACAGCCTCGATTTCATTGGGATAGACATTAAATCCAGACACCAAAATCATGTCCTTCTTGCGGTCCAAGATATAGACATAGCCTTGCGCGTCCATACGGCCGATATCGCCTGTTCGCAAAAAACCTTCGGACGTCATGACAGCGGCGGTTTCCAGCGGCGCTCGCCAATAGCCTCGCATCACCTGAGGACCGCGCACGGCGATCTCACCCTCAAGGTCCGATTCAAGGCATTGTCCTTGCTCGTCCAAAATACAAATTTCCGTAGACGGCAAGGGCAAGCCCACGCTACCCGAGTACGCCGTCGCATTGGTGGGATTCGCGGCCACGACAGGGGACGTTTCCGACAAACCATAGCCCTCGATCAAGGGACGCCCTGTGACGCCAAGCCAGCGCTCGGCCACTGAGCGCTGTATGGCCATCCCTCCTCCAAACGCCAGTCGCAAGGTCGAAAAATCCAGTTTGGCAAACCGCTCATCATGCGCGAGCGCGTTAAACAAGGTATTGATGCCTGGCAATACATGAGGGGGCTCTTTGCGAAGTGCAGCAATCAAAGAGGCACGATCTCGGGGGTTAATCACCAACACGCTTTTCATTCCCGCGTGCATCGCATAAAACCCGCACACTGTCATGGCAAACACGTGATAAAGCGGCAGCGCCGTGAGCATCGTTAGAGGATCAGACAACAAATCATGCAAAGCCGGCTGGGCCACAGCTTCGACTTGCAAGACGTTGGCCACCAAATTACCGTGGGTCAACATCGCCCCTTTGGGCTGCCCGGTCGTCCCGCCGGTATATTGGAGTGCGGCTAAGTCAGTCAGACTCAAGACCGGCCGCTCCCATTGTTGCTGTTGACCACGCTTGAGCACGGCGTCCCAGGACCAGGCACCCGGCAGTGGTTTTTCTGGACCCATCTTGCGCACGTAACGCGCCCCCAATGTCACTAAATTTCCCTTTAAAAAGCCAAGCATGGCGCCTGGTGTAACCACCACCCGATGTTTGAGCTCAGGACAGTCCGTCACTTGCTCTAACGTGCGCGCCACACTTTCAAGCACCACAATAGTGCATGCGCCGCTATCCCTGAGCTGAATGGAAAGCTCTCGAGGCGTGCAGAGTGGATTGATATTGACGATCACATGCCCTGCACGCAAGACGCCCAACAAAGCGACCAGGTAAGGCATCACATTGGGCATCATAAGGGCGACGCGCGAGCCCTGAGGCAAGGCCTGCGCATGCAACCACCCCGCAAATGCCTGAGCATACCGATCAAGATCTTGATAGCTCAGGGCCACACCAAAGGAGCTCGCCACGGTCCGCTGGGCATGCTTTTGACACGCTCGATCGAGTAAATCCGCCAGGGACACATAGTCGTGGGGTGGGATTTCAGCAGGTACACCCGCTGGATAGTTCTGTATCCAAGGAAATGTCATAGTCGGATTGAGGGTGAGGGTTATTCAGTAGTGGCAACGGTTTAGATTGATAATACCGTTAGACATACTCATTTAAAGTGATTTGCATGAAACTTCTAGAGCCCTTTCTCAATTGGCAGTCCGAAATTCAGGCAATTCGCCGCGACCTGCACGCCCATCCTGAGCTTTGCTACGAGGAAAAACGCACCTCGGATGTTGTGGCTCAAGCACTGCAAAAATGGGGTATTCCTATTCATTGCGGTCTCGGCGGCACGGGGGTTGTCGGCATCATTGAGGGTCGTACGCCCGGAACCCGCGCGATCGGTTTACGCGCGGATCTCGATGCGCTTCCGATGCAAGAGCTCAATACCTTTGCGCATGCCAGCCAACATCCCGGCAAAATGCATGGTTGTGGCCATGACGGCCACACGGCGATGCTCTTGAGCGCAGCCCGCTACTTGGCTGAGCATAAAAATTTCGATGGTACCGTTTACGTCATTTTTCAACCCGCCGAAGAAGGCGGCGCGGGCGCCAAACGTATGATGGAAGACGGTTTATTTGAAAAGTTTCCCATGCAAGCCGTCTTTGGGATGCATAACTGGCCAGGCCTGCCCGTCGGTCACTTTGGCCTGACCGCTGGCCCCATCATGGCCTCGAGCAACAAGTTTGGCATTACCATTCGAGGCAAAGGCGCGCACGGTGGCATGCCCCACCTTGGCGTAGACCCCGTGATGACTGCAGTCCATATCGCACAAGCCCTGCAAAGCATCGTGACACGCAACCGTCACCCGCTCGAAGCCGCAGTGCTCAGCATCACCCAGATTCATACAGGCAGCGCGGACAACGTCATTCCGACCGTAGCCGAAATGCGGGGTACGGTCCGAACCTTTACCGTCGAAACGCTCGACATGATCGAGCATCGGATGCGCGAGATTATCGAGCACTCCGCGGCGGCGATGGGCGCTCAAGCGGATTTCTCCTTCGAGCGTAAATACCCACCCACCATCAACCATCCAGCCGAATCCGCCTTTTGCGCAGATGTCATTCGAGAAATCGTGGGTGCTGACCAAGTCGATGACCACGTCACACCCACCATGGGCGCCGAAGATTTTGCCTTTATGTTGCAAGAGGTCCCCGGGTGCTACGTTTGGATTGGCAATGGTTTAGGAGAGCATCGGGATGCCGGCCATGGCCTCGGCCCCTGCATGCTGCACAACGGCTCCTATGACTTTAATGATGATTTGTTGCCACTTGGGGCCACATACTGGGTCAAGCTCGCGGAAAACTGGTTTTCTCAAGCGCGATAAAAGGATCTCTTGGTCTGGGTCGAGGTATCGGGTTAGTATCACGGTCACTTCTAATTAGTCGGCCGGAGAGGTATGTCTCACCCCACCAACGTAACCGCGTCACCTTGGCGTGACAGAATCAATGGCGTCTTGTTTGTCGGCTTGATGGCCGCAGCCGTCACCCAACTCGCCGGCATCGCTTTCGTCAAATCACTCGGCTTTAGCCCACTGGTTGTCGGCATCGTCTGCGGCATGCTGTATGGCAACTTCCTGCGCGGCACCATGCCCGCGGAATGGAGTGTCGGCGTCCAATTTACAGCCAAACGCATGCTCCGCGTCGCTGTCGCCTTTTATGGCTTGAACATCAGCATCCAACAAATTATCGAGGTCGGACTGCCTGGACTCGTTGTCTCAGTGGGTATCGTTGTAGGGGTGTTGATCCTGGGCACGCTCATCGGCACCAAACTACTCAAACTTGATCGTGACACGGCGATGCTGACTTCAGCCGGCAGCGCGGTGTGTGGAGCCGCCGCGGTGCTTGCCTTCGAATCCACCCTGAGGTCAGCACCTCACAAGGCTTCGGTTGCCGTTGCAACCGTCGTGCTCTTTGGCACGATTTCAATGTTCCTTTACCCGATTTTGTATCAGGCGGGTTGGTTTGATATGGATCCTCGCGCCTTTGGTATTTTTCTTGGCGGCTCAGTCCATGAGGTCGCACAAGTCGTCGCCTCGGCCAGCAATATTGATGCCGCTACGACCGAGGTGGCCACGATTGTGAAAATGACGCGTGTCGCCCTGCTCGTCCCCGTGCTGATCATTCTTGGGCTCTGGATTCAGCGGGTGGCGATCGCCAATGCTGAAGCAGGCGCACCACGTCCAAAGCTGCCCATTCCCTGGTTCGCGATTGGCTTTTTAGTCTTGGCCTTGATTAACTCCGCAAACATCATCCCTCCCGCCGTTTTACAAACCTTGCGCGCGCTCGATATTTTCGTTTTGACGATGGCGATGACGGCGCTCGGCATTCAAACACGCTTTACACAAATCCGTGATGCGGGTCCGCGTGTTGTAGCGCTCGGCGTGATCCTGTTTATACTGCTTGCATTCGGCGGCTACGCTTTAGTGAAGCTCGTCACCTGAACAACTATGGCGTATTCGCATGACGCAAACACCTGTCGAGCCCGCAGCAACTACCAGGCGCCTTGATCCCGAGGATGCTCAGCTTGCGCTCGCCAAAGTTCAGGAACTATTACATCGTCACGAGTTAGTCGAAAATCTGGTGCATCGCCAAGAGGATGGCGACAAACGGGCCGAACTCGTTGAAAATCTCCTTCATCGTCAGCACGAAGCCGAGCTATCTGCGTTAGTCAATGATCTGCACCCTGCGGATATCGCCTTTATCCTAGGCTCAGTCCCAAACATCGAGCGTCAGATGATTTGGCGTCTAGTGAGCGCCAAATATGACGCCGATGTGCTGCTCGAGGTCGACGATTGGGTGCGCGAATCGCTCATCGAGACCATGGATCGTCAAGATCTGGTAGCGGCCACCGAGAACATGGATGCGGACGAGCTCGCCGATCTCGCGCCTGACTTACCCCCCGATGTGGTGGCCGAGGTGCAAAAAGGCCTGACTGACGAAGAGCGCGCCCGTCTGATCGAAGCGATGGGCTACCCCGAGGACAGTGTCGGCGGCATCATGGACTTTGAGATGGTCCGCGTGCGCGAAGACGTCTCTCTCGAAGTCGTCCTGCGCTACCTCAGACGCTTGCCCGAGTTGCCGGATCATACGGATCAGATTTTTGTCGTCAACCGTCAAGACAAGCTTCTTGGCACGCTTAGCCTGTCCTCATTGCTGGTCAACGAGCCGGACGCTCAGGTGAGCGACGTGATGAGCACGGACTATCTGTCTCTGAGCCCTTTGGACTCCGATGCGGAGGCTGCAGGTGCCTTCGAACGCTATGACTTAGTCTCCGCGCCCGTGGTGGATGATCTCGGTCGCCTGGTGGGTCGTGTCACGATCGCCGAGGTCGTGGACGTCATCCGCGAAGATTCGGATGAGCAAGCCCTCTCACGCGCAGGGATGCAAGACGAGGATATTTTTGCGCCAGTCAGTCGCGCCCTGCGCAATCGCGCGCCCTGGTTGTTGCTCAACCTTTGCACCGCTGCCACAGCCTCCTTCATTGCCTCGCGCTTCGAGGATACTGTCAGTACCATTGTCGTGCTCGCTTTCCTGATGTCGATCGTCGCGGGGATTGGTGGCAACTCCGGCAACCAAACCATGACCTTGATCATTCGCGCACTCGCAGTCGGTCGCATCACGAACAAAAACGTCTGGCAATTGTTTAAACGTGAATTACAGGTGACGTTTATGGTTGGCATTGTCGGCAGCGCGATTGCCGCGATCTTTGCCTGGGCAATCTCAGACTCAGTCGCGATCGCGCTCGTGATGATGGCCGCGATGGTTTGCAACATGCTGGTTGGCGCCATGATCGGCGTACTCGTCCCGATCGTACGTAACCGTTTGGGAAAAGATCCCGCGATGGGGTCCTCGGTATTACTGACCTTTGCGACAGACTCGCTGGGATTCTTTATTTTTCTTGGACTGGCGACGGTGTTTCTGCTCTAAGCGAAACGGCCATTATCCGATTGACGTGCGAACTAATTCGCGCTGCATCCATACCGTATACATGAATTGAAACAGCCGTTTGATCGCTTACATTGTGAAGGCGATGGATAAAATCCATTCCGCCATGACCGCATACACTTTGACCCGCCGCGCGCTTGACGCGATTGAACAAATACGCCCGCTCAATCGACCGATCGTATTCAAAATGACTTTCAGACAAGACACCACGCAAAACGCGATACGCGCACCAGGTGTAATGCGCATGCACCGGACTCCCTTGCGTCGGATCCCAGCGTAACGCGACGACGGTAAACATCCCCGCGGGATCGGCATACAGCAAGTGTCGTGTGTAGGTTTGAGCCGAATAAGGCATCGACATAATGGTCTTGACCAATCGCTGCGTCGACGCGCGGTCCAGTGCTTGATTCAACGCCTGACGCACACGGTATGGCACTAAGTCTGCCTCGCCCAAACAGGCTTGCCGAATCGACGCCGCCAAGCCCGGGACTTCTAGCTCAAGCAAGGACTCGGATTGCGCATGCATCCCGACTGGGCTGGCTAGGTTGGCTCTGTGAGATGACTGGACGGATGGCGAGGTCTGCATAACAAAAGATCCACATATGACGATCTCCCATCATAGAACCCGACCTCGAGAAATAAATTGCAATTTGTCTCAATGAGTATTAAAAATTAGATATTATTTCTAATAATATAGATATAAGTAGAAAAATAATGCAAATAGATAAAAAAGATCGTGAAATTCTCAGGCTCATGCAAGAGGACGCCAGCATCTCTTTGGCCGACCTCGCAAACGCCGTCAACCTCACGCCCACACCCTGCTGGAGGCGTCTGCAAAAGCTCCAGGAAGAAGGCATCATTAAAAAGCAAGTCGCGTTATGCGATGCGCGCAAGCTTAATCTCGGACTCACGACCTTCGTCACGATCCGCACTAGTCAGCATAATGAGAAATGGATGAAACGCTTTGTCGATGGCGCAACGAGTATTCCGGAGATTGTCGAGATTTACCGCCTGAGCGGGGATGCGGATTATTTGCTCAAGATCGTCGTGCCAGATATCGATCGCTATGACAGTGTTTACAAACGCTTGATTCGCTCGGTGGAGCTGCTCGATGTCAGCTCTGCCTTTGCCATGGAAACCATCAAGTGCACGACCGCGCTTCCGCTGGACTACGCGCCGGGCTGATCCTTGGGCGTTTCAGCGACCCACGCTTGCGCAAGCGTGTACGTCACAGCCAAGGCAACCGGTCCCACAAAAATACCGATCAAACCAAAGCTGAGCAAGCCACCAATCACACCCACAAAGATCAACAGCAGAGGCAAATCAGCACCGCGACGAATCAACATGGGCCGTAAAAAATTATCCATGGTGGTGACAACAAGGCTCCAAACCAGTAAAAAGGTCGCCCAAGCATTGCTGTCGCCTTGCCAGTACATCCAAGCGACCGCTGGAAACATGACAAATCCCGGCCCCGCCTGTGCGATACACAACATCAACATGAGCGCGGACAAGACCGCAGCGAACGGTACACCGGCAATGACGAGTCCAAGTCCACCCAAGCCCGTTTGTACAATCGCCGTGACACCGACGCCAAGCGCAACGGCGCGAATCGCTTGCCCTGCTAACACAACCGAGCCCTCGCCACGGTCACCTGCCAAGCGGCGACCCAACCGACGCACCATTTCTGCAGCCTGTTCCCCCGAACTGTAAAAAATAGCAGCGATCAAAACCACGAGCAAAAACTGAATCAGCATTCCGCCCAAGCCACCGAACTGACCTAACAGCCACTTGCCAGTTTCGCTCGCATAAGGCGATACATAGTCTACGAAGCCAGTAAAACCGCCCGTGCTCAATTCAAGCCAAAAGTCCGACAGCTTTTCACCGACAAGAGGAATACCAGCGACCCATTCTGGCGGGGTTGGAATACCTTTATTTGCGAGATCCTGACCAAAAGTCATCAAGTCATGGGAGCGCTCGGCGATGGTGCTGATCGCCCACCATAAAGGCATGACGAGCAGCAAGAGCATGCCGAGCGTCATCACCAAGACCGCTGGCGTTCGGCGGTTGCCGAAAGTCCGCTCCAAGGCCTTGAGCCAAGGCCACGTCGCCACCACAATCATGACGGCCCAAACCGTTGCGGCCAAAAAGGGCTTGAGCACCCAAAAACACAGACCGATCAATCCAACAACCAAAATGGCCGCCAGAGTGTTGCGAGTTAGATCATGTTGCATGCGTACTCACTCTGGGCAAAGACCGCTGGTTGATCATCAGGTTAACTGACCGTGGCAATGTTTAAACTTCTTGCCACTGCCGCAAGGGCACGGATCATTACGTCCAATTTTGGGAGCGGCATTGCGTAACGTACCCGGATGCTCTTGGGCAACAGCTCTGCGCTGGGGTTCGCCCTCGTCGGAATTCGCCTCGGCATAATCCGTATGCTGATACTGGACGTTTTGCATTTGAGCGGCACGGGCGGCTTCTGCCTCTGCTTGCTCGATTTCTTCTTGCGTCTGGATCCGCACCGTCATGAGAACACGCAACACGTCGTCGCGGACACGATCAAGCATGCCCGAAAACAACTCGAACGCTTCGCGTTTGTATTCTTGCTTGGGGTTTTTTTGCGCATAGCCACGCAAATGGATGCCCTGACGCAAGTGATCTAATGCAGAGAGATGTTCGCGCCATTGCGTATCAATCACTTGCAACATAATGGAACGCTCAAAGCCGGACCACGACTCCGCACCCACGGCCTCCACCTTTTGCTGATAGGCAGCCTGAGCCGCCTGCAGTACCTGCTCGAGGATATCTTCTTCGGAAACGCTCTTGGCATCACGCAAGAAATCCGTCAAGGGAACATTAAGTTGCCAATCGGACTCAAGCACTTTTTGCAACGCATCGATATCCCACTGCTCTTCGACCGAATCTGGAGGCACGTATTTGGCCACCAAGTCGGTAAACGTACCAAGGCGCAGATTGTCGATCGTCTCAGCAATCGATTGCGCTTCGAGCACTTCGTTACGTTGTGCGTAAAGTACCTTGCGCTGATCATTGGAGACATCATCGTATTCAAGCAATTGCTTGCGTACGTCAAAGTTGCGGCCCTCGACCTTGCGCTGCGCGGTCTCGATGGAGCGCGACACCATACCCGCTTCGATTGGCTCACCTTCGGGTAGCTTGAGTCGATCCATGATCGATCTCACGCGGTCACCCGCAAAAATACGCATGAGGGGGTCTTCGAGCGACAAATAGAAACGAGAAGAACCCGGGTCACCTTGTCGCCCGGCACGACCACGCAACTGGTTGTCGATGCGACGCGACTCATGACGTTCTGTGCCGATGATGCGCAAACCACCGGCAGCCTTGACCTGTTCATTGGCCGGCAACCATTGCGCACGGATCGTCTCGATCTGGGCGGACTTATCTGCCTCGCTCAACGCTTCGTTTTCACGTACGTTCTCAATGATTTTTTCGATGCTGCCGCCCAATACGATATCCGTACCGCGGCCCGCCATGTTGGTCGCGATCGTGATGTTGCCTGGCTTTCCCGCTTGGGCCACGATCTCCGCTTCTCGAGCGTGCTGTTTGGCATTGAGCACTTCGTGACGCAAACCAGCCTTATCTAGCAAGCCAGAGAGCAATTCGGAGTTTTCAATGCTGGTTGTGCCCACGAGCACCGGCTGACCGCGCTGCTGGCAGTCGCGAATATCTTCGAGGATCGCATTGAATTTTTCGCCTGCCGTTTTAAAAATCTGATCGTTCTGATCGGCACGCACCATGGGACGATTGGTGGGCACAATGACGGTTTCAAGTCCGTAAATTTCCTGAAACTCGAAAGCCTCTGTATCGGCCGTTCCCGTCATGCCGGCAAGCTTTTCGTACATACGAAAGTAATTTTGGAACGTAATCGACGCCATGGTCTGATTTTCGTTTTGAATTTGCACGCCTTCTTTGGCTTCGACCGCTTGATGCAGACCATCGGACCAACGACGTCCGGCCATCAGACGACCCGTGAACTCATCGACAATCACCACCTCGCCTTCTTGCACCACATAGTGCTGGTCGCGATGGAAAAGATTGTGCGCGCGCAATGCCGCCATCAGGTGATGCATCAGCGTAATATTGCGCGCCTCATAAAGGGACTGACCGATCGGCAATATGCCCAACTCCGTCAGAATCTCTTCGGAACGCTCGTGGCCGGACTCTGAGAGATAAACCTGATGATTTTTTTCATCCACCCAAAAGTGTCCTTCGGGTTCGGGCTCCTGCGGCTTGGGCTCGGTGGCCATCCGTTGCAGCATCGCCGGAACGGCATTGACCCGCATATACATCTCGGTATGGTCTTCGGCCAGCCCCGAGATGATCAAGGGGGTTCGCGCCTCATCAATCAAAATCGAGTCAACCTCGTCGACGATGGCGAATACCAGCGCGCGCTGACGGCGATCCTCCGCACGATGTTCCATGTTGTCGCGCAGATAGTCAAAGCCGAATTCGTTGTTCGTGCCATAGGTGATGTCAGCACGGTAGGCGGCAATTTTTTCTTCATTGTCTTGCTGAGGCACCACCACCCCCACGGACAGCCCTAAAAAGTTGTAGAGACGCCCCATCCAAACTGCATCGCGTCGCGCCAAATAATCGTTGACCGTGACCACATGCACGCCTCGCTCAGTCAAGGCGTTCAGGTAAACCGGCAAGGTGGCCATCAACGTCTTGCCTTCCCCCGTTCTCATCTCGGCAATTTTTCCGCTGTGCAATACCATTCCACCGATCAGCTGCACATCGAAATGCCGCATCCCGAACACACGCACGCTGGCCTCGCGCACGACGGCAAAAGCTTCGGGCAACAAGGCATCAAGCTTGGTTCCCGCTTGAAGGCGCCCTCGAAAATCATCCGTTTTCGCGCGCAACTCTGCATCAGACAATGCCTGCATCTGGGGCTCAAGAACATTGATATGCGCGACCTGCCGTCTCAATTGTTTGAGAGTACGATCATTGCGGCTACCGAAGATTTTTTTGATTAAAGAGAGCATGCGTGATGGACCTGTTCGAACCTGCGCAACTGCACGCGAGCACGACTAAGAAAGTGTTAAGGCAGAGACTGCCGAATAAGCCTTAGAGTTTAACGCACGCGCGGCCGCCATGTCACCGAGGATGACCCGGTTATGGAACGCGCGCTCGCCACGGACTCAGCCATCGGTTGTCCCGCTAAAAAAGCGCGTGGATCGAGGGGCTTATCGTCTTTTCTGACTTCAAAATGCAAATGCGGGCCCGTCGACAGGCCTGTTGACCCCACGCGCGCGATCATTTGCCCGCGCGTGACCACCTCGCCCTCTTTAACTAAGATAGTCTTTGCATGCGCGTAGCGTGTCATCAACCCTTCTCCATGGTCGACCTCCACCATATTGCCGTAACCGCGATGCACCGTCACCGTTCTCACGACACCACCTGCCGCCGCGCGAATTGGAGTGCCATGCGGCGCGCTAAAGTCCAGGCCCTCGTGCATGCTCATTTGGCCATTAAACGGATTACGGCGCCAGCCGTAAGAGGAGCTAAGGTACGGATAAGACTCGATCGGCATCGCGGTCGGCAAGCGAGCGGCTGTCGCAGCTTGTTGGGTCACCGCCAAATCCAGCATCGACAAATAATCGCCTTGTTTCGACAGACTTTTTTGCAGCCATCCTAATTCGCCCTCGAGTTGCGCGAGTGGCGGGGTATTCGACGCGGATGCGGGCACCCAAAGATCGTCCAGCACAAAAGTCGCCTCTGGCAATTCCGGCACAATCGTCACATCCTGGGTAGGCAGACCTGCGACCTTAGCCACTCGTTGCCCCAAACCGTCAAGTCGCGCGACAGTAGCCTGCAACTCACCGACCTTGGTCGCAAGTAAACGCATTGCTTGCGCATCAGGCACGGTAGATGAAAGAGCCGGCGTGGACAACGCCATTGGGAGCGGTCGCACGGGCAGTGTCTCAGGCTGTACTGTCCACACCAGGCGCTGCAATGCCGCGCCCGCCACGAATGCCCCCACAAATAAAAGACCGACGATCAGGATCAATCGGCTTACACTCACCGTAATGGGTGGATACTGCCCCTGCCGTGAAGGCATAATCACGAACTTCATCAATCAATCCTTTCCCTATGGTCGCGCCCCCACCTCGCCGCTCACGCCCTTCTGGGCAAACTGGCAGCACCCATTTAATCGGGTGGCTGGGTCACGACTCACAGTCAGCCAATGTTCTGGCGACCGCTCAAATGCATCTCAACATGCGACGTGCCGTTGTTGGTGCGCTGCCACCTAATATGCGTAGCGCGTTCGAAGTCGTCAAGCTCGACAACCACGTCTTGACACTCACGGTTTCGAGTGCTGCGTTTGCCGCAAAGTTCCGTCAATTAGCGCCGCGTGTGACTGCCCACATGCAAACTGCGGGCTGGAACATTACTGAAATAAAGTTAAAGGTCCAAGGAGGATTGGGTTTGCCAGAGGTGGCAAAACCACTTAGGGAAGCCCGGGCACTTGATCCGCAAGACCTTAAGGCCTTTGAGGAGCTCAGCTGCGCGCTGCGTCCGGGACCCCTTGCTGATGCCGTCGCAAAACTACTGAGGCATCACCAGCCACAACCCTCGACTACGCCAGCTTCCACTCCTGCTGATACGCAGCAGGCGCCTCAGCCTGAGAGCCATAAGTAACGATCTCCCATGCGTCTTTTTGCGCAAGCAAACTCAACGCCAGCTGATTATTGAGCGCATGACCTGATTTGCATGCCACATAGCGCGCAACGAGAGGGTTGCCGATCAAATAAAGATCGCCGACCGCATCTAGAATTTTATGTTTGACGAACTCATCGTCGTAACGCAGACCGTCGGTGTTTAGGACGCGATATTCATCCATCACGATGGCGTTATCGAGGCTGCCGCCACGGGCCAAACCCATTGAACGCAAAGTCTCGACTTCGTTGACAAAACCAAAAGTTCGCGCGCGCGCAATTTCTTTGACATAGGACTGCGTCGCAAAATCAATTTCGGCGAAGTTGGCCGTCGAATTTATCGCTGGATGACTAAAATCAATGGAGAACGCCAGGGCAAAACCATCATGCGGCTCAAGACGGGCCCATTTGGCCTGAGCGCCCTCGCCCTCGCTGACTTCGATGGTTTTGAGGACGCGCAAAAACTTCTTGGGTGCGTTTTGTTCCTCGAGTCCCGCCGAGCGCAATAAATAAATGAACGTCGCCGCACTGCCGTCCATGATCGGGACTTCTTCGGCGGTCAAATCAATGTGAAGATTATCGATCCCTAAGCCCGCGAGGGCTGACATCAGATGCTCGACTGTTGACACTCGACCCACGCCCTCTCCAAGCACGGAAGCCATACGCGTATCTCGCACCATCGCGGCCTGCGCAGGGATATCGACGACCTCGGGCAAATCGACCCGATGAAAGACAATCCCTGTATCAGGCGCCGCTGGGCGCAGCGTCAACTCGACTCGGCGGCCCGAATGAAGGCCGACCCCAGTGGTCTTGACAAGGTTTTTAAGCGTGCGTTGGCGAAACATAAGTCGAAATTAGTTCCTCTAAAAACAGGACCATTGTACCGCTTTTGATGATTATTGCACTGCAAAACAGAGACGACAACGCACCCGGGCTGGGGAAGACCGGGTGCGAAACCGGAAACCTCAATCGAGGCCTCCGGCATAGGGAGTCAGACGCTTAGACGATCAGTCGGCCTGACGACGCAAGAAAGCCGGAATGTCGTAGTGCTCCATTCCAGATGTCTCCAGGGCGCGTACTTGAGCGCTGGCCTGTGTGCGTGGGTTACGCAACACAGAGGGCACACCCATATCCTGACTATTGCCGACAAGCATGTTGTCAGTCCCCGTGCGCTGCATCTCCATGGGTTCAGACACCAGGATAGGACGGCTCTGAGCCCGACCCAGACCAGTCGCTACAACCGTCACGCGCAGGTTGTCGCCCATCGAGTCGTCATACGCCGTACCAAAGATCACAGTGGCTTCAGGAGCGGCGAAGCCACTGATGTGATCCATGATGGCGCGTGTTTCTTTCATCTTGAGCGAGCTGCTTGCGGTGATGTTGACCAACACACCGCGCGCGCCGTTCAAATTGACACCTTCCAGCAGCGGACATGCCACAGCTTGCTCTGCTGCAACCTTGGCACGGTCCGGACCGGAGGCCATCGCAGTGCCCAGCATCGCCTGACCTTGCTCGCCCATAATGGTCTTGACGTCCTCAAAGTCAACGTTGACGTTACCCTCGACGTTGATAATCTCGGCGATACCTGCGCAAGCGTTATGCAAGACGTCATCCGCCGCCTTGAAACAATCTGCCTGTGTGGCATCCTCGTCCATCAACTCGTACAGGTTTTCATTCAACACCACGATCAGCGAATGTACGGACTTGGACAGCTCATTGATGCCGTCTTCCGACATTTTCATGCGCTTTGTGCCCTCAAATGAGAAAGGCTTGGTGACGACACCCACCGTCAAAATGCCTAACTCTTTGGCGACCTCAGCCACAACCGGACCGGCTCCTGTTCCTGTGCCGCCACCCATTCCAGCAGTAATGAACACCATATTGGCGCCATTGAGAGCCGAGCGAATTTCTTCGCGCGCCAACTCGGCCGCTGCGCGACCCTGCTCAGGCTTGGCGCCAGCGCCTAAACCGGTGCGACCCAGACGAATCTGGACAGGCGCATTTGTCGCAGCCAATGCTTGCGCATCGGTATTGCAGCAAATGAAATCCACGCCCTGTACACCGGAACGAATCATATGCGAGACGGCATTGCCGCCCGCTCCACCGACACCCACCACTTTGATGATGGTGCCTTTGTTGGCGTTATCTAACATTTCAAACATCATGATTGACTCCCTCAAGTCTTAAACTACAAACGTTTCTAAATTCCCCAAACTACGTTTTAGAAATCGTCTCAAACTCGCTGCCGACTGCGTCCGCACCGGGCTTGAAACGTCTCCACCTCAAGCCGATTCGCATCTTTGCTCCTCGACTTGTTTGATGTCCTAAGACATCAATTCATTGCATAAACCACTCTTTCATCCGGGCCAAAATAGCCTTAAAACTTCCCGACTGCTGCGTAAATTTACGACCACGCAAGCGCTGCATTCTTGCCTCGCCCAACAAGCCCATGACCGTCGCAAAACGGGGACTGCGCATCACATCCGCCAAGCTCCCGTCATACTCCGGCACCGCTACGCGCACGGGCTTTAAAAACACATCTTCGGCGAGCTCGACCATACCAGGCATCATCGAAGATCCGCCTGTCAGGACCACACCGGAGGACAATAAATCCTCATAGCCAGACTCACGGATCACTTGTTGCACCAAGCCAAATAACTCTTCGACCCGTGGCTCGATTACCGCGCCAAGCGCCTGACGTTTAACCTGTCGAGGACCACGGTCTCCAAGTCCAGGCACTTCGACGACTTCGTCCGGACTCGCGAGCACTTGTTTCGCCACGCCGAAACGTAATTTGATGTCTTCGGCATCCGGCGTGGGCGTACGCAACATCGCCGCGATATCACTGGTGATCTGGTCGCCAGCAATCGGCAACACCGCCGTGTGGCGAATCGCGCCACCCGTATAGATCGCGACATCCGTCGTTCCGCCCCCTATATCGACCAACACGACACCGAGTTCTTTTTCGTCTGCCGTCAAGCAAGCGAGGCTGGAAGCCAAAGGTTGCAAGATCAAATCCTGCACCTCCAAACCGCAGCGACGCACACATTTCACGATGTTCTGCGCCGCACTCACGGCACCCGTGACAATGTGCACTTTGACCTCAAGGCGCAAGCCACTCATGCCGATGGGCTCGCGAATATCCTCTTGCCCATCCACGATAAACTCTTGAGTCAGGACATGGAGGACTTGTTGGTCCGTCGGGATATTCACCGCCTTCGCCGTTTCGATCACACGCGCGACATCCGTCGCCGTGACTTCCTTGTCTTTGACGGCCACCATACCGCTTGAATTGAAGCTGCGGATATGGCTACCCGCTATACCGGTGTAGACGTCGCGAATTTTGCAATCCGCCATCAGTTCAGCTTCTTCGAGGGCGCGCTGGATGGAGTTGACCGTCGTTTCAATATTGACGACGACTCCTTTGCGCATGCCTCGGGACTCATGCTGGCCCAAGCCAAGCACTTCAAAGCGTCCCTCGGGCAATACCTCGGCGACGACAGCAACCACTTTGCTGGTGCCGATATCGAGGGCGACGATCAGATCCTTGATGTCACGGGTCATGGCGTTATCGTTTCTTTTTGAGTTGAGGGTTTTCGGGTAAGGCTGCAAGTGTCAGTGCAAAACCGTTGGGGTAGCGAAGATCGGCGTGTGTCACCACTCGATCTCCAATTTTTTGAGTTGCCTGGGGCAAGGCCTGCACAAACCGTTGAATACGATCCGCAAAGGGCAAAGCGCCTGGTATCCCACCCTGAGCAACCGGCGCATCGGCACCCGGGTCGCGACCGAGCGCCAACGTCATACCGTTCGAGAGCGTGACCTGCCAAGCCAAGCGATCGCTGAGCGAAAGCTTGCGGACCGTCACATCCAAAGGCGCGAACCAACGCGCGAGCTCGGCATAACGATCGACGACCAGACCTTCCTTGCCCTCGGGGCCTTCGAACTGTGGCAAAACCACCTCGTCGTCCAACTCGCCCTGGTTCACGGTAAAAACCTGACCCCAGGTGTTGATCATCTGACTGTCGTTCCAAAGCGCAAGCGGTTGCTGCTCTTCGATCGTGACGCGAATCGCGTTGGGCCAAATACGACGGACGGACGCCGAGCGCACCCAAGGCGTTTCTTCGAAGACGCTCTGCGCATCCGTTAGATTGATCGTAAAGAAATTGCCCGTCAAATTGCCGGAAATCGCGTTTTGAATACTCGCTGGCGTCACGTAATGCAGGGTCGAATTTGGGGCGGGCTCGATCTCGATCGCTTGTAATTCGAACTGTGGTCGCTGGATCAGCCAATAGATCCCCCCGGCCAGCATGGCCAGCACTGCCAGCACCGCAAGGGTGTTGGCAAGTCGGTTGATCGTACGAGCTTCGTTCCACACAAATAACTCCGCTTATCCTTGAACCTGATCGACGCGTGCTACTTTGCAACGCGCGTCTTTCAGGATGTTTACACACAACTCGGGATAGCTCATCCCGCAAGCTTTGGCCGCCATCGGCACGAGCGAATGTCCTGTCATCCCGGGGGACGTATTCATTTCAATCAGCCAGGGTCGATCCATCGCGTCAAGAATCACATCCGCACGCCCCCAGCCCTCGCAACCCAACGCGCGATAGGCGCGTACGCAAAGATCCGCGATCAGGCGCGCCAATTCAGGCGCGATCGGCGCAGGACATAGATACTGCGTATCATCCGAAAAATATTTGTTTTGATAGTCGTAGTTACCGCCTGGCGCGACAATTTCAACGATTGGCAAGGCGCGCGTGCCTGCGCCTCTGCCCAGCAAAGCAACCGTCAATTCGCGTCCGGTAATAAACTGCTCTGCCAGCACGACCTCGTCGTAGCGCGCAGCTTGGCGATACCCATCGACAAGCGCATTCGCGTCGCTGACTTTCACGATGCCCAGTGTCGACCCTTCGTGCGGAGGCTTCATCATTAGGGGTAAACCCAGCACCGAAGCGGCTCTAGACACGTCATCCTCACGTGTCAGCTCGGCGTAGCCAGGTGTCGGCAAACCCGCCTCCAGCCAGACGCGCTTGGTCATGATTTTGTCCATCGCCAGGCTCGAAGCCATCGGACCACTGCCCGTATAAGGGATCCCCAACAACTCCAAGGCGCCCTGCAATGTCCCATCCTCGCCGTAACGTCCATGCAATGCGATAAACACGCGATCAAAGCCCTGCTGCGCAAGCTCCGACAAACTGTGTGTGCCGGTATCGAACAAATGCGCATCTACGCCTTGACTGCGCAGCGCTGCATGCACGCCACCGCCTGACATTAGCGAAACCTCACGTTCCGCGGATTTACCGCCATACAGCACGCCGACCTTGCCGAAATCATGAAGACTCATCGCTGGCTCCCCAATTGTTCGGGCACTTTGCTGATCGAACCCGCCCCCATCACGATGACCACATCCCCTGCCTGGGCAAAATTACGGATGGCTTCGGGCATGGCGCCCACATCCTCGACAAAAACAGGTTCCACTTTGCCAGCGACCCGCACGCCTCGCGCGAGCGCGCGACCGTCGGCCGCCACCAAAGCAGGCTCGCCTGCTGCATAGACCTCTGTCAGCAACACCGCGTCGGCGGAGCTCAGTACTTTGACGAAGTCCTCAAAACAATCTCTGGTGCGCGTATAGCGATGCGGCTGAAACGCCAGGACAATCCGTCGCTCGGGCCATGCGCCTCGGGCAGCCGCCAAGGTCGCCGCCATTTCAACAGGATGATGGCCGTAGTCATCAATCACACTGAACATTCCACCGCCGTTAGCCTTGAAATCACCCACTTGAGTAAATCGTCGACCCACGCCGCCAAATTTCGCCAAGGCATTCGCAATTGCGGTATCGTCTACGCCCAATTCAGTCGCGACGGCTATCGCGGCGAGCGCATTGAGCACATTGTGCAAACCAGGCAAGTTCAACTCAATCGAGAGCGTGGGTAAGCCGCCCTGACGAGTTTGACGCTCCACGTCAAACAACATGCGCGTTCCGGTTGCGCGCACATGGGTGGCGCGCACTTGTGCGTCAGCATTAACGCCATAGGTGATCACAGGTCTGGACACAAACGGCAAAATCTCGCGCACATTCGCATCGTCAGAACACACGATCGCACTGCCATAAAAAGGCAAACGCTGCGTGAACTCGACAAATGCACTCTTGAGCTTGGCGACATCGTGACCATAGGTATCCATATGGTCCGCATCGATATTGGTGATGATGGCCATTACCGGTAACAAATTCAAAAAGGAAGCATCTGATTCGTCGGCTTCAACAACGATAAAGTCACCCTGCCCCAACCCTGCATTCGCTCCCGCCGAGTTCAAACGACCACCGATCACGAAGGTGGGATCTAATCCCCCAGCGGCCAGAACGCTCGCCACCAAACTTGTCGTCGTCGTTTTTCCATGTGTGCCGGCCACGGCGATCCCACGCTTTAAGCGCATGAGCTCAGCCAGCATGACTGCGCGTGGCACCACAGGAATCCGCGCCTCGCGCGCTGCGATCACCTCGGGATTATTGTTAGCGACCGCAGTCGACGTGACGATCGCATCGGCACCTTTGACGTGCGCAGCTTGGTGACCAAGCGCAATGGTCGCACCAAGCTCCGCCAAGCGTTGCGTGACCGCTGACTGGGATAAGTCCGAGCCTGAGATGCGATATCCCAAGTTCAGCAGCACCTCGGCGATACCGCTCATACCTGAGCCGCCGATGCCCACGAAGTGGATGTGCTGGATTCGATGCTTCATTTCGCCACTCCGACCAACTCTTCACAAATATCCGCGATTCGCTCGGCAGCCAAAGGTCGAGCATGCGCCCGCGCTCGCTGTGCAACATCCGCAAGTTCATGGCGCGACCGCATCGCGAGCCAAGCAGCCAGCTGTGAAGCCGTCAGGCTCTCTTGTCGCATCAACCATGCCGAACCATCGTCACTTAAGAACCTTGCGTTAGCGGTTTGGTGATCATCCACAGCATGGGGGAACGGCACAAAGAGTGCTGCGACACCCGCAGCCGCGACTTCGGCAACCGTCATCGCTCCCGCACGACAAATCAATAGATCGGCTTGGCCGAGTGCCTGCGCCATATCGTCGACAAATGCCACGCAATCCGCCTGAACACCGGCCTGTTGATAAGCTGCTTCAAGCGCTTCCAAATTTTTCGCGCCCGCCTGATGCACAACCGCTGGACGCTGCGCCTCTGGCATCAGGGCGAGCGCCTCGGGAATAATCGTATTCAACGCCGTCGCACCCAGACTGCCACCCACCACAAGCACGCGCAAGGGGCCCATACGTTGCGCGTAACGTTGCGCAGGTTCCGCCAACGCAACAACATCCTGACGCACCGGATTGCCGACGACCTCGGCACCTGCCAAGGCACCTGGAAATCCCGCCAGAACACGCTTGGATATTTTGGCGAGTACTTTGTTTGCCAGGCCTGCGATGGCATTTTGCTCATGCAACACCAAAGGACGCGTGCGCAACGCACTCACCACGCCACCGGGAAAGGAAACATAGCCGCCCATACCCAACACCACGTTGGGACGAATCTTGGAAAAATGCTGCCAAGCCTGAAACAAGGCGCGCAGCAATAAAAATGGCGCGAGTAATTTGGCACGTAGACCCCGACCCCGTAGACCCGCAAAACGCAAGGGCGCCAGGTCATAGCCGCGCGCAGGTACGATCTGCCCTTCCATTTTTTCTGGATGGCCCAGCCAACGTACCGTCCAACCACGCGTGCGCAAGACATCGGCCACGGCGAGTCCAGGCATGATGTGTCCACCCGTACCACCCGCCATAATTAAAATCGTAGGAGAGGATGTCGTCATGAACGGATCCCTCGCATCAAATTTCGATTTTCAAAATCGACACGCAACACGATCGCAATCGCAATCAAGTTCATCAATAAACCAGAGCCGCCATAGCTCACCAACGGCAAAGTGAGCCCTTTTGTTGGCAGAGCGCCGAGGCAAACGCCAATGTTGATGAAAGCCTGCACACCAAACCAAAGCCCGACGCCTTGAGCCACCAAACCGCCGTAGACTCTTTCCATCGCAATGGCCTGTCGACCAATTTCAAAACACCGTTGAACAATCACGGCGAATAGAATCAACACCAACATAATGCCGACAAAACCCAATTCTTCGCCAATCACGGAAACAATAAAGTCGGTGTGCGCCTCGGGCAGATAGTGCAATTTCTCGACACTATTTCCGAGGCCCACCCCTGTCCACTCTCCGCGCCCCACCGCCATCAACGAGTGCGATAGCTGATAGGCCGCTGATTGGGCATACACAGGATTCCAAGGATCGAGATAGGCGAACACGCGCTCAAGTCGCCAAGGCGTAAGCCAAATCACGAGCGCAAAACTGAACATTAAAATGCCGACGAGAGAGGAAAATATTTTTGCGTTGATCCCCCCAACGAAAAGAATACCCATCGCGATGGTGACAATCACGATCAATGCGCCCAAGTCAGGCTGCTTAAGCAACAATAAGGCTACGACAGCCAAGATCAACGCAATCGGCATAAAGCCGCGCAAAAAGCTTTGCAAGTATTCTTTTTTGCGTATGACGTAGTCGGCCGTTAACAAAATCACCGCGAACTTCATCAGCTCCGATGGTTGAAACGTCACCGGCCCTACGGGCAACCAACGCGCCGCAAAATTGGCTTTTTTACCAACGCCCGGGATGAGGACTAACACCAGCAGGAGCAGGGTAAAACAAAACAAAGCAATCGTCATCCGCCGCCATGCCGCCATCGGAACGGTTAGAACCATCGTCGACACAAACAACCCAACGACCACAAAGGCGGACTGACGCAGGACGAAAGAGTAGCGGCCATAATTGGCACGCGGGCCGTCGGCCAAAGCGATCGCCGCCGAATACACCATCAAAATACCAAGGCCCACCAAAATACTGGTCGCGATGACGAGCGACAAGTCGTAATTACGCATAGTCGTCCGACTCGGGGATACCGCGTTGACGCTGCCGGTCAATTCAGCAAAGAGACTCATACCACTTCTCCTTGATCCAAAGCGAGCTCCAACACGGCATCCACGAAAACCTGACCACGATGCGGATAGTTTTGAAACATATCAAAACTTGCGCAGGCGGGCGATAAGACAATGGCGTCACCCTCTCGCGCATGCTCGAAAGCCTCGGTCACGGCATGCGCAAGATCCCGTGCCAATATGCATGTCACTTCCGCCGGCGCGAGCACTTGAGACATCAGCGTGGCATCCTGACCAATCAAGATCACAGCTTTAACATGGCGTTTGATCACTGGTACCAACGGTTCAAAATCCTGACCCTTTCCTACGCCACCTGCGATTAAAACGATCCGGCGACCGAGTCCCTCGATTCCCGCAGCGGTCGCGCCTACATTAGTGCCCTTGCTGTCATTAAAAAAGTCGATGCCTCGCACGCTACGCACAAACGCCATTCGGTGCGGCTCACCCTCGTACTCGCCTGCCGCCCGCAGCATGGGAGCCCAGGTCGCGCCACAAGCCCGTCCCAACAACAAGGCAGCCTGACAATTCAGCGCATTATGCAAACCTTTCATGCCCAAGGCCTCCACAGGCATCAGGCGCACTATTCGCCCAGCCTGTCGCTCGGGTGGTGGGGCATTTTTTTTGCGTCGACCCGGAGCGGGCATCTCATCCTCGAATTCCGTCGCCTCGGAAGAGCACAGCCAACTCACATCATGGCTCGCCTCAATCCCGACATCACCCGTCAACATCGGCGTATCGCGACCAAAACTGCGGGCATTCATCACGCGCTGAGATTCGACCATAGACATCACATTCGCATCGTCGCGATTTAACACCCACTGCTCCGCCATGGCGAAAATACGCGCTTTTGCTTCGCTGTAAGCTTGCATGGTCACATGCCAGTCGAGATGGTCTTGCGTCAAGTTCAATACCGTCGCAGCCGTCATGTGCAAACTACGCGTTGTTTCCAGCTGAAAACTCGAGAGCTCGAGCACCCAGACATCGGGCAAGTCCTCTTGGTCCAGCGCCTCCATCAAGGCGTGTAAAGCCGCGGGGCTGATATTACCGGCAGCTCTCGCACGTAAACCCGAAGCCTCAAGCATGCGCCGCGTCAACGCTGTGACAGTCGTCTTTCCATTGGTGCCCGTGACACCCAGCACTTTAGGTGCGTATTCACGCTCCGCCTTAAGTGATTTGAGCGCGCGAGCAAACAACTCGATCTCGCCGACGATTTCAACGCCGCGCGTCTTAGCGGCCTCAAGCAGCTCACGTACTGGTGACATGCCTGGCGCTAGACCGGGACTGAGAACAAGCTGCTGCGTATCATCAAGCAATGACTCAGCAAAAACATCGCAGCCCAAATGCCATTCGACACGGGCGGGATCGAGTCCAGCGCTCAGGGGCTCCAGACCGGCAGGCGTCGCGCGTGTATCGGCAATGCGCAGCATCGCGCCATTGCGAGCGCACCAACGTGCGGCGGCAATGCCTGTCTCCCCGAGTCCTACGATCAGGACACGAGAAGGAAAGCCGAGGGACACAGCTTCTTCGCTCATCGAATCTTCAAAGAGGACAAACCAATCAACACCAGCATCATGCTGATGATCCAAAACCTAATCACAACCTGTGTTTCCTTCCAGCCACCTACCTCAAAATGATGGTGCAACGGAGCCATGCGCAGCACTCGCCTACCTTCACCATATTTGCGCTTCGTATATTTGAACCAGAACACTTGCACCATCACCGAGACTGTTTCAGCGACAAACACACCCCCCATGATGAACAGCACGATTTCCTGTCGCACGATGATAGCCATCGTGCCAAGCATGCCACCCAACGCGAGCGCGCCGACATCACCCATAAAGACTTGCGCCGGATGCGCGTTGAACCACAGAAACGCGAGACCTGCGCCTGCTAACGCCGCGCACAGCACCATCAACTCACCCGCACCGGGTACATAAGGAAACAAAAGGTATTTCGAATAATCAACCCGGCCCACTACATAGGCAAACACCCCAAGCGCGGAACCCACCATCACCGTTGGCATGATGGCCAGACCATCCAACCCGTCGGTCAAGTTGACCGCGTTGCTCGTGCCAACGATCACCAACCAACTCAAGGCGACAAAGCCGAATACACCGAGTGGATACGTAATCGTTTTGAAAAACGGCACCATCAAATCTGTGCGCGTCGGCAGGTCAATCGTGAAGCCGCTCAGCGCCCAGTCGCGCATCAGCGGCCAAATGTTGGCCGTCGCAGGCGCGGACACCGCAAACGTCAGATAAACCGCGGCGACCAAACCAATCAAGGCTTGCCAGAAAAACTTCTGGCGTGCGGGCATTCCCTCTGGATCGCGGTGGACCACTTTGCGGTAATCGTCGACCCATCCAATCCAACCAAAACCAAACGTCACTAGCAACACGACCCAAACAAAGCGGTTTGTCCAGTCTGCCCACAGTAAAGTACTGACTCCGATCGCGATCAGAATCAACGCGCCGCCCATCGTCGGTGTACCCGTTTTGACAAGATGTGTCTGAGGTCCATAGCTACGGACTGCCTGCCCGATTTTGAGCTCGGTCAAGCGCCTAATGACATAAGGCCCTGCGACCAAGCCAATCAGCAGTGAAGTCGCACAGGCGAGAACGGCGCGTAACGTGATGTATTCAAACACAGCAAAGCTGCGAATGTGGTTGTCTGCGATCCAACCGAACAATTCATACAGCATGCTTCACCACTTCCTCGGGGTTGACCCCTGTTGCTTTTAGATAATCTTTTACGATGCGCTCCATGCGCATAAAACGCGAACCCTTGACGAGTACACTTTGCGCTCCGAGCGCACGCAATCTTTCACCCAGCTGCTCCGGGGACTCACCCATGACGGCCGAGGCACCAAATGCTTGAGCGCTTTCGCGCGTTGCCTCGCCCAGCGTCAGCAAATGCTCAATGCCCCGCTCACGGGCATATGCGCCGACTTCGCGATGCATTGCCGGTCCGTTGTCTCCCACCTCACCCATATCGCCAAGTACAAGTACGCGTGGCGCAGGCAACGTGGCCAACACATCGATCGCGGCGCGAACGGAATCGGGATTGGCGTTGTAACTATCGTCAATCAATACTCTTTGCTGATCTAAACGATGTGTCTGCATTCGCCCCGATACAGCTTGAAAGCCTTCTAAGCCGTCAACAATCGCCGTGAGAGGCGCACCGACCGCATGGGCACACGCGGCGGCCGCCAAGGCGTTACGCACGTTATGCAATCCCGGGACTGATAGCTGGATATCACCTTTCGCGCCAGGTAAGTTCAGCGTGAACGAAGAGCCCAACGCGTGGGACTGAATCGCGGTTGGCCATACCTCGGCCTGAGCCGTCAACCCAAAACGCAACGAGGTATGCTGGATCGACAGGGCATTCCAAAGCGCTGAAAACTCCTCGTCGGCTGGATAAACCTTGATACCGTCCCTTCCAAGCGCACAAAATACTGCACCGTTTTCACGTGCGACTGCTTCCACGCTCTCCATGAACTCCTGGTGCTCTCTTTGCGCATTGTTGACCAAGGCCACGGTCGGAGAAACAAGGCAAGCAAGCACCTCTATTTCACCAGGGTGATTCATCCCCAACTCAATGACAGCCGCCTGATGCGCCGGGCGCAGGCGCAGCAGAGTTAGCGGCACGCCAAGTTCGTTATTTAAATTGCCGAGCGTTGCCAAACTTTGCTGCGCGCCAAGCCAGGCAGCCAAAATAGCGGCGATCATTTCCTTGGTCGTCGTCTTACCATTGCTACCAGTCACGGCAATCATGGGGATGGGGAATTGCTGACGCCAGGCTTTGCCCAACGCGAGTAGCGCCAAGCGCGTGTCCCCCAACGCAACCTGCGGCAAATTAACCGTCGCGTCAATCTTTTCGACGATCGCCACACAAGCACCCAATTCCTGGACTTGTTTTAAATAATCATGTCCATCAAACACGTCGCCGCGCAAAGCGACAAAGACGGCTCCCGCGTCAAGCTTGCGAGAGTCCGTCTGCACCGGACGCTGCTGCATCAAGACAAACGCCGCCTGCGCCCACTGACGATCATCAAAAGCGACGCGTACACCACGCGTTTCCTGATAGGTCTCATGCCCTTTTCCTGCAATCAGGATCACATCGGCTGTGTCAGCGCTCAACACAGCATGAAGAATGGCTTGAGCGCGATCTTCGATCATTCGCACATTGTGCGCCGTGCCGGGAAGGTCGGCGATGATAGCCGAGATGATGGCTGTGGGGATCTCATCGCGCGGATTGTCGCTGGTAACAACTACCTCGTCAGCCAAACGCTGAGCCACGGCCCCCATGATGGGCCGCTTTCCTGCATCACGATTTCCACCACATCCAAATACGCACCAGAGTTTGCCCTGTCGCGACTGCGCCAAAGGCCGTAGGGTCCTGAGCACGCGCTCGAGCGCGTCTGGCGTATGGGCATAGTCCACCACGACGGCAGGTACGGACTCGCTCGACAACAGAGCCTTGACACTTTCCAGTCGACCATCCACCGGTTTCAAGTCGGCAATCGCCGCGCTGATATTAGAAAGATCCCAACCCAGGGCTAGCAATACGCCTGAGACGCACAGCAAATTAGCCACATTATGATTGCCCAAAGCACGACTTTGAACCTGCTCCTGCTGGCCTTTCACCCTAAGGAGAAAAGCCTTTCCATGCGCTTTCGATTCAAGCTCGCTTGCGGTCAATGTCGCTGAATCCGCTTGATTAGAAAGACTGTATGTCAACACCTCGCAAGTCGCCTGCTGGGAAAGTCTCACCCCCACAGGATCGTCAAGGTTGACGACGGCAAACTGCAACCCGGGCCAGGAAAATAATCTGGCTTTCGCGTTTTCATACGCCTGCATCGTCTTGTGATAATCGAGATGATCCCGCGATAAATTGGTATAGCCGGCGATGTGAATACGCACACCATCAAGGCGCCCTTGGTCCAACCCGATCGAAGACGCTTCCATTGCCACATAGGTCGCACCCGCATCACGCAGAGAAGCCAGCGTTTGATGCACAGCAATCACATCGGGGGTCGTCAACTGCCCCTCTACCAAGTGACCATCGGGAAAGACTACACCCAACGTGCCGATGATACCGACCCGTTTCCCGGCGCCACGCAACGCTTGCGATAACCAGTCAACACAACTTGTTTTGCCATTGGTGCCCGTCACCGCGATCACGGTCATGTCGGAAGATGGGCTGCCGTACCAGAGATCAGCCAATACACCCAGACGCGCTTTTAAACCTACCACCCCAAAAACAGGAACCACACTCTCTTCGGACTGCCACCCCTTGGCGTCATCGACATGCCGCAACACCGCCGACGCACCGCCCGCGATTGCTGTAGCGATGAAGTCACGTCCATCGCCCCGTATCCCCGGCATCGCAACAAACACATCCCCGCGTGACAACCTGCGTGAATCAGCAGACCAGTGTGCCCCGCACTCAACCGTACGACGCAGCAATGCGACCAAATTTTCATTGGTCATTTGGTCGTCGATCAGAACGGAACGCGTCATCTTGCGCCTCCCTGCCCTGCGGCAACCACCGACGAGGCAAAAGGTGCGTCAGGCTGGGCACCCATAATCCTGAGCGAACTTCCGACAATGCTGGAAAATACAGGCGCCGCGACCAAACCGCCGTAGTAGGCACCCGAGCTAGGTTCGTCAACCGTGACGGCCACCACGATGCGCGGGTTGGAGACGGGCGCAAAACCCACAAACGAGCCTCGATACCGACTCGTACTGTAGCGGCCATCCACGATTTTTCGCGCCGTACCACTCTTGCCGGCGACGCGATATCCCTGCACAGCCGCCGCCTTGGATCCATCCGGACCCGCCGAAGCCTCAAGCATCAGCCGCACTCTCTTAGCTACATCTGGCTGAAAAATCCGCGTGCTCGCCATCGCGTGATCGCGCTTAACGAGCGACAAACCGACCATATCCCCATCACGAGCAAATGCTGTGTATGCACGCGCCATCTGCAACAAAGACACAGACATCCCATAACCATAGGACATCGTGGCTTTTTCAATCAAACGCCATCTTTCCCAAGGTCGGAGTCGCCCGGCAGCCGCCCCAGGAAAACCCGTTTGAGGCACCTGCCCAAAACCCAGCTCATTGAAGCGCGCCCACATTTCGCGAGATTCAAGCTTTTCCGAAATCAATGTCATGCCAATATTGCTGGATTTCATCAAGACGCCAGTCGTATCCAAAACGCCGTTGGCCTTGACATCGCTGATCGTCGCGCCTTGATACGCAAACTTGCCGTTACCCGTCTTAAATTGCGAGGTGGGCGTAATGCGATTGAGTTCCAAGGCCAGCGCCACAGTGAAGGGCTTCATGATGGAACCGGGCTCAAACGTATCCGTCAACGCTTGATTACGCAAATTGCCACTGCGAAACGACTCGCGTTTATTCGGGTCGTAGGTCGGCATATTGCCCAAGGCGAGAATCTCTCCCGTTTTGACATCGATCACTACAGCCGCTGCACCCTTGGCTTTTGTGATGACCATCGCCTCTTGGAGGGCACGATACACCTGGTACTGAATGCGTGTATCAATGGACAGCTTGATGTCGCGTCCGTCTTGCGGCGTATCGATTTCACGGACGTCGTCAATGTTGCGTCCCATCCTGTCCCTCATGACACGACGACTTCCCGCGCGACCAGCAAGCTGGTCATTGAACGCAAGCTCGACACCCTCTTGACCCTTGTCATCGAGATTGTTCAAACCAACGATATTGCCTGTAACAGAACCTTCAGGATAAAAACGACGATTGTCCGGATGCAAACTGATACCGGAGATGCGAAGGCGATCAATGCTTTTGGCGACATCGATCGGGACCTGACGCTTGAGATAAACAAAGTTTCTCTTTTCGCTCGCCATCCTTTTGCTCAATTCGGCTACCGGTGTTTCCAGCAGATCCGCAAGGCTTTGCATCTTGGCCGCTGACGTTGGACGGTGTTGGCGCGGCTGAAAGGCAATCGCATTGGCAGGAATACTCGCAGCCAACACCACATTGTGACGATCAAGAATTTTTCCACGGCTGGCATACAACGTCTGTGTGTGCTCATACCGCTTTTCACCTTGCTGCTGCAAAAACTCAGTCGTGATCCCTTGCAA
>JANQYI010000006.1:0-7746 GCA_030728985.1 Burkholderiaceae bacterium | reverse complement strand
GACCTGTAGCGATCCAGCTGGTCATAGAGTTGGCGCGCCTGATAGCGCGCCGTGACCAACGACAAAGACGAAAACATTAAAATAATCGCGACAAGGATACAGACACGCCCCATCAGTGTCCTCCCCGTCTGTGTCTCGAACCTGTCGCGACAGGCGCTGGAGAAAAGGCCGAGGCGCCCGCAGCGGGCAAGACCGTTGCCGTTCGCTCAGCCACCCGCAACACGGCAGAGCGCGAACGTGGGTTTTCGCTGATTTCACTATCCGCTGGAAGCACTCTGGCCAAGGCTAACAGCACTGGCTGAGGCATTTCACTTTCGCGAAGCGGGAGGCGGGCATACGCAGCTTCCGGACGGGATGCTGCGGCAATGAACTGCTTGACGACGCGATCTTCCAGCGAGTGGAAGCTAATCACGGCCATACGTCCGCCTGTTTTCAATAATGTCAGAGTTGCCTGGAGGGCGCTCTCGAGCTCTTCGAGCTCACGATTGATGTAAATCCGTAAAGCTTGAAAGGTGCGTGTAGCCGGATGCTGGCTCTTTTCGCGCGTGCGGACGGTGCTTGACACGAGCTCGGCGAGGTCGAGCGTGGTAAGCAGCGGACGTGTTGCGCGGCGAGCAGCAATCGCCTTTGCAATCTGAAAAGCAAACCGTTCTTCGCCATATCGAACTATGACCTCCCGCATCTCATCAATACTTGCCAGCGCCAACCATTGCGCCACTGTCTCACCACGCGTCGTGTCCATTCTCATATCGAGCGGACCTTCACGCATAAAAGAAAACCCTCGGGCAGCGTCGTCGATCTGTGGAGAGGAAACACCCAGATCCAACATCACGCCGTCCACTTCGCTCACATCTCGCGCAGACAACGCACTCAACATGTCACCAAAACCCTCGTGAATCACCGTCACTCGGCTATCCACGCGGGCCAACGCCTGCGCCACTTCAATCGCCTGCGGATCCTTATCAAACACATAAAGCTGTGCGTCTGGATTTAACTTTTGCAGCAATAATCTCGAATGACCACCCCGCCCAAACGTCGCATCAACAAAGACACCAGATAACCTCGCAGTCTGCGTATCAGTATTGGCCGACGTCTTTGAGGCACGCTTGCCGTAACCCGGCAAAACCAAGGCTTCGACAGTCGGCTCGAGCAATACGGGCCGATGGCTGTACACCGTCACGAATTAAAATGAAAATTGGTTTAAAACATCCCCCATGCCTTGCGACAAATCCGCAGCCTCTCGGCGCGTCAATGCAGCGGCATCCCACAGTTCAAAGTGCGCACCCATGCCCAACAGCATCACGTCTCGTGACATGCCCGCAGCCTGTCTGAGCTCAGGCGCAACGAGGGCGCGTCCCGAACCATCAATTTCGACATCTTGAGCGCTCCCTAGCAACAACCGCTGAAGTGCGCGCGCTGACATGGGAAAAGCGGCGATTTGCTCGCGCTTTTGCTCCCACTCGGGGCGTGGGTATACGAGCAAGCATCCATCGGGATGACGTGTAATCGTCAGACAGCCTTGCGCCTGCTCGATCAGAGCGTCGCGATGCCGGGTCGGGATATTGATCCGACCTTTCGCATCCAACGTGAGCGCACTACTTCCTTGAAACACCGAATTACCCCACTTAATTGCACAAAAATACACTTTTCACCACTCTAAGTGAATGATTAAATCTGGTCAAGCGACAAATTGGATTTTTTTCAATGACAACAAGGACTTAGAACTGTTTTCACAGAAGTCTAAAAAACAAAATATTCAAATAAATCATGTGATTGGCTCAACTACTAAATGTTGAACATCAACAAATAGATTAGGGATAACCCCCAATAAAAACGTCGATAGGATCTCCAGCCTTTTCCATCAGGTGACGAAAGGAACTTTTGGGGGATATTGAGAAGTGCAAGACAGATCTATAGGCCGGATTCTGTAAACCCACTTGCGCAGGTCGGCAATCATTCCTCTGGGCATTTCATTGCTGAAATGCTCTAGCCACCTACCCGCATACTTGGACGGAGCCGCCCGTCGTGGTCGAAACCACACGCATGCCTATTTGGTGTTGCTCCGGATAGAGGTTGCCGCGTTTCACCCTGCAGTGCTCGGTCCGCATGCGGACCCTACGCCACGGCAACACCGTGGCGGAGTAAGTCTTGCGACACACCCTCACTGCAGACTCGTCTCTGTGGCCCTAGTCCTCAACGCCCGCACGCTTGCGCGTGGCGCGCTGGACGGTCGTTAACCGTTATCCTGCCCGATGGAGTCCGGACCTTCCTCGATGCACGAAGCACCGCGATTGCCCAATCTGCCTTGCGTATTCATTGTAAGGCCATACGGCCAACGCCAACTCCTGCGACAATAGCGGACTTAACTCATTCATTCCAGCTGCATCAAACATGTCCAGTCAAGCCCTGATTACCCTCAACGCCGTACACCTCGCCTATGGACACCATCCTTTGCTCGACGGCGCAGACCTTGCCATTCATGCGCACGAGCGTATTGGCTTGATCGGACGTAACGGCGCTGGTAAATCCTCTTTGCTGCGCCTGCTAGATGGACGCACACAACCTGATGATGGCGCGATCAACATGGCAGGCTACGTCAAGGTCGCAACCGTCGAACAAGAGCCACAGCTTGATGAAACACTCACGATCGAGCAGGCCGTATTCGGCGAATACGATCCAGAAAGCGAAGACTGGAATCGTGCCTCGCGCGTACGCGCCCTCATCGACAAGCTCGGCCTACCTCCCGAAGCCATTGTGGGCACACTCTCAGGCGGCATGCGTAAACGCGTGGCACTGATCAGTGCGATGGCCAACGAGCCCAGTCTGCTCCTGCTTGACGAGCCCACCAACCATCTTGACCTCGATGGCATCACCTGGCTCGAGAACACACTCAAGCAATGGCCCGGCAGCGCGATTGTGATCACGCACGATCGACGCTTTCTGGATGCCATCGCCACGCGCATCGTTGAGCTTGATCGCGGTGCGCTGCTGAGTTTTCCAGGCAACTTCTCCGATTGGCAGATTCGCAAAGCGCAGTGGCTCGAATCACAACGTCTTGAAAATGCGCGCTTCGACAAACTGCTGGCCCAAGAAGAGATTTGGATCCGCAAAGGCGTCGAAGCACGTCGTACTCGCAACGAAGGCCGCGTGCGGCGACTCGAACAACTCCGCCGCGAACGTGCGGATCGTCGCGACCGCCAAGGGAATGTTCAACTCGCGCTCGACTCAGGTCAGCGTTCAGGCAAGCTCGTCGCCGAACTCGAAAATGTCTATAAGTCCTTCGGGGACCGTTGCGTCATCAAAGACTACTCCACCACCATCATGCGCGGCGATCGCATCGGTTTCATTGGCCCTAACGGCGCGGGTAAATCGACGCTTCTCAAACTGATTCTCGGCACCCTGCAACCTGATTCCGGCACAGTGAAACTGGGCACAAATCTCAGCGTGGCCTATTTCGATCAAATGCGCAGTCAGCTCGATGAAAACGCCACACTTGCGGACGTGATCAATCCCGGAAGTGAATGGATTGAAATCGGTGGCACACGCAAACACGTGATGAGCTATCTGGGCGATTTTTTATTCGCACCCGCACGCGCGCACTCCCCTGTCAAAAGCTTGTCAGGTGGCGAGCGTGCACGTTTACTGCTGGCCCGTCTGTTTGCCCGTCCCGCGAATATTTTGGTTTTAGACGAGCCGACGAATGATCTAGACATTGAGACGCTCGAGTTGCTCGAGGAGCTCCTTCAAGACTATCCAGGCACTGTTTTGCTTGTCAGCCACGATCGTACATTCCTAGACAACGTCGTCACGCAAACGATTGCCAGTGAGGGCGAAGGTCGCTGGAAAGATTTCGTGGGTGGCTTTGCCGATTGGGAACGTCAATGCAAAACAACCCTGGGACCTTCCGCAATCGCTCAACTGAAATCTGCACATCAAGTCACAAGCGCTTCGCCAGAGTCAACCTCTGCCAAGTCAACACCTGCAGCCACAGCGACAGCAACAACACCCACTGCTAAAGCTCGGCCGAACAAGCTCGCGCCCTGGGAGGCCAAAGAGCTCGAGCAACTTCCACTGGATATTCAAAAACTTGAGCAGGAACAAGAGGCGCTCGTCGCGGCAATGGGGCAAGGCGAGCTTTACAAAAACGACCCAGCGAAGCTGACCACGATTCAGTCAAGACTGACTGAAATCGATGCCTTGCTCGTCAAATACTTCGCGCGCTGGGAAGCGCTTGAGGCCCGACAATCCTGATCAGGGCCGCACGCGCCACTTGAGCGTTTCGCCCGCCGCTAAAGGAACGATCGTTTCCTTGCCAAAAGGAATCTCTGTCGGAATGACGAAATCACCTCTTTCCAAAGTCAGCGTCCCGGTGTTGCGAGGCAAACCATAAAAATCAGGGCCGCGAAAGCTCGCAAAAGCCTCGAGCTTGTCGATCTTGCCGACACCATCAAACGCAGTGGCATACAGCTCCATGGCGTGAAGCGCCGTGTAGCAACCCGCACACCCACACGCATGCTCCTTGAGTCCTTTGGAATGAGGCGCGCTATCTGTTCCCAAAAAGAAACGTGGACTGTCACTTGTCGCGGCCTCGATCAATGCGCGCCGATGCACTTCTCGCTTTAGAATCGGCAAGCAATAAAAATGGGGGCGTACTCCGCCCTGAAAAATAGCGTTACGATTGTAAAGAAGATGTTGCGCTGTAATCGTTGCCGCGATAGGGCCCTGTGCATCGCGCACATAGTCCACCCCTTCTTTGGTGGTGATATGTTCAAACACAACCTTCAAGGCGGGAAATGCTTTGCGCAAAGGGATCATGACGCGCTCAATAAACAGAGCCTCTCGATCAAAAACGTCGACCAAGTGATCGGTCACCTCGCCATGCACGAGCAATGGCATGCCGATACGCTGCATAGCCTCGAGCACGCGGCTACAACGCGCCAAGAGATCCGTAACACCAGCGTCCGAGTTGGTCGTCGCGCCGGCGGGATAAAGTTTGAACGCGACTGCCGCGCCAGTTTCATACGCCTCGACCGCCTCGTCGGGCTGGGTATTGTCGGTCAGATAAAGTGTCATTAGGGGCTTGAAACTTCCAGCCGGTACGCCCGCCGCCACCAACGCCTGCTCAATACGCCCGCGATAAGCCACGGCCAACGCTGCGGTCGTGACGGGCGGCCTCAGATTTGGCATCACAATCGCGCGCGCGAATTGCCGTGCCGTGTCACCGACGACGGCACGCAAGGCCTCGGCGTCGCGAAGATGAAGATGCCAGTCGTCAGGTTTTGTGATGGTGAGCGTTGTTTGAGTCATTCTTGTGCTTTTGATGGCTGAAGTTGTGAGATTCTGAAGTGAATACTGACTGAGTATTTGATGACGGACAAAACCTTACAAGGGCATGCTTCGTTCGACTAAAGCCGCAAAGGTTGCGCTTCCAGCAGGAATCACGTCATCATTGAAATCGAATTTGGGATTGTGTAGAAATCTGCCGTCTTCGGCGCCGCCTTGACCCAGTCGAAAATACGCGCCAGGGACTTTTTTCAACATAAAAGAAAAATCCTCAGAGCCCATCGAAGGCGTCAAATTGCGGACAACGCGGTCTGCGCCAAAAAGATCCGTCGCGACATCCGCAACAAAATCCGCGCAAGACGCCGTGTTGATCGTGGCAGGATAGTTTCGTAAGTAGTTGAACTCAGCGCTAGCGCCATAGCCTTGCGCGATTGATTCGATCAGCGCGCGCATTCGCGCCTCAACCACTTTTTGCACCTCGTCACTGAATGTACGAACTGTGCCGACTAATTTGGCTTGTCCGGGAATCACGCTCGCGGCGGTGGCCGCACCGGCATGAATATGTCCAAAAGACAACACAGCCGCTTCGAGGGGATGTACGTTTCTCGACACGATAGTCTGTAAGGCGGTCACCATGTTTGCCGCCACGACAATCGGATCGATCGTTTGATAAGGGTGGGCACCATGACCGCCGTGACCCTGAATCGTAATTTCAAACTTGTCCGAAGCCGCCATCATCGGGCCCGGGTTGATGCCAATCACACCTGCCGGTAATGCAGGCCAGTTGTGCAGGGCGTATATCGCATCACAGGGAAAACGCTCGAACAATCCGTCTTCGACCATTGCCTTGGCCCCACCTAGCCCTTCTTCGGCGGGTTGAAAGATCAGAATAGCCGTACCGTTGAAATTTCTGTTTTGCATCAGGTATTTCGCTGTGCCCAGCAAAATCGTCGTGTGACCATCATGGCCGCATGCATGCATCATGCCGGGTACCGTCGAGCAGTATTGCGCCGCGTTTTCCTCATGAATGGGTAGGGCATCCATATCTGCGCGAAGCCCGATCATTTTGCCGGAATCCGTTCGCTGCCCTTTGATCACGCCAACAACGCCCGTTTTACCGATTCCTCGATGCACCTCGATACCAAGCGCCGCGAGCGCACCGGCAACGATGCCAGATGTTCGCACCTCCTGAAAACCCATTTCTGGATTTGCATGCAAATCCCTGCGAACAGCCATCAGTTCTTTGTGGAATAGTTGAATTGCAGCAAGCGGAGATCTTGGTTGCATGGTTTCAGCGTTTGAAGTTGATCACAATGCTGATTTTACTCGTCTTGAGCCTGTTTGAACCTGTTTGAGCCCTCTCTGAGCTTTCCAAGAATCTTTCTGCTTCCGTGTCTTTTGAGACAATTTTGCGACGTTCTCTATAAATTCTTTGTCTTTCACTGTGAGAAGCGTTATGCTGCGCCCGTTGTGCACATTAATCTGTTCCACTAGGAGAGCCCACATGGCCACCGCCAAGAAACCAGCCGCAAAGAAAGTTGCTGTCAAAAAAGTTGCCGCTAAAACCGCAGCCGCTAAAAAACCTGCTGTGAAAAAACCTGCCGTGAAAAAAGTCGCGGTTAAGAAAACTGCTGCTGCCAAACCCGCTGCAAAGAAAGTGGCTCGCACGCCAAATGCCGCTTTCATGAAAGCATTGACGCCGAGCGCCGAGTTGGCCGCCGTGATTGGCGCGACACCTGTGCCTCGCACAGAAGTCACAAAAAAGATTTGGGACTACATTAAAAAGCATGACCTGCAAGATCCCAAGAATCGCCGCAATATCAATGCCGACGCAAAGCTCAAGCCTTTGTTTGGTAAGGCTCAGGTCTCGATGTTCGAGCTGACCAAAATTGTGAGTGGTCATCTGAAATAAGCAGTTTTTTCTATTGTCCAAAGTAAAGGGCGCTTTATGCGCCCTTTACTTTGTCCTTGATAGAAAAATCGCTTCCTGTTGATGCCCTCAACTCGGGGCACGCCACTCAAGGAGGGCCAGCCAGCCTTTAACGAGGCGGTACAAAATCCATACCCCGGTCGCTACAACGCCCACCCAACCAATATAAATATATGTCGCAATCCCGCTGATCACGAGCGCGAGTAAGCCCCACCAAAAAGTCTGCATCAACCAGTCAAAATGCGATGCATACACTGTACCCGCAGCTTCAGGCCGTTTTAAATACAGCAACACCATCGCCGCGATCGTTGCGATACCAAACATGCCGCCACTGAGCAACCCAATAGCAAAAAGGCCGTAGGCAACTTGTGTCAACGTCCGTAAATCTATGGGGGGTTTGCCTTCTGGAATTTGTTCATTCGACATTTGAAACGCTCCTATAAAAAAGACAAGCTTTCATAACGATATTCTTGCATGAATGGCGCACTCTCACCACACAATCGTTCATGCCTCGTGACAAAGCGGTGTCACAA
>JANQYI010000005.1 GCA_030728985.1 Burkholderiaceae bacterium | reverse complement strand
TGAGCAAAATACAGTGCATAGGTCTGCTCAACAAAGCCGTCGATTTACGGGGGTGGGGGTACGGTGGGGTGTCCGTTGGATGAAACTGTTTGGGGATGGGGGGGTATGGCGGGTGTTACTAGACAGAAATCGATGCGGAAAGACACCGAAGTTGCCAACAAGGTATGCGCAATCAGGTGAAACCGACGAGAAAAATGCTGTTTAACTTTGCCCCGATTGAATCAGTCGTTGACGCACAACAAGGGGTAAAAACAGGGGTAGATTAGATTGAATTTTTATTTATTCAATAAAATCAATAATCTACAGCATGGCTTGGCGGAGGCGCAGGGATTCGAACCCTGGATGCACGTTTTAGCGCACATACTCCCTTAGCAGGGGAGCCCCTTCAGCCGCTCGGGCACGCCTCCAAACCAAGGCGCTATTCTAGCATGACGAATTGCGCCTTTTTAAATCACTTTACGCCCTTAAATCTTGGTCGGGGCCGCAGTTTCCAGACCAAAAGCTTTGTGCAGCGCGCGCACGGCGAGTTCCATGTACTTGTCTTCGATCAAGACCGAAGTTTTGATTTCGCTAGTACTGATCATCTGAATGTTGATATTCTCTGCAGCCAACGTTTTAAACATCAAACTGGCCACACCGGCATGCGAGCGCATGCCGATACCCACGATCGAGACCTTGGCGACCTTATCATCGGAGACAACTTCGCGGGCGCCCACGTCGATTGCAATCTGACCGGTCAGCAAGGCAAGCGTGCGCGCAAACTCATTGCGGTGAACCGTAAAAGAAAAGTCGGTCGTGCCGGCTACAGATTGGTTTTGCACGATCATGTCGACGTCGATGTTGGCGTCGGCAACTTTACCCAAGATTGCGTAAGCGACGCCTGGTTTGTCGGGCACACCCAGCAAAGTAACCTTGGCTTCATCGCGGCTAAAGGCGATGCCCGAGACAACAGCTGCTTCCATTTTTTCGTCTTCCTCAAAAGTAATCAGGGTGCCGGAGCGCATCTCTTCGTCCAGCGGCATGTCGGGGTCGGTCAGCGAGGACAAGACCCGCGTTGGTACACGATATTTACCAGCGAATTCGACCGAGCGAATCTGCAACACCTTGGAACCGAGCGATGCCATCTCGAGCATTTCTTCGAACGAGATGACATTCAGGCGGCGGGCATCGGGCTCGACGCGTGGATCGGTCGTATAGACACCATCCACGTCGGTGTAGATCAGACACTCGTCTGCCTTAAGTGCGGCGGCGACCGCGACGGCGGAGGTATCCGAGCCACCGCGTCCGAGCGTCGTAATGTGACCCTCGTCGTCCACGCCCTGAAAGCCTGTCACCACCACGACGCGACCGGCATCGAGATCGGCGCGAATGCGCTTGTCGTCGATCGCGGTGATGCGTGCCTTGGTAAAGGCGGAGTCGGTGCGGATGGGGACTTGCCAGCCAGCGTAGCTGCGGGCCTGCAGACCGGCGGCCTGTAGTGCGATAGCCAACAGGCCACTCGACGCTTGCTCGCCAGTGGCGGCGATCATATCGAGTTCGCGATCATCGGCGGCGTCAGAAAGCTCGCGGGCCAAGCCCAGCAGGCGATTGGTTTCGCCTGACATGGCGGACGGCACCACGACGATCTGGTGGCCGGCCGCATGCCATTTGGCGACGCGGCGCGCGACGTTTTTAATACGCTCGACGGATCCCATGGAGGTTCCGCCGTACTTGTGAACGATCAGTGACATGATTTAGGGTAAAAACGGATAGGCCGATGCAAAGTCCACTATTTTAGCCCGAAGACAGGGAGACTCGCCCGCGCAGGCAGCGCACAGTATGGGAACCATGTTGCCACAGCAACTCGCGGTCGTGTCCGAGGGCATGGAGTTGCCTCAATTGGCGCATTAAATCTGCCAGTCGACGCTCCCCAGGCATGGCCACATGCTGCTGTGCAAGCCAGTAGCGCAGCACCAGCGCCTGCCGAGCCGGGCTCAAGTCCCGCCAAGCTTTCAAGCTAAAGCTTTGGTCAGACGTATCGGGCTCGAGCTTCAGCCAATCCAAGGCCGCAACCTCGTCCAAGATCTCTGTCACCTCGGCAGCCTGTCTGGCATGGCGCACCAAGGTCTGGCGCCACGCGGGCCAGTGTTTTTCTAAAACGGGGAGGAGCTCTGTTCTGAATGCCCCGCGCTTGTATTGCGGATCGTTGTTGCTGGGGTCTTGAACTGCCTGCCAACCGGTGCGGTTCGCGAACTCCTGCGCGATGGCGACGAGCTCCTTACGGTCAATGTCCAGCCACGGGCGCAACAAACGCATACCTTGGCGCGTCACGTCCTCTTGCATCGCACTCAGGCCCATTACCCCTGCCCCGCGCAACAAGCGCAGCAGCACGGTTTCAGCTTGGTCTTGCTGATGATGAGCAAGCAAAAGCGCGACCACTTGATGCTCGTCTGCGAGTGCGGCCAAGGCTCGATAGCGCGCTTCTCGCGCCGCAGCTTCAGTCCCCAACCCCTGCCCCAGATCGACCTGGACATGGCGCACGAGCAAGGGCACCTTGAGCGCACGCGCAAATTCACCTAAATGCTCGGCCCAGACATCAGCCTCAGGCATCAAGCCATGATGAATATGAAAAAAATAAAGAGACTGACCACGCTGTGCGCACACCTGGGCAGCAACCAGGGCGAGAGCAACAGAGTCCGTGCCGCCGCTCAGTGCAACGGCGACGACTTGGTTTTCAGGGATGTTCTCCAGCGCCTGCTGGAGTGCCCGCACGGGAGCGTCGGGCCAGGCGCTGTCCATACCAATACACAAGGGAGCGCGCAAGGAGGCACCTGAGGCACCGCCCTTAGGCGCGCACCTCTTGGAAACTACCGTAGGACAACAACCGCTCGAGTCTGTGATCGATCAATTGCTGAGGCGACATCCCAGACAACGAGCGCAACGCATCCGCAAGCGCACGACGCAGCAGACGCGCCATCACGCGTGGATCGCGATGGGCACCCCCGACGGGCTCGTTGACAATTTTATCGATCAAACCGAAATCTTTGAGACGATCCGCGGTGATCGCGAGTGCAGCCGCGGCTTCGGAGGTCTTGTCCGGGCTACGCCACAAAATGGAAGCGCACCCCTCAGGGGAAATCACCGAATAAGTGGAGTACTGCAACATCAGCACGACATTACCGACCGCGATCGCCAAAGCGCCACCCGAACCACCCTCGCCGATGATCGTCGAGATGATCGGCACCTTGAGCTCAGCCATGGCGTAGAGGTTGTGGCCGATGGCTTCGGACTGGCCACGCTCTTCGGCGTCGATGCCGGGATAAGCACCCGGTGTGTCGACAAAAGTAAACACGGGGAGGTTGAATTTTTCCGCAAGACGCATCAGGCGCATCGCCTTACGATAACCCTCGGGACGCGGCATGCCGAAATTGCGCGCAGCGCGCTCCTTGGTGTCGCGACCTTTTTGATGGCCAATCACCATGCAAGGCGTCCCATTGAAACGCGCCATGCCGCCGACGATCGACAAGTCATCCGCAAACATGCGGTCGCCATGCAGCTCATGAAAATCAGTAAAGATCTCGCGCACATAATCCAACGTGTAGGGACGCTGGGGGTGACGGGCGACCATCGAGGTCTGCCACGGCGTGAGTTTTGAGTAGATCTCTTTGGCGAGATTTTGGCTTTTTTGTTGCAGCCGGCTGATTTCGTCCGAAATATCGACGGCCGAATCCGCCTGCACGTAGCGCAGTTGTTCGATCTTGCCCTCGAGCTCGCCAAGGGGTTGTTCAAATTCGAGAAAAGTATTGCGCATGTCTGTGTGTGCTCATTCCATCTGAGGTGCACTTAGTATTCTACCGGAGTGGGGTCCAGGCAGCGCCATAAATACCAAGTTGCGACCGTGGACCACGGCTGCCATCCTTGGGCCACTTCTCGGGCTTCAAAGCGGGAGACGGGCTCTCCACTGAAATAGTGTAACGAGATTGCTTTTAATAGTCCCACATCATCAAGCGGCAAAATGTTGGGCCGCTGAAGATTAAAAATCAAAAACATCTCAGCCGTCCAGCGCCCGATACCACGAATACTCGTTAACTCGACAATCACTTCTTCGTCTTCCATACTGGCCCATTTTTGAGGTCGCACCAGCTTGTTGAGAAAATGTGTCGATAGATCAAGGACGTACTCGCACTTTCTCCCGGAAAGTCCAGCAGCGCGAAGGCGATCCACGCCAGCAGCCTGGACACTTGCAGGGGTTGGGCGTTTACCGCATTCAAGCAAAAACTTTTGCCAAACCGATTCTGCGGCTTTGACGGAAATTTGTTGACCGATGATCGAACGGGCGAGCGTAACAAAAGGATTGCCGCGCGAGGTCAGAAAAATATCCGGGTACTTGGGGATGATTTTTTTCATAATCCGGTCACGTCGCATCAATTGCGCGGTCGCCGAATCCCAGTAATCGGGTTTACCTAAAGCGATATCAGAACGGGGCATGGAATAAACCTCAGGCGCGGCGCCACTGCGTCAGGCCACCGGGCTTGTCATCAAGCTCGACCCCTGCGTTTTTCAGTGTCGCACGAATCTGATCGGCAACGGCAAAGTTTTTTGCTGCCTTAGCCGATGCCCGAGCCGCGATCAAGGCCTCGATCTCTGACTCAGAGAGCGTAGCTGAGGGGCTGGCGTCCTCATTGGCAGCGCCCTGTTCGATCGCGCGTCGGGTGTAACGTGTCGGGCTCTGGAAATACACCACGGGGTCTTTTTGCAAGAGACCCAACAGCTCGGCCAGAGTTTTGAGTTGGGCCGACAGCGCCGAGCTTTTGCTGCGATTGACCTCGCTGGCCAACTCGAACAAGGCCGCAATCGCGCCCGCGCTATTAAAGTCGTCGTGCATCGCCTCGCGAAAGGCGACCGCCTGCGGTGCCTGCCAGTCAATCTCTACCTTACCAGCCGCGGGCGGGCAATTTTGCAACGTTTGATAAAGCCGGTCGAGCGACAGCTGCGCATCGATCAGATTGTCCGGTGCGTAGTTTTGCGCGCTGCGATAATGATTGCGCACAATAAAGAAACGCAGCATTTCAGCTTCGCGCGGGTTGACCTCGTAATCAGCCGACTCGGTGACGGCGGGTTGTCCCTGTTTGGAAGCCTCGTCCAGCACGCCGATGGTTTGGCGGATCGTACGGAAATTGCCCAAGGACTTGGACATTTTTTCGGCATCGACCATCAATGGACCGCAATGCATCCAGTTGTTGGCCAACGTTCCACCAAAAGCGCCTTCGGTCTGGGCGATTTCGTTTTCATGGTGCGGAAACTTGAGATCAGGCCCGCCGCCATGGATATCCAGCGGTAGACCCAGGAGAGCTTTGCTCATCGCCGAGCACTCGATGTGCCAGCCGGGTCGACCCCAGCCATAAGGCGAGTCCCAGCGCGTGTCAGCAGGCTCGTGTTCCTTGGCGGATTTCCAGAGGACAAAATCGAGCGGGTCGCGCTTGGACGAGGCCACCGCTACACGCTCGCCGGCGCGCAAGTCGTCAAGCGACTTGCCCGACAACTTGCCGTACTCGGGAAACTCGCGCACGGCGAAGTTCACGTCGCCATCGACCGCATGATAGGCCAGGCCTTTTTGCTCGAGTTTGCCGATGATGTCGAGCATATCGCCGACATACTCGGTCGCGCAGGGCTGCGCATCGGGCGGCTGCACGGACAAGGCGCGCTCGTCGGCATGCATCGCATCAATGTAATAAGACGTGACCTCGCCTAAGCGACGGTTGGTTTCGACTGCGCGTCTGATGATTTTGTCATCGATATCAGTAATATTGCGCACATATTGCACCTGATAACCCGAGGCGCGCAGCCAGCGCTGCACGACGTCAAAGCTGACCAGCATCCTGGCATGTCCAAGGTGGCAATAGTCGTAGACCGTCATTCCACATACATAAAGCCCTACTTTGCCAGGCTGTACCGGGCGAAAAGGGCGTTTGGAGCGGGACAATGAGTCGTAGATCTGTAGCATGCGTGTGGTCTGTCAAAAGCAGGGCTAAAATGTAGTTTTATAAGTATAGCAATTGAGGGTTCCACGACTTGAAGCTTGCGAAAAGTACGCGTTCGATCACAAGCATGGTTTTTAGTATGACCATGGCTTTCGTAGTCTGCCTGTCGGTGCTGATGCATCGGCCTGTGCTCGGCCAGCCTAATCTGCTGGGCGGCAGCACGCCCGCGACGCTCAACCCTTTGTCAAATGACCCGACAGATGCCGGCGGTAATCAAACCCGAAGGGACTCCTTGCCTTCAGCGATCCCCCAAAATCCCAATGCGGTGTTTGGCGACAAGGTACCCGATGGCGGCTGGGACGGTCTGGCTAAGCTCCTGGAGGCGCTCGCCCCTTCAGTAGATACGCGTATCCCACTCACGCCGACCGAGATTTCCAACCGGATCGACGGTTTGATTCGTTCAGGTCGACTCAAAGAAGCCCTACAAACGGTCGAATCGCGTCAGGCACTCGAAGCCCTTCGCTATACACCAGGCACCGATGTGCAACTTATGTTTTTGCATGCCCGCGTCCTTTCTGAAATGAACCGCTCTGCCCAAGCTGAGGCCATCTACTTACAGATGACGACCCGTTTTCCCGAGTTACCAGAGCCTTGGAATAATCTGGCCGCCCTCTACGTCAAGCGCAACGAACTTGAACAAGCCAGACGCGCGCTTGAGATGGCCGTCATGATCAATCCAAAATACACCGTTGCTCTGGCCAATCTTGGCGACGTTCAACTCAATCTTGCGCTTCGCGCCTACCAAAAAGCATCGCAAGCTGGCGTCCCGGGCTTGGCGCCAAAAATTAAACGTGTGAAAGATCTCCTTGAGGGTTCCCCAAAATGAATATTTTTTCTAACGGGTTGCGCTTGATGCGCGGCCTCGCACTGGTCGGGTTGATTCCGCTGGTGTCTTTATCGGCCCAAGCGGCTTCTCCTTCCAACTCGACTCAAAAACAAGGCGTTACTTCCATGAGCACAGCACCCCGCGTCAAAATGTCCACCAATCAGGGCGACTTCATTATTTCCCTTAATGCTGAAAAAGCCCCAAAGACAGTGGCGAACTTTCTGGCCTATGTCAAAGATGGCTTTTTTGACGGTACGATTTTCCACCGCGTGATCGATGGTTTCATGATCCAGGGTGGTGGTTTCGAGCCAGGTTTGAAGCAAAAGCCCACTAAAGCTCCCGTGGAAAACGAAGCCAACAATGGTCTAAAAAACAACAAGTACACGCTTGCTATGGCGCGCACCAGCGACCCGCACTCCGCGACCGCGCAGTTTTTTATTAACGTGGCCAACAACGACTTCCTGAATCACACCGCACCCACCGCACAGGGCTGGGGCTACGCCGTGTTTGGCGAGGTTGTCGAAGGTCAAGACGTGATCGATAAAATGAAAGGCGTGCCCACAGCAAACAGTGGCTTTCATCAAAACGTACCTACCAACGATGTCGTGATTACAAAGGCAGTTGTCCTTGAATAAGATCGAACTCGACGGACCGGTCTGGCTCGCCTCGGATGTACATCTTGGGCAGCACACGACCGGTACCGCAGAAGCCTTCCGTGATTTTCTAAAGCTCGCCGCCAGAGAGGCCAAGGCCTTGCTATTGCCCGGTGATATTTTCGACGCATGGATCGGTGACGATGTCGCCGTCGTCGCCCCTCCTTGGCTTGCCCAAGATCTCATGGCAATCAAAGCCTGTGCGGCACAGATTCCGGTATGGCTTGGACGCGGTAACCGCGACTTTTTAATGGGTGGCGCACTCGCCGCGGGCTTGGGCGCGCATTTGTTGCCCGAGCAGGTACTCGTGACGATCGGTGGTCGCACCATGCTGCTCAGCCACGGTGACGAGTACTGCACTGACGATGTGGGCTATCAGCAGTTCAGAACCATGGTTCGCAATCCAACTTGGCAGGCTGGCTTTTTATCCAAGAGCATTCCTGAACGTCTGAGTATGGCAGCGCAGGCACGCGGTGAAAGCATGGTCGCCAACCAAACCAAATCGATGGAGATTATGGACGTCAATGCTGACGCCGTGGCTGCAGCGATTCGCAGCGCGAATGTCTCTCTGGTGGTTCATGGGCATACGCACCGTCCCGGTCGCAATGTGCTAAATGTAGACGGTCGTATCTGCGAGCGCTGGGTACTGCCGGACTGGGACTGCGAGTCCACCGCAGGCGAAGGCAAGCTGCGTGGTGGCTGGATGGTGATCGACGAGGAAGGCCCAGCGCTGTTTGACTTGGATCAGGCCTAAAGCATCACGCTTTAGCCTGAATTCCTGCGCCCTGTGCCTGTCGACCTCAGCCGCGTAAAAAACCGAGCATTTGCGTAAAGATTTTAGGATTGGCCGCAATCACATTGCCCGACTCCATCCAAGTCTGTTCGCCCTGGAAATCCCCGATCAAGCCACCCGCCTCCAATACCATCAGGCTGGCCGCCGCCATATCCCAAGGTTTGAGACCTAGACCACAAAAGCCATCTAACCGGCCTGCCGCCATGTACGCCATATCAAGCACCGAAGAGCCTGTGCGTCGCACGGCAGCGCATTGACCCGCCATTTCAAGGAAACGCGGCTGAGAAAGCTCGCTCGACCCAAA
>JANQYI010000004.1 GCA_030728985.1 Burkholderiaceae bacterium | reverse complement strand
TGGCCGGATTGTTCGAGCGCGCAGGCGATCCTAAACAAGCGACTGACCCCATGCACATTCATAGTTCTACGTTCAAACGATTTCGACACGCCTTCATCGTGATGCTATTGAGTCTCGGCGGAGGTTTCGCTGTCGCCCAGGATTGTGCCACCACCATTGAAAGCGATGATGCACTTCGTTACGATCCAAACAACATCGAGATTCCTTCCGCATGTAAAACTTTTACCGTCACGCTCAAGCACACTGGGCGCCTCCCAAAGCTCGCGATGGGGCATAACTGGGTGTTAGCCAAGCTGAGTGACTTAGATGGCGTGGCGCGCACAGGGATGCTTGCTGGCGCAGACAAAGCCTATGTTGATCCCAAAGATATCCGCGTCCTTGCGCACACAGGTGTCGTCGGTGGCGGGGAGTCATCGTCCGTGACGTTTGACACGGCAAAATTAGTTCGCGGTGAGCGCTATGGTTTTGTTTGCACATTTGCCGGACATTCGCCGGTCATGCGCGGTGAGGTTGTTTTAAAGTAAATCGAATCCGCAAAGCCCTAAGCTGTGTAGTCTCGTGCACCAAAAATGGCAGACCCCACCCGAATCTCGGTTGAGCCCTCTTCGATTGCAAGCTCAAAATCACCACTCATGCCCATCGACAGACGGTCCAATTCGATACCGACAATCCCCTCTTGCCTGGCCTGGTCCCGAAGCTGTCGTAATTGAGCAAAACAGCGACGTACTGCGGCTTGGTCTTCGGACAAAATCGCCATCGTCATTAGGCCACGCACACGTAGTGTTTGAAAACCACTCAGCTTTTTCAAAAATGGGATCAGCTCAACAGGATCGAGACCGGCCTTGGTTTCCTCAGGTGAAGTTTTAACCTGAACCAACACATCAATCGAACGTCCCTCAAGCTGCAGCCGTCGATCCAATGCCTCAGCCAACTCCATTCGATCTAAAGATTGCAACTCATGGGCAAGGCGAGCCACTTCTTTCGCCTTATTCGTTTGCAGCTGACCGATCACCACCCACTGGATCTCGCAATCCGCTAAAAGAGGTGTTTTTTGAGCGATTTCTTGTGTGCGATTTTCACCGAAGCGTTTATAACCCAGGCTGACTGCGCGCCTGATTGCTTGGTCGTCAAAGGTTTTACTGACCGGGAGCAGCGTGACCTCATCTGGCGTGCGACCCGCGCGCGCGCAGGCTTGGGCCATACGCGCCTTGATGCGAGCGATGCGTTCGGACATCGCGATGGTGACGTCATCATTCAGATGTGTTGTTTGGGTCAGGTCTGTATTCATGCGATTGGTTTTTCTAGGTGATGGGTCTTGATGTTCTTATGTTACGCCATTGAATACTGTGCGCGGTTTTATTGCCATTTCGCCAAATTAGGGCATTGATGCACTGCTGGCTTGCATCGTTGGCTCTATTTAGTTCGATTTTGGCGATGGCTGTGGAAAAGCGCCTCGGTGGTGAGGGCGCTGAGTGAGCGCTTCGGACGGGTGGGCGCTGCCCACTTCCCTCTCAAAACTCCGCACGCGTGGATCGGCTCCGAACTCGACCCTAGCGGGTCTCAAACAGACGGAGCCGATTTTGCACGCGAGCGGTGTTTTGCTCGGCTCGTCCTGATGCACTCACCCAGCACCCTCACCACCGAAGCACGACTCAACAAGCACTCAAACACAAGGCGATCCTACTTGGCACGACTCTTGCTTAAGTTGCTTGTGCATAGCTGCCCACCTTTGGACGATATGCAGCTCTCCCTAATCGCCGGCCATCCCGGCACGAACAGAACCAGGAGTTTAAAGATGCAACGCAGACTCGCACTCAAACAACTTACCGCCGTAAGCCTGTTAGCCATGTCAGGCTGGATGCCCACCGCTTTTGCGCAAGACACGATCAAGGTCGGGATTTTGCATTCGTTATCGGGAACGATGGCGATTTCAGAAACATCGCTTAAAGATGTTGCGCTGATGACGATCGAGGAGATCAACGCAAAAGGTGGTGTCATGGGCAAGAAACTTGAACCCGTGATTGTGGACCCCGCTTCAAACTGGCCACTTTTCGCTGAAAAAGCACGAGAACTCATTGCTCAAAATAAAGTATCAGTGGTCTTTGGCTGCTGGACCTCCGTGTCACGTAAATCTGTACTGCCCGTGTTTAAAGAGCTCAATAGCCTCTTGTTCTACCCCGTTCAGTACGAGGGCGAGGAGCTTGAGAAAAATGTTTTTTACACCGGTGCAGCCCCAAACCAGCAAGCGATCCCAGCAGTTGAGTATTTGATGAGCGAAGACGGTGGCGGTGCCAAGCGCTTTGTTCTGCTCGGAACGGACTATGTCTATCCGCGCACAACCAATAAGATTTTACGTGCCTTCCTGAAATCCAAAGGTGTTAAAGACAGTGACATTGAGGAAATTTACACACCTTTCGGTCACTCAGACTATCAAACCATCGTTGCCAACATCAAGAAATTTTCTGCAGGCGGCAAGACAGCCGTTGTTTCCACAATCAACGGTGACTCAAACGTCCCGTTCTATAAAGAGCTCGGCAATGCCGGGCTAAAAGCGACAGATGTCCCTGTTGTGGCATTTTCAGTCGGTGAAGAAGAGCTTCGCGGTGTAGACACCAAGCCACTCGTAGGCCATCTGGCTGCATGGAACTATTTTGAGTCACTCAAAAATCCGGTCAACGCTGAGTTTGTCGCAAAGTGGAAGGCGTATGCAAAAGCCAAGAACCTGCCAAATAACGCTACGGCCGTGACCAATGACCCAATGGAAGCCACCTACATTGGTATCCACATGTGGAAACAGGCCGTCGAACAAGCGAAGTCGCTCGATACAGACAAGGTAATCGCTGCCATGGCAGGCCAGAAGTTTGCCGCACCAGACGGCTACACAATTGAAATGGACAAAACCAATCATCATCTACATAAGCCCGTCTACATCGGCGAAATTCAGGCGAATGGACAGTTCAGTGTTGTCTGGAAAAGTAAGGGACCGATCCGTGCTCAGCCATGGAGTCCTTACATCGCAGGCAATGAAGGCAAACAAGGGCTTTAATTCCACAACATGAGAACGTCCCATGATGTCTTTGACTTACCACTCTTGGAAAAGATGGTTACTAGCTGTTTTGCTGGCTTTACCGCTGCATTTATGTTTTGCTGCCGACTTGGTCGATCAAAAGATATTGAGCGGCTTAGCCAGCGACAGCAACGAAGAGCGGGTCAAAGCTATTACAGCGTTGGGGCTTCTCTCGACTCCTGGCGCAGCCGCAGTATTGGCTGCTCTGGGGGACGGAAACGTTCTGATTACCTCTGACGGAGCAGTGTTGCTGTCGCGTGGTCGAGAGCAAGCCTTTAACCCTGTCACCGGTGAGACTGTTAGCGTGTCTAGTGGCATGCAGTCACTGACGCTCAACAATCGGTTACGCCGCGCGTTGCAATCAGCACTCGCGAGTTCGGAATTATTTTCTTCTCAACCCAAGGTCCGACTCGCTGCGGCACAGAGACTACAGAAGGAAGCGGATGCCACGCGTGTTCCCATCATAGAACGCGCGCTCGCTGGGGAGAAAGATCCGTCAATCAGACGAGCACTTGAAATTGCGCTCGCAAGCGCAGCACTGAAAAATTCGGATCCCACTGTACGGCGTCAGGCCGTCATTGCTTTGGGCGAAAGTAAAAATCCAGCGTTCAAATCGACCTTGCTTGGATTGATCACCGCAGATAGCACTGGTCAATTTAGAGAAGCAGATGAAACTGTGCGAATAGCAGCCAAGGCTGCTCTCCTGAAAATTGAACACCATCAAACGCTCGTCAGCTGGGTAGGAAATATTTTCTTTGGCGTAAGCCTGGGAAGTGTGTTGCTCCTTGCAGCTTTAGGTCTGGCCATCACCTTCGGTTTGATGGGTGTCATCAATATGGCTCATGGCGAATTGCTCATGATCGGTGCATATGCGACTTACATTGTGCAAGGTTTGTTCAAACAATGGCTACCTCATTGGATCGACTGGTACATTTTGGCCGCTTTACCCATCGCATTTTTAATCACTGCCATCGTAGGGATGGCACTCGAGCGCACCGTCATCCGCTGGCTTTATGGTCGACCCCTCGAAACTTTGCTTGCCACTTGGGGAATCAGCCTGATTTTGATGCAAGCAGTGCGCAGCATCTTTGGCGCTCAAAATGTCGAGGTTGCCAATCCGAGCTGGATGAGTGGCGGCATCCGGATTTTGGGTGATCTGACCTTGAGCTACAACCGCCTTGTCATTATTGGCTTCGCGTTCTGTGTCGTGATCGTTGTATGGCTTGTACTGAACTTCACCCGCCTGGGTTTATTTGTTCGTGCGATTACACAAAACCGTCGGATGGCGGATTGTGTCGGGGTGCCAACAGGTCGGATAGATATGTTGGCTTTTGGTCTGGGCTCAGGAATCGCGGGACTCGCCGGAGTTGCTCTTTCTCAAATCAGCAATGTCGGTCCTGATCTGGGACGGAGCTACATCGTTGACTCCTTTATGGTGGTTGTCTTGGGTGGCGTGGGTCAGCTAGCTGGTACTGTCGTCGCCGCTCTTGGTCTGGGTATCCTCAATAAGATCATCGAACCATTCTGGGGTGCCGTGATCGCCAAAATCGCAATCCTTCTTTTTATCGTTCTGTTTGTCCAGAAACGACCTCAGGGTCTCTTCGCACCCAAAGGCAGGAGCGCAGAATGAGTCGTTTGAATATGAACCCATCGCTTTCTCGATCTGTCGGTCTGTACTCACCTCAGGCCTGGACAGGGATCGTTGTCGTCACCGTGCTTTTAGCAAGCTTGCCTGCCTTAAACTTGCTGTTTCCCGCAGGTCATACCTTACATATTTCATCATTCGCCATTTCTCTGATTGGTAAATTCCTGTGCTATGCGCTGGCAGCCTTGGCACTTGATCTTGTATGGGGCTATACCGGCATTTTGTCCCTCGGGCACGGCTTGTTCTTCGCTTTGGGTGGTTATGCGCACGGCATGTATCTGATGCGTGCCGCTAAACCATCTCCTGAAATGTTGCCTGACTTTATGGGGTTTTTAAGCTGGAAGTCTTTTCCGTGGTTCTGGTCATTTACTGAAAATTTTTGGTATGCCATGTTTCTCGTGGTTTTTGTGCCAGGATTGCTAGCCTTTGTGTTCGGATACTTCGCATTTCGCTCGCGCATCAAGGGCGTTTATTTTTCAATCATCACTCAGGCATTGACCTTCGCTGCGATGTTGCTTTTTTTTCGCAATGAAACGGGGTTTGGCGGAAACAATGGTTTTACTGATTTTAAAAAAATTCTTGGCTTTAGCATCACCTCTGCCGACACCAGAGCCGTGTTGTACTGGGTCAGTCTTGCAACACTTTTAGGCTCACTGATTCTCGCGCGCGCCATTACGCAATCTAAGCTCGGGCGTGTACTCACCGCCATTCGCGACTCAGAGAGTCGATTACGATTCTTAGGTTATGAACCTCTCGGTTTCAAGCTCTTTATCTGGACGATTTCCGCCATACTCTGCGCAATCGCAGGCGCTTTATACGTGCCGCAAGTAGGGATTATTAATCCGAGCGAAATGTCGACTGAAAACTCTATCGAGATGGTGATATGGGTTGCAACTGGCGGCCGGGGCACCTTGATCGGTCCGATTATCGGCGCAGGTACGATTAACGGCCTAAAAACCTGGTTCACCAGTGTCTTCCCTGAGTTTTGGCTTTATGCGCTAGGACTCATTTTTGTTCTAGTGACGTTGTTCTTACCGCAAGGGATCGTTGGACTGGCACGACAAATTAGCAATCGTCTCAGAAGAGCCAAATCATGACTTCTCAAACGCCTGACACGATTGAAACGGATTCACTGATGCAGGGTGGTGCAGGAGGCGGCGTTTCCTATGGCCGTCCAAAACGCGAGGGGGTCGACACCACACACGGTGCGATTTTGTATCTCGAATCGATCAGCGTCGTATTCGATGGATTTAAGGCACTCAGTGATCTTTCACTTGATATCGGTATTGGCGAGTTGCGTTGCATTATCGGACCAAATGGCGCAGGCAAAACGACAATGATGGATGTCATCACTGGCAAAACACGAGCGACCTCAGGTTCGGCTTTTTTCGGACAAAATTACGATCTCTCGACGCTGAGTGAAGCACAAATAGCAGATGTTGGTATCGGAAGAAAATTTCAACGTCCAACGGTGTTTGAGCATCACTCGGTTTTTGAAAATCTTGAGCTCGCCATGAAAGCCAAAAAGGGCGTGAAATCAACCCTCTTTGCGCGACTCAACAGCTCTGAAATGGACAAAATTGCCACAATGCTCGACATGCTTCGCCTCGGAGCAGAACATCATCGCCCCGCAGGATTGCTTTCACACGGTCAAAAACAATGGCTTGAAATCGGCATGTTACTCATGCAGGAGCCCCTATTGCTCTTGCTTGACGAGCCTGTCGCAGGTATGACAGATGCCGAGACAGAACGAACAGGTGAACTTTTAAACGAATTACGGGGTAAACATTCTCTAGTGGTTGTCGAACACGATATGGACTTTGTCGCGCAGATTGCCCAAGGCGACAAAGTCACGGTGCTGTGCGATGGCTCAGTGCTTGCTGAAGGCACAATGCAGCAGGTTCAACAAGATCCGAGAGTCATCGAAGTATATCTAGGGCGGTAGCATGATGTTGGACGTTCATGAAATCAATCAGTTTTACGGCAGCAGCCATACGTTGCGAGGGATCTCCCTGAACGTCAAACAAGGCGAATGCATGGCCTTTCTTGGACGCAACGGTGTGGGCAAAACGACGTTTTTGAAATGTCTAATGGGTGTTCAGCCAATTGCCTCGGGGTCGATTTCTTTTTCATCGTGTGACATCAGCCACCTTCCCCCTCACGCGAGAGCCAAGCTCGGCATGGCCTACGTCCCTCAGGGCAGGGAGATTTTTGCCCGACTCACTGTCGAAGAAAATATCCTGATGGGCATGGCAACTAAGCCTAGCCGTCAAGCACGCGATATCAAAGAAGAAGTGTTTGATTTATTTCCAGTTCTTAGAACCATGCTGAAACGTCGTGGGGGAGACCTCTCTGGCGGACAACAACAGCAGCTCGCCATTGCTCGGGCGCTGGTCGCAGAGCCCAAACTCATCATCTTTGATGAGCCCACCGAGGGTATTCAGCCTTCAATCATCAAAGACATCGGTCGCGTCATTAACCTGCTGCGTGATCGCGGGGATATAGCAATCCTGCTATGCGAGCAATATTTCGACTTCGCTAAGGAGTTAGCGGACCGTTTTGTCGTGTTATCCAGAGGTGAGGTCGTGGTGTCAGGAGACCGATCTGAAATGGATAGCGAACAGGTTCGCAGGTATCTCTCCGTCTAGTATCGACTCCGAACTCGACCCCAAAGGGCCTCAGATACGCGGAGTCGATTTTGTGTCTGGCGCCTTATTTTGAGGCTCGTCCTGATGCGCCCGCCACCTTTAGCCCTTTCGGTCCATGCACCTTGGAGCGGTCTGTCCATGAGTGAGAGAGCGTCAAGGACAGGCCGAACCACGTCAACTGCTGGCGACAAATCAGCTCCGCCTGTCTGAGGCCCGTCAGGGCCGAGTTCGGAGCTGATTCGCCTGCAGATGACCTGGTGAGGGAAGTGGGCATCGCCCACCCGTCCGCCGCTCTTTCACTCCTTGACAGACCGCTCCAGAGCGCTCATGCCCGAATACCCCAAAACCCATCACCCCACCCGCACAGCATATTTACATTCCCATACAATATAAAAAAACACCGTGAGGCAAAAATATGTGGGACGTAGTCGTAGTAGGGGGTGGCAATGCCGCCCTATGCAGCGCATTAATGGCACGAGAAGCTGGCGCGAGCGTATTAATTTTAGAGGCCTCGCCCAAAGAATGGCGCGGTGGTAATTCCCAGCACACGCGTAATCTGCGCTGTATGCACGATGCGCCTCAGGACGTGCTGGTCGACGCCTATCCCGAAGAGGAATACTGGCAAGATTTACTTAAGGTGACCGGCGGCATTACAAATGAAAAACTCGCACGAATGGTCATCCGAGAGTCCTCCACCTGTCGTCCCTGGATGGAAAAACATGGTGTGCGCTTCCAGCCCTCCCTATCGGGCACGCTGCACGTCGCACGGACTAACGCGTTTTTTATGGGTGGCGGTAAAGCCCTGATCAATGCCTACTACCGTAGCGCCGAAAATCTAGGTATTGATATTTTGTATGACTCTCCGGTTGATGACCTCGAAATCAAAGATGGCAAATTCATTGCAGCGCGCGTAGGCGACAAGCGCTACGAAGGTCACGCTGTTGTCTTGGGCTCTGGCGGCTTTGAGTCCGATCGGACTTGGTTACGCGAAGCTTGGGGCCAAAATGAGCGTGGCGAATGGCCTGCGGATAACTTTCTCATCCGCGGCACCCGTTACAACATGGGTGTGATCATTAAAGTCATGATGCGCGAAGGCGCAGACACGATGGGAGATCCGACTCAAGCGCATTGCGTGGCCATCGATGCACGCTCCCCGCTCTATGACGGCGGCATCTGTACGCGAATCGACTGCGTCTCGCTAGGTATCGTCGTCAACCGCGAAGCCAAGCGTTTTTACGACGAAGGCGAAGACTTTTGGCCTAAGCGCTATGCTTTATGGGGTCGACTCGTCGCGATGCAACCTGGACAAATCGCCTATTCGATTATCGATGCCAAATCCGTCGGTAATTTTATGCCAC
>JANQYI010000003.1 GCA_030728985.1 Burkholderiaceae bacterium | reverse complement strand
AGCGAATGCAATATTTGAATTGCAGTTTTTGATAGGGGAACCGTTCGGCTATCGCCGTTTTTTGTGATTGATAGGTGTGCCGTTTGCTTTTCAAAATCTATATCTGGCCACCTGAGCCTAAGAAGCTCACCCCTGCGCATCGCTGTTGCCAGCGTGAACTCAACAATCGGAAGCATCCAGACGCTTCTTCTGCCAGTTGGTTTTACTGATTCAAGAAGACGAACCAATTCTGCGTCGTTCAATACTCTGCATCTTCCGGGGGGAGAAGCAGGCTTTTTCACCAACTGCACTGGATTGATAATATTCATACCCCACTCACGGCGTGAATGATTGATGATGGATGACAGGTACGACAGTTCTCGAATCACTGTGCCAGAGGTTACGGTCTTAAGGCGCTCGTCACGATATTCAGCAATACGAGTTGGCGTGAGTGCAGCCATGCTGAGCTTGCACAAAGGGTGTTTTGATAGTTTTTTGAGCCGAAAGGTGTCTTCTATCAGGCTACGCATGGTTGGCGTCACTTCTTTGATGTAACGCTCGACCACCTCCTTAAAAGTGGTTCTCTCAGCAAGTACAGGACTTGAAAAGTTCCCTTTATCCATGTCTGATTCGACTTGCCTTGCCCAACGCTCAGCGTCTTGCTTGGATTGAAAGGTTTTGGCAACTGGTATGTGACCCTTGCGCACAACTCGAGCTTGCCATTTACCGCTGCGGTTACGTAAAGTAGCCATGTTTCTATCCTTGGTGGGACAGAATTAGGACAAGGTCGTTTTTGTTCGTTCGTTATCGAGCGCAGTCGGCATCAAAAGTTAGTGACTACTATTCAGCCACCCAAGAGCCAGACTTACCGCCATGCTTTTCCAACAGTTTGACACCATCAATCACCATGCCACGATCGATGGCCTTGAGCATGTCGTAGATTGTTAGTAACGCGATTGAGACGGCGGTGAGCGCTTCCATCTCGACGCCGGTACGTCCAACTGTTTCCGAGGTGGCGGTGCATGTCACGGAGGCGCTTGCCGCATCTGTCACAAAATCAACGGTCACGCTCGTTAGCGGAATAGGGTGGCACAGAGGAATCAAAGCGCCGGTTTGTTTGGCCGCCATGATGCCCGCCAAGCGAGCCACGCCTAACACATCTCCCTTTTTGGCGTCGCCTTGCGACAACTTGGTAAAGGTCGCAGACTGCATCGTGATACGTCCCTGTGCCACGGCGCGTCGATGTGTTTCTGCTTTCGCTGAGACATCGACCATATGCGCCTGACCGGAGGCATCGAAGTGTGTGAGGTCTTGAGTCATGAGGGGTTTCGCTGCGCTTGTATTACTTCGGGAGTGTTGAAATTTGTAAAAGATGACGCATCATCGAACTGCACCGGGATCGCTTCAAGCCGATCGAGCCATGTTTGTGCCGCATGCTGTCCTGCATCGAGCTGTTTGCCAAGTGCGCCTGCGACGGAGGGTTTTAAAAGGCAGCACAGCGGCTGCGCAGACTCGGACGTTACAGCATAGGCGGCCAAGGCATTCGGATGTTCTGTGAGCGCTTCTTGGAGCTTTTCAAACAAGTCGGCAGGCAAGCGTGGTGCGTCGCAAGGAATCACCAATAAATGATTTTTTTTGCAGCGCATGAGGCCTGCTTCGATTCCTGCAAGAGGCCCCGTAAAATCAGGACGATCATCCATGACCACGACATGTCCTGTTTGCTGATAGGCATCGACATTGCGATTGGCGCTGATCAGGATTCGAGCAGGAGGTGGGTCTTGTTTGGCTAGGGCGGCAAGTGCGTGTTCAATCAGTGGTAGGCCGTCCCACATGATCCAGCCTTTGTCTTTGCCGCCCAGTCGCGCACCGCGACCGCCAGCTAGGATTAATGCGTCATAGGCGTTTTTCATTTCCATCTCGCAGCTGCCTTATCGTCGCAGTCTCGCGCTTCAATCCAGCGCGGACCTTCGGGAGTCCATTCCTTTTTCCAGAATGGTGCTTCAGTTTTCAAATAGTCCATGATGAAGTTGTTTGCCTCATAGGCATCGCCACGGTGCGCGCTGGCGGTGAGTACCAGCACGATTTGATCGCCAGGATACATTTTGCCGATGCGATGCACGATGCGCGCGCCTTGCAACGACCAACGCTCAGCCGCCGTATCCAAAATTTTACGCAAGGACTTTTCGGTCATCCCTGGATAGTGTTCGAGCTCAAGGGCCACCACGTCCTCAGCAAGATTCAGATCGCGTACCGTACCGACAAACGCCACGATGGCACCAATGCCACGATCGTGTGCCAAAAGCGCGGAGTATTCATGACCCAGATCAAAGTCCTCAGACTGAACAGCAACGGATAAACGCGGGGTCAACTGGACGGTCATTTAGCCTCCCGTCACAGGTCTAAAGATGGCGAGCTCGGCACCATCGACTAAAGCTGTGTCGAGCTCAATCATTTCCTGATTCATCGCGACGCGAAAGGCTTGCGAACCATCAAAAGTTTGCGCCCAGACACCGCCCCGACTTGAAAGATGTGCGATGAGATCACGTACGGTACGAACAGATCCAGGCGTCACGATGCACTCGTCACCAATACCGAACTTTTCTCTCAGCTGTGCGAAATAAAGAACGTTGATTTGCATGGTCTTGTGCTTTTTGCCGTAGATTAGTAGAGGAGTTCTGCAAGAGAGAGGTAACGCAGTACATCACCGCGGGCGATTTTTGTTTCAGGCGCGAGATCTACCAGTCCATCGGCCCAGGCCAAACTGCTCATCACACCAGAGCCTTGGTTGGGCCAGAGATCGAGGATCGGAGCGCCCGTGGTGTCGGTCGTGATTTTGACGCGTAAAAACTCTCGGCGTCGATCGGGCTTGGGCCAATCAAAATTCGCCGTCGCGGTCAGGTATTTCAAGCCCGTATCGATCGCGCCCATGCGTTTGAGCAAAAAAGGACGTGCCATCAATAAAAATGTGACGAACGCACTGACGGGATTGCCTGGTAAACCAATAAAGTCCGCTTGGCTGACACGCCCATAGGCAAGCGGTTTGCCGGGCTTCATGGAGATTTGCCAAAGATCGAGGCTACCCAGCGCTATCACGGCGGCTTTCACATGGTCTTCTTCGCCGACAGACACCCCTCCGCAGGTGATGATGACATCGTTTTCACTGGCGGCTTTGCTCAGTGCGTCACGCGTGGCTTGGGCTGAGTCGCGCACAATGCCATAGTCATTCACTGTGCAACCCAGTTGAGCCAAGAGTCCGTTGATCGCATAACGATTGCTGTTGTAAATGGCGCCAGGCGCTAAAGGCTGGCCGGGTTCCGTTAGCTCATCGCCCGTAAACAAGACACCGACTTTCAATAGATTGAAAACGTTAACGTTGGCTACACCGATGGACGCGAGCATCGCCAGTTGTGGCGCACCCAGACGTTGACCGGCTGCTAGCACGAGGCCTGCGGCGGCGATATCTTCACCTCGGCGGCGAATATGCTGCGCCAGTTCGATCGGGTGGGTGAGGGCGATCGCACCATCACGGTCTTGTGTATGTTCTTGGGGTACTACAACATTGGCACCCTCGGGTACCGGCGCACCTGTAAAGATCCTTGCCGCCATGTTGGGGGCAAGCGCCGTGCCGGTTTGGCCCGCTGCGATCCGTTGCGTCACGGGAAAAAACTCGGGTAGGTTTTTTATATCTTGCACATGGAGTGCATAACCGTCCATGGCTGAGTTATCAAACCCTGGAACGTTGATCGGTGACCTGATGTCTTGTGCGAGCGTGCGCCCCTGAGCATTTAACAAAGGGCGTGTTTCCGTTGCATTCAGAGGTGTCGCATTCGCCAACAAAGTTTGGCGAGCGTCTTCAAAATTCAGGAGGTTGGCTCTGGGTTTCATGCTGATACGCTTTTGTGAGACTCAATCCAGACTTTAACCTACCTTCGCGGAGACATTAACCCCCAGTTTGAGACATAAAACGGATAATTTTTGTGGGGGCCTCACGAAACTCGTGACGCTCAGGTTTGAGCTCAATGCCTTCTCGAATCGCTTTCTCGAGCTCAGCATCAGAAATGCCGGCGCGCAATAACGGCCTGAGTTCGAGTTTCTCTTCTTGTCCCAGGCATAGGTACAAGGTGCCATCGACAGATAAGCGCACTCGGTTACAGGTTTCACAGAAATGCTGACTAATCGGTGTGATGAGACCAATTTGTCCGCGACCATCCGCGGTGCGCCAATAGCGGGCAGGACCGCCGCCCATTTCTTTGATTTCAGGAATCAAATCAAAACGCGCACGCAGTCGCTCGAGGATAGGGCCCAGAGGCGTGTAACCCGAGGCAAGACCCGTGCTACCCATTGGCATGGTTTCAATCAGACGCAAAATAAAACCGCGATTGATACAGAACTCGGTCATGGCCTCGACTTCGTGCTCATTGACTCCAGGCATCACGACCATGTTCAGTTTGATGGGGGAGAAACCGTGCTCCTGCGCTGCGTCAAGACCTGCCATGACATCATCAATCGAGTCACGACCCGTAATCTGCGTGACACATTCACGATCCAAGCTATCTAGACTAATGTTCAGGCGAGACACCCCTGCCGCACGCAAGGCTGCGGCATGTTTGGGTAATTGCGTGCCGTTAGTCGACAGGGAGAGGTCGCGGATACCGGGCAGGGCGCTGATGCGTGCGGCGAGATCAGGCAAATTGCGGCGCAAGAGAGGCTCGCCACCCGTCAGCCGAATGCGCGAGGTCCCCAAGCGACCAAACGCACCCACAACGCGTTCGATTTCATCGAAGGTCAGCCAGTTTTTAGGCTCTTGATAACCTTTGAAGCTTTTCGGCAGACAATAGGTGCACTTCATATCGCAGCGATCCGTCACCGACAGGCGCAGGTACTCGATACTTCTGCCAAAGCGGTCGATGAGAGTTGCAGACGTTTGCGTCATCACAGTTATATCCAGCCAAACATAACGAAAGTTTCCTAAATGTACTCTTATTTTGAAAGCGAATGCGTAACTTACCCTTTGTTTCAGTTAGATCATGGAGCAGGTCAAGCAGGTATTGCTCAGGGTGATTCTGATGAATGTTTGTAACCTATTGTTTTTAATGATTTTTTAGGTGAAAGTATGAATATATATTGGAGCGCTCCTCTGGTTTTCTTTGCGTGGCAATCCGATGGGTACTCGCGGGGTGGTATTGCTTAAAATGGGTTAGGTTCAACGTGCGTTGTTAAGCGCGCGTTGGTTTTAGGCATCCATTTGAGCTTGAATCCTGCCTTCCCGGATTGCCTCAATAAATGCCCGGTAGTCCAAGCTGTTTTGCTCGGCATATTGCACGGCAAACTCACCGATCGCCTGATCAAAACTTTTACTTGTACCAAGGTAACCCGCAATCATTGCAGAATCGCCAGATCTTGCATGCGCACGTGCCAAGGCATGCCCACACATTTTTGCGTAAAGTCGCAGCGTTTCAGTATCCCAGTCTTCGATAATCGCGGAAAGTTTGAGGTCACGAAGCTGACGTATATAAAAATCGCGCCCATTGATGCCGCGTGTCCAACCTAAAAATACATCCGAGGCGGTTTGAATGAGACGTTGGCCAGTCACCACGCGTTGCCCTTGGTTGGCATAGGCACTTTTAACTGCATAAGGCTCAAGTACTGACTGTCGTGCTTCTTTGACCTGCAGGAAAAGTGGGTCCTTTTCCCCGGCCATAAATAAGGCCACACCACACATGGTCCCCACGCTGCCGACCCCGACAACTTTTAGAGCGAGATCGCAGAAGTGAAAGCGATTGAAAAGCATGCGGACATGTTCTGGCAGACTTTGACGGTAGGCTTCAATCACGGTCGCATAGTCAGATTGAGCGCCGGGTGTCAGCAACTCCGTCGTGTGAAAAATCAGTGGAGGCTCGTCCTTGATTTTAGGTTCACCCCCGTCGTGGACAACGAGTTTCGGATACATGATCTCCGGATGGGATTTACGCTGTTCTATCTCAATGCGCTGAGCCAGACGTTTACGGGTGCGTTTGAGCACCTCAGGGTCTGTCGAACGATGTGTGTAGTTTTGCAAATCAATTTTGTCATACCAGACGTCGAGCGCACGCATCCCAGCGTAGTCAGACATTTTTTCACGGTATTCCCGCACCAAGTCGTTGACAATACTCGTAGCGTGACTTGATGGCAGTTCGATATGCTTGGCTGCGATCACAACGCTTGCAGCGAGTCGCTTGACATCCCACTCAAAAGGCGCCGGCAAAGTTTCATCTAAATCATTGATATCAAAGACAATGTTTCTTTCTGGCGTCGCAAATCCGCCAAAATTCATGAGATGCGCGTCGCCACATGCTTGGACATAGAGGCCGCTCGTGGGCGTCTTTGCAAGATCCGACGCCATAATCGCTGCCGCACCTCTGTAAAACGCGAAGGGAGACTGTGACATCCGTCCAAACCGGATGGGGACAAGATGCTCAATCCTGCCGGCGTTCGAGGCGGAAAGAATCTCAACAGGATCGCGGCGATTTTTTGGAGCATGCCATTGCGCTTGGGCACTACGCGGCGCTTTGTTACGTAGATTCTTGCCCTGTGTCGCTCGCGCCTCTGCGCTCAAGTAGGGCAGGGAAGGCATCTTAGAATTCTTGGCAGGCTTGTTATCTGGTTTTTGAGAAGAATTTTTGGGCATGGTTTAGCTTCACTCGACCTACTAACCTATGTTAGAGTCTTTGAAAGTGTCAGCTTCATCCGCTGATTCACAACGTTCCTCGTTGCCTTTGCGCGACCTCATTATGCATTCACGAGTTATGACAATGCTTGCGCCAGACGGGGCTATCATAGCCGCAGTGCTTGCAAAGATACCAAATTTAATGGCGCTCTATGTCTTTGGAAGCCAAGTCCAAGGCATGTCTGGACCAGAGAGCGATCTTGATTTGTCGGTATTGGCACCAGGCTTCATTGACCCGAACGTGTTGTGGTCGCTCTCAAACGAGATTGCAAGCCTTGTGAATAGCGACGTCGATTTGCTCGACTTGCGCGCAGCTTCGACCGTCATGCAGTATCAGATTCTTTCAACCGGTAAAACAGTGTGGAATATTGGATTGCAGGCGCGCCTGTTTGAAGTTTCCGTTTTTAGTGAAAAACTAGCGCTTGACGAGGCGCGCGAACCACTTCTCAGAACCATTACCCGCGAAGGGCACGTGTATGCGCGATGACGTTCTAATTAACAAAGCCGCGACGATTGAACGATGTGTGGCACGTGCTCACGAAGAGTTTGATCACGATCCAGCGACCTTCGGAACCAACTTTTCAAGACAAGATGCTGCCGTCATGAATATTCAGCGCGCCTGCGAGGCGGCACTGGATATGGGTCATCACATCATCCGCCGCGACCGTCTAGGTGTGCCTCAGAGCGCACGCGATGTCTTCGATATACTGGCTCAGGCAAAGTTGATTGATCCGGCGCTCTCCGAATCACTTAAACGCATGGTTGGTTTTAGAAATATCGCTGTGCATGACTATCAAAAGTTACTGATGCCAATCACGGTAAAGGTGATTACCGAGCATTTGGTTGAATTTCTTCAATATTCTGAGCAAATGCTCAAGCACGACCAGTCGCTCTAAGTTTTGGCGGAAGCGGTGAGATTCGAACTCACGGAGGGCGTGAACCCTCGCCGGTTTTCAAGACCGGTGCCTTAAACCGCTCGGCCACGCTTCCATCAAGAAGGGCTGAATCATAAACGATTTAGAGAGATATTTCCTTCAATTGACCTGACGAGCCCCTTTAGCGTGGGCAACAGGATACAATTCCTGGTTTGCTGCTCTTCATTCAACACAAAAAATGACCGCAACGCGTACTCGACTCGTCCTTGGCAACTGGAAAATGCATGGCAGCCTGGCCGATAACGCCAAGTTGCTAAGCGCACTTTTAGCGGCTCCCAGAGTTGCTTCCACCGCCCAAATGGGCGTGTGCGTGCCTTTCCCTTACCTTGCGCAGACCGCGCAGGCCTTGACGGGATCTTCGATTGCTTGGGGCGCCCAGGACATCAGCACCCAAGCCCAAGGCGCCTTCACTGGTGAGGTTTCGGGGGCAATGCTGAATGATTTCGCATGTCGCTTCGTGTTGACCGGTCACTCAGAGCGACGCGCGATGCATGCGGAGTCGGATCAAATCATTGCTGACAAGGCGAACGCAGCCCTTGTTGCTGGTTTGACACCGGTCGTTTGTGTGGGAGAGTCACTCGCTGAGCGCGATGCCGGTCAAGCTTTAGTTGTGATTGCTCGCCAGCTCGCTCCTGTCTTGGCGCTTGGCGCCGACGCAGTCCAAAAGATGGTGGTGGCCTATGAGCCTGTATGGGCCATCGGTACGGGTCGTACAGCCTCTCCCGAGCAGGCCCAGGAAGTGCATGCCGCGATTCGTGCCGCCCTGCGTGGGGTTGGTGCCGAACAAGTCCAGATTTTGTATGGTGGTAGCGTCAAAGCGGCCAATGCCGCTAGTTTGTTTGCCATGCCTGACATTGACGGTGCGTTAGTCGGTGGGGCCTCTTTAGTTGCTGAGGAATTTCTTGCGATCGCCTCCTAGGGCGGCTTTGGCTTAATGTTTTTCTTCGCTATTTAGTTTTCGGAGTATTTCAATGTCTTTGGTGTTCAATCTTCTTTTAGGTGTGCAGATTCTGTCTTCACTTGCCATTATCTCTCTTGTGTTGTTGCAGCAAGGCAAGGGTGCGGATATGGGTTCCGCTTTTGGAAGCGGCTCCGCTGGAAGTTTGTTTGGCGCGACAGGTGCGGCAAACTTCATGTCGCGTGCGACCAAGTGGGCGGCTGTGGTGTTCTTTATTACGACGATGGGCCTGGCTTATGTCGCCAATCGTGGCAATACCGGGCAAGACACCGGCATTATGCAAAACTTCACGCAGACAGCGCCGGTGGCGCCACCCGCAGGTTCCGCAGTGCCAGGCGTCGCACCCGCGACTCCCACCGCGCCTGCCGTGCCCTCCGCGCCGTTAAATGCGGTCCCCGGCATCCCTGCTGCGCCTGCAGTGCCTGCGGTTCCAGTGAAGCCCGCCAATTAATAAAATCAGGTCCTCATTCCAGGTCAAAGATTGTGGCTACGTGCTACAATCTTTGGCTAACTAAGACCACACAAAAAGCCGACGTGGTGAAATTGGTAGACACGCTATCTTGAGGGGGTAGTGGCGAAAGCTGTGC
>JANQYI010000002.1:12638-128810 GCA_030728985.1 Burkholderiaceae bacterium | reverse complement strand
GCTTAGTCACGCTTTGGAGCGTTGCCGTGCTGGCGATCTTTTTCGACATCAAATCTCGACGTGAAGAGCGGTGGTTGGTAGAAAAGTATCCTGAATACGGGGCGTACCAACAGAAAACGCGACGACTGATCCCCTTTATTTATTAATTCTAATTATCAGTCTAAACTTAATTTTATCTAAACTAAGTAATTTTTTCCTTGTATATTCGTCTATTCATGAGTAATATACAAGTATGTTTAAACGTATCGCACTTCCTAAAATTAGTGAACATTTACAATGGAGCCCTGCTGTTGGGATCCTTGGGCCACGTCAGGTAGGAAAAACTACTCTCGCGAAAACTTTTGCCAAAGACACCAATCAATCAATATATTTAGATTTAGATTCAGCAGAGGCCTTAGCAAAGCTCGAAAACCCAACAGCTTTTTTTGCAGAAAACCGCGAACGACTCGTGATTTTGGATGAAATTCAAAATCACCCACAACTACTGAGCGAACTACGTGGAGAGATTGATGCGGATCGCCGACCAGGGCGTTTTTTACTGTTAGGGTCTGCGTCCTTTAAGCTACTCAAGCAATCTCAATCTCTTGCAGGTCGCTTGTCACTCGTTGATATGTCTCCGCTGATACTGAGTGAGGTATACGAAAACTTTCATGATACCCAGTCTCTATGGATTAGAGGCGGCTTTCCAAATAGCTACCTAGCCAAAAATATCAATGCCTCGTGGGACTGGCGTTCAGCACTAGTTCGACATTTCTTAAATACGGATTTACCAAGCCTAGGCATTAATGTTGATCCACAACTCATGCATCGATTTTGGCGAATGGTAGCGCACCTTCATGGTCAAATATTTAATGCCTCAGCTATTGCTGGATCACTAGGCATCTCAGCCTCATCTACCAGCCGTTACCTTGATCATCTTTGCGACACACTGATGGTGCGTCGCTTAGAGCCATATTTCATTAATTTAGGTAAAAGGTTGGTCAAATCACCCAAGGTGTACGTCCGTGATACCGGATTACTGCACAACTTGCTTGGTATTCGCGAGGTCAATGACCTCCTAGGCCATCCCAGTACTGGGGCTTCTTGGGAAGGGTTTGTCATCGAACAAATAGCAGCCCACCTTCCGGACGGTGCCTCAATGTCTTTTTATCGAACAACTGCAGGTGCTGAATTAGATGTGGTGGTTGAAATCGGCCTGAAAAAAATTGGTTTTGAAGTGAAGTTCTCAAGCGCACCAAAAGTGACGAAAGGATTCTGGCAAGCATGCAAAGATGTCGGAGTTGATGCAGCATATATTGTCTCACCCGTTGAAAAGGGTTGGACCATAAAAGAAAACGTTGAAGTCATCAGTGTCTTGGACATTGCTCAATGCCTGAATCAATCAACAGCCTGAAAAAAGACCGATCAAAAAATCGGCCTTTTTTCTACAGACTCAAACCATCACTTAAACATCAAAGCGATCCGCGTTCATGACTTTGTTCCATGCTGCGATAAAGTCCTGGACGAATTTCTCTTTGTTGTCGTCTTGCGCATAGACTTCTGCGTAAGAGCGCAACACTGAGTTTGAACCAAACACCAAATCGACGCGCGTCGCGGTCCATTTTTTCTTGCCGGACTTGCGCTCAACGATGTCGTAGCTATTGCGACCTGTTGGCTTCCATGTGTAGGCCATGTCGGTCAGGTTCACGAAAAAGTCGTTCGACAGGACGCCTTCGCGCTCTGTCAAAACACCATGTTTCGTCGCGCCGTAGTTGGTACCCATGACACGCATCCCACCCACCAACACGGTCATCTCCTGAGCCGTTAGGCCCATCAGTTGTGTGCGATCAAGCATGAGCTCTTCGACACTGACGGCATAGTGCTGTTTGGACCAGTTACGATAACCATCATGGATGGGTTCGAGCACGGCGAAAGACTCTGCATCGGTCTGCTCGGGGGTGGCGTCACCACGACCTGGTGCGAATGGAACCGTCGCAGTATGACCTGCCGCCTTGGCCGCCTGTTCAATCCCCACGCCACCTGCCAACACAATGACGTCTGCAACGCTAGCACCAGAGGCCTTGGCGATGCCCTCTAAAACACCGAGCACTTTAGCCAGACGCTTGGGTTCATTGCCTTCCCAGTCTTTCTGAGGGGCAAGACGAATGCGTGCGCCATTCGCACCACCGCGCAGGTCCGATCCACGGAAGGTTCGCGCGCTGTCCCAGGCTGTCGCGACCATCTCGCTGATCGACAGTCCGCTTGCAGCGATCTTGGCTTTGACAGCGTTGACGTCATATGTCTTATTGCCTGCAGATACTGGATCTTGCCAGATCAAGTCCTCTTTTGGTACTTCGGGTCCGATGTAACGCACTTTAGGTCCTAAATCCCGATGCGTGAGCTTGAACCAGGCGCGGGCAAAGACCTCGGTGAAATACGCAGGATCTTTATAAAACCGCTCTGAGATCTTGCGGTACTCAGGATCCATTTTCATGGCCATATCCGCATCGGTCATGATCGGGTTGTGACGTATGGAGGCATCTTCCACATCGACAGGCTTATCAGCATCTTTGATGTTGATCGGCTCCCATTGCCAAGCACCGGCCGGACTCTTCTTGAGCTCCCACTCATGATTGAGAAGCATTTGGAAGTAGCCGTTATCCCATTGCGTGGGATGTGTGGTCCATGCGCCTTCGATGCCGCTACTCATGGTGTCGCGCCCCACACTTCGGGTCGTGTGGTTCATCCAGCCGAGACCTTGCTCTTGGACATCCGCAGCTTCAGGGACGGGACCAAGATTCGCAGCACTTCCGTTGCCGTGACATTTACCCACTGTATGGCCTCCCGCGGTCAAGGCGACGGTTTCTTCGTCGTTCATTGCCATACGCGCAAACGTCAAACGCACATCTTGTGCGGTACGCAATGGATCGGGTTGACCGTGGACGCCCTCGGGGTTCACATAGATCAGACCCATCTCAACTGCGGCCAGCGGATTTTCAAGAGAGGCGCGATCATCGCCGTCGTAACGACTGGAACCGAGCCACTCTTTTTCAGCACCCCAGTAAATATCAATTTCTGGTCCCCAAATGTCCTCGCGACCAAATGCGAAGCCAAAGGTTTTCAGCCCCATCGACTCATAGGCAACGTTGCCTGCCAACACGATCAAATCTGCCCAGCTCAGTTTGTTGCCATATTTCTTTTTGATTGGCCAGAGCAGACGGCGTGCTTTATCCAGATTGACGTTGTCTGGCCATGAGTTCAACGGTGCGAAACGCTGATTTCCCGTTCCCGCGCCACCTCGACCGTCCGCGATCCGATAGGAGCCGGCAGCGTGCCAAGCCAACCGGATCATCAAGCCACCGTAGTGACCCCAATCGGCGGGCCACCAATCCTGGCTGTCTGTCATGAGTGCGGTTAAGTCTTTTTTCAGTGCGACAACGTCAAGCTTTTTAACAGCCTCACGATAATTGAAACCTTTGAGCGGATTGGTCTTGGTGTCATGCTGGTGCAAGATTTCCAATTTCAACGCGTTGGGCCACCATGCCATGGTGGACTGGCTTTCAGTGGTGTTGGCGCCGTGTATCACGGGACATTGGCCTTGGTTCGACATTTTTTAGCTCCTTAATCTATCTGCTGAACATTTAGATTAAAGCTATTCGAAATAAAAACCTAATTGTTTTTATTGATATAGATCATAGTTAGAACAATTAACCCGCGCTGGCTCAGGCACGTGGGGGTGGCGCTTCGCCCATATCCCAGAAAATACCGGTCATGATTTGCAAGCCTTCCTGGATGATGAAGTCCAGAACGTGCTCATTAGGTGCATGCTGCGAGCAACTCGCATAAGAGTGCGGTACCCAAATGGTCGGCACACCAATAATGTCGGTAAAGACATCATTGGGCAAGGAACCTCCCAAATTAGGGAGCACGGCGGGCTTGCGGCCCATCGTTTGCGTGATGGATCGTACGGCCCACTGCACAGCAGGATGATCTGGATCGATCCGCGTGGCATTCATCACATCATGGCTGGGCCCCACAACTTTGACAGCCGAGAAACCTTTCTCATCCAGAAACTTTTGCAGGGCAGGTAAAAAGGAATCGGGATCCTTATCCACCGTGAAGCGAATTTGGCAATGCGCTTTGGCGCGTGGGGGGACTGCATTGACGGGTCGCTCTGGGTTTCCAGACACCATCGCAAGTACTTCGAAAGTATTCCAACCAAACACTTTCTCAGCTTGGGTCAAGCCTCGGGCGCCCCACCAATCATTGATTTCTGGACCGTCCGGCCCCGGATCGACCACAACATCCGCGAGCGCGCGTTTAACCGACGCAGGCATCGCATCAGGCATCAACTCAGAAGCATTGACGTGACCCTTTGCATCGATGATGGCAGCAATCGCGTGACAAAGCACCACGGCGGGATTCGCCAATAAACCACCCCAGTTACCGGAGTGATGCCCACCCTCTCGGAACTTAACGACAAGATCAAAATTCAGCGCGCCGCGTGTCCCCATGAAAATCGTTGGCATCGTAGGAGCCAACCGCGGGCCATCGGAGCCGATCAACACATCTGCTTTAAGAAGCTCACGATGTTGTCTCGCAAATTCATGTAAGCCAGGAGAGCCAATTTCCTCTCCGGTATCAATCATGATGGTCGAGTTAAATCCAAGCTTGCCACGGGTCTCAAGCACGGCCCGAAGAGCGGCGATATTGATGGAGTGCTGCCCCTTATTGTCCGCAGTGCCGCGTCCATAATAGCGTTCGCCGACTTGCGTCAACTGCCAAGGGTTACGACCCTCTTGCCACTGCCCCTCGAGACCTCGAATGACATCACCATGACCATACGTCAATACGGTCGGCAGGCTTGGATCCTCGATACGGCGCGCCACTAAGAAGGGCGCAGCGATGCCAGAGGGATTTTCCAAAATTTGGATGTTGTAACCCATCGTATCGAGCACAGGCGCGATCTCATTGGTCAGATAGCTGCGCAAAAAGGGGTGAGACTCCGGTACCTGGCTTTCTGTCTTGATTGCCACGCGCCTTGCCAGATCCTGCATAAAGGCACCAGATTCGAAATGTTGATTGATGGCTTCGATTGCCTGCTGTCGAGACATATGGGTATCCTGACGTGATGTTGAGAAAACCTAGGAAAGTGACGCCTGTGTTGACAACTAATATACTCGCCAAAGTCGCTCAGACAACAGTCTAGGTGCCCTCAATTAAAAATTCAAGAGACAAACGCACATGAACTATCACCAACGCTACGCCCATATTAAAAAACCCGTTGAAACTTGCGTGGTGGGAAGTGGCGGATTCGGGCGTAGTTTTCTGGCGCAAGGTCTGCGCGTGCCGCTGCTCAATGCTCGTATCGCAGTCGATACCTCGGCGGATATTGCGGTAGAAGCCTTGAAATCGATCGGCATCGACGAGATGAATATCGCCGTTTGCAACACTCAAAAAGAAGCTCTGTCTGCCTGGAATCAAGGCAAGTATCTTGCTTGCGCAGATCTACAAATCGTCTTGCAACTCCCCTTTGATTTAGTGGCCGAGGCGACCGGTCACCCTGAAGCGGGCGCAACACATTGCCGTCTGGCCATCGAAGCTAGTAAGCATGTCGCACTGGCCTCCAAGGAAGTCGACAGTGTGGTCGGTCCTGAACTTGCGAGACAGGCGCAACTCAAAGGCAAGATTGTCACGCCCGTGGATGGCGATCAACCAGCCTTGCTCATCGGTTTGATCACCTGGGCGGAAACACTTGGCTTTGAAATCTTGTCCGCTGGCAAATCCAGCGAGTACGATTTTGTTTACGACAGCCAACGCGAAACAATTTTTAGCAACGGCTTGGAAATCAATGTCCCGGGTTTCGGGAAGCTCTGGGAGACGAGCCATGTCGCCAAGCCACTGAGCGTGGTCCATGCCCGCGCCCAAGCGTGTGCTGCGCTCCCGCAACGCGCGGTGCCTGACTTATGCGAGCTCCTCGTTGTTGCAAACTCGACGGGCATGCATGCGGACACACCCACCTTGCATGCGCCCATTTTGCGCGTGCATGAGGTGCCGACATTTTTTTCCTTGCAGGCCGAAGGTGGCATCTTTAACCAAACAGGTGTACTGGACGTTTTCCATTGCCTGAGAAAACCTGACGAGTTGAGCTTCGCCGGCGGCGTCTTTGTCGTGATTCGCTGCGAACATGAGGAGTCTTGGGCGCTGCTCAAAGGCAAAGGCCATATCTTGAGCACCGACGGACATCGAGCAATGGTCTATATTCCCCGACACTTACTTGGTTTGGAAGCCGCCACCAGCGTTCTCGACGCCGTCGCGCTGGGTGAGTCAAGCGGCGCACAACACCCCCAGCCTGTTTTGGATTTGATTGCACGCGCGACCAAACCTTTGCGCGCGGGCGCCACGCTCGCCATGGGCGGTCATCATCACCTGATCGACGGCGCTCAGGCTGAGCTGATGCGCGCAGCTCCTCTCTCGGACAACACGCCAGCGCCTTTTTACTTAATCGCGAATCGCACGCTGTTAAGAGATATCGCACCGGGGCAAACTATTTGCTTTGGCGACGTCAGCGTCGAAGATGCCTCTGAGCTTTTGAAACTGCGTCGGCAACAAGACACCGCTTTTCTCATGCAAGAGCGCTAGCATGAACGCAAGTGTCAGTTAAGGACGTGCCTTAAGAGCGCGACTTCGATTTCCGGAAGGGCTCTTTTTATCTCTAAGAATCAATACGAGAGGCGGCAATACCAACAGCCATGCGATACGCGTCTGGTAGCGGTAGTGTGGCTTGGATAAGGCACCCGTCGCAAAGGCATTGGCCAACACACCCATCCAAATCAACAAAATGAATCCGAGCACGGTCCAGTTGCGAGCCCGTAGAGCTCGAAAAAATATGTAGAGACTAAGCAAGAAACCCACCAACACAGTATAGGTACCCACCATACTGACAAACGATACCCGCTCGAGCATCGTTCCTTGAACTTGATGGGCATTTTTATATCGCTCAAGCTCGGCAGCCGGGAAAAATTTTTCAACACTTTTTAAAACCGTGATGTCTAGCCAGTCCGAGTGAATGGTATCGCCAAGCTTGACCATTGAGAGCTGCGTCGCAGTATTCTGAATCGCTGACCACAGCAGCGGCAGCGGTCGGGTGCGTATCGTCAGAGCAATGATTTCAGAGGCTTCGGGTGCAAGTCCCATCGGTCCACCGGGATGACTCCATACCGGACCCGTTGAGTCCCACATGAACACATCGCTGTCTTTGGCCAGACGATCTTTCCACGCGCACAAGTTCCATTTTTTTTCAGGGCAATATTTTTCCAATACGCTTTTGACATTCCCGTCCGCGGACATCCGTGCCAACATGAACACCGAACCGAAAGGCGACACAGCCACTTTGTTAAAGGCAACCATGTTAGTACCTACAAGCGAGATCAACGCAATCACCAGGGGTAACAATGCGAGATGAACACGTCGCAACCTAAACACTAAAACAACAAGCAAACAGGCAACTGCGATCACGAGATGTGATAAATGTACGGCAATTGCCAGCGCGCCGAGCAGGCTGATCCAGAACGTCATGGTCTTGCTGAGTTGTTTGGAAAATCCCAAGATAAAGATGCTGAGCACCACCATGCCGGAGAAAATATCCGGCATCAGCAGTGAAACGAACCAGGACGCGCCTGTCAGGGCAGACAAGCAGACGCATACCAGCAGGTGGCGCCAAGGGCTCGCGTCACCGAAGACTTGTTGCGTCAACCAAACCAGTTGGGAGATCAACAAACCTTGGACAAGCACCACGCCCCAAAGCGATTGCCAAGCATGGAATGGCAGCATCCAGGGGCCATAAATAAACGGCTTATCCCAGTTGAAGAACCCTGCCGTGGGCTGGTTAATAAAGACGTGAGTGTCGCTGTAGAGCAATGGATAGCCATTCCAGAGCGCTGGCCAAATAAATAGAGCGCCCCCGAGCAAAACAGCTAGAACATTCAAGATACGAGAGGACTTTAAAAAGTCCACGCGCCTACACCAACCTCTTGAGCCAACCGTGGCGATCAGGCTGACGTCCGTACTGAATATCGGTGAGCTCTTGACGCAATGACATCGTCAACTGACCGGCGGGTGCAGACTCATCACCCGCAACAAAGCCACGCCCTTTCAGGGCGGCAATCGGCGCCACCACCGCGGCCGTGCCACAGGCAAACGCCTCAACGTAATCACCAGACGCCATACCCTGACGCCATTCATCGATCGAAATCTTGCGCTCCTCGACCTTGTGTCCTCGGTCTTTGGCAAGCTGGATAATGCTGGCGCGCGTGACGCCCTCCAAGATGCTGCCCGTCAAGTCGGGAGTCACCAGAGTACCGTCCTTTTTTACCAAAAACACGTTCATGCCACCGAGCTCTTCGAGGTATTTGCCTTCCTGGGAATCCAAAAACAACACTTGCGAGCAGCCATTTTCATAGGCTTCTTTTTGTGGCAACAAAGAGGCGGAGTAGTTACCGCCACACTTGGCCGCTCCCGTGCCACCATGTGCCGCACGAGAATAATCCTCGACCAGCCAGATCGACACCGGCGCAACGCCTTTGGCAAAATATGGACCTACTGGGCTCGCAATCACGAAATAAGCCGCTTTCTGCGCTGCGCGAACACCGAGAAAGTTTTCGTTTGCGATCATGAAGGGACGCAAATACATACTCATATCGGGTGCAGACGGCACCCAGGCATGATCCATCGCGACGATTTGCTTGATCGACTCGAGAAACAAGTCGGTGGGAAGCTCTGGCAAAGCAAGTCGATACGCGGAACGCTGCATCCGAGCTGCATTCACCTCAGGACGGAAAGTCCACACGGAGCCATCTGCATGGCGATAGGCCTTCATACCCTCGAAAATCTCTTGCGCATAATGAAGTACAGATGCGGCGGGATCCAACGTCAATGGGCCATAGGGCTTGACCTGCGGGTCATACCATCCATCCTCGACAGTCCAGTCAATCGAGACCATGTGATCCGTAAAGTATTTACCAAAGCCAGGATTCGCCAGAATCTCCTCACGCTCGGCAACCGAGCGGGGATGTGAGGAGCGGGTCGCTTTGAAAACCAGAGATGTGTTCGCTGTCATGGAAGGTGTCAAAGGGTTGAAGAGAGGGTGATTTATTATAGCCACGCTGAGGAACTGCACTGACGGCGCCCACGAGAGCGACTGAGATTAGTCTTGGCGCTCCTGCAAGCGTCTGAGCAAAGCCTCTTGCTCGCGCCGGGTTTCTTCGATTTCGTGCATCAACCCATCCATGTCGACGGGCGTCGTATCGGCTTCAAAATGTCCCGTCAGCGCATACTCAGGCGTCAACGCCCCCGCCTCGAACAGCTTCCAGATTTCTTTACCAAAATCGGTTGTCAACAACTCAGGCGCAAACTGCCCGAAATAAACCGCGAGGTTTTGAACATCGCGCAACAACATGGGTCGCGCCTCATTATTACCCGCCGCATCCACCGCTTGAGGCAGATCGATAATCACAGGGCCGTCGGTGGCCATCAAAATGTTGTATTCGGATAAGTCGCCATGGATGATGCCCGCGCACAACATCCGAACGACCTGATTAATCAGATACGCATGGCACTCACGCGCACGCTCTGGCGTGAGCTCGACATCATTGAGCCTAGGGGCAACATCACCCTCTGCGTCGGTCACAAGCTCCATGAGCAACACACCATCCGTGCAAATAAAAGGTTGTGGGACGCGCACACCCGCATTCGCAAGGCGGAACAAGGCGTCCACTTCAGCGTTTTGCCAGAGTTCTTCTTGCATCTGCCGTCCATAGCGGGTGCCCTTCTCCATGGCACGCGCCTGACGACTATTTTTAACTTTACGACCCTCGGTATAAGACACGGCATTTTTAAAGCTGCGCTGTTTGGCATCTTTGTAGACCTTGGCGCAACGAATGGAGTCGCCGCTGCGCACGACATACACGGTCGCTTCTTTGCCGCTCATCAACTGGCTCAGGACCTCATCCACCAGCCCCTCTTCGACGAGAGGCTTGAGCCGCTGAGGAACTTTCATCGGTGCGCTCGCAAGGCGTCTTCGACCGCCAACGCGACCGCAGACAAACGCGCATCGTCCCCATGTACAGAGGACAACATCAGGCCCACCGCCAGCTCACCCTCGCGATGACAGGGCAAACTGTAAGAGCAGCCATCAAGCAGATTGATCGTGAAGGTATTGCGCAACATCTGACCATTGGCCTTAAAGAATGCCTCATCGGAAGCGATCAGTTTTTCAAGCTCAGGCGCGACCGTCGGGACTGTCGGGCATAGGAGGGCGTCATACCCCTCAATGGCGCGCTCGACACTGGCGATCCAGGCACGACGTTTGTCGAGGATGGCGATATATTGTTGAGCGCTGATCGCAGCTCCCATCATCACGCGCGCGGCCACGCGCTGGTCAAACTGGGCTTGTGCTCGGGCCAAACGCTCATGATGAACGGCATAGGCCTCAATGGGAGAGAGACCGCCAGGTGCATTGACCTTGGGGATATCCCCGAACTCTGTCATCGGAATCTCAATAATCTGCGCCCCGGCTTCTGACAAAATCGACAAAGAACGGTCAAAGGCCTGCGCCACCGTATTGTCCAAACCATCGAGCACCAGCGTTTGTGGCACGGCCAAACGCATCCCGGCGATGGGTCGGCGACGCACAGGTAACATCGCGCCTGAAAGAACTGCATCAACCGTGATGCAATCCTGCACACTACGCGTCATAGCGCAGGCCGTATCAAGGGCGCGGGAAAGCTCAAGCGCACCCTCAAGTGGCACACGCTTCTGTGTGCTTTTAAAACCAACAATCCCACACAAGGCCGCAGGAATCCGAATCGAGCCGCCGGTATCAGAGCCTAGGCCAGCAACAGAGAGCCCCAACGCCACCGAAACGCCGGCGCCCGACGAAGATCCCCCTGGCACGCGCGCAATGGCTTGATCCGTAGGATTGACGGGCGTGCCGTAGTGGGGATTGATGCCGATGCCTGAAAAGGCAAACTCAGTCATATTTGTTTTACCCACAATCGCCGAACCGGCCGCACGCAACCTTGCCACGACGGGAGCGTCCTGCGTCTGAGCGGGCTCGCCCTTGCACACGACAGAGCCTGCCATTGTGGTTTCACCCGCAACGCCGTACAAGTCTTTGATAGATACAGGTAACCCGGCCAGAGCGGGCTGCGCGATCCCGGCTTTGTGCGCCGCATCAGCAGCACGCGCAACGGCGAGCGCCGCCTCGGGATACATTACTGTAAAGACGCTCTTAGCCGCTGGTTGTGACGCTTTTTCCAAGGCGCCAGCGACAAGCGCCTCCCGCGTCGTTTCACCACGGGCTAAACGTTGGTTCAGTTGGTCAATCGTTTCAGTAATATGAATCATCAAATGGGCTCTTTAGTAGTAGTGCCAAGGGTCAAGGCTATTCCGACAATGTAAGGAACACTGCCCGCGTGGTCAAGCAAGGGTTCAAGCGATCCCTTAATGAAACACGACTATTTCTGTTTCATCAGTCTTAATGCAAGATAAAATAGTGATTGCATCGATGGGATGCAACCTCATACAGGAAACGGACATGCAAACATCACGCCGCCAATTTATTATTTATTCGACCGCCGGTTTAGCCTCGCTTTCACTGACCACCCAGGCCCAAGCCCAAGCCATGCTGGGTGAAGGCGAACCCACCGCAGTGGCACTGGGCTACAAAGCGGACGCTAAAACAGTTGACAAGGCCAAATGGTCTAAATACGCGGACGGCCAAGTCTGTACAAACTGCCAACTCTATGCCAGCAAATCTGCCAACGCAGGCACCTGTTCAATTTTCCCAAATAAATTGGTCGCCGGCCCTGGCTGGTGCAATGCCTGGATCAAAAAAGCTTGATTTCAGCTTAAAGCATTAACGTTCCAAGCGATCGGGACGTAAAAGACGCTGCAACATCAATATGTGGCAGCGTCTTATTTTATTGCAGAAACATTATTGTCCGATGACGCGCGCATCGGTGCCTGCGCCTTCGATGTAAACCTTTTGACCCACACGCAGGTTACTCGCGGGTTGTGTCACACTGACCAAAACACCGCCGCTTGTACGGACAAAAATCTGCTGTCCCGCGACAGGCTGGTCATAGTGCTTTTGAATTTCATTACCTGCAACGGCACCGCCAATTGCACCTAAAACCATCGCGACCGCCTTGCCTGTGCCTGCACCTATCAAGGCACCAATGCCTAGACCGCCCAAGCCACCCACCACAGCACCAACACCGGTTTCATGATTGCTTTTTATTTGAGTGGCGTTGATCTGCTCAACCACGCCAGAGCGAATTTCCATCGGTGCGCTGGGGCCAGTCGGCGCGCACGCGACTAAACCTAAAGCCACTATTGAGGCCAATACGGCTTTTACCCTCGAATTTGTTAATCTTTCTAAAATGTACACTCTCAGTGTAACGCTTCGACGCTTTTTTTATCGTCTAATTTGTCGGCAACACCCATCGCCAACGAACCTATGGAGAACTTAATGAAATTAACCTTTGCTTTAGCAGGCGCTTGTGTCGCATTGTTCGGTGCGACCGCTCCGGCCGTCGCTCAAGTTCCCCGCGCATCGACCACCACCCAAGATTTTGTCGCCATGTGCAGCAAAACAAACGATGTTTCCGCACAAAGTTTTTGTCATGGCTTTGGGCAAGGGGTGTTCGAAACATATTTGATTACCCGCCATCCAAAGAAAGCGCCTGCTTTCATCTGTACGGCTCAGTCCAAAAACACGCGACAGGACTATATCAACGGTTTTGCAAAGTGGTCCGCAGCCAATCCTAAATTCAATCAAATGTCGGCAGCCGATACGATTCTGCGCTACTTGGCTGAAACCTGGCCCTGCAAGAAGGGTTAATTTTCAGGCCATTAGGCACAATCTCATTTGAATTCAGCAACATAGGAGTTATCTGATGAAAAAAACATTACTCGCCCTTCCCTTGGTTGCAGTCCTGACCTTAACAGGCTGTTCTGGCTTGACGACCGCCCAACAACGTGAGCTCTCTGGTGGTGCCATCGGCGCCGCAGCGGGTGCGGGCATCACTGCGCTGGCTCATGGAAACCCGATTTGGGGCGCGATTGGCGGTGCGGCGGTCGGCGTTTTGGGTGGTTACGTCTACAACAAGCACGAACAAGGTCAGTAAAGCCTACGTTATTTTTTTCGTGGCTTTTGATTTTTCCAACGACGATGCACCCACCACCATTGCTCAGGGTGCAGAACGATTGAACGCTCGAGCGCCTGGTTATACGCTCGAGTGTTCTTGATGATTTCCTGGCCTACATCCTCATCGAGTATTGGCTCAAGCGCAGGAAAAAATTTCAAAACATGCGTGCCATCAGGCTCTCGCCATGACGCGGCAGGAATCACTGGCGCGCCCGTTGACAAGGCAATCACGGCCATGCTCTTGTAAGTGCCCGCTGCCTGCCCGAAAAACTCCACTTCGATACCCTCTGGACGGCGCGCATATTGATCAAAAGGAAACACAATCGCATCGCCCGATTCGATTGTGTTCACAATTTCCTCCAGTGAACCGCGTCGACCGACCACCCCGAAACCTGCCTGATTAAAGCGTCGCGTCAGAAGATCGCTCAACCACTTTGGCTTAATCGGTCGCCGTAAAAAATGGATACGGCCTTTGACTTGCGGAAAATGCTCAATGCCCGCGACAGTCGAGACTTCGAAATTACCAAAGTGTCCCGTCAGGATGACGATGCCCTTACCAGCCTCAAACGCCTCGATCATGCCGCCCACGCCTTCGACGCGAACGATTGATTTTTTGCGTGCTTCGGATAGAAACCGAAACTGAATCAATTCTTTGAGTAAAGAGAGTAAATGTCCGTAATGCGCTTGCGCCAGCAGGGTGATGTGCGCAGCATCGACGGTGGCACCGTACACGCGGTTTAGATTTTCTAAAATGACCTTGCGTCGGTAAGGAAGCCATTTAAAAATGAAACGGCCACCCCATGAAGGCTTGATTGAACGCTGGATCCGTAAAGCGACGGCTGTCGCGGTCGTCTCGCTATGTGTGAGCGAGATTTTAATTTTTTCTACAAGATGCAAACCCAAGACGATTTCCGCCGCGGGTGTCACCGCAATGTGAGGCGCGCCATACTCATCTTTGACGACCGAGAAATCCATCGCAGTGATGGTATTGAGCGCTGTCTCGCGAGGGAATAGTTTGAGGCAGGCTTCTTTTGCAGCAAATCTTGCAGCTAAGCTTGACACCCGACCGGGACCTTGTCCCGCGTCTTCAATTTCACGCCTTGAAAAAAGCTTATCGAGTTCGCCAGGCATCGCCTGAACCATGCGCTCGACACGCGCGATCTCAACCGTATCGACAGCACAACCGTCCAGCAAGGGATTGCCTTCAAACATTGACGCAGTCGGAAGAGGAGTGTGTGTCACATCACCCAACGTCAGCGAGCGGCACGCAGCAACACTGCGGCATTCGTTCCTGCAAAACCTCGGCAAAGCACCATGACGACATCACTGCGTGCAGGACGATTTTGTTTACTGACATTGAGGCCTGCGCAACTCGGCGCAAGCTGGTCGAGTGTTGCGATCCCTGGAACGACATTACGTCGACAAGCTTCAAGCCCCAAGGCGACATCGATGGCGCCCGAAGCGGCAAACAAATGGCCAATCGACCATTTGAAACCAGTGACAGGAGGCATATCCGCCCCAAAGATGCGCAATAATGCAGCGGCCTCTGAGCGATCTGAGCCCTGCGTACCATTGGCATGCGCGACGATCATCCCGATGTCGGCAGGCTTGAGCCCCGCATCGGCTAAAGCGCACTCGATGGCACGACTCAGTCCATCACCATCTTCGCGCACATCAAAAATACCTTCGCCCTCTGAGGCATCACCACCACCAAGGTATTCACCCAATACCGTCGCACCTCGTTCGCGCGCGGATGCCTCTGTTTCGAGAACGAGCGAGGCAGCGCCTTCGCCTAATAAGCAACCATCATGACGCTCATCATAGGGGCGCAATACATCCTTGGAGATCAGGCCGACTTTATCCAGATAAAGGAGCGTTTGTGGCTCGATCGGCGCATCGTGTCCAATCGCAACGACGCGTTGCGCATCGCCCTCGCGCAACGCCCAGGCACTCTCAACTACAGCAAGCACGCCGCTGGTCGTGTGATTGGTGATGCAGCCGTTGGGGCCTTTGAGTTGATTGCGGATGCTCACGTGACACAGCACGTTATTAGGCAAAGAACGCAACAACCACATGGGATTGACCATGTTGGAGAGTTCTTGACCGAACTTGGGCAAACTCCCGCCAGTCTCTGCCATCAAGGGGAAGAAGTCGTAATTAACCTCAAAGGCACCGCCCCCTGACCCCACATAGCAGCCTGTCTGGTCCGCGTATTCATTTGCCGCCGTCTCACCTAGCGTTTCACGCCAAGCCGGCAACCCCGCCTGTTCAATCGCCTGTGTACCCGCATAAATACCAAACACATCTGAGCGCCGCACTAATTTGAGCAATTTGCGATCACCCAGCAGCTTGCCACCGTTGTAATCTTTGACTTCGGCCGCGAGCTTGCCCACCCAAGTCTGCGCATCCCAAGCCGCAATAGGCGCAAGGGCCGAGTGACCCTCAAGCAAGGCATCCACGATGCTGGTGGGGTCTTGGCCCGCGCCACAAATCGCACTATTTCCAGTGATAACGATACGGGTCATAACGATTACCGTCCTGCAGCGATCAATGCTGCGGTTTCTTCGGGGTGCCTAAAAGCAAGACAACTATTGCTGCCACCAAAGCCGAGCGAATTAGAAAGCGCCATACCAATGCGGGCAGGCCGCGGTACATCTCGCACAATGTCGACAGCGCAATCGGGATCCAGCTCACGGAGATTGGCGCTCGGTGGCATCATGCCATCTCGAATCGCCAACGCGCAAAAACCCGCCTCGACGGCACCCGCTGCAGCGATGAGGTGACCCGTCACACTCTTGGTCGAACTCACGCCCACTTGCATGGCGCGCTCACCAAAAACGGCATGAACCGCCGCGCATTCGCTACGATCATTCATCGGTGTAGAAGTACCATGCGCATTCAAATAAGCGACATCATTTTCAGTCGCACCCGCATCGTAAATGGCGCGGCGCATCGCCTGAATCGGACCATCACCCGAGGGATGAGAGTCCGTAATACGGTAGGAAGAAAGCGAATTGCCATCACCCGCCAACTCGGCATAAATCGTGGCACCACGCTCAACAGCGCTATTCCATTCTTCGAGTACGAGAAAGCCAGCGCCTTCGCCCAACACAAAACCATTGCGGGTCAGATCAAAGGGACGGCTGGCACGCTCCGGAGCGTCGTTGTCTGGAGAGACCGCTGACAACAAACAAAACCCGGACAAACCAACCGGCGAAATCATGGAGTCAAAGCCGCCGGTCAGCACCCGGTCAGCGACACCTCGGCGGATCAGCCGCAAGGCCGTACCAATAGCTTGACCTCCGGAAGCGCATGCAGTGTGTACCGTTGAGGAATAACCACGTATCCCGAAACGGCGAAGCAACAACGACACACCGGCGGTAGAAAGACTACGACTAAAGGCCATCACATCATTGGCAACTGGCTCTGACAAGATTGCGGAGGGCTCAAATTCGCCTTGGGGCGCAGCAGCACGCTGAATAGCGGCGATTTCTTCGTGCGCCACGGTCATCATGCCTGCGCCGACTACACATCCCCAACGCGTCGCATCCTGATGCGTAGGGCGGATGCCTGCATCCGCCATGGCCTGATCCGCAGCTCCAATCGCAAAACGGTGCGCTCGGCTCGCGTATTTAAGTAGCTTGCGATCATCAAGCGGAGGCAAGTCGTCGAAACCTTTGACCTCAGCGGCAATCCGTGTAGAAAAACCAGAAGCATCAAAAATAGTGATAGGCCCCGCACAGCCCTTGGCGGCTTTGATGCGCGCCCAAGTTGAGGCAACATCCAAACCCGCTGGTGTGACAAGTCCAATGCCAGTAATCGCTACGCGACGTCGTGCGGTCATGCGGATTCTCCGGTGTCAGGCACAAAAAACATCTTGGCGCCTGCAATGGTACGGCCCTCAGCCTGAGCGCCGACCTTAATCAAAATGGGTTCTACATCGGTCTGACTCGGTTCGGCACACTCGGCAAAAAGCACGAGCGTTGCACCGGGCGCGGTAAATGCGCGGACCTTAACATGGGTGATGCGCTGCACGCGAACGGGACCACCCGCTTGTATTTCGGCTAGTCGGTGTGCGAGTTGAAGCTGCGCGTCGAGCATCAACGTCGCGGGGAAAACTGGGCGGCGCGGAAAATGATCGAGAAAAAAATCAGCCTGTGCCGGCACATGCAATCTGGCTTCGAATCGCTGCTGATCCTGGCCTGAAATATCCTCGAGTACGGGAGGTGGCACCCCCTTAAAAGCACCGGGTGCTCGACCTGTGGTCGTCAACAGAGAAAAATCGGCGCGTAAAGCCTCAGGAGCATCGAACTCATCGATATCAAGCATTGAGCCCAGCGTATCGCTCAACTCTAGAACTAATTGTCCCGCAATCAAAGCGCGACCACGATATTGGATGGACTCCGCATCGCAAGACTCGATATCGACGATCAACTCTAAGGTGTCGCCCGCACGTGGCAAACGGTGCATGCGCGTGTCGCCAGCAAGAGCCGCGACAGGACGGTGCGAAAAGTCAACCACGGACATCGCGACCCAGGCAGCAAGCTGCCCAATCGCCTCTGCGACTAGACTGACCGGAAAGTGAGAGACTCCCGTCGGGATGGTGTAGAGACCACACACGCGTGTCGTCCCTTCGATGAGAGTAATGCGATCAACAAACGAGAACGCAGCAAAACGGCCCGAGTGATGTAAGCCATCATCTGGCGAGGCCTCGGAGGCCTGCGCCATCGACTCAACCATTTCAGCCAGCGGCTTGTGACTCACGCTGAGCGCGGATCACGAGCTTGCAGAAGGTTTCAGGGGTATACAGACGAGCGATGTGGTCGACACGCATGGGGGTTTTAAAACGCGAGGCGTCGATTTCGGACAAATACTCGCGTAAACGCGCCAGACCTTTTTCAGTCAGGATGCCGTTTTCTTCGAACTCGGTGACAGGCATATCGCCGCGTACATCTTCGATGATTTTGCCGCGTGGAACTTTGATTTTAAAAGCGCGTTCAAGACGAAATACCATATCGAGAAAGTCGATCGACTCAGCGTCCAATCCCTCAATCAGGGAGACATCCAGTTTGATATCATCCTCATCACAGCCCAATGCATCGGCCATCGTTTTTTGAACGGTCGGAAAGACCGCCATGATTTCTTCTTTAGAGATGACTGCTTCAGCCATGAATTACTCCGTAAGTGTGTCAGCGGGCGTAATTTTAACCCAAGTATAGGGAAATCCCGCCTCGTGAAACGACTGAAGCAGGAACTAGATCCCCTGTTTCAGCCCATTTTAAAGCCGCCATCCACATACAAAATCTGTCCGGTGACGTAGCCAGCCATGTCTGACACTAAGAATGCTACAGCATTCGCGACATCTTGAGCCGCACCATAGCGTTTTAACAGAATGTTGCCCTTGACCTCGTCTTCAGCCAAATCGCGGACCTGCTGGGACATTTCTGTCTCAATCACGCCAGGTGCGACCGCATTGACCAAGATCTTGCGGGGGGCCAACTCGACGGCCATTGCGCGCGTCAAGGCATCGACGGCGCCTTTGCTCGCGGCGTAATTAGCTTGACCGCGACCGGCCTTGGCCCCTGCCACGGAGGAAAGGTTCACAATTCGACCCGCACGCTGCGACATCATGAAAGGAATGACTGGACGCGTGACGTTAAACACCCCGCCAACGTTGGTATTGAGCACAGATGAGATTTCCTCGTCCTCCATGGCGGCCATCAGGTTGTCCCGCACAATCCCTGCATTATTGACCAAGATATCAATGCGCTCGCAGCGCTCAGCGACGGTCTCTACCGCAGCCGCGCAGGCAGCCGCGTCGCTCACATCGACCTGCAAAGCGGTCGCCTGTCCTCCCGCGGCCAGGACCGCCGCAACCACCTCGTCCGCAGCAGCCTGGTTGCCTTTGAAGAAAAAGGTCACATTGACGCCCTCACCCGCGAGCGTTTCGACGATGGCACGGCCAATCCCACGTGAACCACCCGTCACAATGGCGACCTTGCCCGCTAAGCCTGATTTAAACGTCATGATTTTTAACCTGAAATGGCGAAACCGCCGTCGACAACCAGTGTATGACCGTTGACCCAGGCCGCCTCAGGTAAACACAGCAGGTAAACAGCATCCGCCACATTGGTAGGCAAGAGGCTCGGGCCTGCGGGCGTGCGCGCGGCAAACTCAGACAACACCTGATCTCGGTTGGGAAAGTGGCTCAACGCATCCGTATCGACCACACCTGCAGAAACGGTGTTCACGCGAATCCCTCGAGGACCGAGCTCTTGGGCGAGTGTTCGCACAAGCGACTCGAGTGCGGCCTTGGAGGCACCAATAAAGCCGTAATGGGGCATGGCCCGCTGCGCGCCCAAGCTGGACATGGCCACGATACGACCACCATTTTTCATCAATGGAGCCGCGTGCTGCGCCAGCAAATTCACAGCGAAAGCATTGGTCTCGAGACACCAGCGGAAATGCTTGAGCGTCATATCCATCGCGGGCTTCAACACCCCCGAAGCAGCATTGCTGATCACGATATCAAGGTGACCAAACTCTTTTGTGATGATCTCGAACATTTCAGCGACACTGTCCGGTACGCCCACGCTCGCCTGAACAGCAATCGCACGCCGACCCATCGCACGGACCTCGGCACAGACAGCCTCTGCTTCGTCAGAGCTGTTGTAGTAGTTGGCAATAATGTCACAACCGGCTGAGGCCAATTTAAGGGCACACGCACGACCAATGCCGCGCGCGGCTCCGGTGACCAAAGCAACTTTACCTGACAGGGGCTGACTCATAATGGGGAAAATACTCCGAGGAAAAATGAAAGTTTAACCAAGATCAAGAAAAGCGACCAATATCGGCCACAGACCGTGCCTAGCCATCTTACAATGGAGGATTGATTCATCGCTCACGCTAAAGGAACATGCATGTCCAAGCAGCCTCCCATGCCCACCATCCCCGCTGTTGTCTCCCAGTGGATCCACGGCAAAGCCGTCACGCACCCCGGTGCGCGGAGCCAGGACGTCTTTAATCCAGCGACAGGCCAAGCCACCCGCAAGGTTGAACTTGCAAGCCTGGAGACCGTCCATGCGGCTGTTGCGAGCGCAAAAGCCGCTTTTCCGGAATGGTCGGACACACCCCCGATTCGCCGCGCGCGCATCATGAACAACTTTCTGGCCTTGCTCAACGCCCACAAGGACGAGCTTGCCTCCATCATCACGCAAGAGCACGGCAAGGTCTTTACCGACGCTCAGGGTGAAGTGATGCGCGGCATTGACATCGTCGAGTTCGCTTGCGGCATGCCCCAATTACTCAAAGGTGACTTCACGGATCAGGTGTCGACGGGCATCGACAACTGGACCTTACGCCAGCCACTCGGCGTTGTGGCCGGCATTACACCCTTTAACTTCCCTTGCATGGTGCCATGCTGGATGTTCCCTGTCGCCATTGCAGCGGGTAACTGTTTTGTACTCAAACCCAGCGAACGCGATCCCTCGGCTTCGATTTTCATGGCCGAGTTGTTTAAAAAAGCAGGCCTGCCCGATGGCGTGTTTAACGTCGTCCAAGGCGACAAAGTCGCGGTCGACGGCTTGCTCGAGCACCCCGACGTCAAAGCCATTAGCTTTGTGGGTTCGACACCGATTGCGCAATACATCTATCAGCGTGGCGCCGACCTCGGTAAACGCGTACAAGCCTTGGGTGGCGCTAAAAATCACATGGTCGTGATGCCCGATGCGGATATCGAGCAAGCGGTGGACGGCCTGATTGGCGCAGCCTACGGCTCTGCGGGCGAGCGTTGCATGGCGATTTCTGTCGCTGTGCTTGTGGGCGATGTCGCAGACAAGATTGTCCCTCTTCTCGCCGAGCGCGCGAAAAAACTCAAAATCAAAAATGGTCTGGAGCTTGATGCTGAAATGGGTCCGATTGTGACCCGCCAGGCACTCGAGCGGATCGAGGGTTATATCGACATCGGTGTCAAAGAAGGCGCCAAACTGGTGGTAGACGGTCGCGGTCTCAAGGTTCCTGGTCACGAGCAAGGTTTTTTCACAGGCGGCTCGCTGTTTGATCATGTCACTCCAGAAATGCGCATCTACAAAGAAGAGATTTTCGGACCTGTTCTCGGCTGCGTACGCGTCAAGGATTTTGCTCAGGCGGTAGACCTCATCAATGCCCACGAGTTCGGCAATGGCGTGTCCTGCTACACCCGTGACGGCAACGTCGCACGCGAGTTTGGTCGCCGTATTCAGGTCGGTATGGTCGGCATTAACGTGCCGATTCCTGTGCCCATGGCTTGGCATGGTTTTGGTGGCTGGAAAAAGAGTTTGTTTGGTGACATGCATGCCTACGGCGAAGAAGGCGTGCGTTTCTACACCAAGCAAAAATCCATCATGCAGCGCTGGCCCGAAACCATCGGCAAAGGTGCTGAGTTTGTCATGCCTACCGCTAAGTAAGATCGGGATAGAGGATGACAAAAAAAGCAGTGTGTTTACTAAGCGGGGGTCTGGATTCGACCACCGCACTCGCGATCGCGCAGGACGAGGGCTACGAGGTGTTTGCCCTGAGTTTTCGCTACGGACAGCGTCATTCGGTCGAGCTTGAAAAAGCAACGGAATTCGCCCGAGTCCGTGACGTGTCAAAACATATCATTCTCGATTTAGACCTGCGTAGTTTTGGTGGCTCTGCACTGACCGCCGACATTCCTGTTCCAAAAGGACACTCTGTCGATGATATCAGTGCGGGCATTCCTATCACTTATGTGCCCGCTCGCAATACGATCTTTTTGAGTTTGGCCTTAGGCTGGGCCGAGGTCCTTGGCGCCCAAGATATTTTTGTGGGCGTCAACGCGATGGATTTCAGCGGCTATCCTGACTGTCGTCCCGAATACATTGAGGCCTTTGAACACCTTGGCAACCTTGCCACCAAAGCAGGTGTCGAAGGCCGTCAACGTCTCAAGATTCGTGCGCCACTGGTGAAAATGACCAAAGCCGACATCATTCGACGCGGCATGGAACTCGGGGTGAATTTTGCGGAAACGACGAGTTGCTACGACCCGAGTCCAGAGGGTGCGCCTTGCAAACAATGCGATTCGTGCTTGCTCCGTGCCAAGGGATTTTCAGAGCTTGGGCTGATAGATCCGCTTGACCTCAAGTTTTCCGATTGACTTACCTGGAGCCTGATGATGATGCATTACATTCTTGCACTTGATCAAGGCACCACCAGCTCGCGAGCGATTCTTTTTGATGCCAACGGCGCAATGGCTGACTCCGCACAACAAGAGTACGCGCAGCACTTTCCCCAGCCAGGCTGGGTGGAGCACAATGGGCGCGATATTTGGGCTTCACAGCTTGAGGTAGCCAAAACACTCATTCAACGATGTCCGAGCCCTAGTAGCATCGCAGCCATTGCAATCACCAACCAGCGCGAAACCACTCTTCTGTGGGACCGCAAGACGGGGCAACCTCTTGGCCCGGCAATCGTTTGGCAAGATAGACGTACGGCAGACCAGTGCGCAACGATGCGGGCGCAAGGTCTCACCGAATTGATCCAGACCAAAACAGGCCTAGTGCTTGATGCTTACTTTTCTGGCACAAAATTAGCCTGGTTACTCGACAACATCGACGGCGCTAGGTCACGGGCCGAACGAGGCGAACTTGCCTTTGGCACGGTTGACAGCTGGCTCGTCTGGAATCTGACCGCAGGCGCCTCGCACATCACGGATGTCAGTAATGCGTCTCGGACGCTTTTGTTTAATTTGCACACCTTGGAGTGGGACGACGAGCTGCTGACATTATTCAACATTCCGCGCGCCGTGTTGCCAACGATCGTGCCAAGTGCCGGTCAACTGGCACAGTCAAGTCCTTCCGTGCTCGGACACGCCATCCCGATTACAGCGATGATCGGGGATCAACAGGCCGCCACGTTTGGACAAGGGTGTTTTAAACCTGGCATGGCTAAAAATACCTATGGCACTGGATGCTTTATGCTGCTCAATACGGGTTCTGAGCCTGTTGCAAGCCGTCATCACTTATTAAGCACTGTAGGGTGGCAGCGCGCCTCTTCTCCCTCAGGCGGGCTGCACACAACATACTGCCTGGAGGCCTCGGTATTTATGGGAGGGGCCACCGTTCAGTGGTTACGCGACGGTCTCAATATCATCCAAACCGCCGCCGAAGTCGAAGCGCTGGCGCTCAGCGTCCCGGATGTCGGTGATACCTATCTGGTCCCGGCCTTTACAGGTTTGGGTGCGCCACACTGGGACGGTCATGCGCGCGGCACACTCATTGGTATGACACGCGGCACAACAAAAGCGCATATTGCCCGCGCAGCACTTGAGGCCATTGCACTTCAAGTCGCTGATGTGTTTGAGGCGATGCAAAAGGATGCCGGGCTCAACCTCTCGGAGCTAAGGGTCGATGGCGGCGCATCTAAAAACAACCTGCTTTTGCAAATGCAAGCCAATATTCTTGGGGTACCCGTCATTCGTCCAAAGATTGTCGAAACGACAGCGTTGGGGGCCGCCTACCTTGGCGGTTTAGCTGCCGGTCTCTGGTCAAGCACCGATGCCATTTCAGCACTCTGGCAAGAGGATCAGCGATTTGAGCCGCAATGGTCTGACACCGAAAGCGCTGTCAAACGGGCACGCTGGCGACAAGCCATCGAACGCGCCAAGTCTTGGTCGCAGGACTAAACTATCACCATGACAGCGACTCATTCTTTTTCCCAGCACACGCACGCTGCACCTCAGAGAACCGACCGCAAAGAGATTCTGTCTCGACTCGAACGTGCGACACCTTATGATCTTGCGATCATCGGAGGTGGCGCGACAGGTCTTGGACTGGCATTAGACGCCGCATCGCGTGGTTTTTCTGTTGTATTAATCGATGCGGCTGACTTTGCCAAGGGCACGTCCTCGCGCTCGACCAAACTTGTCCATGGTGGCGTGCGCTATCTCGCACAGGGCAATATTTCTCTTGTGTACGAAGCACTGCACGAACGCGCGACACTGTTACACAATGCACCGCACCTCGCACGGGCGCTCTCGTTTGTGATGCCGTGCTATCGCTTCTGGGAAATGCCTTTTTATGGCGCAGGCCTGCTTCTCTATGACTTGCTGGCCGGACGTCGAAGTCTAGGACGCACGCATTTTCATGGTGTCGAGGCCACGCAAACCGCCCTGCCCAATCTCAATACCAAAGGGCTGAAAGGCTCGGTTCAATATTGGGATGGTCAGTTTGATGATGCGCGCCTAGCGCTGGCACTCGCTCGCACGGCCGCGCAACAGGGCGCCACGCTCGTGAATTATTGTCGCGCCGTTGAGCTATTGCATGACGCGGACAATCGCGTCAACGGGATTTTGGCCCAAGATATCGAAACGGGTCTGCCCTACACCATTCGGGCAAGCTGCGTCGTCAACGCAACGGGCGTCTGGGTCGACCAAGTGAGACAGCTTGATGACGAGGCGCGTGGTGAAGCCAGTCAGGCGATCGTCGCCCCAAGTCAAGGGGTGCATATTGTCGTTGATCAAGCATTCCTTCCAGGCGACAAAGCGCTCATCGTCCCGCATACGAGCGACGGTCGCGTCTTATTTGCAGTACCTTGGCTCGGCAAGGTGATACTCGGCACAACGGATACGCCCCGGCAGGACTTGAGCCAAGAGCCCGAGCCCTTTCATGAAGAGCTAGAATTTATTTTGCGCGAAGCAGGAAAGTACTTGCGACGCCCCCCAACGCGCGCGGATATCAAAAGTATCTGGGTCGGACTTCGTCCTCTGGTTAAACCGCCTACCGATGCCTCGGGTCAAACAAAAAAAATCAGTCGCGAACACACTGTACTGATCAGTCCCAGTCAACTCGTCACGGTGACCGGTGGCAAATGGACCACCTACCGAGCGATGGCAGAGGACGTACTGAAGCATTGCTTTGAGTCAAAGCTGCTTGTCGCGAAAGCGCCCTGCTCGACCGAAAGTCTCCCGTTGGTTGGCGCACAAACTGGACAAGTCGTCGAGCACTCGATGCACGAGGCCCCCGGTCTAGCGGCCTACGGTGACGAAGCCTCTTTTGTGCAAACCCTATCTGGCGCCGAGCTTGAGCTCGGTGGTGGTCTCACGGCCGGGATGGTGAGATTTGCCGTACGGTATGAATATGCCCGCAACGTCGAAGATGTTTTGGCAAGGCGCTCGCGCCTACTCTTTCTTGATGCCCGACTCGCGGCCACCATCGCGCCCGCAGTCGGCGCAATCATCGCCGAAGAAACCGGCCAAGATCCGAGCTTGAACGCATTGATGGCGCTTGCGGCCCACTACACGACCTTACCTTAATCGGTTGATACAAGCGGAATCAAGCCTGGGCGGCATCCTCAAGAATCAAGTCCGCGCCCCGCTCGGCCACCATCATCACAGGCGATTGGGTATTGCCCGACACCATCGCTGGCATGACCGAGGCATCGACAACACGTAAACCTCGCAAGCCTTTAAAGCGCAACCTGACATCGACCACAGCCTCATCATCTGAGCCCATGCGACACGTGCCGATTGGATGATAGATGGTTTGACCATTGGCACGCCCGAAATCCAGCCACTCTTGGTCTGTCCGGACCTCAGGCCCAGGACTCATTTCGAAATCGATATAGTTGGCTAACGCCGGCTTTCCAACGATCTGGCGCGCGATTTTCATCCCGTCGATCAAGGTTTGACGATCTTCTTCTGTCGCTAAAAAATTAGGACGGATCGCGGGTCCCTGATTAGGGTCGTTTGATTTGCTATGAATACTGCCTTGCGACGTCGGACGCAAGCCCGCGACCCCGATTGTCATGCCAGGAGCATTGTCTAGCTTGCGGATTGCCGCATTGGCATAGCTTGCGTGCATAAAGAAATACTGCACATCCGGCGTGACCAGCGTCGGCTTTGTTTTGACAAAACCGTGCACCAGGCCTGTCCCCAACGTCAACAAGCCTTTGCGTTGCGTAAAGTACTGAAGAGCAGCCAGTCCTAAACGCCACCCCTGCGCGAGCTCATTCAATGTTTGTGTATTTTTAACGCGCCAATTCATCCGCGTCGCAAAATGATCAATGTAGTTTTCACCCACACGCGGCGCGGCGTGCACAAGCGGTATGCCTAGACGATGCAACAACGCCGGATCACCAATGCCCGACAGCTCGAGCAACTGTGGTGTTTGTACCGCACCCGCAGCGAGAATCACCTCAAGCTTTGCGTTGACCGTGTGCATCCCGGTCGAATCCCGATAGGTCACGCCGGTGCACACCCCGTCGGTCACATTGACCTTGGTCACCATCGCACCGGTACGTACAGTTAAATTTTTGCGCTGTCGGACGGGGTCGAGATAGCCCTCCACCACACTCCAGCGCTGTCCGTCTTTTTGCGCGACTTGGTAGTATCCAAAACCTTCTTGGGTTTGACCGTTGTAGTCCTGCGTCATAGGCTGACCGTCTTGAGCAGCCGCCTGCAACAACGCATGCGCAAGCGGATAACGCTCACTCACCTGATGAATATGCATGGGCCCTTGCTTGCCGCGTGCGTCATCACCTGGCAAATAGGTTTCCATCTTTTTGAAATAAGGCGCGACGTCCTGCGCTGACCATCCCGTCGCCCCAAGTTTTGCCCAATGATCGTAGTCCTCGGGCTGGCCGTGAACGTAAATCATGCCATTGATCAAACTCGAGCCGCCGAGCCCCTTGCCGCGAGGAATCGCAATTTTTCGTCCTTGGGTATTTTCCTCAGGCTCGGTTTCAAAACGCCAGTTGTAGATCGGATCGTTGAGCAGCTTAGAAAAACCCGCAGGAATCTTAATCCACATGCTCTGGGGCTCACCGCCTGCCTCCAGCATCAACACGGTATAGCGCCCATTGGCCGTCAAGCGATTAGCTAGCACGCAGGCCGCCGTTCCGCCTCCCACAATCACATAGTCGAACTGCTCCATTACTTTGCGACTCCCATAAAGTCCGCCATCAATTCGATCTGACACTCCAGCATGGGTAAACCATACTGTATTTGGCAGCCTTTTGCCTGAGCGGCAAGCAATAGAGGTGTCAGCGCAGGCGTCATAATGATTTCAGCAACAATTTGCCGCGCGTTTAAACCGCTCGCATCCAAGGGCAATGGATCTCCAGCTTTCATCCCCAGCGATGTGGCATTGATCACCAAGTCGTAACCCGCAGGACTCGTACCGACCACTGACATCGGTACCTTTGGATAAACAGCTTGCAGCCGCGCGATGATATCTTGTGCTTTAGCGGGTGTTCGGTTGTAAAGATCTAAACACGCAACCCCTGCATCCGCTAGCGCAAAGCCGATCGCCTTGGCCGCGCCACCTGCGCCACTCAAAAAAACACGCATCCCGCAGGGTTCGATACCGTGCTGGCGCAAACCGCCCACAAACCCTTTTCCATCCAGGATATCACCCGACAGACTGCCGTCCGCATTACGGCGCACGACATTGACCGCCCCGACTAAACGCGCCGCAGGCGTGATGTCATCGCACAGGTCTGCCATCGCAGTCTTGTGAGGCACCGTCGCAATCATGCCGCCAAAATTCAACACCCCGCGCAAAGCCAGTACGAATGCAGGCAAGCCCTCAGGCGCGACATGCATCGGGACAAGGACCCCGTCTGTGCCTCTTTTTTCGAAGACCTTTCGCATGGTCTGCGGTGTCTTGACCTGAGAGACGGGATCGGCCACGATGCCATAGAGACGTGTGTTTCCTGTGATTTCCATCATAATGTCAGCGAGTGATTGTTTTCAGACTGAGTTGCTGGAGTTTACCCATGAATCGATTGAGGCGACTCGTTCGCATGCTGTCTTTGGCCTTTTGGCCCGCCCTTTGGCCGGCTCTCGGTTTAACTGCACCCGTGCATCACCACACCTTTACCACCTCCGACGGCGTTCGTTTGCACTATATCGAAGCCGGTAGAGGGGCTCATACACTTGTGCTGATTCCGGGCTGGCTGATGCCCGCCGCTGTCTTTGAAAAGCAATTCGAAACCCTTTCCAAGTCATATCGCGTGCTGGCGCTCGACCCCAGATCTCAGGGGCTCTCGGAGGTAACGACCCGTTCACATGCGCCCAAGCGTCGAATTCAGGATATTGATGAGTTTTTAAAAGCGGCTCAAGTGCGAGACTTTGTCCTCGCGGGTTGGTCCCTAGGCGTGTTGGAGTCTCTCGATTTCGTTGCAAACTATAAGCCCAAGGGGCTACGTGGACTGATTTTGATCGATAACTCTGTGGGAGAAGGAAAACCCCCAGCAGGACGTCGCTCTAATTTTGCTCAAACGATGAACGACCCGCTGAAGCGCGAGCAATACATGCGAACCTTTAGCCAGGATATTTATCGCAAGCCACCTCCACCCGTACTGGCTCAAGCGGTATTGGATTCGGCACTTCAAGCCGCACCGGATGTCGCGATTCAGTTGCTCAATCAACCTTACCCTCGCACTTATTGGAGTGAAACCCTCCAAAAACAACAGGTTCCCGTGCTCTATGCCATCAGACCCTGGCTCCAAGAGCAAGGCAAGGCGCTCCAAAAGAAACGTGCCCGTGACCTCATCACCGTCGAAATGTTTGACAAGGCTGGGCACGCATTATTTGTTGACGAAGCAGAGAGTTTTAATCAGGCCGTTTTAAAATTTAGTCAACAAGCCTTTGCACGAAAAAAATAAACTCACAAGGCGGGCTTGCGCTGACTAATTTTGGCGACGCACGATCTGCACGTTGTTTCGCTCGTTCGTTTTGTTGTAACTGAATGCGAAGGGCAAGGGCTTGGTGTTAGTCGACTCGCGGTAAGCTTTCCCTAAGGACTCTTGTTTTTTACGATTGAACAATTCGTGTGGATATAAGAAACCACCATATAAATCAACAGGACCTATCTGAGCCAAATAGGTGTAATTCAGTCCCGTTTCATCTTGAACCACCATGGTGGCATTGGCCACCAAAATATCGCGCATCACGGAAAAATAGCTTTCCTGTAACAAGTGGGAGGCGGCTTTGATCAGCACAGGATTTTTAGCCTCGCGGGCGAGCCAAGTGCGCATCGGTTCATTTTTACTCAGACTCGAATCCGATAAGTCCAAGCTCACATAATCCAAAGTGACGGGCTTACCCGCCTTGCTCAACACCAAGCGAACGGATCTCCATTGTCCTGTTGTGCTTTTAATGAAGTCGCCTGTTTTGTCATCATAAACAATGGGATAAATGTCCATGACATCGAAACCCATATAAAGCGCAAAGGTTGAAAGAATCGTCGTGACGCCGATCGGTGCAAACTGATCTCGCTGATCTTCGTTTAAATCATCTGTACGAAAAAAGGCCAATCGACTGAATTTCATCCATTCGCGCATGAACTTTGCCTGAAAACCCTGCGAGCGCGGCGCGGACATTGTCGCAAGCGAGACAGGCGCTCCCGCAGCTTGTATTGCCACCATCACATAGCGATCTGCATTCGGAAAGGCATGGGCAACGGTGACAAAATCCGGACCCGAGAAAGGATAAAAAACCGTACCACCTACCTTGGGCGCAATTTGCGCCGCAGCGAAATTGGTCAGCGGCTGACCGATCGTCTTTTGATAAAAGTCCCAGGCGCCATCCGCTTGGGTTTTAAGTGCACCCTGTAAAAAAGGGAAAGCGGGAGCAGGCTGTTGTACGGTCGGCAAATACACGCCCATGGTCTGCGTGGCAGAGACCACACCGACCGATGCAAGCATGGAAAACACCGTCAACGCCGCAACAGTAACAAGTTTTTTTGTAACGCTAACAGGCCAGGACTTCATGACGCACGAACCTCATCAAAGCTAAAGAGAAAACGGACGGGATCAATGGGCTTCTGCTTTCAGCAAGCTCAACCCGCCCATGTAGGGACGCAAGGCCTCGGGCACCACGATACTGCCATCGGCTTGTTGATAATTTTCAAGGACAGCCACCAGGGCTCGCCCAACCGCTAAACCCGAACCGTTGAGTGTATGCACGTATTCAGGTTTTCCTCCATCCACACGGGTACGCGCCTGCATGCGACGTGCCTGGAAGGTTTCGCAGTTAGAGACAGAAGAAATCTCGCGCCACGTGTTTTGCGCAGGCAACCAGACCTCAAGATCATACGTTTTAGTCGCACCGAAACCCATATCGCCCGTGCATAACAGTAGAACGCGGTAAGGCAAACCGAGCAGTTGCAACACTTTTTCAGCATGACCGGCCATATCTTCGAGCGCCTGATAGGAGGTGTTTGCTGCGACGATCTGCACCATTTCGACTTTGTCGAACTGATGTTGGCGAATCAAACCGCGCGTATCGCGACCACCACTTCCTGCCTCCGAGCGAAAGCACGGTGTATGGGCCGTCAACCGAATCGGCAACTCGGCGGCAGGCACAATCGTGTCGCGTACCATGCTGGTGAGCGTGATTTCAGAGGTCGAAATGAGGTATTGCTCCTCCCCTGTTACCGCATTACCCTGTTCGTCGAGGGTGGGTTCATCACCACCCCGTGTCACCCAGAACATGTCGTTCTTGAACTTTGGCAGCTGTCCAGTCCCCATTAGGGTGGACGCATTAACGATATAAGGGGTATAGCACTCGGTATAACCGTGTTGTTCAGTCTGAAGATCCAGCATGAACTGAGCAAGGGCACGATGCAACCGCGCCATCGGACCGCGCATAAAACTGAAGCGTGCGCCGGACAGCTTGGCGGCCACATCGAAATCTAAACCGATCGACTCGCCCAGAGTGACGTGGTCACGAGGCTCAAAATCAAGCGCTTTGGGGTCGCCTGATGCGGGATCAGCGCTCGGCACCCAGCGGCGCACCTCGACATTGCCCTCACTGTCCGCGCCCACAGGTACGCTTTCATGTGGCAGATTGGGGATCGACATCAGCATGTCATTAAGCTGGACTTGGATATCCGAGAGATCAAGTTCAAGTGCCTTGAGGCGAACCGGTATCGCCTGGGACTCGGCTAATACGGCGGAAGCATCCTCGCCACGCGATTTGAGCGCGCCAATTTGTTTGGCGAGTGCATTGCGCTGCGCTTGAAGATTTTCTGTTTCAGTCTGCACCGACTTGCGGCGGACCTCGAGACCATTGAAGGCGTCCATCGGGAAAGCAAAGCCGCGACTGGCTAAGCGACGAACGACAGATTCGAGGTCTTTACGTAACAACGCTGGGTCAAGCATGATCTTTGGGGAAATGGACTAATGAATTGCGTATTGTATCCGCCTCAGCAACCACGCTACGACAGAGAGCGCCCCCACGCTCAATAACCAAATCAATATCATCCAGCCCCAACGTTTCATGAATGATCCTAGTGGTAATCGTGGGTGGGACCGACTTTGCCACGGAAAACATAATAGGCATAGGCGGTGTAGGCCAAAATAATCGGAATCAGAAACACTGCCCCGACCAGCAGAAACTTTAGACTATTGTCCGGAGCAGCAGCTTGCCAAAGCGTGACAGACGAAGGCACGATGTAGGGAAAAAAGCTGATCACAAGCCCGATGTAGGACAAAACAAACAATCCCTCCACCGCCAGAAAGGACATCAAGGGTCGGTTGAGATGAATACCGCGGAACAACGCGATGGCGCACACCAACACCAACATAGGAATAGGCACCACAAAGACCATAGCAGGCCAGGCAAACCACTTTTGCATAAAATGCTCGTGTAAGAAGGGGGTGATTAAACTGACCAGCCCAATCAAACCCAACATCACGATACCCAGTCCAAAGGCTGCGCGCCTGGCAAGTTGCTCGACCCGACCGTCAGTTTTAAGCATTAACCACGTCGAACCCAGCAAGGCGTAACCCACCACCAATGCCACACCTGTCAACAAACTAAAGGCAGACAGCCAATCCCACCATCCACCCGCGTAGGCACGACCGGCAACCGGGATGCCTTGCACCAGCGCACCTAAAGCGACCCCTTGCGCAAACGTCGCAACAAAAGAACCGCCCGCAAAGGCCCAGTCCCAAATGTATTTGCGGTTCTGACTTTTCCAGCGAAACTCAAACGCCACACCTCGAAAAACCAGCGCAAGCAGCATAATAATGATCGGCGCATACAACGCAGGCATGATGATGGCGTAAGCAAGTGGAAAGACCGCAAATAAACCGCCCCCTCCCAGCACCAGCCACGTTTCGTTTCCATCCCAGACGGGTGCGACTGAATTCATCATCAGGTCACGCTCTTGCTCTGTCTTGGCCCAAGGAAACAAAATTCCCACCCCAAGATCAAAACCATCCAACACAATGTAGGCCAACACGGCGAAAGCGATCAATCCAGCCCAGATCAAAGCGTAATCGAGTGTCATGTGCGCGCTCCTGTGTCGTCCGTTAATCCTGCCTGGGAGCTTTTCGCGGCTAAAGTTGGCCCCGGGACAAGTCCGGCAGCACGGATTGGCTCATGGACAGAAAGATCGGCTCCACCATGGCCCTCGCCAGGCGGCGCCTTCATTTGACGCAAAATGTAATAAACCCCTGCGCCAAATAAAGAAAAATAAACGACGACAAAAGCAGCAAGCGAAAAAGCAATTGCCGTCGCGTCAATCGGAGAGTGCGAATCTGCGGTACGCAACAGGTTGTAAACCGTGAAGGGCTGTCGACCGACTTCGGTGACAATCCAGCCAGACAGAATCGCGACAAATCCCGAAGGGCCCATGAACACAGCACAGCGGTGCATGAGCGGCGCGTCGTAGAGGCGCCCGCGATACCGCAACCACAAACTCCAAAGCCCAATACATAGCATCAACATTCCAACCCCGACCATCGAGCGGAAAGCGAAAAATACAATACCAAGCGGAGGCCGATCTGCGGCCGGTGTCGACCTGATACCAGGCACCACACCGTCCAAAGAGTGGGTCAAAATTAAACTGGACAGATAGGGAACTGAAATGGCGTAATCGATGCGCTCTTCTTTTGCATTGGGAATGCCAATCAAAATCAGCGGCGCCTTACCCTGAGATTCAGTATGACCCTCGATCGCGGCGATTTTGGCGGGCTGATGCGCCAAAGTATTGAGTCCGTGTGCGTCACCGGCCATGATCTGGATCGGTGCGACGATGGCGGCCATCCACATCGCCATCGAAAACATCACGCGCGTCGCCGCTTGGCTCTCTGGCGACGGCGCTGCACCTGGCTGACTCATGCGCTTACGCTCTTTGAGCAAATGGAAGGCCGCCACTCCGCCAACTACAAAAGCCGTGGTCAAGTAGGCCGCCAGCAGCATATGCACGAGACGATAAGGAAATGATGGATTGAAGATCACCTTGAACCAGTCTTCGACAATAAACTGTCCCACCTCGTTGATGCCATAGCCAGCAGGTGTCTGCATCCAACTGTTGACGGACAAAATCCAGAACGCCGACATAAACGTGCCTAAGGCAACCATCGCCGTGGCAAAGAAATGCAGCTTGGGACCGACGCGCGCGCGACCAAACAACATCACACCCAAAAATCCGGCTTCGAGGAAGAACGCGGACATCACCTCGTAGCCCATCAGCGGCCCGAGCACCGGGCCGGTTTTGTCAGAAAACACGCTCCAGTTAGAGCCGAACTGATAGCTCATCACAATGCCGGATACCACGCCCATGCCAAAGGCCACCGCGAAGATTTTTTTCCAATAATTAAAGAGAGTGAGGTAAACCTCTTTGCCTGTCCAGAGATGCAAACCGTTGAGCACCGCCATGTAACTCGCCAAACCAATCGTGAAGGCTGGAAAAATAATATGGAAGCTCACCGTGAACGCAAACTGAATCCGAGCAAGCGTCAACGCATCTAACCATTCCATCGCACTACTCCTTGAGTTTCTTGCGAGCTTGTCGATCCATATCCCGCAAGTGCGAGAGCTTTTCGGCAATCTTTATTTCTAAACCTCGTGGAACAGGTCGATACCATTGGGGCTCGGACATCCCTTCGGGTAAATATGACTCCCCCGCCGCATACGCCTCAGGCTCATCATGCGCATACCGGTAGGCATGTCCGTGACCAAGCTCTTTCATCAGCTTGGTCGGTGCATTACGTAAATGCACGGGTACCGGCAAGGAAGAGCCTTGTTTGATAAAAGCGACAGCTTGATTGTAGGCGTTGTACCCCGCGTTACTTTTAGCTGCCACTGCTAGATATAAGGTCGCCTGCGCCAAGGCCAATTCACCCTCGGGTGAACCCAGGCGCTCATAGGTCTGCGCCGCATCATTGGCGATTTGCATCGCCCTCGGATCAGCCAGACCAATATCCTCCCAGGCCATGCGCACAATGCGTCTGGCGAGGTACTTGGGGTCCGCCCCGCCATCGAGCATGCGGGTGAGCCAGTACAACGCGGCATCAGGGTTTGAGCCTCGCACAGACTTGTGAAGCGCGGAAATTTGATCATAGAAATTATCGCCGCCCTTGTCGAAGCGACGCGCGCTCATGCTTAGCGCATTTTCAACCAATGTTGAATCCACTCGCGTCGAGCCCGCATTTTCAGCCGCGACGCTCGCCTGCTCAAGAAGACTCAAGAAGCGTCTTGCATCGCCATCGGCATAACCCACGAGCGTATTGATCGCCGCGTCCTCAACAATTAAATCTTTGAGAACGGATTGCTGGGCCCGTACCAACAACTCGCGCAACTCTGGTTCGTCGAGCGACTGCAATACATAGACTTGTGCGCGCGACAGTAAAGCCGCATTGACTTCAAAAGAAGGGTTTTCGGTTGTCGCGCCAATAAAAGTCACTAGACCGGACTCAACAAAAGGTAATAACGCGTCCTGCTGGGCTTTGTTGAAACGATGAATCTCATCGACGAACAGCAAGGTCCGGCGATGATATTGATCCAAGTTCAGTTGCGCCTCGTCCATCGCAGCGCGTATTTCTTTGACCCCCGCAAACACAGCGGAAATCGCGATGAACGCGCAATCAAAAGCATGCGCGGTCAGGCGGGCTAGGGTTGTTTTACCTACACCCGGCGGCCCCCATAAAATCATTGAGTGCGGCCGCCCGGACTCGAAGGCCACACGTAGGGGCTTGCCGGGCCCCAGCAGGTGTTTTTGTCCAACAACCTCGTCGAGCGTACGTGGGCGCAAGGCCTCCGCTAAAGGCGCTCTTGGTGTGGCTTTAAAGAGGTCAGCCATCGCAAAACAACATCTTTTGGTTGGCTGGCCTATGCATCATTGCATCCGAACAACATCGGCCCCATTAGGGGCGACAAAGTCAAAATTACTCGTGGATAAACCAGGATTGCGCACTAAAGCCGAGAGCTCGACATGGGTGGTTTGTCCAAATGCGTCGAGCAAAATGATGCGATGAGGAATGCCGTCTTTGAAGCCCAAATCCAAGTAATTAAATCCAGCATCAGGAAGTCTGGGCTTGGCCCGTAACCAAACCAGCGACTCTTTGTTCGGCAACGCGGTCACTTCGAAAGACTGTTCCAGGGAGCCTGATCCAAACAAAATAGCGGCCGGAGAGCCGCCAATCGCTTGATCCACGTTGCGCACAGTCACCTGATTGAGATCGGGGTCAAACTGAAAAATTTCACGCCCATTGGAGACAATTTGCTGTTCGTAAGGCTTGACCACATCCCATTTGAAGCGTCCTGGACGCATGAACAAAAACTGACCTTGCTGCGGCGGTTTGGTCTGGCCCTGGGGCCCCACCGTGTATTGGGCAAAAGAGCCGCTGGCGGACTGAACCTGCGCCACAAAAGACCTAAGTTGCTCGCGGGCCGTTTCCGCCGAGACAGGCAGGGAAACAGCCGCACCCATCAACGCGCAGGCACAGGCTGTCAAAAAAAGCCGCATTTTAGCAATCAGTAACATCCGCATTATTCCTCGCGTGATACGTTAGGGGCGAGAATTTCACGGTTCCCGTTGGACTGCATCGTCGAGACTAAACCAGAGTTTTCCATTTGCTCGAGCAAGCGTGCGGCTCGGTTGTAACCAATCCGCAAATGGCGCTGAACCAAAGAAATTGACGCGCGTCGGTGCTTGAGCACGACCTCGACGGCTTGGTCATACATCGGATCAGCTTCGGCATTGGCCATTCCAGTCACACTGCTCAGGCCATCGCCGGTTTCGCCTTCGGTGCCGCCATCGAGCAGGCCATCGATATAGTCTGGTTCACCTTGCGACTTGAGTGATTCCACGACGCGATGAACCTCTTCGTCCGACACAAAAGCGCCATGCACACGCACGGGCAATCCGGTCCCGGGCGGCATATAGAGCATGTCACCCTGACCCAACAAGGCCTCGGCACCCATCTGATCGAGAATGGTGCGGGAGTCGATCTTGGAGGAAACCTGGAAAGCGATACGCGTTGGAATGTTGGCCTTGATGAGACCGGTGATGACATCCACGCTGGGGCGCTGCGTGGCGAGAATCAAATGAATCCCGGCAGCACGCGCTTTTTGGGCTAAACGCGCAATCAACTCTTCGATCTTTTTGCCCACCACCATCATCAAATCAGCCAACTCGTCTATCACCACCACAATCGTCGGCAACTCTTTGAGGGGCTCAGGTGCGTCGGGGGTCAGGGAGAAAGGATTGGGAATCGGTTCCTCGCGCTTGATCGCATCGCGAATCTTGTTGTTGTAACCCGTGAGATTGCGCACACCCAGTTTACTCATCAAGCGGTAGCGTTTTTCCATCTCGCCCACACACCAATTCAGCGCATTGGCAGCCTGACGCATATCCGTCACCACAGGTGCCAACAGATGAGGAATCCCTTCGTACACGCTCATTTCAAGCATTTTAGGATCGATCAAGATCAAGCGTGTTTGAGAAGCATCTGCTTTGTACAGAAGCGACAAAATCATCGCATTAATACCAACAGACTTACCCGAACCCGTGGTACCCGCCACCAGCAAGTGGGGCATTTTGGCGAGGTCAGCGACCACGGGATTGCCGGCGATATCCTTGCCAAGCGCCATGGTGACCACGGAAGCGCTCGAGTGGTAAACCTGAGAGCCCAGAATTTCAGAGAGCTTGACCATTTGGCGGCGCGGATTAGGAAGCTCGAAACCCATGAGGTTTTTGCCAGGAATCGTTTCTACGACTCGAATACTGACCAAACTGAGCGCGCGCGCCAAATCCTTGGCCAGATTGACGATCTGACTTCCTTTGACACCCGTTGCAGGTTCGATTTCATAGCGCGTAATCACGGGTCCGGCCTGCGCAGCAACAACCTGTACTTCGACACCAAAATCAGCCAGTTTTTTCTCGATCAGACGTGAGGTGTATTCGATCGTTTCATCAGAAACCGTCTCGAAGGCCTCGCCTGGTTGATCCAATAAACTGAGCGCAGGCAAGTCACCCGCCACCATCGGCTCGATGAAAAGCGACTGTTGCTTTTCTTTTTGGACTCGCTCGGACTTTTGCACCGTCACGATGGCCGGTTCAATGCGGACAGGCTGATCGTGGACAATTTTTTCATACTTGGACTCGACCTGCTCATGCCTGACAGCCTGAGCAACTTGACCTGCGCGGCGATCTTGTCTGGCCATCCGTCCATCCTGGATCTTGAACCAGACCCACTCAATCGCTCCCCCCGTCTTTTCAGCGATATTGAGCCAGGAAAATCCAAAAAATAGGCTGCAACCAAAAATAATCAACGCCAGCAGGATCAGGGTACTGCCTGAAAAGCCAACGGCCGAGGACAGAAATTCAGACCAAGCATGACCAATCACGCCACCGGCACCGCTTGTGTCGTCGGTACGGCCGGGTAACTGCATGCCCCAGGAGCTCAGGCGATAGGCCTCGAGGCCAACGGAACCCAACAGCAGCATGGCAAAGCCAATACCCTGCTCCCAGCGAACGCGAGCCAAAGTTTCCGGCTCTCCTCGGGTCCGGATCTGGTTGGCGAGACGTAAATAACCCGCGCGCACCCGATGTAGCAACAAAACAACGAGCCACCAAGCCGAAAAACCAAATAAATACAACAAGATATCGGATATATAGGCGCCAATCAGGCCACCGCGATTGTGCAGCGTCGCCGCATCGCGACCAAAAGAATGCGACCAACCCGGATCGCTGCCATCCCAGGTCGCCAGGATCAGCGTCAACCAGGCTGCCAAGCCGGCGAACACGATCCAGCGCGCCTCTCGGAGGATCGAGAGTATTCGAGTTTGCATGGCCGAAGGACCGTTTCGGGTGTTTCGGGTCGTTCGCGAAGTCCGCGTTGTGGCTGGGGAAAGTCTAGGCATAGTCGCCATTATAATTTGCTGGTCAATCTAGAGGGAAAATCTGATGTCAACACCAAAACATGCCAAAGTTCTCATTCTGGGTTCGGGACCGGCAGGCTACACCGCCGCCGTTTATGCTGCCCGCGCCAACCTCAACCCCGTTATGATCACCGGACTTGCGCAGGGAGGTCAACTCATGACCACCACCGACGTGGATAACTGGCCTGCCGATGCCGACGGAGTTCAGGGTCCGGAGCTGATGCAACGTTTTGCCGCGCATGCCGAGCGTTTTAATACTGAAATGGTGTTTGATCATATCGCGAGCGTGGATTTGTCCACGCGCCCCTTTCGCCTGACGGGTGATGGCGGGGCTCAATATACCTGCGACGCGCTCATCATATCTACCGGCGCCTCCGCCAAATACCTAGGCTTGCCTTCTGAGCAGACCTTCATGGGCCGCGGCGTCTCGGGCTGCGCGACCTGCGATGGCTTTTTCTACAAAAATCAGGATGTGATCGTTGTTGGCGGGGGAAATACCGCCGTCGAAGAAGCGCTGTATTTATCCAATATCTGTCGCACCGTCACGGTCGTTCACCGCCGCGACAAGTTCCGCGCCGAACCCATTATGATCGACAAAATGATGGACAAGGTCGCCCAGGGCAATATGAAGCTCGCCACCTTCCGCGAACTTGACGAAGTTCTCGGGGATGACTCGGGTGTCACAGGCGTGCGTCTGCGCGCAACTGAGTCAGGAAAAACCGAAGAGCTTGCCGCAACGGGTGTATTTATCGCGATTGGGCACCAACCCAACACCTCGATTTTTGAGGGCAAGCTCGACATGACCAACGGTTATATCGTGACGCGCAGCGGTTTGGCGGGTCTGGCGACCATGACCTCTGTCCCCGGTGTCTTTGCGGCTGGCGATGTCCAGGATCACGTATATCGCCAGGCAATCACCAGCGCCGGCACTGGTTGTATGGCTGCTCTGGACGCTCAGCGTTGGCTGGAGAATGCGGAACAGTAAAGCGGGGCTCGCTGACCTCAAGCGTCTACATCAAACGGCGCTTGAGCAGCAGCGTGCCCTGCAAGCGCGCGAGCAAGCCAAGCTGCAAGAGCAGCGCAGACTGAGCGCGGTGCAGCCTCCCTCGGTCACCTCGGCCGAGGAAATCAAACTCTTTGCGCGTGCGACCCAGGCTGTTACACCTCTAAAGTTCGACGATCGCGTCGCTCATCGACCGAGTCAAGCGCAGCCAGTCGATCTGATGACGCAGCGAAGGCAGCGTGCGATGGGCGAAAGCAGCCCCGCGCAAGCGGCCTTGTCAGACGGTTTCTCCCCTTTTACCGATACCGACACGGATCTATCTTGGCTTGCCCCAGGGATCGGTCCCGAGGTGCTGAGGCAACTACGGCGCGCCTTTTGGCCCGTCGGTGCGCATCTTGATTTACATGGTCACAACAGCGATGAAGCCAAAATGGCCCTGACCCAATTTATTGAAGCGAGCCAGACGCATGGCACGCGGTGCGTGCGTATCGTGCACGGCAAAGGCTACGGCTCCACAGATGGGCTATCTGTCTTAAAGGGCCGGGTGGCTCAGTGGCTGACTCAGCTGCCCGCGATCAGTGCGTTTGTCTCGGCACCCCCTGCACATGGTGGACGCGGCGCGCTTCTCGTTTTGTTGCGACTGAAACCTTAATCGGGTTCACGTAAATATTGCACCAACTGTCGAGACAGCGCATCAGGTTTGGGCGTCAGCAAAGAGACCACGATAATGACTACGAAGGCGATCGGTGCGCCAAACACACCTGCCGCAATCGGTTGTATTCCCCACCATAATTCAACCGGCATGCTGCGCGGCACACTCAACACCCACTCTCGTAACCAAGGTTGCGTCTGCACCATATAAAAAATGGTGGTGAACAATCCACTCAACATGCCGGCGGTCGCGCCCCATTGGTTAGCGCGCTTCCAAAAGATTCCCATGACAAGGACCGGAAAAAATGTCGCAGCGGCGAAAGAGAACGCGGCTCCGACCAAAAACAAAATGTCCGCGGGAGTGCGCGTCGCGGCCCAAGCTGCGGTAAAAGCAACAACCAACAACAATACCTTGGACAAGATGACCTGACGCCCTCCACCCATCCGTGAAGAAACACCGCGCAACAACGTATCGTGGGATAGGGCGTTAGAAAGCGTCAACAGCAAACCATCCGCCGTGGACAGCGCGGCTGCCAATGCACCCGCCGCGACTAATCCTGAAACGACATAGGGCAACCCCCCGATCTCGGGTGCCGCCAACACAATAATATCGCCACCAATCTGAACCTCTGACAACTGCACAACACCATCTTGATTGAGATCCAGGATACTAATCAGTGATCGATCTACGGCGGACCACGCGCTCACCCATGAAGGCAGATCAACAAACGGCATGCCCACAAGATTGTTATAAATCTCGAACTTCACCAAAATCGCCAGCGCAGGGGCCGTCAGATACAACAGCAAAATAAATAATAATGACCAGAACACAGACTGCCTGGCATGCCCCACAGAAGGCGTTGTCAACGAGCGCATCAAAATGTGAGGCAAGCCTGCTGTGCCCAACATCAGGCACAACACCGTGGCTAAAAAATTATTCCGAATGGCCTGGGGTGATTCCTCGGTCTTGGTGGCAAAGGGCACCGCGTGAGGGATGGGAGGTGCCGCACGCGCAGCAAAATCGTCGCGCGCCTTCGACCATGCCGTTCTTGCGGTCTGGACAGAAGTTGGGTAAGACGCGAACTCTCTCTCGATCGAGCGTATTTCCGCCATGGGCGCATCGCTGGCGCGCGCGCGCAACAGCTTCACGCTCAGTTGTTGTTTTTCAACTTCCAATGATTCGGGTAGCCTCGAGATCCTCGACTGCATGAGGTCGGCGCGACTTTGCCAGATATTGCGAACCTCCAACTCGGCGTCATCGCGACTCAATATGCGCTCGTGCTCGACGACTTGAGCGAGCACCGAGCTTGCCGCCAACTGCGGCACGGGATCACCTGTTTGTTTCACCGCCAGCCAAATGACCGGCACGAGATAGGCGATCACCAGAATGATGTATTGTCCCACTTGCGTCCAGGTAACGGCCCTCACCCCCCCCAGAAAAGAGCACACCAACACGCCACCCAGACCGATAAAGATCCCGAGTTCAAACGAGATGCCTGTCATTCGGGTGGTAATGATGCCAACGCCGTATATTTGAGCCACGAGGTAGATGAAAGAACACAAGACCGCGCAGATGACACCGACGAGTCTGGGCAAATTGCCATCAAATCTCGCACCTAAAAACTCTGGAATGGTGTAACCACCAAACTTTCGTAAATAGGGTGCCAAAAAAAGGGCGACTAAAACATACCCCCCTGTCCAGCCCAAAATATAAGCGAGCCCGTTATAACCCGAAAGATAAAGCGTCCCGGCAATACCAATAAAAGAAGCCACTGACATCCAGTCTGCGGCGGTTGCCATGCCATTGAACACAGCGGGGACGCGACGTCCCGCCACGTAATATTCCACGGGGTCGGAGGTGCGACACATAATGCCGATTCCTGCATAGAGGGCCACTGTTGACAACAGAAAGGCATAGCCAATCCATTGGCGCTCCAAACCCGCGATCTCCAACATCGCCAGTAAAAACACCAGTGCGAGAAAACCAACGGTATAGGCGGCATACCCCTTGAAGAGTCGCGCGCCAAAAGAGGAGTGCTTAGGCATTGTTTCGGCTTCGTTCGAGCTCGCGATCTCTTCTGCGCCGCTGGTCCTCGGACTCCATGCGCCAGGCATATGCACCGACAATCAACAAAAATGCCGTCGGCGCGCCAAATGCCGCAACCCAAAAAGGAAAGGGCCAACCAAAAATCATGAACTCGTTCAGAGACTCGGCGAAGTAAGCAGGGAGAAAAGTGACAATCGCCCAGATCGCAAGCAAAATACTAATCAGGCACAAATTTCTGCGCCAATATCGGGTTGTCTGTCCTGTATCTGGCGAGACGCTCATAAGTGTTAAAAGCAAGAGAGCCGATTGCGGAGCCGGAGGCGACAACGGCCGACACCATCAGTGCCAGCCGTTGTGCGTCTTTCTTTTTATAATGCCGTTAATGCTGGCCTGCCCTTTTTTGAGCTTTGTCCCCTCACCTGCATGATTTAATTCTGCACCAGTGCCGAGCTCAACACATCAGGGAATGCCCTAATGTGGGGATAAAAGTTACACTTTCTATGACCTAAAAGAGGTTGTTGGCACCATTTATGTTCAATCCCTCACGAGATCAGGTTCGCCAGTTTTTTATTGAAACTTGGCATAAACACGCAGAAAAACAATTCCTCTCCCCGCTAGAGGATATCGCTCTGGGCTGGATCGAACAACACCCTGAGTACCACGAGGTGCTGGTGGCGCCGGATTCGATGACGCGTGAATTCAACGTGGAAGAAGGGAAAACGAATCCTTTTTTACATCTCTCCATGCATTTGGCAATCGCCGAACAACTCTCAATCGATCATCCAAGAGGCATTCGACAAGCGTTTGATCGGCTGGCTTCGCGCACCGACACGCATCATGCCGCACATGAAATCATGGAATGCTTGGGTCGAGTCGTGTGGGAGTCCCAGCGACTTGGCACCGCGTTAGACAGCGATGCCTACATCGAGCTCATCAGGCAAAGGGTCAGTAAAGACTGACCCTTGGGGTATTTCACCTGAGATTTAGACCGAGCTAGCGACGGACGGCTAGAGGACCGGGCTGAGCAGCAAGCCAAGCAGAAACATTTTTGATGTCCTGCTGAGAAAGCTGGGTTGCAAACGCACCCATGATGGCGTTTTTGCGAACGTTGGCCGAGGCAGGGGCACCGGAGGCACCGCGCTGATAGGCCTTTAAGGCATGAACCAGAAAATCAGCGTACTGGCCCGCCAAAATTGGGTAGGAAGGATCGATAGACTTGACGGCATCAACACCATGACAGGAGGCGCAGTTAAGCTTGTCCCAGACCGCTTTACCCGCTGCTAAATCTGCTGCGTGGCTGAGGCTGGCTGAACCAAGAAGAAGGGCACCCGCGAGGGCGATCGAAAGGTGTTTCATAAGATCCCCCAATTATTTTAGGTTTGCGTAATAGGCGGCCAGATCAGCCATATCCTGATCCGAAAGGGTCTTGGATATCGCCGTCATCGTTGGATGGGTGCGCTCGCCAGAGGCATAAGCCCGCAGAGCTACTAAAATGTATTTGTCACTCTGGCCAGCGATCTTGGGGACTCTGTAGACCTCAGGGAAACTGGCGCGATAACCGGGGATCCCGTGGCAACCGATACACATCGAAACCTTGGCTTTGGCGGCTTCGATGTCGCCTTTTGGGGGATCTGCGGCAAGCACAGGGGCCGCCACGGCACAGGAAGCTACGAGCGCCAATGTGGCGACCGAGGTGCGCGTCGTTGTCGCGCCAACAAACAGAGAATGCAAATTGTTCGGAAACTTCATAATCGACTCTTGGTCTGGCAGAGAAAAATCCCGGGATTGACTCCCGGCCGCAAAACGTTAGGATTGTACGATAATTGAGAAAATTAGACTTTAAATCCGCATCCGCTGACCTCGACCACTTTCATTCTGGCAAATAATGACCTCGCAGAACCCTTCTACAACACAAACCTCACGCTTTGACGGCACCGAGCGCTATGTCGCCACGGATGATCTAAAACTGGCCGTCAACGCGGCCCTCACCCTTCAGCGCCCCTTGCTCATCAAGGGTGAGCCAGGGACTGGCAAAACCATGTTGGCCGAAGAGGTCGCAAGCGCCCTCGGTCGCCCTCTACTTCAGTGGCACATTAAATCCACGACTAAAGCGCACCAAGGTCTGTATGAATATGACGCGGTCTCGCGCCTGCGGGACTCTCAGCTTGGCGATGAAAAAGTCAAAGACATCCGCAACTACATTATGCAGGGCGTGCTTTGGCAAGCGTTCGATTCTCCCGAACCCGTTGTATTGCTGATTGATGAAATCGACAAGGCGGATATCGAGTTTCCAAATGATTTGTTGCGCGAACTCGATCAAATGGAGTTTCATGTTTATGAGACGCGCGCGACGGTCAAGGCTCGCCACCGGCCTTTAGTGATCATTACCTCGAACAATGAGAAAGATCTGCCTGATGCGTTTCTAAGGCGCTGTTTCTTTCATTACATCCGTTTTCCAGATCGCGACACCTTGCGCAGCATCGTCAACGTCCATTTTGCGAATCTGCATGCTGATGTCTTGCGTGCCGCGCTCGATACCTTTTTTGCTTTACGCGATGCGCCGGGCCTAAAAAAGAAACCCTCTACCTCAGAGTTTCTCGACTGGTTACGCTTATTAATCGCCGAGGACGCCACGGCAGAGCAAATCGACGCACATGCCGCGACGTCGATCCCGATGATGGCCGGCGCATTGCTCAAAAACGAGCAAGATATGCAACTCCTCGAGCGTCTAGCGGCAATGACGCGCACCACACGTCGCCCTCCTGGATCTTCAAATGGCGCCTAACCAAGGATTTACACGACAACCCGCCCCCTGCACGCTGGCGGGTCACGGCGTTCGGCTAGAGCCATTGTCGCTCAGTCACGCCAATGCCCTGACGCGTGCAGCTCGCGATGGCGAGCTCTGGAATCTACGCTTCACCTCGGTGCCGGAGCCAGACCAAACAGCCGGTTACATTCAGACCGCCCTCGATGGCTATGCCGCCGGCCATATGCTGCCCTTTGTCGTAATTCACGAAGACACACAAGCAATCATCGGGACGACGCGCTATCACGACATCATCACGGCAGTCGCTCGCCTGGAAATTGGTTACACCTGGTATGCCAAAAGTCACCAGCGTAGTCATGTCAACACGGCCTGCAAGCTGCTCTTGCTTGAACATGCTTTTGATGCGCTCGGCGCCGCGGTAGTAGGCTGGCGAACCGATAACTTTAACCTTGCCTCCCAGCGCGCGATTGAGCGACTTGGCGCCAAACGCGACGGCGTGATCCGACACCATGCGCTGCGCCGCGATGGCACCGTCAGAGACACTGTGATGTATAGCGTGACTGCGGGCGAGTGGCCCGAGGTACGCGCACATCTGACCTATCAACTCCATCGCCATGCTTGTTGACTTCTTTTATCACTTGCGAACGCAAAAGCTCCTGGTCTCGGTCAAGGAGTATTTGACACTGCTCGAGGCGCTGTCGAGTCCGATCATGCCCCCCACGCTCGAGGATTTTTACTACCTCGCGCGCACGACACTGATCAAGGACGAAACACTGTTTGACCGTTTTGATCGTGCTTTTGCCAGCTACTACCGTAGCCTTGAACAAAAGCTTCCCGCAGGCAAAAAAATCCCGCTCGACTGGTTGGTCGCCGAACTCGAAAAACGCCTGACGCCCGAGCAAAAAGCCGAGCTTGAGAAACATGGCTGGGACAAGCTCATGGAGATGTTCAAAGAGCGTCTTGAGGAGCAACAGGGGCGCCATCAAGGCGGCAGTAAATGGATCGGCACCGGTGGTACCTCGCCCTTTGGCAATAGCGGCTCGCACCCCGAGGGTATCCGCGTTGGAGGCGCGGGTGGCAGTCGCTCTGCCGTCAAGGTCTGGGATGAGCGCAACTTTAAAGACTACGACGACTCCATCGAACTTGGCACACGCAACTTCAAGGTGGCCCTGAGACGCCTCAGACGCTTTGCCCGCGAAGGCTCCGATTTCGAACTCGATCTAGGCGATACCATTACCAGCACCGCTCGCAACGCGGGCTATCTCGACATCAAAATGGTTCCGGAGCGACACAACAATGTCAAAGTACTGATGTTGCTCGATGTGGGTGGCAGTATGGATGACCACATCTCACGCGTCGAGGAGTTGTTTTCCGCCGCGAGCAGCGAATTTAGAAACCTCGAGGTTTACTATTTTCATAACTGCCCCTACGAGCATCTGTGGAAGTCCAACCGACGTCGGCAGATGGAGCGCTTCGAAACCTGGGATGTGCTGCGCAAATTCAACGCGGACTGGCGACTGATTTTTGTCGGCGACGCCACCATGAGCCCGTATGAAATTTTGCAACCCGGGGGCTCTGTCGAACACTACAATAAAGAACCCGGCGCAGAATGGCTGCAACGCATGGTTAATGCCTGGCCCAAAGCGATCTGGCTCAACCCTGAGCCACAAGCTTCTTGGCAATACCGTCAGTCTATCTCGATCATCCGCAATATTGTCCAAGACAAAATGTTCCCAGTGACCGTCGCCGGCATCGAGCAAGCGATGCGCTTACTGTCCAAGTAATCTCTCATAATGAACCATTTCGGGCGGAGATGCTCCAACTGATTCGTTGTTTCTTTCAGGACTCTCGCATGTCACTGTTCACTGATGCCCTGAAGCGCGCCTTTCTCGGTGCCGCCTTCGCCTTTATTGGAAGTCAATCAATGGCTGCTGCCATTCCCGCAGGTTTGACCAAAATCACGAGTGTCGAAGGTATTACGGAATACCGCCTTGATGTCAATGGGCTGCGTATTTTGCTGGCGCCCGACGAATCTAAACCAACCACCACAGTCAACATGACCTACCTAGTAGGTTCGCGCCATGAAAACTATGGCGAAACTGGCATGGCGCACTTGTTAGAGCACATGCTCTTCAAAGGCACACCCACGATGCCCAATGCGCTTGGAGAGTTTTCCAAGCGCGGTTTGCAGGCCAATGGCACGACCTCTGCCGATCGCACCAACTATTACGCGAGCTTTGCCGCCAATCCAGACACCCTGGCGTGGTATTTAAACTGGCAAGCGGATGCCATGATTAACGCCATGATCAAGCGCGAAGATCTGGACACTGAGATGACCGTTGTCCGCAATGAAATGGAGAGTGGTGAAAACAACCCCTTCCGTATCTTATTGCAAAAAATGCTCGGCATCGCCTACCAATGGCACAACTATGGAAAAGCAACTATTGGCGCCCGCCCTGACGTTGAAAACGTTGATATCTCCCAGTTGCGCGCCTTTTACAAAACCTACTATCAGCCCGACAATGCCGTATTGATCGTGACAGGCAAGTTTGACACCTCAGTCGTCCTTGCCGATGTCGTCAAGTCGTTTGGCAACATCCCGCGGCCCACCCGCAAGCTACCGCCCGAATACACCGTGGATCCCGTTCAAGACGGTGAGCGCAGCATTATGTTGCGACGCGTAGGAGGCGCGCCCCTCGTGGCGGCGATGTACCACGTGCCCTCTGCCGCCCACAAAGATTTTGCCGCCATCGATCTGGCCAGCATGATGTTGGCCGACACGCCGTCTGGTCGCCTGTACAAGGCCATGGTCCCGACCAAACAAGCCGCGAGTGTTTTTGGTTTCGCGATGGACCGCACAGCCCCAGGCACCGTGATGTTTGGCGCCAGCTTGCAACCGGGCATGGATCAAGCCAAGTCGCTCCAAACCTTGACAAGTACCCTTGAGTCCATCGCTCAGCATCCTTTTACACAAGAAGAACTTGATCGCGTCCGTAACCAGTGGCTCAAATCCTGGGACCAGATGTTTAGCGATGCACAGAGGGTCAGCTCCGGGCTTTCCGAGGCGATCGCCGTCGGCGACTGGCGCCTCTGGTTTCTGTCGCGGGATCGCATTCGCGCAGTCACACTGGCCCAAGTGCAGCAAGCCGCGGATCAGTACCTGACGCAATCGAATCGCACTGAAGGTCAATATATCCCCACGGAAAAGCCCGTTCGCGCCCCTGCTTTCAGCAGGCCTGACCTCGCAGCCGAACTCAAAGACTACGTCGGCGATGCGCAACTCAAGCAAGCCGAAGCCTTTGATCCGGACCCAACCAATATCGACAAGCGAACCCAGCGCAAAACCGTCAAGCTTTCAAACGGGACTCTTCGCTTGGCTCTCCTGCCGAAAGAGTCCAGAGGCGAGCGTGTACAAACCGTGATTCAGCTGCAGTTTGGCAATGCGGAGACGCTCAAGGGACAGCGCATCGCCTCCATCGCGACGCCTGATTTATTGCTTAGCGGTACAGAGCAACTAACACGCCAGCAGATCAAGGATCGGATTGATGCGCTAGGTGGTCAGGTCAGCGTTTCAGGCTCAGGCACGACCGTCAACATCAGTGCATCGACCACCCGCGCGAACATTGATCCACTCGTGCGCTTTGTGCTGGATGTAGTGCGCCAAGCGAGTTTTCCACAAATAGAAGTGGATGAATACCGCGCTAAGGTGCTGACCTCGATCAAAAGTTCAATGACCGAACCTACTGCAATCGCTTCACGCATGCTGGCTCGCCACGATAACCCCTGGCCCAAGGATGACATTCGTTATCAACCCAGCTTCGAAGAGTCGATCGCAGCCGTGACCGAACTCAACCGCGAGATGCTTGTGTCTTTCCACAACAACTTCTATGGCACTTCGCAGGTCGCGGCTGCCGCTGTCGGCAGTTTCGATCCTACCTTAATGGAAAATACGCTCACTCAAACTCTGAATCAATGGGCTGCTGGCGCCTCCTTTACGCGCCTGTCTAATCCCTACCGCGACATCAAGCCTGTGCAAATGCAAGCGTTAACACCGGATAAAGCCAATGCGTTTTATACGGCAGCGATGCCTCTAAAGATGCAAGATACCGACCCAGATTTTGCCACATTGTCTCTCGCCAACTTCTTACTCGGCTCTTCAGAGACGTCTAGGTTGTGGATGCGTGTGCGGGAAAAGGAAGGTCTTTCCTACAACGTCCGTTCACGTCTGAGTGTGTCGGCCTTTGAACCCAGTGGATCCTGGGGCGTCTATGCGATCTTTTCACCTGAAAACCGAATCAAAGTCGAAGCAGCCATTCGCGAAGAGTTTGAACGCGTACTGAAAGAAGGCTTTGGCGTGGCGGAAGTACAAGATGGGATCAAAGCGTTGCTCAACTATCGCAAGCTCGCACGCGCGCAAGACAGTAGCCTCACCGGTGCATGGATCAACTATCTCGATACTGGACGCACCTTTGCCTGGGCGGCTGAACTCGACCAAAAAATGGCCAAACTCACCGCAGACCAAGTCAATGCGGTGGTTCGTAAATATTTAAAACCCGAGGCGTTTAGCAGCGTGGCGGCTGGAGATTTTGAAAAGAAAAAATAATCAGGAGAAAAAGTCCTTGACGCGATCTGTCCAGGACTTGCTCTGAGGCGAGTGACGCTCGCCTCCCTCTCCCAATGAGGCCTCGAACTGTTTCAAAATGGCTTTCTGCTCTTCCGTGAGCTTAACGGGCGTTTCCACCACGAAGTGACAATACAAATCACCCGGGTAGGCGCCCCGAACACCCTTGATACCCTTGCCGCGCAACCTAAAGGTTTTACCGGACTGCGTGCCTTCGGGAATCGTGATCTCGGCCTTGCCATTCAACGTTGGAACCTGAATGTCGCCACCAAGAGCCGCCGTCGTAAACGGAATGGTCATCTCGCAATGCAAGTCGTCATTTTCACGCTGGAAAATCTTGTGCTCCTTGAGGTGGATTTCCACAAACAAGTCACCCGGAGGTCCGCCATTGATACCAGGTTCGCCATTGCCGGAGGAGCGAATCCGCATGCCATCATCGATGCCCGCGGGAATTTTGACTTGCAAGGTCTTATTGCGACGGGTACGACCCACGCCATCGCAAGACACGCAAGGATCGGTAATCTCTTTGCCGCTGCCATGACACGTCGGGCATGTCTGCTGCACGCTGAAAAAGCCCTGCTGCATACGCACTGCGCCCGAGCCACCACACGTGCGGCATGTTTTGGGCGACGTACCGACTTTGGCGCCACTGCCTTTGCAGACCTCGCAGTTTTCCCAGCTCGGTACTCGAATTTCGGTGTCGAAACCGTTGGCCGCCTGCTCGAGTGTGATTTCCATCGCATATTTGAGATCCGCGCCGCGATAGACTTGGGGTCCACCACCACCGCCACCTCGGCGACCTGCACCGAAGATCTCGCCGAAGATGTCACCGAATGAATCGCCAAACCCAGCAGCACCCGCGCCGCCCATGCCTGCAGCATTAGGATCGACACCGGCGTGTCCATAACGATCGTAAGCGGCACGCTTATTGTCATCGGACAAAATTTCGTAGGCTTCTTTTGCCTGCTTAAATTTTTCTTCGGCTTCTTTACTGTCCGGATTGCGGTCCGGATGGTATTTCATCGCCAGCTTGCGGTAGGCTTTTTTAAGATCGTCGTCCGAAGCGTTTTTAGCAACGCCAAGGATTTCATAAAAGTCGCGTTTTGCCATGATCTCAGGCTCTTAAAGTCAAACAGAATGAAAAAATGCAAAAAAACGCGCCCGGGATGCTCTAAACGAGTCCCGGGCGAATCACATCGAAGGCTAGACGATCACTGTTGATCGCGCTTGACTTCTTTAAACTCAGCATCGACGACATTGTCATCGGCTGGCTTGGCACTGTCTTCTGCGCCTGCACCGCCTTGCGCAGCAGCTTGCGCTGCCTGAGCATCAGCATACATCTTCTCACCGAGTTTCTGAGACGCTGCCGACAAGGCTTCGACCTTGGTATCAATCGTTGCTTTGTCCGCACCGTTCTTCAAGGCCTCTTCGACTTCGGCGATGGCCGCTTCGATAGCCGTCTTTTCCTCTGCCGCGAGTTTGTCACCATACTCCGTCAAGGACTTGCGCGTGGCATGCGCCAACGCATCCGCACTATTACGCGCCATCGCCAACTCAGCCATGCGATGGTCTTCCTCGGCATGTGCCTCGGCGTCTTTCACCATGCGCTGAATCTCTTCTTCGTTCAGACCTGAGTTCGCCTTGATCGTGATCTTGTTTTCCTTGCCTGTACCTTTGTCTTTGGCAGACACGTGCACAATACCGTTCGCGTCGATATCAAAGGTCACTTCGATCTGTGGCGTGCCACGCGCCGCAGGTGGAATACCCTCGAGGTTGAATTCGCCCAGCGTCTTGTTACCGGCTGCGATTTCGCGCTCACCCTGGAAGACCTTGATGGTCACGGCAGGCTGATTGTCATCCGCAGTCGAAAACACCTGTGAATGACGGGTTGGAATGGTCGTGTTCTTGGTGATCATCTTGGTCATCACGCCACCGAGCGTTTCAATACCAAGTGACAACGGTGTCACGTCCAACAACAACACGTCTTTACGGTCGCCAGACAACACCGAACCCTGGATCGCGGCACCCGCGGCCACTGCTTCGTCGGGGTTGACGTCTTTACGGGGATCGCGACCAAAGAACTCTTTGACCTTTTCCTGCACCTTGGGCATACGCGTCATGCCGCCGACCAAGATCACGTCATCAATATCGCTGACTTTGACGCCTGCGTCCTTGATGGCGATTCGGCAAGGCTCGATGGTGCGAGCGATGAGCTCCTCAACCAGTGACTCGAGCTTGGCGCGCGTCATTTTCAAGTTCAAGTGCTTGGGACCTGAGGCATCCGCCGTGATGTAAGGCAGGTTGATTTCGGTCTGCTGGCTCGAAGACAGCTCGATCTTGGCTTTTTCAGCCGCTTCTTTCAAACGCTGCAAAGCCAGTACGTCTTTGGAAAGGTCGACGCCCTGCTCTTTCTTGAACTCAGCAATCACATACTCGATGATGCGCTGGTCAAAGTCCTCGCCACCCAAAAAGGTGTCGCCGTTGGTGGACAACACTTCGAATTGCTTTTCGCCATCGACATCGGCGATTTCTATAATCGAAATGTCGAAGGTACCGCCGCCCAAGTCATAAACCGCGATCTTGCGATCGCCTTTTTCCATCTTGTCCATCCCGAAGGCCAAGGCGGCCGCGGTCGGCTCGTTGATGATGCGCTTGACGTCCAGACCCGCGATACGGCCTGCGTCCTTAGTTGCCTGACGTTGACTGTCGTTGAAGTAAGCAGGTACTGTAATGACGGCCTCGGTCACTTCTTCGCCAAGAAAGTCCTCGGCGGTCTTTTTCATTTTGCGCAGCACATCGGCCGCGACCTGCGAAGGCGCGAGCTTTTTGTTCTGAGCTTCGACCCAGGCGTCGCCATTGTCAGCTTTGACAATTTTGTAAGGCATCAGGTGAATGTCTTTTTGCACGGCGTCTTCGGAAAACTTGCGACCGATCAAACGCTTGACAGCATAAAGTGTGTTGGTTGGATTGGTCACAGCCTGGCGCTTGGCGGGCGCACCAACCAAGGTCTCACCGTCTTCCATGTAGGCGACGATCGAGGGGGTCGTGCGGGCGCCTTCGGCGTTTTCCAGGATTTTGACCTGATTGCCATCCATGACTGCCACGCAGCTATTGGTGGTGCCGAGGTCGATACCGATAATCTTACCCATGGTTAAGGTCCTTTAAAGAATCTGAATGAGGTGAAATACTTTGTTGAAAACTACATGGGGCTCATCTTGGTGATTTCAAGCCCGACCGAACCGTTTTCAACATAAATTGGGTGAATTAAGCGGCAACCGTCACGAGCGCGGGTCTGAGCACGCGATCCGCGATCAAATAGCCTTTTTGCAGGGTCATGACTACGGTGTTGGCCTCCTGCTCGGCCGGAACGGTCGCGATCGCCTGGTGGTGATGCGGATCAAACTTAGTACCAGGTTCTGGTGCGATTTCCTTGAGGTAATTGCGCTCGAAACCGCTAATGAGTTGCTTGAGGGTCATTTCAATGCCGGAACGCAAGTCTTCCTGAGTCTGCTCGGACTGCGCCAAGGCAGCCTCTAGACTGTCTTTGACAGGCACCATGCTCTCTGCGAAAGATTCAATGCCAAACTTGCGTGCCTTGGAGACTTCTTCTTGGGCACGTCGGCGCACATTTTCCATTTCAGCATGCGCACGCAGAACCTGATCCTTGTGCTCAGCAACCTGAGCCAGCGCCGCAGCCAATTCGGCCTCGAGACGAATAATGGGGTCAAGATGCTCGGCAGCCTCAGCCTGAGAGGCTTCGGCGCTTGAGGTCGGGTTGTCGTTGGGGGCTGTGTCGGGCTTGGAATCAGCCGAACCGTTATTAGCCGTCATTAAACTTCTCCAGAAAAGTGCATTGATGATTATGCATTTGGGGTCAACCTCCCCAACTTCAAGAGAAGAAACGAAAAATATCGCTCACTCAGCGCGAATTGGCCAGCCTTGGAGGTGTTCTTGAACCATATTGGCCAAACCAGCGAGCCACGCCGGATCGTCATTTAAGGCCGCGATATAACGAAACTGTTTGCCCCCTGCGTGTTTGAAAGTTTCGCCAACCTCGATCGAGATTTCCTCAAGCGTCTCCAGACAATCCGCCAAAAATCCCGGACACACCACGTCGATGTCGGTAATGCCCTCTTTGGCGAGTCGCTCAACCGTGGGCTCTGTGTAAGGCTCCAACCACTTGGCGGGACCAAAGCGGCTCTGAAAGGTCACCATGTACTGCTCATCCGTGAGACCCAAATGCGCGGCGAGCGCCCGCGCCGTCTCGTAGGAATCTTTGCAGTAAGGATCGCCCATATTGACGCATTGCTGAGGCAAGCCATGAAAACTCATCACCAGCTTTTGCGGGCGTCCATGTTCTGCCCAAAACGCCGCGATTTTGTCACCGAGGGGCTTGATAAAAGAAGGGTGCGTGTGAAAACGCTTGATAAAGCGCATGGCAGGCTGGTCGCGCAACCGTCCAGCGACCTGCGTGACGGCATCCACCACCGTCGCGGTCGTGCTGGAAGCATATTGCGGATATAAGGGAACCACCAAAATGTGCTCACAGCCGCGGTCGTGCAAGGACATCATGGCGCTTTTAATGGAAGGATTGCCGTAGCGCATGCCAGTCTCGACCTCAACTTCAAGGCCGCGCTCGGCAAAAATTTTGCGTAACCCCTCGGTCTGTCGCTGGGTATAAACCAAGAGCGGCGAGCCTTCTTCCATCCAGATGCTTTGATAGCGCGGAGCTAACTTGCGCGGACGGGCTAACAAAATAGGACCATTGAGAATCGGCCACCACAAAAACTTGGGGATTTCGATCACACGGGGGTCAGAGAGAAACTCGCGCAAATAACGCTTGATCGCGGGTGCCGTGGGGGCATCAGGCGTCCCGAGGTTGACCAGCAACACACCCACTCGAGCGGTTGTGAAAGGCTTTGGCCAGGGCATAAAACGTGTCGCAGGAGCGCCAGGGCGCTTAGGTTGGGGCCAAAATCGCATATCAGAAACGCTCAGAAGAGTTGTGGCTTAGCGCGTTGGAAAGCAAACGCGCCGTAATGTCGACGATAGGAATCACGCGCTCGTACGCCATGCGCGTAGGACCAATGACGCCTAACGTACCAATCACATGCCCATCGATACTATAAGGGGCTGTGATGACGGACAGGTCGGCCGTCGGAACGAGCTCGGAATCTCCACCGATATAAATCTGTACGCCTTGGGCGCGGCTTGAAACTTCGAGCAACTGCATCAAGTCGGTTTTTTTCTCAAACATGGAAAAGGTCTTTCTTAAACGATCCATATCGGAGGCAAGCTCATTGACATCCAGCAGCCTGCGTTCCCCGGAAATCACCATCGTTTCAACCTCATCGGCAGCTTGAGCACCCGCTTCGACGGCGGCTTGCATCAAGCGTGACATGTCCTCTTGAAGTCGGGCCAGGTCCTGGGAAAGGGTCTGCCTGACCTCGGCAAAAGATTTACCCGCGAAATTGTGATTGAAAAAATTGGCGGCCTCGATCAACGCCGTACTACTGTAATCGCGCGGTGTGAGCAAAATACGATTTTGCACATCGCCATCCGGCGTCACAATGATGAGCAGGATACGCTTTTCCGAGAGGCGGATGAACTCGATTTGACGAAAAACCTGAGCACGTCTGGGGGATAAGACCACTCCGGCGAACTGGGTCAGATTGGAGAGCATCAAGGCCGCGGCATTGACCGCGCGCGATGGATCGGAGGCGGACTGCAAGTCCCGTACATTAGAGGTCGAGGCCAGCTCAAAAGGCTTGGCCGTCAACATGGTATCAACAAACAGGCGATACCCCTTGGGGGTCGGCACGCGTCCTGCCGAGGTATGCGGACTGTGAATCAGCCCCAACTCCTCGAGATCGGCCATGACGTTACGAATTGTTGCAGGCGACAAGTCGAACAATTTTGAGAGCGTGCGAGAGCCGACGGGCTGGCCGTCATCAATGTAACGCTCGATTAGAGCTTTAAGAAGTGCGCGCGCGCGATCATCCATCATCACCCTATTTTACCTTCCCCACCTCTATAATCGGGTTGTTTTTCGTTCAATGAGCTTTGCATGCATTTTCCCATCATCGCGTTAGTGGGTCGCTACCAAGATTCTGGCTTGCATGCGCCTTTGCGCGCGCTCGCCACTCTATTGACCCAAGCGGGCCGGCAAGTGCTCGTCGAAGCCGAAACAGCCCGTCATACAGGCGTGACCGAATATCCAACCGCAGATTTTGCCGGCATTGGTAAAACCGCCGATCTCGCGATCGTCATGGGAGGGGATGGCACGATGCTGGGCGCAGCGCGGCACCTTGCTCCTTTTGCCGTCCCGGTTGTGGGAATCAATCATGGTCGACTGGGTTTTATTACCGACATTCCCGTGCACGACGCGAACGCCGCGCTTACAGACCTGCTACAGGGGCGCTTTGACACCGAGGAACGCATGCTCTTGAGCGCAACGGTCTGGCGGGGCGAAGAGCAAATGTACGCAGCCACCGCGCTCAACGACGTGGTCCTGAACCGCGCCGGACGCGGTGGCATGATCGAGGTGCGCGTCGAGGTCAACGATACTTTCATGTATACCCAGCGCGCAGACGGCTTAATTGTCGCGACCCCTACGGGATCGACCGCCTACGCCCTCTCCGCCGCAGGGCCGATCCTGCATCCTTCCGTGAGCGCCATGCTGCTGGTTCCAGTCGCGCCACAGACCCTCTCCAATCGTCCGATCGTCATTCCTGCCGACAGCGTGCTCAACTTAACGCTGAATGCAATGAGTCGTGTCGAGCTTGGCGCGAGCGTGCACTTTGACATGCAGACCTGGTCCGACTTGACGGCGGGCGATCGTATTGTCGTGCGCCGCGCGCCGCATACGATTCGCTTCCTGCACCCGACCGGTTACAGTTTTTTCTCAACCTTGCGTCGTAAACTTGACTGGAATCGGCTGCCACGATCTGGCCAAGACGGAGAATGACGCATGCTGCGCGCGCTGCATATTCGTGACTTTGTGATCGTGACCGAAGCCGAGCTCAGCTTCGACAGTGGCTTCACGGTGTTTTCGGGCGAAACGGGTGCGGGCAAATCGATTCTCATTGACGCGTTAGCGCTCACTCTGGGCGAACGCGCGGACGCTTCGGTGTTGCGCACAGGCTCGGCACGCGCAGAAATTAGCGCAGTCTTTGATGTTTCCCCCACACTATCGCAATGGCTCACCGAGCACGACCTGAGCGCAGAAGAGGCGCTTGTCCTGCGTCGCGTGGTGGATGCGCAAGGTCGAAGCCGCGGTTATATCAATGGCTCGGCCGTGACGCTCACCCAACTCCGCGAGGTGGGTGAGCACCTGGTGGACATCCACGGTCAACATGCGCACCAAAGTTTGCTGCGCGCCGACAGTCAGCGTGACATGGTGGATGCGCATGGCGCCCACCAGCCGCTGCGTCAGCAAGTCGCTCTCGCATGGAAAGCTTGGCGTAAAGTCGAGCGTCAGCTCTCACTCTCCGAACAAGATGCCAGCGCGCTCAATGCCGCGCGTGAACGACTCGAATGGCAGCTCGGCGAGCTCGATCGCCTGTCGCTTGGCCCCACCGAATGGGATGACGTCACCTCCGAACAGACGCGTCTAGCCAATGCGCAATCCCTGCTGGATGGCGCCGCTCTGGCGCTGGGCTGTTTAGATGAAAACGAAAACTCGGCGCATCAGCAGATCGTCGCCGCGTTACAGAAAATGTCCCAACTCTTGCGGCATGATCCCGCGCTTCGGTCTGTCCACGAATCTCTTGAGTCCGCCCGTATTTCCATCAGCGAGGCTGTTTCCGACCTCAATGCTTACCTGTCCCGTGTGGAGCTTGACCCCGAGCGTCTTGCCGTCGTGGACGAGCGCATGCGCAATATTTTCGATCTCGCGCGTAAATTCAAAACCGAGCCTGAACAACTCTACACACTCCACACGACGCTGAGGGCAGAACAAGAGGCACTGAGCGCCTCGACGGACATTGAAAGCTTGCGGGCGCAGGCCACGGCACTCAAGGCGGAGTACCAGTCGCATGCAAGAGCCCTGACCTCCGCGCGCCGTAAAGCCGCGGCGGATCTTGGCAAGCAAGTCACAAAGGCGATGCAAACGCTTGCGATGGAAGGAGGACAGTTTAGTGTTGCACTCTCAGAGGGACCCGACTCCGGCCAAGGGCAGGATGTCGTCGAATTTCTGGTCGCGGGACACGCGGGTACCAGCCCGAAACCTCTTGTCAAAGTCGCCTCGGGTGGCGAACTCGCGCGCATTTCTTTGGCTCTTTCCGTGATCGCCAGTCGTGCCGCTCGTGTGCCGACCTTGATTTTTGACGAGGTCGACAGTGGGATCGGGGGAGCTGTCGCAGAGGTCGTGGGGAATTTACTGCGCGAGCTCGGTATGCGACATCAAGTGCTATGTGTGACGCACCTGCCCCAAGTCGCAGCCCGTGGCCAACATCATTTTCAAGTCAGTAAACAACAACACGAGGGCGTGACCGAATCCACGATTTCAGCACTTGATGCACAGGCGCGCATCGAAGAAGTGGCGAGAATGCTGGGGGGCATCAAAATCACCGCGACCACCCGCAAACATGCGCAGGAACTGCTGGACGTCTAGGACTTAAGCGCTACACTTTTTACAAACACCATACAGCACCATGTCATGGCTTTCTAGAGTAAAACCGTTATCGCGGGCGATTTTGTGCTGCCGCTTTTCAATTTCAGCATCATTGAACTCCGTCACTGAGCCACAATGCGTACAGATCAAATGATCGTGATGATCACCATCATTTAACTCGAAAATCGACTTGCCCCCATCGAATTGACTCCTGGCGAGAATCCCGGCTTGTTCAAATTGCGTCAAGACGCGATAAACCGTCGCCAAGCCGATATCGATATGCTCTGCGATCAATGACCGATAGACATCCTCGGCGCTCAGGTGGCGCTCATCAGACTTTCGAAAAATATCCAAAATCTTCAAACGCGGAAACGTCGCTTTCAAACCAACGTTTTTTAGATCACTTTGGTCGTTTTCAAGATCCACGGATAGTCCTTTAAGGTAAAGACTTCAGCTCTGTAAAGCTTTATGATAACGTCTTTGGTCCTTTACCCCCAGAGGTTCGCAGTGTTCAAGCTTCGCCCTTATACCTCTCCTTTGCGCTCAGGCCTTGTTGCGGTCGCCCTTGCCGCGGGTTTGCTTGCGTTGACAGGCTGCTCCTCAGGTCAATGGGGCTTTCCCTACAAGGTCGGCGTCCAGCAAGGGAACTGGATCACCAAAGACCAAGTCGCTTTGCTCCAGCCCGGCATGACCCGCGAGCAAGTCCGCTTCGCGCTCGGCACCCCGACACTGACCAGCGCGCTGCGTGCCAACCGCTGGGACTACCCTTATTACTACCGCTCGGGGGGCGGCAAGGTCGAAGAGCGTGTCTTTACCGTTTTATTTGACGGCGGACAGCTCGCAAGCTGGAAAGGTGACGAACAACCCGAGTTACAGCCATTCCAAATCGCGCGAGACGAAGTAGGCATCTCCAAACGTGAAGCCGCCCAGGACGCGTTATTCAAACAACGTCAGGCCAACGATGCCGGCGGTGGTGCGCCCATCGAAATGCTACCCGGGGTGAGTTTGGGTCAAACCCTAGGCGATACTTCTATCTCCGACCCCACCGCGCTGCCTGGTGCGCCAGACGACGCTGCCGCGCCCTTGCGTTAAATACTGTCAACCTCTGTCACTAAAGAGTCCATGATGCGAATTGCAATTGCTGGTGCCAGTGGCCGTATGGGTCGCATGCTCATCGAAGCCGTTTCTCAATCGACCGATTTACAACTTTCCGTCGCGCTTGATGTCGCCGGCGCGCCCATGCTTGGACAAGATGCCTGCGCTTTTCTTGGTCAGTCCAGCGGCGTGCTCATCACCGATCAGCTCTCCGCGATCCAGCATGCCGACTGCTTAATCGATTTCACACGTCCCGAGGGATCGCTGCAGCACTTGACCGCTTGCGTTGAGCACTCAGTCAATATGGTGATTGGTACGACGGGGTTTGACGAGGCCGGTAAAGCCGCGATCACCCAAGCCTCTGAAAACATCGGCATTGTGTTCGCTCCCAACATGAGCGTGGGCGTCAATGCCACGCTGAAACTCCTCGATATGGCGGCTCGGATCCTGAACTCTGGCTACGATGTTGAGGTCTTCGAAGCGCATCATCGCCATAAAGTCGACGCCCCCTCCGGCACAGCCCTCAAAATGGGCGAAACCATTGCCCAGGCCTGGGGGAAATCCCTTGACGACATTGCTACTTGGACGCGTCAGGGACATACTGGACCTCGTCAATCGGGCGATATTGGCTTCTCCGTCGTGCGTGGCGGCGATATTGTCGGCGATCACACGGTGTTTTTCTGCGGGACCGGAGAGCGTATCGAGATTTCTCATCGCTCCAGCAGTCGCGCCGGCTATGCCGAAGGGAGTTTGCGCGCAGCGCGATTTCTCAAAGGCAAGCACCAAGGCCTGTTCGATATGCAGACAGTATTAGGCCTCTAAGATACGACGACAGGTTCAACCTCAAGTTCAACGCCAAACTGCGCGCGGACGCTAGCGCTGACCTCTTGCGCCAGGCTCAGAAGCTCTGAAGCATGCGCCCCACCGTAATTGACCAACACGAGCGCTTGGCGATCGTGAACCCCCACGCGGCCCAAACGCTTGCCTTTCCAGCCGCAGCGTTCGATGAGCCAACCTGCGGCCAGCTTAAAGGTCTGATCAGGCTGCGGGTAGGCGACCAGGTCGGCAAATTTTCCCTTCAGCGCACGATACCGTGCCTCTGAAACAACGGGGTTTTTAAAAAAACTTCCCGCATTACCTAGAATGTCCGGATCCGGCAATTTGGCTCGTCTGATGTCACAGACCGCATCCAAAATCTGCTGTGCCTTGACCCCCGTGGATTCCAACGAAGTCAGCACAGGATGCTTTTTCAAATCGGGATAGGTCAATACGGGGACCCATTGCTTGGCGAGTAAAAAGCGCACCGACACAATCAACCACGTACCGGGCAAAGCACGCTTGAAAATACTATCGCGGTAGGCAAAATCACATTCCTCCCGTGATAATGTCACGAGCTTACCCTCGGGAATATGCCAAGCGGTGACCGACTCAATACGCTCCTGAAGCTCGACGCCATAGGCACCAATATTCTGCACAGGCGCGGCTCCCACAGTACCGGGAATTAAGGCTAAATTTTCGAGCCCGAACCATCCGTTTCGCGTCGCGGTTTCGACCCATGCGTGCCAGTTCTCACCCGCGGCGACATCGATCCGCCAAAACGCCTTCTCCTGGCTGGGCTGATCAGAAGTTGAGGTTTGTTCAGATTCTGCAACGGCAGCAATCCCTTTGAGCGCGACACGCACCACCAGACCTTCAAGCGTGGCGGGTAACACGACATTACTGCCTCCTCCCAAGACCAAAACGCCACCCGCCTTGCGGACCAGCGCCGTCACCTCGGGTAACTGGGCCTGCGACGCAAGGGTCAATACGTGTTTCGCCTGACAAGCTAAACCCAGCGTGTTGTAACGCGTCAGAGATAGACTTGACAATGAAGCTGCGCAGTCTATGAGTGAGGGAGTTGGATTTGACATGCAGGTGGGTAGTTGTGATATAGTTTTGGTCTTCGCACAAAACAGCATTTTTTGTGAAGAACAAGCGGGAGTAGCTCAGTTGGTAGAGCGCAACCTTGCCAAGGTTGAGGTCGCGAGTTCGAGCCTCGTCTCCCGCTCCAAATTCGGCAAAAAAAGCCTGACACAATTTAATTGAGTCAGGCTTTTTTCTTTACAGTTCAGATCAGTCAAGCTTAGCACCGGATGCTTTAACCACATCCGCCCAACGCTTGATTTCGCTGTCAACAAATGTTCCAAACTGTGCGCCAGTCACGTCGGGGAACTGAGCGCCGTTGTTTGCCCACACTTTCACAATCGTGTCGTCCTTGGGAAGCTTCTTGATTTCAGCGATCAACTTGGCTTGCACAGCTGGAGGTGTGCCCTTAGGCGCCCAGATGGCATACCATGTGCTCACTGTGTAATCAGGAAAGCCCAGCTCAGCTGCGCTTGGAACGTTGGGGATCGCTGGATTGCGCTGCGCACCCGCCACCATCAAAGGCTTGATGCGACCCGATTTGATGTGCGCGGCCGAAGAGCCCAGTCCGTCGAACATCATGTCGACATCGCCCGCCATCAATCCCTGCAGTGCCGGGCCGGCGCCACCACGGTTGTCGATCACGATTTGCTTGCCGAGCGACTTGCTCAACACGGCGGCCATGGGTCGCGCGAAGGCATCCGTGCCACCACCCGCAGGGAAAGGCACCACCAACGTCACAGGCTTGGTCGGCCAATCGGTTGCCTGCGCAAAGGCGCCGGTCGTGGACAACGCCAAGGCGCATACACCAACTTGCATCAGTATCCGAAGCTTAATGATTGTTTTCATGGATGTCTCAGAAAAATTAGATGAACAATTGAACCGGCGCACTGGCATCGCATCAAAAAGAGCTTTTGAGTGCTGCACCCATGCAGTTGGCTTGTATACAAGTATAGTTGTTGTGGGTCCTATTAAAAAGCGCTTTTGTAGTATGATCAGCGGCTGCGTAATGCTTCGTGTTGGCGCAATGGCAGAGTGGTTATGCAGCGGATTGCAAATCCGTGTAGCTCGGTTCGATTCCGGGTTGCGCCTCCAACACATCACAACATTGACTAGTGCAGGGTCTGGCTAGCGCCACATGATTCAATTATCCCCCTCACCGACCCAGCACCAGACTCCGACGGGCTTTGCTGCCTTCAGGATTATTCTTGTTTTCGCTTGCGGCTACTTCCTGTCCTACGTTTTACGATCCGTCAACGCTGCGATCGCCCCTTTGCTTGCGGATGATCTTCAACTCTCCCCAGGTGAACTGGGCTGGTTGACCTCGGCCTTCTTTTTAGGCTTCAGTGCCGTCCAAATCCCCGTTGGTATCTGGCTCGACCGGCATGGCGCGCGTCGAACCGAGTCTTTACTCCTCCTGGTTGCCGCCTGTGGTGCTGCCCTGATGGCCACCAGCGAAGCACTTTGGTTGCTTTCCCTGGGTCGTATCTTGATTGGCGTGGGTGTATCGGCGTGTCTGATGGCCGCTTACTCTTATTTTCGTCGCTGCTTTCCCGCGGAACAACAGCCTCGCCTCGTCATGTATATGCTGATCGCCGGCACCTCGGGTGCGTTGATGGCCAGTCAGCCCGCCTTGACCTTGGCCGAGTGGATCGGATGGCGGGCCTCTTTTGGTTTGATCGCGGTGATGCTGGTCTTGAGTGCCCTCGCTATTTACTTGTTCGCGGGCGATCTGGATCGGCAACAGGGGCCTGCAGTCAACACGACACGCCCCGAGGGAGGCTTTTTAAACCTTTGCAAACACCCGTTAATGATTCAAGCGATACCGGCGACGATTTTTATCGTGGGCGGTTTCGGTGCGCTGCAAACGCTTTGGGCCGGACCTTGGTTCACCGGCGTGCTCGGCATGACGCCTGATCAGGCCAGCCAGACCTTGCTGTATCTCAATGCGATGATCTTGCTGGCGTACGTCCTGATGGGATCGATCAGTCCCTGGCTCATCAGACATGGCGTGGCACTCCTGACGCAAACCGTTTGTGCGCTCATTTGGATCCCCATTTGTTTCGCCATCATTGTTTTCTGGCAGGGAAGCCTGTCTTGGATCATGTGGCTCGTCCTAGCACTCATGGTGCCTGCGATGTTTTTACTACAGACTCAAATTGCACTCGCTTTCCCCAAACACATCGCGGGTCGGATATTAACAACCTATAACCTGATGATTTTTGTGGGTTCTTTCGCCGTACAGTGGGGCTTTGGCTTACTGACTGGTTTGTTTGAACGTTTTGGCTATGCCTCATCCCAAGCGCTCACTGGCGCGATGGGTATTCTAGTCATTCTTCAATTTGCCAGCCTCTTCTGGTTTCTAGCGAGAAAAGCTGATGGATCAGTCCGTACTTGACGCCGTTAAACGCTGGCCGGACGTTCCTGTGGTGTTCGGCTGGCTCTCTTTAACTGCTCGGGGAGAATGGAAACTACATCCTCTGGGAGATGCCCAACTCGGCGGCGCAGGACAAGGCATCTCCAACACTCAGATTCTCGGATTTATCGGGCGCAATTATGCAAATCAAGTGGATGGTGCCTGGTTTTTTCAAAATGGCCCTCAACGGGTGTACGTGCGTCTCGATGCCGCTCCACTGATTCTTCGCGTCGACCCATCGACTCAAGTCATCACCACGCACAACGGCATCCCGATCCGACGAATTTCCCAATGGTATTGCGATGAGACCGGTCAGCTTTTCGCTCAAACTGACGTGGGTCCGGGACGTGTTGATGACCGGGACCTCCAGCGCATTGCTGAAGTGCTGAGCGCGTCCGATGGGCGTTCGTTATTTGATCTCTACGCTTCGTTTGAAGAGTCGGGCACTGCGCGCTCGGCATGCGTCTCGCTCTCTGATCCTGAAAAAAAATACCAGGCCTTGACGGAATCAGCCCCCTTACGCTTTTTGAAAGCCACCGACATTCCTGCTGCACTGCACTTTATTCCCAACCCCGGACCAGACTCAGTGACGTCCTCGTCTGTTGGCCGTAAAATAAGTGCATGAGCCAAGATCCGAGTTTTTACTTTCCCGCCCCGCGCGAACAAAAGTTCTGCAGCCAATGCGGCACCCTCAACACTAATCGTTTACTCGAGGGGGATAACCGCAAACGCGATGTTTGTGAACACTGCGGCGCGGTGCATTATCAAAATCCCCGTCTCGTCGTAGGAACATTACCCGTCTGGGGTGACAAAGTTTTACTTTGCTTGCGTGCCATCGAGCCGCGTGCCAACACCTGGACACTCCCGGCAGGTTTTATGGAGCTGAGCGAAAGCATGTCCCAAGGGGCGGCACGCGAAACACAAGAAGAAGCGGGCGCCAACATTGTTCTTGGCAAACTTTATACCGTGATTGACATCCCGCAAGTCGATCAGGTCCACGTTTATTTTCTGGCGGAAGCCTTGGGTCCCGAGCTCGACCCCGGCCCAGAAACGCTCGAAGCCCGCTGGTTCGGTTTCGATGAAATCCCTTGGGACAATCTCGCTTTTCGTTCTGTTTCGACCACACTCAAACACTATATTCATGATCGGTCGCATGGACACTTCGAGATGCATCACTATTCTCTGGCGATCAATCGCTAACGGTCTGCCGCGAACATCTCCTCAGGCAATATGTTGAACCTGACTTGGCTCGAAGGTGACATGCCTTTTCCCCCTGTCACCCACGCGCTGACTGAGCCGCCTGGTTTACTCGCCGCGGGAGGCGATCTATCCATTTCAAGATTGCGCGCCGCTTACTCGCAAGGCATTTTCCCTTGGTACTCTCAGGACGAGCCGCCTTTGTGGTGGTCACCCGATCCCCGCATGGTGTTGAAGTGCGACGACCTGCACGTCTCGCGCTCACTCCGAAAACGACTGCGCCAGATCGCACGGGCTCAAGCAGCGGGAGATTTAAGTCTTGTCGTCACGACAGATACCGCCTTTGGCTCGGTTATCCGCTCTTGTGCACGATCTGCGATTGGGGATCAACCTGGCACTTGGATCACGCAAGAGATGCAACTGGCGTACGAAGCCTGGCATTTAGTGGGACAAGCACACAGCATTGAAACGTGGCTCAATGGCGAGCTTGTGGGCGGTCTGTATGGGGTGTGCATGGGTCGCATGTTTTTCGGTGAGTCCATGTTCAGTTTTGCAAGCGACGCCTCTAAAATCGCCTTTGTTCATTTGGTCGCTTTTTTAAAACAACGCGGTGTCACTTGGATTGACTGTCAAATGAAAACCGAGCACCTGGCCTCTCTGGGTGCAAGAGTCGTACCGCGCTCAGATTTCATACAACATGTACAAACCAGCATTCAACAACCCAGCCTGGTCTGGCATCCGGGATTCTTGGACCAACAAGGGGGTTTGCACGCTCACTCCACAGATTTGTAATACTCTGCTAAAAAGTTAACTGTTGAAACCGAGTGGCATGCATGAGCCAAATCAAGGAACTTCCATTCGCGACGTTGCAGTTTTATGCCACCGCACCCTACCCTTGCAGCTATCTTCCAGGGCGGCAGGCGCGGTCACAAGTCGCGGCCCCGGGTAATCTCATCCACTCCGATACCTATTCGCAGCTGATTGACCAAGGTTTTCGCCGCAGCGGACTTTTTACCTATCGCCCACATTGCGATGGCTGCAAAGCCTGCACCCCGGTTCGTATCAATGTTGAGCAGTTCACGCCCTCGCGAACCCAACAAAGGGTTCTCAAGCGCCACAAAGACTTGCGACCCTTGGTCGCGGAACTTGCCTGGTCGGAGGAACATTACGCCCTCTACACACGTTACCAGGCACGGCGACACCCTCAAGGTGGCATGGACGAGGACAGCCGCCAGCAGTATGGGGAGTTTTTGCTGGCCAGCAGAGTCAACACCAGACTCGTCGAATTCCGTGACCAAGAAGGCACCCTCTTGATGGTGTCCATTATTGACATGCTCGAACAAGGCCTGTCGTCCGTTTACACTTTTTACGAACCGGAGGCCCGAGGCAGTTTGGGCACCTATGGTATTTTGTGGCAGATTAATCAGTGTCGACAGCTCGAACTACCTTGGCTCTACTTGGGATATTGGATCGAAAACAGTGAAAAGATGGCGTATAAAGCGCTTTTCAAGCCCGCCGAATATCGTCTTGATGGCCACTGGCAAGCCGCCCGCTAAAATAGCGTAACCATTTCGCCAAGGCACCCCGCTCCATGTCTATCCTATTTCAAGCCTATCCTCTCGCACGTCATGCGCTGTTCGCCATGGATGCAGAAACCGCGCACGAAGCGACCCTCGGGGCGTTACAGCGCGCTTACGATTGCTCACTCACCCGCGGACTGATGCATAGTCGGGTAGTGGTTCCAACCACACTGATGGGTCTGCACTTGCAAAACCCGGTCGGTTTGGCAGCGGGCCTAGATAAGAATGGCGCGCACATCGATGCAATGGGAAACCTCGGCTTCGGCTTTATCGAGGTTGGAACGGTGACACCCCGCGCCCAGTCCGGCAACCCTAAGCCCAGAATGTTCAGGCTGCCCGAGTCCGAGGCACTGATCAACAGGCTCGGCTTCAATAATCAAGGGCTTGAAACGTTTCTGGCCAATGTTCAACGCAGTACTTGGCGCAACCGCGGTGGCGTGATCGGTCTCAACATTGGTAAAAATGCTGACACGCCGATCGAGCAAGCCGCAGACGATTACTTGATCTGCTTGTCAGGCGTATACCCACATGCCGATTACATCACGGTCAATATTTCCTCTCCCAACACGAAAAACCTCCGCGTCCTGCAAGGCGAACACGAGCTCGATCAGCTGTTATCACAGCTTGCGATCCGACGCTCAGCGCTTGCAGATCAATATCAAAAGCGCGTGCCACTCGCGGTTAAAATCGCGCCCGACCTGACCGAAGAACAACTCGACATCATCGCCGAAGTGCTCCCCCGTCACGGTATCGATGGCGTCATCGCGACAAACACCACCCTATCGCGAGAAGCGGTACAAGGACAAAAACACGCCGAAGAAGCGGGGGGCCTGTCTGGCGCCCCATTGCACGCGAGATCGCTCGAAGTCATTGCGCGACTGCGCGCCAAACTAGGAACGGAATTCGCCATTATCGGCGTTGGTGGCATCCTGTCGGGTCAACATGCCGCTGAAAAAATGGCGGCAGGTGCCAATGCCGTTCAGCTCTACACCGGTTTGATTTACCGTGGCCCAAGCCTGGTCAGCGAATGCGCGAAAGAAATTGCTCGCCAACGTTGACCAGACTCTTTCGATCCCCCCAAACAAAAAGACCGACCAAATAAACATTGGTCGGTCTTTTTTAAACACTCCTCAAGAGTGTCTACCTGCAGATCGATGCTTAGGCAGCGCGGCGTCCACGTGTTGCGGACTTGGCGACTTCGGCGGCCTCGCCAGCTGCTTTCATGGTGGCGCTTGTTGCGGCGGCCAGATTCTTTTCGGCGGCTTCCGCAGCCTGCTTGGCGGCTTTGGTCATTGAATCAAAGGCAGAGTTGGCTTGAGCCAAACCGCTTTTCAGCATGGCAACCGCGCTTTCCGAACCTGCTGGGGCGTTTTTGGTCAGTTGCTCAATCGCATCTTGCATGTGCTTTTGACCTTCGGCGAGGTGGGCTTCGCCGAGTTTGGCCAAATCTGATTGCACGGAACTCACGATGTCATACACATGCTTGCCGTAAGCCATTGCTTTTTCTGCACTAGGCTGGACCAAGTTCGATGTCATCGCCACGGCTTCTTGGGCATCTTTAACGCCAGCCACTTGTTGTGACTTTTCCGACACTTCGTCGAGAGTGGCTTTGATGGCTTTGAGGTTCAAGTCGACAAGCTTTTCAAAGCCGCCAAATACTGAACCTTGAATAGAAACCAGCGCTTCGATGGCTGCTTTCTGGCTATTTAAAACTTGCTGAGGAATCGCGGACATGGTGTTCTCCTGAGGTCATGGGGGAGCACAAGCGGCTCCATTGTTTGCTACATAGTCGGGTGCAGGGCATCGACGCTTCTCATTTGTTGCACTGCACAAGACCTCATTGTAGACCCCTAAACTGCCATGTCAACACTTTTTTGTTGCGCTGCATCAAAAAAGCAACAATACTCAGTTCGACAAGTCGGAATCGTAGCCAAGCGTCTCTGAAATCTTGCCCGCTGTCGCGACAAGTTGTGGTATCCACGCATCTTCAAGACGACCTGAGGGGGCTGAAATAGACAAACCGGCGACCAATTTGCCCGTATCGTCATAGATACCTGCGGCGATACAGCGCACGCCCAACTCAAGTTCTTCGTTGTCGCGGGCATACCCATGTTGACGGACGAGAGATAATTCGCGTTCAAGCGCTTCGAGAGAAGTAATACTGTTGACCGTGCTGCCGGCCAAATGTGTGCGCGCCGCATAGGCTCGGACCTGTCGGGTATCGACAGCGGAGAGAAAAAGCTTGCCGGTTGACGTCAAGTGCATCGGAGCGCGTCCACCAATCGCTCGCACGACCTGCATACCGGAGCGCTCGCTCCAAGCACGATCAATGTAGACAATCTCGTCGCTTTGCTGGACCGAAAGATTGACCGTTTGACCGGTCACCGCATGCAGGGCCTGCATGGCATCGATCGCAGCCTCGCGAACATTCAGTCGCCCTTTGACCAGAGATCCTAGCTCAAGCAATCTCATGCCAAGCTGATACAAACCATTATCCACGCGATCAACATAACGACCTAGGACAAGATCGTTCAATATGCGATGGGCGGTCGATGGATGCAGCCCTGTCACTTTGGACAAATCCTTGAGAGCCACCGGATCCGGTTGTGCCGCCAACGCATCGAGCAGCGCTGACGCACGCTCTAACACCTGAATCGCCATCCCCAGCCCACCATTTGTATGCGCCGGCGAAGCGAAGGAGTGCGTTGAAGCCATCTGCAATGGGGGCTGCAACGGCCGCGCGGAATGTGATGAATTCATGGAATGACCCTCTATTGCAACGCAACAGAAATTATTCTATCCCATATTGTGAAAAAATTACTGCGTTGGCGGATCGAAACGTGCGCCAAGTCGCTGCGCTTCGCTCCTCAAAAACTCGAGGGCCTGAGCCGCTGCGAGAGGCTCGCCTTTGACACCAAGTTCAATATGTGGAACACCGCCTCCATCACCCACCGAAGGCAAGCTAAATGCCCGCACGCTTGGCCACTGTTGCTCGAGTGCTTCGAGAGCGGGGGTAATACGCGACTCCGGCATGCTGTAGACGATAAAAGAATACTCTGTGCGCTCTTCTTTGTTGTGGAGATGCGCATAGCGTGTGTCCAACGTGGCTTCGAGCATCGGCCACGCCATCACGGGAAAGCCAGGGACAAACGTGTGATGTTGAATAAAGAATCCCGGAATCCGGTTAAAGGGATTGACAACGGCCTCGCAACCCTCTGGAAAAAAGCCCATCTGCAAGCGCTGCACATTTTCAGGCGCCGTCATGTCGGCCGTGCCTTGGCCTTTTGCCGCATTTTCAATGCAACGTAGCGTAATTTGCTCTTCGGCAAACGGGTGAAGCGCCAAAGGCCGTCCGAGTGCGGCCGCAGCCGCCTGGCGCGTGTGGTCATCGGGCGTCGCGCCGATCCCACCGCAGCAAAACACAATGTCATTGCCCGCGAAACTCCGGGTCAGCGCCTCGGTCAGCGCCTCGCGATCATCAGAAAGAATTTCAACCCAAGAAAGCTGAAGACCCCGCGCGCCGAGTAACTCAACAACTTTGGGGAAGTGCTTGTCTTGACGGCGGCCAGACAAAATTTCGTCGCCAACCACGATCAAACCGAAACGTGCTTTGCCTTGAGAGACCGACATGTGCAATCCAATAAAAAAACAAATAAATAATGCGCTATTTCATCACAAAATACAGACCCCCTCACGTCCAAGGGGGGATGCCTACATGTCGAGGGTTGTCTCGGCGCGAAGTCGTTGCAAAGCAGCCAGTCCATAATAGGTGTAGACCAGACCCGAAAAAACAGGCAAAAAAATCCATGCCGGTGGAATCAGATTCATGACCGCGCACACCATTCCGATGCTCCAAAAACCTGTGCTGTTTCGCTTGATCAAAAGCGATCGCTCCTGAGTCGTGGCGTGCTCAACGATCGCGTCGATTCGCATAATGCGGGAAAAGGCAAAGGTCCACCATAACAGCGAGATCAGTAAACCCAGCGGAGGAAACAACCAAAACGGCAGCGTCAGCAACCAACCCAGGACAAATACCGTACTGACCCACACCGCGTTCCAAACACTGACAACCAAGCTATGTTGTCCTTGTAAGGCCAGCCCGGGAAAGTGTTGCCGCGACACATGCGTCACCACCATGGGCATAACAAAAATCGCCGCAACCGTCAGACCCAAAATACCTGAGATTGGCAGTAATACGATCACCACGACGAACGGGACCAGCCACGCTTTGAGACCGGCGAGAGAAAACAACCCCATGGAGAGCATCCAGTCATTGGCCGCGATTAGCATGGTGGACTGGCTCAACTGCGCATTGAGCCAGTCTGTCAGCGGACCGAGCCCCAACCAGAGCAACAATAACGCGCCCACCAACATAATCAAAAAAGGCAGCAACAACGCGAACAGCATGCGGGGATGGAGTTGGGAAACAAGCGCCCGCCAAAAAGCCGAACCCACACCCGACAATCCTTCAGACCTCGCATCGGATGACTGAGAAGGAGAAATTGAATTATGAGGTTGCATTGTGTACGTCCACTTTAAGACTGCGATCCATCAAAACGAAAATTGATCAATTCCGGCTATCATAGACAATCATTTTGTCTTGTGCTGACATGACTTATTACTTTCCTGAAACCTCCGCCCTCGCTGAGCGTCTTCGCGACTCCGACCCCATGCTCGTGATCTGTTTTTGCGCGGCATGGTGTGATACGTGCAAGGAGTATCAAACCAGGTTTGAAGGCTTGTCTGCAGCGCATCCGGAGGCGTGTTTCATTTGGGTGGATATCGAGGATTTTCCCGAACTCCTCGGAGAAGAAGATGTTGAAAACTTTCCAACCATCGCCATGATCACTCAGGAGCTGGTGCGCTTCATGGGTACGGTTTTGCCGCATATCGAGCATCTTGACCGCTTGATTTTAGCCATGCGTGAACCCGGGAAATCTCAACAGACAGCATTACCCGACAACCTATTGACGCTTCTGAAGGGCGTGCGTTCTTAGGCGCGCGCGCCCCCTTGAATGGTGCCTTAGGGTGACTCTGACTTTTTGGGCGCTCCGCCCAGCAACAAACCTACAGTCCGTTTGGCCTGAATTGCAGGCTTTTTTCCAGCCAAGACGGGCGTCTGGGCAGCAGCGGCCAATGCGGATGGCGAGGGCTCGTACGGCTTAAGGAAAAACTCATCGATGGGCTTGGCGGGAGCGCTATAGCGACTTGGTCGAGCACCTCCACTGCCAGCGCGATCGCTGGCGCGATTACCCGAACGCTCAGTGCTGCTGCGCGATGCGCGTGCGGAGCGCGTATCGTCGCGAACCGGGGAGCGAACAAGCAACTCGCCAGGAATCTGCAACACGGCGCGTGTCACGGGTGCCTTGATGAGCTTTTCGATATCGATCAAATATTTTTCTTCGGCAGGCGAAAAGAACGAAATCGCTTCGCCGCTTGCACCTGCGCGGCCCGTTCGGCCAATGCGGTGAACATAGTCCTCGGCGCTATGCGGCAAATCGTAATTGATCACGCAGGGCACTCCAGCCACATCAAGTCCGCGAGCCGCCACATCTGTCGCAACGAGGACTTCGAGTTCGCCCGCTTTGAAGGCCTCGAGGGCTTTCATCCGATCTGCTTGGGATTTGTCGCCATGAATCGACTCGGCGCGCACACCATCGAGTTCAAGTTGACGAGCAAGACGACTCGTACCGATTTTGGTGTTTGAAAACACAATCACTTGCTTGAGCCCGCGTGACTTGACGAGGTACACGACGGCAGCGCGCTTGGCCTCGCCGGCCATCGCATAGGCAATCTGAGTCACCGTATCAGCCGTGGCGTTGCGTTGGGCCACTTCGATTTCAACCGGATTCTTTAAATAAGTACGGGCAAGCTTGCGAATTTCATTGCTGAAGGTCGCTGAAAACAGAAGCGTCTGTCGTTCTGCGGGCAGCATACGCATAATGCGATCGAGATCGGGCAAAAAGCCCATATCCAACATCCGGTCGGCCTCGTCCAACACCAAAATACCCACTTGGCTCAGATTGACAGTGCGCTGTTCGACGTGATCCAACAAGCGTCCGGGTGTGGCAATCAAGACCTCGCAACCATTGCGTAAGGCTTCTTTTTGGGGACCAATATCCACCCCCCCAAACACCACGGTCGAGCGCAAAGGGGTCTTGAGGCCATAACGCTTGACACTCTCGTAGACCTGATCCGCCAGCTCTCGGGTTGGCGTCAGGATCAAGGCACGAACGGGGTGCCGGGCCGGCGAAGCGCTCGTATTGGCCATCGGCATCAAACGATGCAAAATGGGCAGGGTAAAGGCCGCTGTTTTCCCGGTACCGGTCTGAGCAGCTCCCATCACGTCATTACCCGCCATCACAGAGGGCAGCGCCTGAGCCTGAATGGGCGTCGGTATGGTGTATCCCGTATCCGCGACCGCCTGCAAGATAGAAGGATGGAGCCCGATCTCGGCGAACGTTGGAACAGCCGGTGAGATTTCGTCCGGAATGGGGATTTGAGTGTTTGAAGTCATTGAATTATTTAAAGAAATCACCCGTCAGTGTAACGCAGCCGGACAAGATGCATCCGCTTTTGCCATAAATATCGGGCATCGAAGGGTCAAAAAATCGGCGTCAGAGTCCAAACACCCAGCGAGAAAGCCATAACGCGCCCATACCGGAAACGATCAGCAGGAACCCATTTCGCGTCCACAAAAAGACGCCAACCGCGATTGCTGCCGCAAGCAGGCGCAAATCCACCTGAGGTCCCTCAATAGGATGCCAAGGCAATAACTCTGGAATCACAATCCCGGCCAGCGCGGCCAAAGGGGCATATCGCAAGGCACTGCGCAACCCGTCAGGCAAAGGAAGGTGATGCCCAAACAAAAAATAACCGGCACGGCTGATTGCCGTACACAATGCCAGCAAGATGATCGCAGTATAAAAATAAGCGTTATTTTCCATCAGGCCTTTACCTTGGGCTTAACGCGTCTCTCGGACCACATCCCCGCCGCAATCCCAACCACCACAGCGGCAAGCAAACCCAGCCGCAGAGGCCACAATTGCGTCAACCAGGCCGTGACCCCCGCAGCGACCACAGAAATCAATATTGGTTTGGACGTAATGTGGGGCAGCATCATCGCCATGAGTGCCAAGACAGCCCCAAACTCAAGGGACCATGAGACCGGCACAATCGCTCCAAGTGCGATACCAACCACCGAAGTGACTTGCCAGACCACCCAGGATGACAGCACTGTCGCGATAAAAAACCAACGCTGTTCCAGCGTTCCTTTTTTGGGTGCATCCGCAAAACGAGACATAAAGACAACAAACGAAACATCGACACTCATATAACCCAGAAGTAAGCGTTTGCGCCAAGTCAGATCTCGAAAGAAAGGATGAAGCGCGGCACCGAAAATGAGAAAGCGAAGATTGACGATAATGCCCGCGGTAAAGATCAGCCAAATTGGCGCCCCAGCTGCCAGCAAAGGCAGTGCCGTGAGCTGAGCCGATCCAGCATAGACCAGCAGGGACATCGCGATCGCCTGCGTTTCGGTCAGACCGGCCTTGACCATGGCGATACCGGTCACGACACCCCAAATCGCCAAGGCGATCAAGCCGGGGCTGACCGCCTTGAATCCAGCGCGCATGGCGGCTCGACGCTGAGCGTTGAGCGAAGATGATGTTTGCTGCGAAGTGAACGGGGAAGACAAAAGAGTTGCGATCAGCTAAAGATAGATATTTTTCAGTATTGTAGACCTCCTGCTTGGTACAATGCGGTGATTGAATTTGAGTGTAGAGAAGACGCATGACCCAAGCATCTAATGCCAGCAAAAACCAAAGCCCTGTAATCGTCACTGCAGGGGATTTACCCCTCCATTGCCCTGGCGCCAAGGCGCCGCTCTGGAGCATGCACCCGCGCGTCTTTCTAGACATTGTCGACACAGGCTCGGTCAAATGCCCCTACTGCAGCACCGAATACAAACTCGCCGAAGGCACCGTGATTCACGCCCACTAAACACAGCAAAAGATCTCTGTGCCCAACATATTTGCCACCGCCGAAGAAGCAGAACTCGCGTTTTACGATGCGCTGGAGCGCGCCGACCTGCCCAGACTCATGCAAGTCTGGGCGGATGACGAGGAAATCATTTGTGTCCATCCCGGCGGCCTGAGAGTCGTTGGTTTGCATGCCATCAAAGAATCATGGCAAGAAATTTTGGCCAATGGCGGTCTGGCGATTCGCCCCTCCGCCCCCACGGTGCTGCACAGCATGATGGGCGCAGTGCATTCTTTGATCGAACAAATCACCGTGCAGGGTGCACAAAACACCGAGGTCGCGCATTGTTATGCGACCAACGTCTACCACAAAGGCCCGACAGGCTGGCGTCTCGTGATGCACCATGCTTCGGCAGCGCCCGCACAGGCCAATGCATTCGATGTGCAAGAAAGTTCGGGACTCCTACACTGACACCCAGCTCCCCGTGACCGCAGACTCTCACGATGTGCCCACCCTGGATGACGCGCCCCTAAAAGCCGCGCTCGATCTGGCCCCTTGCCCGGTGCCGATATGGCTACCTGACAGACAGTCGCAAACACTATTCGGCGCCCTCGCAGCCCCCTTTAACCGCATCAGATTTGTGCGGGAGCGGGTCGATACACCCGATGGTGATTTCCTCGATCTGGACTGGAACGCCCCTGCATTGCAATTACGCGTGAGGCGTCAACAAGATCCTGCGCTTGCACACACTGCAGCCGTGCGCTGGATCACGCCTACGGATCAAGAACGGCTTCATACAAGCCCTGCCCAGCCTGCCTTGCTCTTGCTGCATGGACTCGAAGGCAGCAGCCAAAGCCGCTATGCCCAATCCATTACCCAATATTTTCTGGCCACAGGCTGGCTCGTCGTCGTCGCCCATTTCAGAGGTTGTTCGGGCTTTCCCAACCGTTTGGCACGCGCCTATCACTCCGGAGACTCGGAGGAGATCGCGTTCATCCTCAAAACGGTCAGGCAACGTGCGCCCGAAGCGCAATGGCATGCGATTGGTGTTTCTTTGGGCGGCAACGCTCTGCTCAAAACGCTGGGCGAAACAGCGGCACAATTCAGCTGGCTGCGCGCCGCTGCGGCCGTTTCCGCACCTTTGGATCTGGTCGCTGCGGGCAACCACTTATCTGACAATGTCTTTAACCGAGAGATTTATTCGAGATATTTTTTACGCACGCTCAAACCCAAAGTACTTGAAAAATCTCGCCGATTTCCGGGGGTGATCGATGTGATGCGGCTCAATCAAGCGCGCGACCTACGTGATTTTGATAATGTCTATACGGCACCTATGCATGGCTTTAGAGACGCAGAGGACTATTGGCACCAATCCTCCTCAAAGCCCTGGCTTAAACACATCCTCACGCCAACGCTGATTCTGAACGCGCGCAACGATCCTTTTCTTCCTGAACAAATGCTGCCAGGCCCCGCCTACGGGAGCGCCAGTGTCGTCTTTCATCAACCTGCCCTTGGTGGGCATGTTGGCTTTGTCACCGGGATGTGGCCAGGCAATTTGTCGTGGCTGCCTAAACGGCTCGCCACTTTTTTTTCCGATACGAAAAAAGCCCTACCGACTTAGGAGCGAAATCGTTCAAGCAGCCTACGATCTTCGGCGATGCGGCTTGAGAGTTCGCGCATTTTGGCGTCGATTTGCGACTGCACATAAAAGTCTTGGGACATTGCTCTGGCTTGTTGCAGTTGCGTAAAAGCTGAGGGCAAGGCACCCAGTTTTTCATAATAGATCGCCATCGTCTGCCGAGCTTGAACACGCTCCCCGATTCGATCTTGGCTCATCGCCAGCATCTTATAAAATTCGGGCTCTTGCTGGGGCCAACGTTTGATTTGTGCGTTTAAAAACGCCACGGCTTCGGTATCCCGCCCCAGCAACTGCAAACTCTGCGCGGTACGCAAAACAAATGAACGTCTTTGGGGCCAGCGCTTATGCGCGGCTTGCGCCATCTTGAGTGCGGATGCCACCTGCTTGCGCGCCAACTCGATATCGACGCGCTGTAACTCGATATAGGGTGATTGAGGCATCAGGGCTTGTGCTTGCGTCAGGGCCGAGGCAGCCGCCGCAGAATCTTGTCTGGCGAGTGCCGCAAGCGATACACCGTACCAAGCCGCGGCGCGGCGCGCAACAGTCGGCGCAACACCTGCGTGCTGCGCGGGGGTCCGAGCCTCGTCCTCGAGTTGCTCCTGTGCCTGGCGCAGTGCGCGCGGATCAACCGCCTGAACCACGCGCGATTTGGCACGAATAAACCAATATTCATCCTCATTTTGGCTTCCCGCAGGACCATACTGACGAACACGATTCTGCATGTCGGACATGCGTTGCAAGCTTAAGGGGTGGGTTGACACATAGGCGCCACCGCCACGACCCTCGTTCAAACTGGAAGCCTTAGACAACCGACCAAACATCGCGGCCATGCCGCTCGGGTCATAACCAGCTTTGCGCAGCATCTCAACACCGTTGCGGTCGGCCTCTTGCTCGGCCTCGCGAGAAAAGCCAAGCTGACGATCAATCGCCGCAGCCTGACCAAACGCCGCGATGCCCATGGCAGCCTGCCCGCCGCCGGGCACCACGGCCGCTAGCAGGGCTGCTGCAATCGACGCCAGCGCGATATGACCGCTTTGTCGTTGCTGGGTGAGTCCGCGCGCGATATGACGTTGTGTCACGTGAGCAATTTCATGCGCCACCACACCCGCGACCTCTGACTCAGAGCCAGAACCAACGATCAACCCTGTATGCACGCCAATAAAGCCGCCCGGCATCGCAAACGCATTGATTTCCGGATTGCGGACGCCAAACACCTCGATCTGAGGCGCGCCACCCGGTGCATAGGCACCAAGCTTACGACCCATGTTTTCGAGATACTGACTCATGTCCGGATCACTGATGTATTCGGGATCGCGTCGTCCCTGAGTCATAATGGCCTCGCCGAGCTTGCGCTCCACGGCGGGGGAAAGCTCGGCAGACGCAGGTGAACCCATCGAGGGGGCGGCGGACGGCTGGGCCCAGCCGGAAGAACAAGGTAAGACTAGGGATAGCGCGCATGCCATCACTCGTGTCAACCTACGCAGGGGCCGAACCGAAGTTGGAGATTGTCTTGCCATACGCTTATGATAGCGGTAGTTGAGATTGGTTCCGCCACTTTAGCTCGGAGCCTCAAGGATAATTCATGCGCCCCGTAAGAAAAGCCGTTTTCCCCGTCGCTGGTTTAGGCACGCGTTTTTTACCCGCCACCAAGGCGATGCCCAAAGAAATGCTCCCTGTGGTGGACAAACCACTGATTCAATATGCGGTCGAAGAAGCGATCGCCGCAGGCATCACCGATCTGATTTTTGTCACGGGGCGGAACAAGCGTGCGATCGAGGATCATTTCGACAGCGCGCCCGAGATGGAAGCGGAACTCGCCCGCAAAGGGAAAAATGAACTGCTGGCGATCGTCCAGGAAATTCTGCCCTCCAATGTCAGTTGCATCTATATTCGTCAGTCCGCGCCTCTTGGTTTGGGACATGCGGTCCTGACGGCGGCTCCGATCGTGGGCGACGAACCATTTGCGGTGCTATTGGCGGATGATTTGCTTGACGCAGACCGACCTGTGATCGGCCAACTCATTGATGCCGCGCTGACCCATCAGGGCAGCATTCTGGGTGTTCAAGAGGTTCCGTTATCGGATACGGACAAGTACGGCATTGTGGCCACCGATCCAGTCTCCGCATTGACAGAGCGTGTCCGTCACATCGTAGAAAAACCTAAGTCGGAGGTGGCCCCCTCCACGCTCGCCGTGGTGGGTCGTTATGTTCTGGACGCCAGGATTTTTGCCCATCTGCGTCAAACGCAAGCGGGTGCGGGCGGAGAAATACAACTCACGGACGGCATCGCCTCGCTGTTAAAAGAACAAGCTGTGTTCGCGCATCGCTACGAAGGCATTCGCTACGATTGTGGTAACAAAGAAGGCATGTTCAAAGCGACAGTGGCTTTAGGCCGCAAATATCACGGACTAATTCCCTGAGTTTTGGGGTGAGGCTTGGGCACGCCCCACCGCCCTTTGGCCGATAGCCTCATCAGAGTGCGGAGCGCGACAAGCAGACCAATGACCTCGGTCATTGCGGCGGGTATCCACATCGTCAACCCTCCTATCATCTGATCCGTCTGAGGACTCATCGCAATCGCGCGTCCGCACAAATCAAACAAGGGATATAAATCCCGCTCGGTAAAGGCAATGACTGCGCCCGCCACCATTTGTGGCGCCATCGTCAGGATAGGAGAAATCACCCGTCCACCGGGCGTCATCGCCGCAGGAGGGTTGGGCCGCCGGTCCAGAATTAAATTCCAGTACATGAAGCCCGTGATGACCACTGACCAATTCATCAATCGGTACAAACGCCAATCCAACATTGAGTAGAACTGCACGGATGGAATAAGCCAAATCACCACCAAAAATACAAACAAGCTTGGCACGATGATCGGATTGGTCATGATAGAAATCAATCCGCGACCCGTCATCGTTTGATTGAAGCGATGCAGACGAACGCGCCAAGACATGGGCAAACCTGCGCGCATCACCGAGCCCGGATAGGCGGCCATGATGACCAGAGGCCCAAGATGGTGAAGCACAAGGTGCTGCAAACGATGGATAAAAAACATGCGTTCGGCGTAGTAGTCCAGCAGCGTGTGCATGGACAAGTACAGCATGATCCAGCCCGTCCAGAAAAACACCTGACGGGTCCGGGAGACGGCATGGGCGCGCTGGCCTCGCACGAATAGCCAAGCGCTGATGATGAAACACACCACCAGAACCGGAGAAAACTCCCAAGGCTTTAACCAACTGAGCCAATCCATCGATACAGCCTTTAAGTGAATACGCTTTGTAGAACAAATCAACCTCTCGATTGTAGTATGTTGAACGTAGAATCCTGATTAATCCCCATTCCATGTCACAACCACTTATGTCCAACGTCGCAAGTCCTATCCAGAGCTTTAAACAACGTCGCGAACAATTATTGGCGAGGATGCATACGCTTGGCGGAGGCATCGCCCTTTTGCCAACGGCGGTTCCGCGATACCGTAACCGCGACACGCATTACACGTTTCGTCATGACAGTGATTTTTTCTACCTTTCTGGCTTTAAGGAAAGCGAGGCTTGGCTGGTGTTGATCGCGGGTGAGGTCAATCAAAGCATCTTATTTTGCGAGGAAAAAAATCCTGAGCTCGAACTCTGGAATGGCAAACGCTGGGGACCACAAGCCGCCGCCGAGCATTTTTCTTTTGATCAAGCTTATGACGTGGCCGAACTTGATCGCCGCATGCCCGAGTTGCTGCTGGGGCATGCACAACTCTTGACGCCGCTGTCCAATTTTTCCAATCAATCACTCTTGAACAAAGTACACGACTGGGTCGGGATCGCACAGCGCAAAACGCGCGGCGCACGCGCCACACCGATCAAATGGCTGGATTTGTGCGAGCCGTTGTCGGAAATGCGCCTCATCAAAGACCCCTCGGAGCTCGTCATCATGCGCGAGGCCGCCTCCATTTCGGCTCGCGCCCACCTCCGCGCGATGCAAGCGACACAACCCGGACTGCACGAATACGAGCTCGAAGCCGAACTTCTTCACACCTTTCGCAAGCAGGGCGCGCAAGGCGTCGCGTACGACAGCATCGTGGCGGCTGGCGCGAATGCTTGTGTGCTGCATCATCCCGCTGGCAACAGTGTCATGCGGGACGGAGAGCTTGTCTTGATTGACGCAGGCTGCGAGCTGGAGGGCTACGCTTCGGACATTACGCGCACCTTTCCAGTCAACGGTCGCTTTTCAGGGCCTCAACGGGCGCTGTATGAAATTGTGCTCAAGGCGCAGCAAGAGGCCGTCGCGCACACCTCGCCCAAGCATCAATGGAACGCGGGTCATGAGGCGGCTGTCAAGGTTTTGACGCAAGGCTTGCTGGATGAAGGACTCTTGCAGGGCTCGCTTGAACAAGCACTGGAAACCGGCACATACAAACGTTTTTATATGCATCGCACCGGCCACTGGCTAGGCATGGATGTGCACGACGTGGGCGCCTATCGGATGCCTCCGGCAGGCAGTCAGGACAGGCCGTGGCGCATGTTGCAGCCCAATATGGTGCTGACGATTGAACCAGGCTTGTATGTACGTCCAGCCGATGATGTGCCCGAAGCCTTCTGGAATATCGGTATCCGCATCGAGGATGATGCCATCGTTACCGAGCAAGGGTGCGCGCTCATCACGCGAGAGGTGCCGGTTGAGATGGCGGAAATTGAAGCCTTGATGCGGCATTAATTAGGGTATGTACTGCTGTCCGCTCAGCCGTTTCTTGCGTAAAAGATTAACTTACCAATTTAAATAGCTTAATTGACATGTTTGATCCATGTGAACTCGAAGCGCTAGGTGGCATTTGTATTTTGAAAGGCTCTCATACCAACGCCTCTGGAGCCGAGCGGTACATCAAAGACTGGTGCGAAGAGCGCGGCTTGTCCGCTTTTGTCGACGTATCACTACACCCTGCCCTTGGAAAATATGCGGTACACGTGCATGCCGCTCAACCCTTACGCGAACTGACTCCAAACTTCGATACGAGTCGCTTAGCCATCCAGCTTGGCCTGCTGACCAAGGAAAGCACGGAGGATTTACACCGAGAAATTTTCTTGTGCATGGCGGCGAGCCCTGTCGCCTATAGCTTCCCAACCCGCGCAGAACTTTTCGCTTCCATCAGAGCAAGAGGTCATATCGTTCAGGCCGCCCGACGCACCGAGCTTCAATTCGAAGTCGCAGAACTTTCGCGGCCGTCCTCCTATTGGGATCAAAATGACGAGGGCGCCTTTGTTCTGCGCCCCGGTCAACCACTGGTCGAGGCGATCGAAGCGGCGCTGTGCCCGGATGTCTCAGGTGGACGCTACGCATTTTCCTGTCGAGAGGCCTCCGAATATCTGATGCTATTCGGTCTCACCAAAGAACTGGAAACCGCCAATCCCTTTTTGCTGGAAAAAATTGCGGTACAGTGGAGATCTGCCCCTTTGGTTGCCGACGACTTCAACGATGCTTTTTTATTTGAACGCGGGTCTCGAGATCGCCCCTTTCCAAAACACTGCTACGTCCCGGGTGGGCGGGTGTGGTTTAAAAATCCAGACGAGCATTCAGTACAAGCCGATGGCTTCGAAGGGTCATGGGTTTGCTATTTAGGTTGCGGTGAGTTCGTCAACTTGTGGGATCACACAAAACCTTATTCCATCGAAAAAAAATGTGTCGAAATTTATCACTGGCGTCACGGGGCTTTCACGCTTGACTCAGGTGCGGTGGCGATGAACGAGGACATTGTGGGAGAAAAAATGATTTCCACACTGAGCGACACAGAGGAAACGCGGCGTATTTTGGCGCAAATGATGGAGTATCGAGCCCCCCCCGGCGTGTATGGCACGGGCGGTTGCATCGACATGAGCCGCGACAGTTTGAAATGGGTCTGCGAAGGAACCAGCAACATCCAGCTCTAAGCGGGTTCAGCCCTGCAGGCTCAAGCCGTCGAGCCACCCAAGCGCAGTCCACACATAGATCACGATCATGGCGATGCCGAACATAAAGGCGACCGTGCCAACGAGCAAAGTAAAAGAGGCCACCAAGATCGCACCCCAGCCGCTCGGGCGCGCTCGCTTAAGCCCCGGATTGAAGCGCGCATCAAAACGCGCATCGCTCATCAAACACCAAATGATCGCCTCGATAAAGCCATTGAGGATGGGGATGTAGAGAAGAAAGAAAGCTGGATTCTCCCACCATACGTCCGCAAAGCCACTGATCACCAACAGCACCACGCTGTACGTCGTCACAAGCCAAGCGTATGGACGTCTGAGGTACCACCAATGGGCGCCGAACACGCCCAGCAAAGCCGCAAGCAGGCCCGCCGTGACTTTATGACGGAATTTAGGATCGGCAAGTGTTGTGGGCATAACGTGAGCGTTCATGAATGCGTTCAAATATTTCGAGCATACCCGATTCAGGGGCATCCACCGGGTGGGAAGGTCCCGGCGGTAGAATAGCCCTATGTCGCGACTAGATATCGATGTTGTCATCATGGGGGGCGGGCCGGTCGGCTGCGTGCTCGCTTTGCTGTTGGCGCGTCAAACCTCGCACCCAGAAAGAATCGCCATCCTGCAGTCCGATGCGTCTTCACAGTATGGTCATGTGCCGGAACATGATCCGCGGGTGCTGGCCCTCAACCACGGCAGTCGAGTGTTGCTCGAGTCGCTGCAAGCTTGGCCTGCGCAAGCTTCGATCATTCAAAATATCCACGTCTCGCAAAAAGGTCGGCTAGGTCGAACCATCATTCGTCATCGCGACTTTAACGTTCCGCAACTGGGCTCCGTGGTGCACTATCCGCGCCTCCATGAGCGTCTCATGCAAGCCTTGCAAGCGTCTGGGGTACAAGTGCATACTGGGCGCGCCGCACAAGTCAGCACGCAAGATGCGCAAGGTGTCAGCGTCGTTCAGGACGACCAACTTTTCCGAACGGCGTTGGTCGTCCATGCGGACGGTCATCCCAACACGCCTGTTCAGCGCGAATACGCTCAAACGGCGCTCCTGACCCGTGCCCGTGCCTGTTTGCCCCGCAAAGGCTGGGCATTTGAACGGTTTACCCCTGAAGGTCCCCTGGCCGTCCTTCCCCACCCGCACGCCGCAGATGCGCAATCGATCGTCTGGTGCTGCGCATCCGAGCGCGCCCGAGTGCTGACCTCACTTGAGCCCAACGCATTTTCTGCGGCCCTCAGTGACATGTTTGGCACACGCCTGGGGACATTGACAGTAGAAGGTCCTATCGTCGCCATTCCTTTGCGCCTGAATGTCCGCGCCAACATCGCCGAGGGACGCTGCGTCGCGATTGGTAACGCAGCGCAAACCCTTCACCCTGTGGCGGGGCAAGGGTTGAACCTGGGGCTCAGAGACACCGCGATGCTCGCGATCGCCTTACGCGATTGGTTGACGCAACCTGAGCGCGACGTCTCTCCCATCCTTGCCGAGTTTCAACGTCACCGACAACCGGATCGCCAACTCACCGCCCTCTTGACCGATAGCATGGCGAGAACCTTCACAACGGGCCTGGCCCCCGTCGAGCATTTAGCAGGCCTTGCGTTATTGGGTATGGACGCCTTGCCTTTTGCACGCGCGCCCCTTGCGCGTCATTTATTGCAGGGTCTACGACGCTAAACGCGGCGGCGGTTTCGGCGCTCGTCCGTGAACGATTACAATTTGGCTATGAAAATCGGTCCTTGGTCTCTTCCGAACAATGTTTTTGTCGCTCCGATGGCGGGTGTGACCGATCGTCCGTTCCGGCAACTCTGCAAAAAGCTGGGCGCGGGTTATGCCGTGTCCGAAATGGCGGCGAGCAACCCGCAACTTTGGAACACGGTGAAATCATCACGGCGCTTGAACCATGATGGTGAAATCGACCCTGTCGCGGTCCAAATCGCCGGGGCTGATCCTGAAATGATGGCGCAAGCCGCGGTCTTTAACATCGGCAAAGGCGCGCGCGTCATTGACATCAACATGGGCTGCCCAGTCAAAAAGGTCTGCAACGTGGCCTCAGGCTCCGCCCTGCTCCGGCACGAGGACTTGGTCGCACGGATCCTGTCAGCCGTCGTTCAGGCGTGTCTGCCTCATGGCGTGCCCGTCACGCTCAAAACACGCACGGGTTGGGACCGGGAGCATCGCAATGCCCTGCGGATCGCCAAACTCGCCGAAGACTCTGGCATCGCGGCACTCACCTTGCACGGCCGCACGCGTGCGGACCTCTACCTTGGCGAAGCCGAATACGACACGATTCGCGAGGTAAAAGCCAATATATCCATCCCCGTGGTAGCCAACGGAGATATCGACAGTCCAGCCAAAGCGCGCCAGGTCTTGACCTATACAGGGGCGGATGCCGTCATGATCGGACGCGCCGCGCAAGGTCGTCCCTGGATTTTTCGGGAGGTAGATCATTTCCTGAAGACGGGTGAAACCTTGGCCCCCCCGACTTGGCTTGAAATGCGCGACTTGTTGCTCGCGCACTTGTCAGACCATTATCAGTTCTACGGCGAACTTCCCGGTGTGCGCACCGCGCGCAAACATATCGGCTGGTATGTCAGCAGCCTGCCTTCAGGCAAGCCATTTTCCGACAAGATCAACACCCTCGAGAGCACCCGCGCACAATTCGACGCGGTGCATCAATGGTTTACACATCAACACAATATTTCGCCAGACATCAACGCGGCAACCTGCGACAATCAAGGTCTACGTTCAGGCCATCTTTACGCGGCTTAAATCTTTACGCATCGTGATCCATGAAAAAAAATAATCTCCTCGAAGAGTCCGTGCGCTTGAGCTTAGAGCAATATCTCAGCGACCTTGGCGACTCCGATCCGAACGATATGTACGACATGGTGATCCGCTGCGTCGAACGTCCGATTATCGAGATCGCCATGGCGCGGGCTCAACAGAACCAATCAAAAGCCGCCCTCATGTTGGGCATGACGCGCAATACACTCCGTAAAAAACTCATTTTCCATAAACTTATCCCTCAAGATTAACCAAGCAATGAATATTCAAACTGCCCTGCTCTCGGTCTCCGATAAAACCGGTATCGTCGATTTCGCCAAAGCGCTTGCCACACGTGGTGTCCGTTTGCTTTCGACCGGCGGCACCGCCAAACTTCTGGCCGAGGCCGGACTCGCAGTCACGGAGGTTGCTCAGCATACGGGTTCACCTGAAATCCTCGATGGCCGTGTCAAAACCTTACATCCAAAAATTCACGGCGGCCTCTTGGCGCGTCGCGACAGCGCCGAACACCTCAAGACGATCGAGCAACACGGGATTGACCGGATTGATTTGTTGGCTGTCAACTTGTACCCCTTTCGCCAAGCCGTCTCGAATCTCAATTGTTCTTTTGAAGACGCCGTCGAAAATATCGATATCGGCGGTCCCGCCATGCTGCGCGCCGCCGCTAAAAACCATGGGACTGAACAAGGTGGCGTGACCGTCGTCATTGATCCCGCGGATTATGCCGCGGTACTGACTGAAATGGATCAGACAGGTGGGACCTCCTACGGTCTGCGCTTGCAACTTGCGACCAAGGTGTATGCACACACCTCCGCCTACGACGGTGCGATCGCCAACTACCTCAGCAGCCTCAACGTCGCCGAGCCCGCTCAAGAGGTCGCTCCAGCACGCAACACCTGGCCCAATATCCTCACCTTGCAGGTTTATCAAAAACAAGTCCTGCGTTACGGTGAAAACGCACAACAGCGCTCCGCTTTTTACGTCGACCCTTACTGCCCTGCCGGCCTGCTTTCAAATTTTGTGCAGTTGCAAGGCAAAGAACTCTCTTACAACAACATCGCCGACTCCGATGCGGCCTGGGACTGCGTTCGCAGTTTCGACGCGCCCGCATGCGTGATCGTCAAACACGCCAATCCCTGCGGTGTCGCTACCGCCGACAGCGCGCTCGACGCTTACCTCAAGGCTTTCAAGACGGATCCGACCTCTGCGTTCGGCGGCATTATCGCGTTTAACCGTACGGTTGATCTTGCGACCGCTCAAGCTGTCAGCGGACAATTTGTTGAGGTCCTGCTCGCACCCGCTTACGATCAGGACGCCTTGGCTTTACTCACAAGCAAAAAGAACGTGCGTGTGCTGCAGGTGCCTCTGGGTGACGGCCAGAACGACATCGATGTCAAACGCATTGGCGGCGGCTGGCTGGTCCAAACGCCAGACTGCGAAACCGTCAAGGCCGACGATCTGCGCGTGGTCACTCGCAAACAGCCGACAGCCGCACAAATGCGCGATCTGCTGTTCGCTTGGACAGTCGCCAAGTTCGTCAAATCAAACGCGATCGTCTTTTGTGGCGACAGCATGACGCTGGGCGTGGGTGCGGGTCAGATGAGCCGCATCGACTCAGCCCGAATCGCCTCGATCAAAGCCGAAAATGCCGGGCTGACGCTCAAGGGTTCAGCTGTCGCGTCGGATGCGTTTTTTCCCTTCCGTGACGGACTCGATGTCGTCATTGACGCGGGCGCGAGTTGCGTGATCCAGCCGGGCGGCAGCATGCGTGACGATGAGGTCATTGCAGCGGCCAATGAGCGCGAGATTGTGATGGTGCTGACAGGTATGCGACACTTCCGTCACTAAAGGAGCAAGCGAAATGCGCATACTTGGTGTCGATCCGGGACTTCGCCGAACAGGTTTCGGCGTGATCGACGTCAAGGGCGCAACACTCAGCTATGTCGCGAGTGGCACGATTATTGTGCCGACCGACATCACCTTGCCTTTGCGGCTCAAAGTCATTTTGGACAATCTTCGCCAAGTGGTCCAAGATACTCAACCTGATGTCGCAGCCCTTGAAATCGTGTTTATGAACACCAATCCGGCCAGCACCTTGCTGCTCGGCCAGGCCCGCGGTGCAGCCCTGTGCGCGCTCGCAGATCGCAATCTTGCCGTACACGAGTACACCGCGCTTCAGATCAAAAAATCCGTCGTGGGCGCGGGTCGTGCAGCCAAAGAACAGGTCCAAATGATGGTTCAGCGTCTCTTGAGGTTGGATGGCGTTCCAGCCGCCGACTCTGCAGACGCACTCGCCTGCGCGATTTGTCATGCGCACATCGCACCGCTGACGGAGAAACTCGGAAAAATGAACTATCAGACGCGCACTTCGCGCGGCCGCTCCCGTCTGCGCGCGGGCAGATTGCTAGGCTAGCTTACAAAGGACTCAGAATGATTGGTCGACTCACGGGTACGCTGTATGACAAGACACCACCGCGCATCGGACTCGATGTGCAAGGTGTCGGCTACGAAATCGATGTTTCGATGACGACGTTCTACGCGCTCCCGGAGATCGGCGCGCAGGTGACGTTACTGACACACCTGACCGTGCGGGAAGATGCGCATATTTTATTTGGCTTTTCCTCCGCGCAAGAGCGGGCGACATTTCGCGAGCTTGTTAAAGTCAGCGGCATTGGCGCGCGCACCGCACTGGCCGTTTTATCGGGCATGTCCGTCGAAGAACTCTCTCAGGCCATCACACTACAAGATCCCGCCCGACTCATGCGCGTCCCGGGTATTGGCAAAAAAACAGCCGAAAGGTTGTTGCTCGAGATGAAAGGTAAGCTCGGCGCCGATCTTGGGCATAGCCTCAACTCCAATGCGGCAGCGGGCTCTAACACTCAAACCGATGTCATGCACGCATTGACCGCACTCGGTTACTCCGAACGTGAGTCCTTAGCCGCTGTCAAAGGTCTGCCCGAAGGCCTCAATATCTCGGATGCGATCCGTCAGGCACTCAAAGGACTCTCAAAATGACCCACATCATTCATCGTTCATTGCGCCATACCCCACTTGTCGCCGCGAGCTCCCGGGGCATTCATATTATCGATGCGCAACATAAACACTATATCGACGCTAGCGGTGGTGCTGCTGTTTCTTGTCTGGGTCACGCTCACCCCGATGTCCTGGCCGCCATGCATGCGCAAATCGATAAACTGGCTTACGCCCACACCGGATTTTTTACCTCGGAGGTCACCGAAGCGCTCGCGGATCATTTGATTGAGCACGCGCCAGGGGATCTGAGCGAAGTGTATTTTGTATCAGGTGGCTCCGAAGCTGTTGAAGCGGCGCTCAAACTCGCCAGACAGTATTTCTTGGAAATCGGGCAACCCGAGCGTACGGTTTTTGTCTCGCGTAGACAAAGCTATCACGGTAATACGCTGGGTGCGCTAGCGGTCGGTGGCAATGAGTGGCGACGCCAGCCGTTTGCGCCTCTGTTGATGGATGTGCCGCGCGTCGCACCTTGTTTTGAATACCGTGACCGACTCGCCCACGAATCCCAGGACGACTACACGCGCCGACTTCTGTCTGAAATCGAACAAACCTTTATTGCAACAGGACCTGAACGCATCATCGCCTTTTGTGCCGAAACAGTCGTGGGTGCAACCACGGGCGCCGTCCCTCCCACACCTGGTTATTTGAAAGGCGTACGTCAACTGTGTGACAAGTATGGCATTCTCTATATCGCCGATGAGGTGATGTGTGGCATGGGCCGCACAGGCACGCTATACGCTTTTGAGCAGGACGATGCGATTCCGGATATTGTGATCATCGCCAAAGGTCTTGGCGGAGGATATCAACCCATCGGTGCGTTCCTCGCTCGCTCACACGTGATCGAGGCATTACGTCAGAAAAGCGGCATGTTCCAGCACGGTCATACCTATCTAGGTCATCCTATCGCTTCGGCGGCCGCGCTCGCTGTTCAACAGGTGATGCAACGCGATCAGTTGCTGCCTCAGGTACGCGCGCGAGGCGCTTATTTGGCTGAGTCACTCCGGGCCGCCCTAGGCGACCACCCGCATGTCGGGGATATTCGCGGGCGTGGTTTGTTCATGGCTGTCGAACTCGTCAAGGACCGGGTAACCAAGACGCCTTTTGATCACAGTAAGAAATTACATGCCGTCATCAAACAGCACGCTATTAAAAATGGACTGCTGGTCTACCCAATGGGCGGGACGATTGATGGGAAAAGCGGTGACCACGTCCTGTTGGCTCCGCCTTTTATCGTCACCAACAACGAAATCGATCAAATCGTTGACTTGCTTAAGCAATCGATTGGCGAAAGCTTGAGTGCGATTGCTTAGTGGTTGCTTAGTCGATGCGGGCGCCGGATAGGCGTACCGCCTCAGACCAGTGCTGGACCTCAGAGGCGATGACTTTTTGGAAAACTTCGGGTGAACTATTGTTCACCTCTCCGCCCATGTCCTGCAGTCGCTGCGTCATCGCGGGCTCTGCCACAATAGTCTGAATGTCTGTCGAGATTTTCTGACGCAACGCCTCGCTCATCGTGCCAGGACCGAAGATACCAAACCACGTCGCGGCCGTAAAATCAGGGAGACCCGCTTCGGCCATGGTGGGCACCGCAGGCAAGGCAGCGGCACGTTGCGGATGCGCCAAGGCGATAGCATTAAGCTTGCCTGATTTGATGTACGGCAGGGCGGCGGACAAGGTGACGAAAGCAACTTGCACTTGACCGCCGATCAGGTCGGTCAGCATGGGCGGATCCCCTTTGTAAGGAACATGCGTCAGAGGTGTGCCGGTCTTGGCTTTGAATAATTCGCCCGCGAGATGCTGAGGCGTACCATTGCCAGTCGAAGCCAGAGTTAAACCATTTTTTTGAGCTTTGGCATATGCCAACAACTCCGTGAGCGAACTGACCGGCAATGTCGGGTTAGTCACCATCACTAGTGGGATCGTTGAAATCAAGGTGATCGGCACGAAATCTTTGATGGGGTCGTATTTCAGTCTGCTGTAAAGACTCGCGCTGATCGTATGGGCCGCCGTGGTGATATAGAGGGTGTAGCCATCACCAGGCGCACGCGCCACCGACTCGGCGGCGACCGTGGTCCCGGCTCCGGCACGATTGCTCACGATCACTTGCTGCTTCCACCGAGCAGGGAGTTTTTCAGCGATCATGCGTCCGATCACGTCCGTCGCTCCGCCAGCGGGATACGGTACCACCAGTGTCACTTTTTTTTCTGGAAAACTCTGAGAGATCGCCGCACCGGAGAGACAAGCTCCCAATATCAGAGCAGCACCTGTCAGTATCCAATTAATCCGCATTCCTCACGTTCCCTGCTACGCGCCTTGCGCCTCACGCCACGCGAGCAAACGCGTGACGCCTTCGCGCATTTCGACCTGAGGCTTCCAGCCAATCACCTCTCCCGCCTTGTCATGCGGAATATGGAAAGCCCCCCCCGAAGTCAGGCGCACCTTGCCGGGAGGATCCGGGCGAACTTCTGGCTTGAGGTCGCTCTTGCAATACTCAAGCACCAAGGTCACCAACTCACCCGTCGTGATGGGCGCAGGACCTGATACGTTGACCGCCACATCGGTCGCCGAGCTTTGCAGTGCGGCCAGGTTGGCGCGCGCCACGTCTGAAACATGCACAAAATGCTTGGTGTCCGTTCCATCACCCGGCAACACAGGTGCCTGCCCTTGGCGCACGAGATCGTAGGTTTCCATGATGTAAAGAGAGTTGGCAGCACGATAATGCTGTCGCTCACCGTAGACAGTGGAGTAACGCAGGACGACATAATCCTGACCAAACGTCTGGTGATAATGACGGCACAGCTGTTCACCCATGATTTTCGAGGCGCCGTAAAGAATCGCCGCCGGAGGTGCGCCCACGGAATGAAAAGGGATCTCCTCGGACAGGGCGCCCTTGATGCCCATGCCATAACCATACACAGCATTTGAAGAAGCGAAGATGATTTTCTTGACCTTGTTGACACGGCACGCTTCGAGCATGTTTTGCGCTCCGCGGATATTGACGTCCACCGCTTGCCAAGGCGTCTGGGAAAACCCCAGCGTCATATAGGCCGCCAAATGAATCACCCCATCCACGCCCTCGGTCGCCAGCAACAAATCAGGCAAACGCATCAAATCCGCACGCACGATCTTGATACGCGGGTTGTTTTGCAGATGCGCGATCGCGTCCATCGAACCAAAGGAAAAATTATCCAGTAGGAGAATTTCGCGCGCGCCTTCTTTGAGCAACAGATCTGCGGTATGCGAACCCACGAGGCTCGCCGCCCCCGCAATCAGAATCCGAGAATCTTTGATGTTTAGGGCCTGACCTTTTTTTGTCGTTGTCATGATGGAGGGTCTCAGGAAGTTGATTTCAAATAAACAGGGGCGATGGATTCGAGGGCGGTTGGCACAATACCGAGCAATGGATTGATGGGTGCCAAGCTTATATTGTCCACCGTGAGGGATGCTAAATTGTCACGCGACATCAATGGCTCGCCTGGCAGACATTCGAAAAAGAATGCCTGCATCCGTCCGATTGAGAAAGGCAACGCCACGACATGGCGAGGATGACCACTCCATTGCGAGGCAAGCTCAACCAACTCACCCAAGGTGTAAACACGCGGCCCCGCAAGATCAAAGGTTTGGCCGCACGCCCAAGGTTGAGACATCGCGTTGAGAATCGCCTCCGCGACATCCATGACAAACACGGGCTGCATCTTGGCTTTGGCACCCGCAATGGGCAACACGGGGAAAAACCGCGCCAATCGCGCAAACATATTCATAAATTGATCCTCGGGTCCAAAAACGACCGAAGGCCTGAAAATCGTGAAACCGTCGTTTTGCGCAGTGGCGTAAGCCAGCTGAATCGCTTGTTCGCCAGCGGCTTTGGAGCGCAGATAACCGCTTGGCGCTTGGGCATCAGCGCCCAGCGCGCTCACATGAATGAAACGCTTGGTGCCATGCGTCAGGCAAGCCTGCGCGATGCGTTTGGGCAATTGGACGTGGGCGCGATCAAAGTCAGGGCCATAGGGCTGTCCTGATCGACTATGCAAAATGCCGACAAGATTGATCACCAGATCGCAACCATTCACCAGTCGATTCAACGTGTCGTCGTCGTGAACGTCAGCCTGCATGACCGTCACGGTCGGATGGACCAATAGCGCGCGACCATGCTGATATTGCCGCGTGGGCACATGCACCACGTGGCCTTGCGCGACCAGACGACCCACGATTTGTCGGCCCAGAAAACCTGCACCACCAATCACCAAAACACGCATCGCGCACTCCAAAAAAACTTAATCCTGCGTCAAAAATCCTGCGTAGGACTGCAAGTCTACATTACCACCGCTGATGATCACGCCGACACGCGCCCCTTTTTCCACAGGCAAAACGCCCTGTAAAAGCGCCGCAGCACCAAGGCAGCCTGTTGGTTCGACGACGATTTTCATACGCTCTGCAAAGAAGCGCATCGCCCAGACCAATTGGGGATCTGTCACCGTCAAAATATCTTTCACGCGCTGTTGAATGACCCCAAAAGTCAATTGACCCAAATACAGTGTCAAAGCACCGTCAGCGATGGAACGTGGTGGATCGATATGTACCACCTCGCCTTTACGAAATGATTGTTGCCCATCATTGCCGGCCTCGGGTTCGACGCCAAAGATCTTGCACCGAGGACTGAGTGCGGACGCGGACAACGCGCTGCCGGAAAGCAAGCCGCCTCCGCCCAAACACACCAGCAAATAATCAAGCTCGCCGACCTCTTCGAATAATTCTTTTGCGGCGGTGCCCTGTCCAGCGATCACATGCAAATGGTCATAGGGGGGGATCAATGCCATCCCCGTCTTTTTTTGCATCTCGCGGGCGATGTCGTCGCGACTTTCTTTGTAACGGTCGTAACTCACGATCGTGGCGCCATAACCTTGGGTGGCCGCTTTTTTGGTCACAGGGGCATCATGGGGCATGATGATGGTCGTCGCGACGCCGAGCAACTTGCCCGCGAGCGCGATCGCTTGGGCGTGGTTTCCGGAGGAAAACGTCAGGACACCCGCTCGGCGTTGTTCGGGCGATAAGTTAGCGATCGAATTGTAGGCGCCGCGAAACTTGAAGGCTCCCGTACGCTGAAAATTGTCACATTTAAAAAATACCTGCGCGCCCGTCATCCGGTCCGCAGTCGAAGAAGTCATCACGGGGGTGCGGTGGGCAACACCTTTTAGCGTCTCGGACGCACGCACTACATCTTCATATGTTGGCAACACAATCGACATCGCTTTCCTCTCATTCAAAGATCTTAGATGCCAGATAGTGTACGATTGTCTGAGCAACATTGTGCGGCTTGCCCCCCCTTTTGGACCAATTTTTACATTCATGGCGATTCAGTCGGATTCTCTTAGTTCCAGCGCCGAGGCCTCGCGTCTCGTCACGCCTCAGGCCACGACCCCCAACGAGGAAACCATCGAACGGGCCTTGCGCCCCCGCGCCCTCGAGGAATACGTCGGCCAACAACGTGTGCGTGAACAACTACAGATTTTTATTGCTGCTGCGCGTAACCGCCAGGAATCTTTGGATCATGTCTTATTGTTTGGCCCGCCTGGGCTTGGTAAAACAACGCTAGCGCACATCATTGCCCACGAAATGGGCGTCAATATGCGTCAGACCTCGGGGCCGGTGCTCGAGCGTCCGGGCGATCTGGCGGCCCTGTTGACCAATCTCGAGCGCAACGATGTGTTGTTCATCGACGAAATCCATCGACTGTCGCCCGTCGTCGAAGAAATTTTGTATCCCGCGCTCGAAGACTTCCAAATCGATATCCTCATTGGCGAGGGACCTGCCGCGCGCAGCGTCAAGCTTGATCTGCAGCCCTTTACCCTGGTGGGTGCCACGACACGCGCTGGCATGCTCACCAATCCATTGCGTGATCGTTTTGGCATTGTGTCGCGCCTGGAGTTTTACACGCCTGACGAGCTCACGCGTATCGCCACGCGCAGCGCGGGTTTGCTACAAGTCCCCATCACACCGGATGGCGCTTCCGAGGTTGCACGACGTTCGCGTGGAACACCCCGCATCGCCAATCGTCTTTTGCGCCGGGTGCGCGATTATGCGCAGGTCAAAGCCAACGGTACGATCGATGCGACCGTCGCCAATGCTGCGTTAGCCATGCTTGAAGTTGATCCACAAGGTCTTGATTTGATGGACCGTAAGTTGCTTGAGGCGATCGTGCACAAATTCGACGGCGGACCGGTGGGGATCGACAGCCTGGCCGCCGCGATTGGTGAAGAACGTGACACCATCGAAGACGTGATCGAGCCTTATCTGATTCAGCATGGCTACCTGCAGCGTACCCCGCGCGGACGGATGGCGACGCAATCAACCTGGCGTCACCTAGGCTTAACGCCACCAAAGACTCAGCCCACCGATGGGCCGCTGTTTACTTAGCGTTCGGCAAAATCAGCGATGCACGTCAAAATAGACGCGCCATAAGACTCGAGCTTGCGGACACCCACACCGTTGATATGCGCCAAGTCTTCTAGACTGTCTGGGCGTTTCAACGCGATCTCGCGCAGCGTCGCATCGTTAAAAATCACATAAGCAGGTACGCCATGGCTGCGAGCGATTTCGGAGCGCCATTGACGCAAGGCCTCAAAAATCCTCTGCGCGCCCGAGGGTAAGTCAGGCAGCGAGGACTTGGGCTTTGGCGAGGCTGCGCGCGCGGTGCGTTCAGCCTCGCGGCGCAGCAACAATGTACGCTCCCCTTTTAATACTGCGCGGCTCTCGTCTGTCAGGGCCAACGTGCCGTACCCCTCTTGATCGACCACCAACAGTCCATGGGCGAGCAACTGCCGCAACACGCTGCGCCATGCTTGGTCCGTCAGGTCAAGACCCACGCCAAAAACTGTCAGTGTATGGTGCTCATTTTCTAGCACGCGTGGGGTTGATTTACCCCGCAGGATATCAATCAGATGTCCCGCACCATAACGCTGACCTCGCTCTTTCATGAGACGATAAATCGCTGACAGCATCTTTTGCGCCGCCACGGTGCCGTCCCACGCCTCGGGCGGCTGCAAACAATTGTCACAGTTACCACAAGGTTCAATACGCTGACCAAAATACTGGAGCAAGCGCTGACGTCGGCAAGCAATCGCCTCGCACATCGCCAACATGGCATCGAGTTGCGCGCCCAAGCGGCGCCGGAAGGCCTCGTCGCCCGCAGACTCGTCAATCATGCGCCGCTGCTGCACAACGTCCTGTAATCCATAAGCGAGCCAAGCTGTAGCAGGCAAGCCGTCACGGCCCGCGCGTCCAGTTTCTTGGTAATAGCCCTCAAGCGACTTGGGCATATCAATATGCGCCACAAAACGCACATCAGGCTTGTCGATCCCCATGCCAAAGGCAATCGTCGCCACCATCACAATGCCGTCTTCGCGCAAAAACCGGGACTGGTTTTGCGCCCGCACCTGGGCGCCTAAACCTGCGTGGTACGGCAAGGCTTCGAGACCATTCGCGCATAAAAATGCCGCCGTTTCCTCGACCTTGTTACGCGACAGGCAATAAATAATCCCGGCATCGCCCTTGTGCTCTTGCCTAAGCAGCTGCAAAAGCTGCTTGCGCACATCCTGTTTTTCAACAATGTTGTAACGAATGTTGGGACGATCAAAACTTGCCACAAAATGCCGCGCATCGTCCAACGATAAACGACTGGCGATTTCGCGACGCGTGACATCGGTTGCCGTCGCCGTTAAGGCGATCCGAGGCACCTCGGGCCAACGCTCGTGCAGCATGGACAGACCCAGATACTCTGGGCGGAAATCATGCCCCCATTGGGACACGCAATGCGCCTCGTCGATGGCGAACAAGGCAATCTTGCCCCTTTCAAGTAGCTGAATGCACCGCTCGGTCAACAAGCGCTCGGGCGCGACATACAACAGATCAAGTTCGCCACTGACGAAGGCTTGCTCAACGTCTTTGGTGTCTTGCCAGTCCTGCGTGGAGTTGAGAAACGCCGCGCGTACCCCAAGCTCGGTAAGTGCATCGACTTGATCCTGCATCAGCGCAATCAGAGGAGAAACGACAATACCCGTGCCAGGTCGCACCAATGCGGGAACCTGATAACACAAGGACTTTCCACCCCCGGTTGGCATCAGGACTAAAGCGTCGCCACCCTGAATGACATGCTGGACGATCGCCTGCTGGTCGCCACGAAAAGCCTCATAACCGAAGACCTTCGCCAACACTTCGGCCGCGTCCGAATCAAGGGCGCTTGACGAAGAGCGGTGCGGGGAAGAGAATTCGGACGCGAAAGCGCTCGGCTTAGGCATGGGTGGCTTTTATCAACAACATAAACGGATTGTAGAGGAACAAAATGTGCTTATTTGAGCCTTGCTCAAGCCCCGGACTGCGCCTCATGGCAAAATATGTCCTTATCGCTTGCCCTGGCCGCTCAAAAACTTTGTATGACCTCTGAATCCAACGCTCCCGTTACGACTAATTTTCTGCGCAACATCATCGAGTCCGATCTCGCTTCCCAGCGCTTTGCAGGCAAAAGATGGGTCGGCCATCCCGGCGCCGCGCAAATTCAAGCCGCGGGTGCCCCGGACTCCGCCCGGATTCGCACACGTTTCCCCCCCGAGCCCAATGGTTATCTGCACATCGGTCACGCCAAAAGTATTTGCCTGAATTTTGGTTTGGCCCGTGACTTCGGCGGTATCTGTCATTTACGCTTTGACGACACCAATCCCGAAAAAGAAGAACAAGAGTATGTGGACGCCATCATCGACGCCGTCAAATGGCTCGGTTTCGACTGGAAAGCGGATGGCAAAGAGCATCTCTATTTCGCCAGCAGCTATTTCGACGACATGTACGCCTTTGCAGAGGCGCTAATCGAAGCCGGTCACGCCTATGTCGACGAGCAAAGTCCCGAGGCAATGCGGGCGATGCGTGGCACCTTGACCGAACCTGGTCAAAACTCTCCTTTCCGTCAACGCTCAGCGGCCGATTCATTGCGTTTGCTGCGCGAGATGCGCGACGGCAAACATCCAGATGGCAGCATGGCCTTGCGTGCACGCATTGATATGGCCTCCCCAAACATCAACATGCGCGATCCGGTGCTCTATCGCATCCGCCATGCCGCGCATCATCGCACGGGGACGCAATGGTGCATCTACCCGATGTATGCGTATGCACACCCCATCGAGGACGCACTCGAGGGCATTACCCACAGTATTTGCACGCTTGAGTTTGAAGATCAGCGCCCGTTTTACGACTGGACGCTCAATCGTCTCCAGGAGCTCGGCAAGTTTTCTTTGCCTTTGCCGCACCAGTATGAGTTCGCACGACTCAACGTGAGCTATATCGTCACCAGCAAGCGCAAACTGCTGCAATTGGTTAAAGAAGGTCACGTCAAGGGTTGGGACGATCCGCGCATGCCCACTCTGGCGGGTTTGCGCCGTCGAGGCTACACCGCGGCGGCCTTGCGTCTCTTTTGCGAGCGCACGGGCGTCTCTAAATCCAATTCGCGCATTGACTATAGCTTGCTGGATCAAGCGTTAAGAGAGGTTCAAGACCCTCTGGCACCTCGCTCGGTGGCGATTTTGGATCCTCTTAAGCTCGTCATCACGAACTTTCCCGAAGATCATGCCGAGCCCTGCCATGCACCTCGCAATCCTCACGATCCCGAGGCAGGGCAACGCGAATTTCCGCTGACCCGCGAGGTCTGGATCGAACGCGAAGATTTCGCCGAGGTTCCACCTAAAAAGTACTTTAGGTTGTTTCCAGGAAACTCAGTTCGCTTGAAGTACGGCTATGTCGTGACCTGCACAGGCTGTGTCAAGGATGCCCAGGGCAACATCATCGAGGTGCACGCCGAATACAACCCAGACACCAAGAGCGGCTCGCCAGGCTCTGATGCGGTCAAGGTCAAGGGTAACGTCACGTGGATCAGTTGCGCCACCGCGGTCCCCGCCGAAATTAGGCTCTATGACCGCTTATTTTCCGAGCCCTTCCCCGATGCGGGCGATCGTGAGTTTCTGGACTCTCTCAACCCCTTGTCGGTTCAAGCCGTTCAAGCGTGGCTCGAACCGGGCACGTCCCTAGAACCCGGCATTGTTTCTCAGTTCGAACGTTTGGGCTATTTCGTGATCGATACGCTGGATTCGACGCCTCATCGCCCTGTGTTCAATCGCGTCACCACCCTCAAAGACACCTGGGCGAGCGCCAGCTAGGTAAGGTATGATTCTCGTCAATGACGACCGAACTCTCCCCCCTAGAATTTAAAAGCGCCACACTGTACGCCATACGTGTGGTGCTTCAGCATCCCGACACCAAAGATTTAATCAAGGCGCTCAAAAAACGGATGGCCGATGCCGGCGCTTTTTATGAAAATGAGCCCGTCGTGATTGATGCGACGCGTCTGGACGAAGTGATCGACTGGCTCCCGCTCCTAGAAGCTTTTAAAAAGCATAAGCTTCCAGTGATCGGTGTGGTAGCCCAAGGGGACAACCTGGCTCAGGCGCAAGCCTGTGGTCTGACGCCCGTGGATCTATCCGCGGCGCCCGCACGTCATGCTTCGGACACACGGACAGCAGCCTCGGTGGCCGAACCGGTGACCTCGAGCTTGCCGACGCCTGAGGCCTCAGAAAACACCACTGAGGCCGATCCCTCTGCTGCACAGTCTGTGGCAAACAGCACGGCAGTAACAACAGACTCCGCGTCGCCTGCTGCGCCAGCCTCGTCAGCGGCGCCCACTATGGTGATCAAAGGCCCTTTGCGCTCTGGACAACGTGTCTATGCCCGCAATAGTGACTTGATCGTCATGGGTGTAGTCAGCCGAGGCGCCGAAGTGATCGCCGATGGCAATATTCATATTTACGGTCCACTGCGCGGCAAAGCCATGGCGGGTGCGCGTGGTGATGTCGCCGCGCGGATTTTTACCACCGGTTTTGACGCCGAGCTTGTCGCCATCGCCGGTATCTATCGTGTCATCGACACTAAACTTTCACCCGAACTGCATCAAAAACCCGTTGCGATTCAACTGGAAAAAGATGCGCTTCTCATCAATGCCCTTGGGCAGTAAAATTAACATTTCCATTTAAAGGTTCTCTCGTCATGACTCGAATTGTGGTGGTGACTTCAGGCAAGGGTGGCGTTGGCAAGACCACCACGAGCGCAAGCTTTTCCTCAGGTTTGGCCATGCGTGGCCACAAAACAGCCGTGATCGACTTTGACGTCGGTCTGCGCAATCTCGACCTCATCATGGGGTGCGAACGCCGCGTGGTGTATGACTTTGTCAACGTGATTCATGGTGAAGCCACACTCAACCAGGCGTTGATCAAGGATAAAAACCTTGAAAACTTGTTTATTTTGCCCGCCTCCCAGACGCGCGACAAAGACGCGCTGTCCCTCGAGGGTGTTGGCAAGGTTATCAATGATCTAAAAGAAATGGGTTTTGAGTACATCATCTGCGACTCGCCGGCCGGTATCGAGACGGGCGCCTTGCTCGCGGCCTATTACGCCGACGATGCGCTGGTCGTGACCAACCCCGAGGTTTCCTCGGTACGCGACTCCGACCGGATTTTGGGTATTTTGGCTTCAAAGTCACGCCGCGCGATCGAAGCTGACGAGCCTATCAAAGAATATCTGCTCCTGACGCGTTACAACCCCAAGCGCGTCGAAGACGGCGAGATGCTTTCACTCAAGGACATCGAGGATATTTTACGGATCAAGCTGATCGGCGTGATTCCCGAGTCCGAGTCCGTGCTGCAGGCCTCCAACCAAGGTTTGCCAGCGATTCACATTGAAAAGAGTGATGTTTCCGAAGCGTATCGTGATGTGGTGTCACGTTACCTCGGCGAGGAAAAGCCCTTGCGTTTCGTCGATTACGAAAAGCCAGGCCTACTCAAGCGCTTGTTCGGAGGTAAGTGATGTCATTTCTGTCTTTTTTGCTCGGTCAGAAAAAAACCTCCGCCAACGTCGCCAAAGAGCGTCTGCAGATTATCCTGGCCCACGAACGTGTTGGCGGCGGCAATAATTCGCCTGACTACCTGCCCGCTCTCCAAAAAGAATTGCTAGCGGTGATCTCTAAATATGTGCAGATCAACCCTGAGGACATCAAGGTCCAATTTGATCGTCAAGACAGTCTTGAAGTGCTTGAAGTCAAGATCGAGATGCCGCAGCGTTAAATCTGCACGTTTGTGCAAATGGTGAATGCTCTTTCGTGAACATTGCTCATCCCTTCTTGATTCGGGCGCGAAGTCATCCCGAGCTCAACGCTATCACACACGCGGGACATACTGTCCTTTTTGGTGATTTAGCAAAGCGGATACTTGGGCTCGCAGGCACACTTCAACAGGTAAAAAGGCTGAAATCGGGTGCACGCGTCCTGATTTTTATGGAAAACAGACGCGAAGCCATAGAGGTTCTGTTTGCAACCTGGGCTGCCGGCTACTCTGCGGTTCCCGTCAATGCCAAACTGCACCCAAAAGAAATCAAACCCATCGCGAGTGATTGTGGTGCGAGCATTATTTTCACCAGCCAGTCGCTCTATGCAGCACTGCATCAAGAGCTCTCTGGCGGACTCGATCATTGCGAAATCTTGAGTGTCGATGACCTCGAGTACGAAAGCAATGTCAAGCATGCTCCAATTGTCTGCGTCGATAAACAACCTGATGATTTGGCATGGATTTTTTATACCAGCGGAACAACGGGTACTCCCAAAGGGGCCATGCTTTCGCACCGGAACTTGATGACGATGTGTCTGCAATATTGCGCCGATGTCGATCAAGTATTGCCAGGCCAGACAATGCTGCATGTTGCTCCGCTCTCCCATGGCTCGGGCCTGTACGCATTGCCACATTTATTTGGTGGTGGACATCAAGTCATTGAAAGTGCTTTTACCACTGACATCGTCTTTGAGTCCTTGCAGCGCTACCCCGAAGTCTCTATCTTTGCCGCCCCGACGATGCTCTCAAGACTGAACCGTGCAGCACATGGCGTCAATAACCCCGCAGGCCACCTCCTTACCGTCTATTACGGAGGCGGTCCGATGTACGTCAGCGATCTCCTACAAACGCTTGATCTGTTTGGTCCAAAGCTTTTTCAGGTCTACGGACAGGGCGAAAGTCCGATGACGATCACCGGCTTGTCAAAACGCGATCACGAAGGCAGGCGCGACACACGTCACCTGGAACGCCTGGCTTCCTGCGGTACAGCTCGAACAGGCGTTGAGGTGCGCGTGGTGGACGATGAAGGACATGACGTACCGAACGGTGATCTTGGCGAGGTCATCACGCGCAGCGACACGAGAATGCTTGGGTATTGGAACAACGAACAAGCGACACGCTCCACAATTCGAGATGGCTGGCTCTGGACCGGAGACATCGGTACGATGGATGCAAGGGGGTATCTCACGCTACGAGATCGCTCCAAAGATATGATCATTCGCGGCGGCAGCAATATTTACCCTCGAGAAATCGAAGAGGTTTTACTGCGGCACCCCGCCATCATCGAGGTCTCTGTGGTCGGACGTGAGCATGCCGATCTGGGCGAAGAGCCGGTTGCCTTTGTCGTCACGCAGCCCGGTCAAGTTGTCACAAGCGATGAGATGGATACGCTCTGCCTTGAAAATATGGCACGCTTTAAGCGCCCACGCGAATACATCTTTAGAGACAGTCTTCCTAAAAACAATTATGGAAAAATTTTGAAAACTGAGTTGCGCAAAGTTTTCTATCCAATACAAGACTGAGTGCAATATGTCTTTATCGCGTGGGTTGATGCGATCTCAACCCCGCGAGATAAAACCAGAAGCCTTAACGCAGCGCCTTGTAGCGAATCCGCTTGGGCGCTGCACCCGCCTCACCTAAGCGACGCTTCTTGTCTGCTTCGTATTCCTGATAGTTGCCATCAAAGAACACGACCTGAGAGTCGCCCTCGAACGACAGGATGTGGGTGGCGATACGATCGAGGAACCAACGGTCGTGACTGATTACCATCACTGAACCTGCAAACTCAAGGAGCGCATCTTCGAGCGCACGCAAGGTTTCCACGTCCAGATCGTTGGAAGGCTCGTCGAGCAGCAACACGTTGCCGCCCGTAATGAGCGTTTTGGCAAGATGCAGACGTCCACGTTCACCACCGGAGAGCTGACCGACCATCTTGCCTTGATCCGCGCCTTTGAAATTAAAGCGTCCCAAATAGGCGCGCGCCGGCATTTCAAAACGGCCGACAGTCAGTAGATCCGCACCGTCGGAAATCGTATCAAACACCGTCTTGGCATCCGGCAAGGCATCGCGGGACTGATCGACAAAGGCGATCTTGACGGTCTGACCGATATTGACCTCGCCACTGTCAGGCTTGTCCTGACCGGCGATCATGCGAAAAAGGGTCGACTTACCCGCGCCGTTAGGTCCAATGATGCCGACAATCGCACCTGGTGGGACCCGGAAGCTGACATTGTCCATCAGCAGTTTGTCACCGAAGGCTTTGCTGACATTGACGAACTCAATCGCTTCGTTGCCCAAGCGCTCGGCCACAGGAATAAAGATCTCCTGGGTTTCATTGCGCTTTTGATACTCATGGGAGGAGAGTTCCTCAAAGCGTGTCATACGCGCTTTGGCTTTAGCCTGACGGCCTTTGGCGTTTTGGCGCACCCACTCCAGTTCTTTCTTGATGGTTTTCTGGCGGGCAGACTCGCTAGACTCTTCTTGCTTGAGTCGGTCGTTCTTTTGTTCGAGCCAAGAGCTGTAGTTGCCTTTCCAGGGGATGCCATGTCCACGGTCGAGTTCGAGAATCCACTCAGCGGCATTGTCTAGAAAGTAACGATCGTGGGTCACGCCCACGACGGTACCGGGAAACTTGGCCAGAAACTGCTCAAGCCACTCAACGCTCTCGGCATCGAGGTGGTTGGTGGGCTCGTCTAGCAGCAACATATCTGGCTTGGACAGCAACAACCGGCAAAGCGCCACGCGGCGCTTTTCACCACCGGAGAGCTTGCCGACATTGGCATCCCACGGAGGCAAGCGCAGCGCATCGGCGGCGATTTCCATTTGAGTTTCTGTATCGTCAGAGCCGCTTGAGGCTGCAGCCGAAATAATGGCCTCTAAGTCAGCCTGTTCGGCGGCGAGCGCATCAAAGTCAGCGTCCGGTTCGGCGTAGGCCGCATAGACCTCGTCAAGTCGCTTTTTAGCCGCCACAACGGGACCCATGCCCTCCTCGACCGCTTGACGGACGGTGTGATCAGGATTGAGCTTGGGCTCTTGCTCCAGATATCCGATATTAAGACCGGGCATCGGCACGGCCTCGCCCTCGATCTCCTTGTCCACGCCGGCCATGATTTTGAGCAGGGTCGACTTGCCCGAGCCGTTTAAGCCCAGCACACCGATTTTGGCACCCGGGAAAAAGGATAGGGAAATATCGCGCAGAATCTGGCGCTTGGGGGGAACAATTTTACCCACGCGGTGCATGGTGTATACGTATTGAGCCATAGGTCCATCAAAGAATAAAAAGACGATGCGCTATTGTAGGGCTTGGAGGGCGCTATGATGATGGCAAATCGACTTTTGCCTGACCGAACGGCTCCAAATTGAGTGCTTATGACCACACCTGACCACGCCCTCCGCTTTACCGAACAAGAACTTGCCATGTTGGGCAAAACCGCCGATGGGCTAAGCGCCTATATGGGCAAGTCCGTTTTAGCGGAAATCGGTAGGGATGATGATGCAGAGTGGGTGATTTTTGCGATCCCGCTCGGCATCAATGAAACGCCCGATGAAAAAGCGACGCACGTCCAAATGGGTGGTCCCGGTGCGCGCTTTGTGGGTAACCGTGGCGGTCTGGAGCTCGATACCGAGGTCTATGACTGTCAGTATCTGTGGGCGATCCAAATCACCGAAGATCCCGAGGCGCGGTTTGTCCGTCTTGATCAACACGGTGACGAGTTTGACTTCTCGATGGAGCTTGCCGAACTCTTGCCCTTTGATTTGACGGATGAGGCTTTGCCAGACCCAGATCTAGAACTGCTTGAGGATCTGGGGGATGACGAAGATGATCTGGAGAATGGCCAGCCGAGTGGTACGAACGGAAAGCCACCGTCTATTCACTAATTTCACTCCTTGAAGGGCTCAAAGCCAGAGCATTCAAATACCTTTATTTTGTTGCACTTGTTGCATTTATTGCACTTGTGGCGTTAAAATTACGAGAGACTTTTAATTTTTTTAAACGCCACCAATCACAACGCAACGAGAGATCAGTATGGGCAAAACGCTCGACAGGGACAAACTTGTCCCCCCTGATTTGAACGAAATCGAAACCGAAATGGTTAAAGCAGCAGAACGCTTGATCATGGCGTGTCTCGATCACTCACGAGCCGCAACAATCACCATAGAAAGTGACGATGGGTCATACCCAAGCGTGCAAGTTCCTCCTCAAGTCTTGCGTGTTCTAGGCCAAACACTTGGCTTGATGGCACGCCACCAGCCCATCATGCTTGTTCCTGAAAAACAAGAGTTCAGCACGGTAGAGGCGGCCAATTTTTTAAATGTATCGCGCCCTTTCTTGATTAAAGAAATTGATGCAGGGAGACTAGCACATCGCATGGTTGGGACACACCGTCGGATCAGATTTTCAGATCTCATCACTTATGCAAAACTGATGCGCGCAGAACAACAAGATGCACTCGACGAAATGGCAAAAAATGCTCGCGAACTCGGGCTCGAGTACTAAAACCCGTCATTATGGCCGGACACAATCGATACACTGTCATCCTCGATGCAAACGTTCTTTATTCGGTTGCCATTTGTGATGCGCTGATGGAAGTTGCAGCAACAGGGATCTATGCCGCAAAATGGTCTAAAGAAATAGATCGTGAATGGATCAGGAACCTGGCCATAAATAAAAATCGTCCAGAGGAGGATTTCTTTAGAAGGAGAGATTTCATGCACAAGATATGTCCCGCCTGGGAGGTATCAATAAAAGCTTGGAAATTAATAGAGCCTGGACTTGAGCTGCCGGATTCAAAAGACCGTCATGTGTTGGCAGCGGCGATTGCGGGACACGCAGATTCTATTGTGACTCAAAATTTAAAAGACTTTCCAACTTCAATATTGGACCCGCTTGAAATAACGGTTTTACATCCCGATGAGTTCTTGCTCCAACAGCTGGAGTTAGAACCATTGGTTGTTCTACCTGCGTTTAAGGCGATGCGCGCTCGGCTAAAAAATCCTGCTTACACCCCAGAATTTTTTATTCAATCCATGGAGCGTAATGGTCTTATCCAAACAGCTGCTTTTTTAGATCAAGCACGTCCACTGATTTAATGCATTAAGTTAATAAACCCCACTCAACAATCATGCGCTAAAGCTCCTACACCTGCATCGGCCAGCCCTCTGCAACGCCATGGCAGGCGATTTCCACGCCTTTAAAGTTTTGTGTCGCGGGCGCTTCGATCTTGCAGCGTTCGCGTACAAAGGGACAACGTGGATGAAAGGTACAACCCGCAGGCGGATTCAGCGGATTGGGCACTTCGCCTGCGACAGGCGTACGCTTGCGTCCCTGCCCCGTCAAATCAGGGATAGCGGATAGCAACATCCGCGTGTAGGGATGCTGAGGATTGGCAAACAACGTATCACGATCCGCGATTTCAACAATCCGTCCGAGATACATTACCCCGACACGATCGGCTACGTGGTGCACCACGGCCAAGTTGTGTGAAATAAACAGATACGTCAGACCGAGATTTCTCTGCAAGTCCTTCATGATGTTGAGCACTTGCGCCTGAACCGACACATCGAGTGCCGACGTCGGCTCATCACACACCAGAAACTCTGGATTGACCGCCAAGGCGCGAGCAATGGAGATACGCTGCCTTTGACCGCCGGAAAACTGGTGGGGAAAGCGGGATTTGTCTGAAGGATGCAAACCCACCTGGGTCAACAACACATCGACACGGTCATCACGCTCTTGCTCGGTCATATCGGTATGCGCCAACATTGGCTCGGCGATGATTCGCCCGACGCGCCAACGAGGATTCAAACTGGCATAAGGATCCTGAAAAATCATCTGCAGGCGCTTGCGCAAGGCCAGCCCTGAACGACCTTGCATGTTCGAGATCGGTTGGCTATCAAAGGTGATCGTCCCGCGGGTGAGCGGATAGAGCCCGACCAGCAGGCGGGCAATGGTGGACTTGCCACAGCCAGACTCACCCACCAAGGCTAGCGTCTCACCTTTGCGAATGCTAAAGGAGACACCGTCGACCGCTCTAAGAATACTGCGCGGTTTACGCGACAACACACGCTCGAGCCACGGTGCTGAGACATCAAACCATCTCGCGGCGTCATGGACTTCAACTAAAGGACGCTCTGTACTCATGACGTATCCTTGGATTCGTGCAACCAACAGGCCGCTTGGGAGGTACCAACCTGGATGATTTCGGGACGCTCTACACGGCAACGCTCCATCACTTGGGGGCACCGCGGGTTAAAGGCACAGCCCGGAGGAATCGCCGTGAGTCTTGGCATCGTGCCGTCGATTTGTACCAGACGTTCGACATGATGATGAATCGAAGGAATCGAACCCATCAAGCCGACCGAGTAAGGATGGCGTGGCGAGTGGATCACATCGCGCACCTTGCCGATCTCAGCGACGCGTCCCGCATACATCACGACCACGCGATCCGCCGTTTCAGCGATGACGCCCATATCGTGCGTGATGAGCATCACGGCGGCACCTTGTTCGCGACACATCTTTTTAAGCAATTCGATAATCTGCGCCTGGATGGAAACATCCAACGCAGTGGTGGGCTCATCGGCCACGATTAATTTGGGTTGCGCCGCGAGTGCCAGCGCGATCACCACGCGCTGCCGCATACCCCCAGAAAACTGATGGGGATAATGATCGATCCGTTCGCGCGCGGCTGGGATACCCGTCGACTCCAAAAGCTCGATGGCGCGCTGACGCGCTTGCGACCAGGTCATGGGCAGATGCGTCACGATTGTTTCGGCAATCTGATGCCCAACGGTGTAGAGCGGATTCAGAGACGTCAAGGGATCCTGGAAAATCGCACCAATCTCTCGTCCTCGGATTTTGCGCATCTGATCGTCTGAAAGATTGTCGATACGACGTCCTTCGAGCAGGATCTCTCCACCTGAAATACGACCCGGTGGTTCGAGCAAACCAATGATGGCGGCACCGGTCAACGACTTGCCTGCGCCCGACTCACCTACCACGCCCACAACCTCGCCCGCCGCAATCGAAAAGGACACGTCGTTCAAGGCTTTTAAGGTCCCTCGGCGTGACGGAAACTCGACGCTGAGGTTTTTAATTTCTAAAATGTTTGACATGTCCGCCCTCAACTCAAACGGGGATTCAGGGCATCACGCAGCCAATCCCCGAGCAGGTTGACAGACAACACCAACAATACAAGTGCCGCACCCGGAAAAATAGTGATCCACCACTCTCCGGAAAATAAAAAGTCATTACCCACGCGGATCAGCGTTCCTAGTGAAGGGGAAGTCGGCGGTACACCCACGCCTAAAAAGGACAGTGTCGCTTCGGTAATGATCGCGGTCGCCAGATGAACCGTAGCCAGAACGAGGACGGGACCCAGCACGTTAGGCAACACATGGCGAAACATAATCACGGGCGAGGAAATACCAATCACACGGGCCGCCTGAACGTACTCGCGATTTTTTTCCACAAGGGTGGAACCCCGTACCGTACGGGCATACTGCGGCCAGCCCGCGAGCGCGATCGCCCCCACAAGCACTGGAAACGCGATCACCTCGTGCATATCGCCTGGCACCACCGCGCGCGCCACACCATCGATCAACAGGGCGATCAAAATAGCTGGAAACGACAACTGCACATCGGCCACACGCATAATCAAGGCATCGATGCGACCACCGGCATAGCCAGAAATCAAGCCAAGCACTACGCCCAACAACATGGCTCCGGCCACCGCAGCCAAACCGATCAGCAAAGACACCTTGGTCCCGTACATCAGCGCAGACAGTAGATCGCGCCCCTGGCTGTCGGTACCGAGTAAATATTTGGTCGTGCCGTCGTCCGCCCACACAGGCGGCTTGAGCGCATCGAGCAACTCGATGGTCGCCAAATCGAACGGATTATGCGGTGCGATCCAGTCCGCACCAAAGGCGGCAATCAGCATGACCAGCAGCGTCAAGGTCGCAACAATCGCGACAGGCGTGTGTCGCCATGACCAGGCAAGATCACCATCCCAAAATTTAGAGAGAGCGGCGCGCATCAGTGGCCTCCTCCCGATTTACCCAGACCGACACGCAGTCTTGGATCCACCGCAAAATACAACAAATCAACAATCAGATTGATCAGCACAAAAATAAAAGAAATCAGACACAGATAGGCCGCCATCACCGGGATGTCCGCAAACTGGACGGCTTGGATAAAGAGCAAGCCCATCCCCGGCCACTGAAACACCGTCTCTGTGACAATCGCAAACGCGATAATGCCGCCGAGCTGTAAACCCATAATCGTGATGACAGGCACGAGCGTGTTTTTAAGTGCGTGACCAAAATTAATCGCACGCGTGGTCAACCCACGTGCACGTGCGAATTTGATGTAATCGGCGCGCAAGACCTCGAGCATCTCGGAGCGCACCAGACGCAAGACCAAGGCGACTTGAAAGAGCGACAAGGTCACGGCAGGTAGGATCAAGTGTTTCCAACCACTTGTTGTCAGCAGGCCAGTGGTCCACCAGCCCAGCTTGACGGTGTCACCCCGACCGTAACTAGGCAACCAACCAAGTTGAACGGAGAACACCAAGATCAATAGGATCCCGATGAGGAATGTGGGGAGCGAAACGCCTAAGAGTGAAAAAGCCAAAAAGGCTTGGGAGAGTTTTCCGTTGCGCTTGAGCGCCGTGTAGACACCGAGCGGGACGCCAATGACAAGCGCTATCAAAGCGGCGGCGATCGACAGCTCCAAGGTGGCCGGTAGGCGGTCGCGCAACAGTAAGGAAACTTTTTGTCCTTGCCGCAGAGACAAACCAAAATCACCCTGAACGGCATTGGCGAGAAAATGATAGAACTGCACGATGATCGGGTCATTGAGTCCGAGGTCTAGGCGCAGTTGTTCACGCTCTTCAGGTGTGCCCTCCTGACCCAACATGATCATGACGGGATCGCCAACATACTGAAACAAAATAAAAGCCAATAGCGCGACGGTCAGCATCACGCCCACGGCCTGAAGCAACCGGCGAATAATAAAAGCAAACATGCATTCTCACAAAGAGGCGAGCCTCACCATGGAGGCTCGCTTTAGAAACATCGATTAATCGATGCGCACCCACTCGATCACAGGACGGTTGTCCGGACGGTGGATCACTTTGACGTTTTTCTTCATCGCCCAAGGAATGATCTGGTCATGCAATGGGATAGTGCCAAACTCTTTGGCGTGGATACTCAGTGCTTCCTGAATCATGGCGTTGCGCTTGGCATCGTCAGTCTCAGTTTTAATAGTGTCAATCAAGGCGTCGACTTTAGGGTTGGAGTAACCGCCGTAATTGAACGCACCCGCAGCGCCCTTACCCTTACTGCGGATCAGCGACTCAAGTGTGTAATAAGCATCAAAGGTTGGCACACCCCAGCCGAACAGGTAAATACTCGTATCGCCGTTCGCCACTTTCGGGAAGAAGGTCGCACGCGGCATCGCATTGAGTTTAGTTTTGACGCCGATCTTGGCCCACATCGCCACGACCGCCTGACAAATCGCCTCGTCATTGATGTAGCGGTTGTTCGGGCAATCCATCGAGAACTCAAGATTGTTATCGTAGCCAGCTTCTTTGAGCAACGCCCGCGCTTTGACGGGATCATAAGGTACACGCTTTCCTAAGGCATCAGAATAGCCATTGACCTGTGGAGAGATCATGGCGCCTGTGGGCAAGGACATGCCACGCATCACAGACTTTTTGATCGCCTCAATGTCGATAGCGCGATAAAGCGCCTCGCGCACACGTACATCCGCGAGTGGGTTTTTACCCTTGATGTTGCTGTACTTCAGTTCGGGATTTTTGACATCCATTGCGATGTAGATGGTGCGATATTCATTACCATCCAAGACATTGACTTGTTTACGCAAGCGGTCCAAATCCTGCGCGGGTGGATCAAGCACGAAGTCGACTTCTCCGGAGAGCAGCGCAGCCGTGCGGGTCGCATTTTGCTTGATCGGGGTGTAGACGATCTCGGTCACGTTACCTTTTTTGGTCGATTTGCCCCACCAGTTAGGATTTTCAACGTAAACCGTTTTGATATCGACTTCGCGCGACTTGAGCTGATAGGGGCCGGTGCCCATAGCATTACGCGCAGAAAAGCTTTCTTCTTTTTTATTGAAATTTTGTGGCAATACGGCATTGTTCTTTTCAGCCCAAGCTTTGCTCATGATGCCCAAAGAAGGCAACTGACGTAACAAGACAGGGTTGGGACCTCCAGTGATGACATCCACGGTCAAGGGATCTACGGCCTTGACATCAGTGATACCCGCCACATAGGACTTGAATTGTGATGAAGGTGCCATGGCGCGCTTGAGCGAGAACACAACGTCATCCGCCGTAAACGGTGTGCCATCCTGGAACTTTACATTTGGACGCAATTTGAAACGCATTGTGGTGGGGTTAATACGCTCCCACGAGGTTGCCAGCGAAGGCACCACTTCATATTTTTCGTTGTATTTAACCAGCGGATCGTAGACCCACAAGTTGGCAGCGATGTTCAGGCCTTCGTTTTGTGAGTGAGGATCCAAAGTCAGGATATCGCCCTGACTGGTCCATTTAAATGTTTTGGCAAAGCCCAAGCTGGGCAATAGCATCGCGGCTGAAAGAGCCGCAGCAATGAGAGTACGGCGCATGGCACGCTCCTGTATTGGTGGAATAACCTAGTTATATTGCCCCACTCGCGATGACTGCGTCAACCATAAGCTTATTTAAGCTTTCACCAAACTGACAGCATCGCGGATTCAGGACGTTTTATTGACGTTTATACCGTAGCGACTGCCGTGGCGGGCGAACCCACGGCTCCGGGCAAGCGCAACGGAGGTGCGGTCAGCAAGAAGCGGTTGCGTCCATTTTTACGCAACCATTGCGCCAAGGGCGTGAGATAAAACATCTCTCCCAGGTGCACACCCAGTTTGAACAAGCAATGCTCATGCAAAGGCAGCGTGGCGCAACAACCGATGTGGCTGGTTGCAGGATACGTTTCTACCGCGTAATTGTCGGCCATCAAGACCACCAGTTGGCTGTCGGTGATCCACTGGAGCAGTTTTTGATCGCGGCCATCTAGGGCCGCGCAACTGTTTTCAAGGGTATGCAAGTCAGGGTCACCCTTCATATCCATGAGCAACTGGGCGAAACCGGTATGCAGGCACACCATATCGCCCGGCTCGACGACGACCTTGTCTTGCTCCATCACGCGCATCAGCGTGTCGTAGCCAATGATTTCACGTTTGTTACCAAAATGTGCGTGGAAATCGAGCATCACGCCGCGGCCTTGGACGCAGGACTCGGCCATATTTTGAATACCGAGCGCCATGGCGTTAGAGGTGGACTTGTTTTGGCCCGGTCCGGGCACGCCCGCATCTTTACCATCGGTCGGTCCGATAATGTGCTCACCCGCGCGATAGCCGTTGTAATAGACCGACTCGGGGATCCCGTCACCATTGGCATCAAATCTAGAGCCTACATGGGCCAAACTGTCCCACTGCGTGGAGTATTGAAGGTGCATCACGACCAAGTCGTCGCTGATCACGTCTGTTTGCTGGTCGTTATCGCGAAACAAACCGTAGTTCATATTAGGGCGATCACCGCGCAAGGTGGGGCGGATAACGGGCGGAAAACGCCTTGGATTCAATAAGTTACCGCCCGGGAGGTCCAACGGCAGGCTCAGACAGAAAGGCTGAAACTCTTTGACCTCGGCAATGCCCTGCTTGAGCTTTTCAGACGTCAGCAAGTTAATACGACCGCGTTGGTCGTCTTCGCCAAAATCTCCCCAGGTCGAACCCTCTGGACGGTTGACCCAACGTTTGTTACCACTCATAACTGATCTCCAGGTTTTGTTTTTTAATTGAACGATCGTGGACTGTCTTGGTTCGTTTGAACGGTTTTAACGTAAAAAAGGCCCAAAAACTTGACGGAAAAAGTAAAAGGGCTGCAAACCAATAAGTTTGCAACCCCATACTTCGTTCTAAAGACGTCGTCCGAAGGCCAAAAACTCAGGCTTTCTTGACTTTTTCCAGCATTTTGAACACGCCTTTCGGTGCGTTGACGAACAGGCGCTTGAAGGCCTTGCCCAAGCAACGGCGCTCAAGCGTGTTGCGGCGCGTGCGTTTTGTTTCTGAAGCCATAGCAATTCTCCGGTATCAAGCTGCGTATATTACCCTATATCCGGCCAGAATAATCATCTGGTTTTCCATGCGGCCTGCATGCCGGCGCTCTATGATTACGGGATGAACCCAACCATTCGCATCACTGGCGCGCGCCAGAACAATCTTAAAAACCTCGATTTGACCCTCAATACGGGCGAATTGACGGTTGTCACGGGCGTGAGCGGCTCGGGCAAAAGCTCTCTGGCGTTTGACACGCTTTATGCAGAAGGCCAGCGACGCTATGTCGAGACTTTTTCGCCCTACGCGCGCCAATTTTTGGATCGCATGGACAAACCGGTCGTCGACCGTATCGAAGGCATTTTGCCTGCTATCGCCATTGATCAGACAAACCCGGTACGCAGCTCGCGCAGCACCGTCGGCACCATGACGGAGCTCAACGACCATCTCAAGCTGCTCTTTGCCCGAGGCGCGCAGCTGATGTGTCGTGGTTGTGGGCAGGCTGTCTGCCGAGACAGCACCGCGTCTATTTTTGCTGCGGTTAAAGAGCGCTCTGAACAAGCGAAGGACCCTCGCTTGGTGGTGACTTTTCCGGTTCAAGTACCTCTGAACTTTACCGAAGAAGAGGTGCTTGGATTTTTGGAGCAGCAAGGCTATACGCGTGTGCATGCCGATGAAAGTCCAACGCAGCCAGGTGCTGCGTCGAGTGCGGCCGTCACGCCGCCCGCCAAAGCCTCCAAAAAGAAATCTGCCACACTGTCGCCGCTACTACGCACCCTGCGCGTGGTGCAAGATCGCTTTCGTTTTTCTAGCGCAGAGCCTTCGCGCGTGATGGAGGCCTTTGATATTGCCCTCAAAATGGGTAACGGTCTGATGTCCGTCCATGCGGTCGATCAAGAGGGTGCGGATACGGCGGTCTGGAAATTCAGTGACAAGCTGCACTGTGCCGATTGCAACATCAGCTATAGCAATGCCTTGCCAAGTACGTTTTCCTTTAACTCGCCGCTGGGTGCCTGCGAGGCTTGCCGAGGCTTTGGCCGCGTGATCGGAATTGATTTTGGCTTGGTCATTCCAGACGAGAACAAGACGCTTGAGGGCGGTGCGATCAAGCCCTGGCAGACACCAAGCTACAAAGAATGTCAGGTCGAAATGGAAAAGTACGCCAAGCGTGCCAACGTTTCGATCAACACACCCTGGAAATATCTGCCTCCCGAGCATCAGGAGTGGGTGTTGCATGGCGACCCGCTCTGGAAAGGCGGGAATCAGGCTTGGAAATCACAATGGTACGGCGTGCAGCGTTTTTTTGACTGGCTCGAAACCAAGTCGTACAAGATGCATGTGCGGGTCTTGCTGTCTAAATACCGTAGCTATACGCCCTGTCCGACCTGCAAAGGCGCACGACTCAAGCCCGACGCCTTACTGTGGCGCATTCAGGGCAAATCGATTCAGGACTTGATGCTGACACCGATCGTGCAGCTGCGAACGTTTGTCGATCAGCTGACCTTTACAGGCGCCATGGATGCGGCGATGGATCTGGTGCTAACCGAGGTACGCGCGCGTCTGAAATTTCTGTGCGATGTGGGGCTAGGCTACCTCACACTCGATCGACAAAGCCGTACCCTCTCCGGCGGCGAAGTGCAGCGCATCAACCTGACGACCGCGCTGGGGACTTCTTTGGTCAACACCTTGTTTGTGTTGGACGAGCCCTCCATCGGCCTGCATCCTCGAGATATCCACCGCGTGGTGGAGGTGATGCATCGATTGCGTGATGCCGGCAACACTCTAGTTGTCGTCGAGCACGACCCTCAGGTGATGATCGCCGCCAATCGTGTGATTGATGTCGGACCCGGTCCTGGAGAACGCGGTGGTCAAATTGTCTTTGATGGCACCCCGGCCGCGCTCAAAGACGCCACCACACTGACGGGGCAATACATGGGCGGCCGACTCAAGGTCGAAGCACCTCGCCCCATGCCCGTGGCGAACAACACACCGAGGCTGATCCTAGAGGGTGTCACTGCCAACAACCTCAAAAATATCTCGATTGAAATTCCTTTAGGACGTCTGGTGTGTGTGACCGGCGTTTCTGGATCGGGCAAATCGACACTCATTCAAGACGTGTTGTATCCGGCCATGCTCAAGATCATGGGTAAGCCGACCGAAACGCCCGGCGCGTTTGATCGCCTCCTGGGCGCTGAGCAACTCGCCGATGTCGTGATGGTCGATCAGGCACAAATTGGTAAAACCGCGCGCTCTAATCCTGCGAGTTATGTGGGTGCGTTTGATCCAATTCGCAAACTCTTTGCCCAAGCACCGGTGGCACGCGAGCGTGGCTATACCCCGGGAACTTTTAGCTTTAATAGTGGCGATGGTCGCTGCCCGACCTGCGGCGGCACAGGGTTTGAACACGTCGAGATGCAGTTTTTATCAGACGTCTACATCCGCTGTCCGGACTGTGATGGCAAGCGTTTCCGACCCGAGGTCCGTGAGGTCCAGATCGAGCATTTAGGTCGACGCGCCTCGATTGATGCCGTGCTCGATATGACGGTGTCTGAAGCGTTGGAATTTTTTAAAGGCTTGCGCGATGTGCAACTCGGACTGGCACCGCTTGCGGATGTTGGCCTGGAGTATGTCAAGCTGGGTCAACCTGTGCCGACGCTATCGGGTGGTGAGGCACAACGCCTCAAGTTAGCGGGACACCTTGCCGAGGCGGCACGCAGCGGGATTTCCACTGCCAAGGTCGCTAAAAAAGGCAGTTTGTTTTTGTTCGACGAACCCACCACAGGCTTGCACTTTGACGATGTCGCGCGCCTGATGCGTGCGTTTCGTAAGCTGTTGGGTGCGGGCCATACCTTACTCATCATCGAACACAATCTCGATGTGATCCGCGCCGCGGACTGGGTCCTCGACTTAGGTCCCGAGGGTGGCGATGGCGGTGGTGAGCTCGTCGCGGTGGGCAGTCCAGAAACCGTGATGGCGAATCCGCGCTCACACACCGGTGCGGCACTGCGCGAGTATGCCGTGGCCATGACGCCGGATGCGATTGGCACGAGCTCTTCTGGCTTGCCTGCTCGCGAAGGTAGCGGTCGCCCCTTGCAAAGCGTATTGAAAGAACGACGTCGCGCGCACAGCATCGATATTTTGCATGCACGCGAGCACAATCTTAAAAATATCAATGTGAGTATTCCGCACGACAAATTCACTGTCATCACGGGTGTTTCGGGCTCAGGTAAGTCCACCCTCGCGTTTGATATTTTGTTTAACGAAGGTCAGCGTCGCTATCTCGAGTCTTTAAATGCCTACGCGCGCGCGATCGTGCAGCCTGCCGGTAAGCCTGACGTGGACGCGATCTTTGGTATTCCACCTACCGTAGCGATCGAGCAGCGCACCAGCCGTGGGGGTCGTAAATCGACCGTCGCGACCATGACGGAGATCCATCATTTCTTGCGCCTGATGTACATGAAGCTCGGCACGCAAATGTGTCCGACGTGTCAGGTCAGCGTCGAGCCACAGAGTGCGGATCAAATTGTCGCGCGCATCATGCGCGACCACAAAGGCGAGCGGATTGGTCTAATGGCACCGCTGGTCACGGCAAGAAAAGGGTTTTATACCGATCTGGCGAAATGGGCTTCAGGCAAGGGTTTTACCCATCTGCGTGTCGACAATGCATTTATCGGCACCACGAAATGGCCACGCTTGGATCGTTTTAAAGAGCACACCATTGAATTACCGGTGGCTGATTTAGTCGTGGATCGCAACAACGAAGCCGCTTTACGTGAGGCTGTCCGCAGCGCGCTCGAGTACGGCCAAGGGGTCATGAGTGTGCTATGGCCATTGGGCAAACTTGAAGTGGACATGTCTGCGCCTCTCGAGCAAACACATTTTTCAGTCAAGCGTGCGTGCCCGAGTTGCGGCACCAGCTTTCCGGAGCCCGATCCAAGGATGTTCTCCTACAACTCCAAGCACGGCTGGTGTCAGGGGTGTTTTGGAACAGGTTTACAACTACAAGGTTTCGACGGCGAACAAACGGGCGAAGAGAACGCGTGGAATGCTTCATATGAAGGTGAGACGCAAACCTGCACCAGCTGTCATGGCGCGCGTCTCAATCCGATTGCGCGCGCGGTGTTGTGGCGCGATAAATCGATCGCTGAACTTGCACGCATGCCCGTCTCAGATGCGCATACCTTTTTTACCGGTCTCGTCTTGCGTGGTCGGGATGCGGACATTGC
>JANQYI010000002.1:2467-12538 GCA_030728985.1 Burkholderiaceae bacterium | reverse complement strand
ATTCGTCGTGCTGAGCACATCATTGATATCGGACCGGGTGCGGGTGTACGTGGTGGACGTGTCGTTGCCCAAGGCACACTGCAGGATCTGATGGAGGCACCTGAGTCGACCACGGGGCATTATTTGCGTCATCCCCTCGTACATCCGTTGCAACCCAGACGCCCGATAGCCAAAGATACACCCATGATCACGGTCAAAGGTGCGACGCTACACAACCTGCGTGGCTTCAACGCCCATTTTCCGATTGGTCGCTTGAGTGTCGTCACCGGCGTGTCTGGCTCTGGCAAGTCCACGCTGGCGCGTGAAGTTTTGCTGGATAACCTCTCGGCAGCGATTGCAGCGCGCGGTGCGCAACCTTGGCACGGCTGCGCAGATATCAAAGGCTGGGAAGTGTTAGATCGCGTACTCGAAGTCGATCAAACGCCGATTGGTAAAACACCGCGCTCCTGTCCTGCGACCTATGTCGGCTTTTGGGACGATGTCCGTAAACAGTTTGCCGAAACCAACGAAGCCCGCATTCGCGGTTGGGGTGCGGGCCGTTTCTCCTTTAATACGGGCGATGGTCGCTGTCCGTTGTGCGAAGGCCAGGGTATGCGCACGCTGGAAATGAGCTTTTTGCCTGACGTCAAAGTGCCCTGCGATGCATGTAATGGCGCGCGTTTCAATACCGACACCTTGGGTGTCAGAATGCGCGAAAAGCACGCAGGCGATGTGCTGTCCATGGAAGTTGATGATGCCATCGGCTATTTTGCGGCCCATCCGCGTATCCGACATCCCTTGCAGTTGATGCAAGACGTGGGGCTGGGTTATCTGACACTGGGGCAGCCCTCCCCCACGCTCTCTGGTGGTGAGGCGCAACGCATCAAGCTCGTCACCGAACTCGCCAAAGCCCGAATGACCGAAGGCGTGATCACCACCGGTCGTGCCTCGCGTCTGCCACACACGCTGTATGTCCTAGATGAGCCGACGGTCGGCCTGTCGATGGCGGATGTGGAAAAACTGATTCGTGTCTTGCATCGCTTGGTTGAAGCCGGTAATACCGTTGTGGTGATCGAACATAATCTGGACATCATTGCCGAAGCCGATTGGCTGTTAGATCTGGGTCCAGAAGGTGGCTCGGGTGGCGGACAACTCGTCATCGAAGGCACTCCGGAACAAGTGGTCGCTGCGCGGCACAAGTCGCATACCGGTGACGTGCTTCACGAGTTTATGCATCGTTCATGAGTCAATGTCGTTTCGAAGATCGTTTGACACAGCGCGCACGGGTGATGACACAACCGTGCGGCCGCATTGTGGCGTGTTCCTCCGAGGAGCTGCCTGATGCGTTCACCCAGATCGAAGAGGCGCGTCGAGGCGGGTACTGGGTTGCATTGCTGCTTGAGTATGAGTTGGGCGAGTGGCTGGAACCCGCGCTTGCCAAACCATCAAACTCCAGCCCAAGACTCACTGCACTCGTGTTTGAGCAGATGCACGAAGAGCAACCCTGGTCGCTTGGCGCGGAATGCACAAGCGATACGCAAGCATCTATTTTGTCAGTCATCCCGGGGATCCCTAAGGAGCAATACCTAGCGCGCATTCAGCAGATCCGAGAATGGATTGCGCAAGGCGAGGTCTACCAGGTCAACGCGACCTTTCCTTTACTCGTCAACACCGAAGGCGATCCGGCACAACTCTATCGTCAAATCGCCACGCATCATCCAGTGGCGCATGCCGCCTATATCGAGGACGCAGGTCGAACGATTCTTTCATTTTCACCCGAACTTTTTTTACAACGCTCCGGCAACACCCTGATCACGCGCCCGATGAAAGGCACAGCACCTTGTTCAGCGGATCCTGAAACGGATCGCAAGCTCGGCGAGACCTTGCACGCGAGCGTAAAAAATCGTGCTGAAAATCTGATGATTGTGGATTTGCTCAGAAACGATCTTGGGCGCCTGGCACGTCTTGGAACGGTTCGAGCCGACCCGCTATTCACCTTGGAAAAATATCCCTCCGTCTGGACCATGACTTCGACCGTGCAAGCCGAGATTGCCCCTGAAACCTCCTTGGCCGAGATTTTAAAAGCCCTCTTTCCTTGCGGCTCTGTCACGGGTGCACCGAAAATCGCAGCGATGAAACGGATTCAAGAAACTGAAGCTGAGCCGCGCGGACTTTACTGCGGCAGCTTGGGTTGGCTCGCGCCAAACGGCGATTTTTCGCTGAATGTCGCGATTCGTACCCTGGTCTTGGATGAGGACGGCCAAGGCCGCTATCATGTCGGCGGAGGCATCGTCTACGACTCCAACCCGGAGCAAGAATGGGACGAATGCCATTGGAAAGCTCGGATTCTAAACACAGATCGATGATGCAAAATTCGCCACCTAGTTTGATTGAAACGATGAAGGCAGACGCAGGAGGCATCATTGCGCTACTGCCCTATCATTTGTGGCGTTTAAAGCACTCTGCTCAAGCGTTAGGATATGTCTATCCTGGCAATGACGCAGCGATTGCTGCAATCAAAGCGACGTTAGACCAAACCGGCACTGCATCGTCGAATCTCTTTGGCACACGTGTACGACTCTTGCTCAATCCTGTTGGCCAGCTCGACATTCAATCGGTACCACTGCCCGCCTTGCAAGGCATACCGCTCATCGCCTTGAACAGTTTGAGGCTAGAAAGCACCGAGCCATTTTTACAGCACAAAACCACGCATCGGCCTTGGTACGATGCGACGGCACAGTGGCTCACACAACACCCTGATTATTTTGATTTGATATTTTTGAACGAAAAAAACGAGCTCTGCGAAGGCAGTCGCTCGAATATTTACGTATTGAAAAACGGCGAGTGGCTCACGCCACCGCTATCGTCCGGACTCTTGGGGGGTGTGCTGCGCACACAATTACTAGAAACCGGTCAAACCAAGGAGGCGATCCTCACCCCCTCGGACCTCACCGCCGACAAGGCCTCGATCAGATTATCGAATGCCTTGCGCGGTTGGTTTGACGTCAAACTAGAGCCCTCACTCCTTCCAAGGCGCCTCTTTCCATAATTGGCGTAGCTGCTTGTCCGTATTTTGCAACTCGACCGCATACTCTTTGGGAGCAAGGTAGCGTATCGGTGCAAACAACTCACCTGCCTTCTTGATGTACTCAGGATCGGCCGCCGCTTTGGCAACCGCAGTCACCAGCTTTTCACGGATTTCGGGAGGCAAACCTTTGGGTGCGGCCATGCCACGCAAAGAAGCACTCTCAATGTTGTATCCCTGCTCAGCGAAAGTCGGCATATTAGGCGCTAACACTGTCCGCTTAGCCGACATCTGACCAATCATCCGGATGGGAGACCCCCCCTTGATATAGGCAAGTGCCTCGCCAACGTTGATTGCGCCCACCGTGACTTGTCCACTGACAATAGCCCCTCGCATATCGCCCGATCCTTTATAAGGCACATGGGTCATTTTGACACCCGAAGCGCGTTCAAAAAACATCATCGCGAGATGGTCATCAGAACCGATGCCCGTTGAACCAACTGTCACTTTACCTGGATTTGCTTTGGCATAAGCTGCAAGCTCTTTTAAGTTCGTGATTGAGGAGGAGGTATTTACCGTAAACGCACCTGGGTCATCGATCAGGTTTCCGATCAAGTCGTAACTCTGCCAACCAAAAGTTGAAGGACGTTCAATCGGGATCGACAGCATGTTGGGCGTATTTATAAAACCGATGGTGTAACCGTCAGGCTTTGCCTTGGCAATCTCGGCAAAGCCGATTCCGCCTCCGGCACCAGGTCGATTGGTAATCACCAAACGCGCATTATTGCCCAAATACTTTTCAATATAAGGTGCAATCAGACGCCCGATCAAATCTGTTCCGCCCCCAGGAGCATAAGCAATGATGACCGTGATAGGCTTGGTGGGATACTGGGCTAACGCCGAACCTGACCAGGCAGCCGCAGCCAATAAGGCAACGCCGCTCAGACGACTCAGTTTTTTTATGACTTGCTTCATATTTACTCTCCTCGGTTTAGTGCTGGTTAAGTGTTGTTATCCAAACATCTTTTTATAGCGTTCAAAAAACACTGGAAGTACTTCGGGGTTGACCAAGCGTGGTGGACGTTCTCCACGCAGGATAACTTCGATTTGAGCGGCGCCCATCGCCGCCGCATTACCACGGGCCTCGTGCTTGACGCCGGCAGTGTGATAGGTCGCTGTGACATTGGGCAAACTCAACAAGGGATTATCCGGGGCAGGAGGTTCGACAGACCAGACATCCAGTCCCGCGCCCGAGAGGTGCTTGTCGCGCAGGGCTTCGTAAAGCGCCTGCTCGTCGTGAATGCCCCCCCGCGCGGTCGCGATAAAGACTGCGCCCTTTTTCATGGCGCGAAACTCTTTTTCACCGATCCAGTTCAGCGTCTCAGGCGTGCGTGGGCAATGCACAGTCACCACGTCAGAGCGCGCCAACAGATCCTCGAAACTCACAGGAGTCGCACCGCGTCGCTTGATTTCCTCGTCGGTCAAATAGGGGTCATAACCCAACACGGTCATGTCAAATCCCTTTGCCAACTCCGCCATGCGCGTGCCGATGTTACCCACACCCACGATACCGATCGTCGAGCCGCGAATATCGTTACCCATCAGATCTTCACGCGTGGTGTAAGCATTAGCGCGCATGACACGATCAGACTCCGTGATCCGGTGTTTGACGGATAACAACATCCCAATGGCGTGTTCAGCAACCGAGTTGGCGTTACAGCCAGACTGATTGACCACCAGGACGCCGTGCCGGTTGCAGGCCTCAACGTCGACCGGGTCATAGCCCGCGCCCGAGGTCGACGCACACAACAAATTAGGCATCTTGCTGAGCAGAGCCTCGTCGACCAACCATTGCGAAGGCACCTCATCGCGCGCCGCACAGATATGGTAGATGTGCGCCTCCTTGAACAGCGCCAGCGTCTTTTGCTCGTCATCTGCATACTGGCATACAGACACGTCGACATCTTTCAGTCCGCTCATGTGACGATCAAACGCAGGGTTCAACCAAAAATCAAAACGCACGACCTTTTTTTTCATTGTCTCCGTCCAAGAATAAACCGCCCACCGTAGTGGGCAGTGTGACTGATTTTTATTGATTCAGCGCATACTGTGTATCAGGGTATGCGCTTATAGCGACCAAGAATTACTTCAGGACGCCTTTTGCGCGCAAGGACTGATCGACCCAGCTACGATCCAACGTACCTTTGGCGATTTTGGCGAAAATCTCTTTTTCTTTCTTTTCAATATCCGCCACAATTTTTGCCAACTGATCAGCCATCTCAGGACGAATCGCGAATACGCCGTCGTGATCGCCCACGATGATATCGCCAGGGTGAACGACCATGCCGTCCACACAAACGGTCACATTGATCTCGCCTGGGCCTTCTTTGTAAGGACCGCGGTGCGAAATAGAGCGTGCAAAGACTGGGAATTTGCCTTTGTTCAAGGCATCGAAATCACGGATGGGTCCGTCAATCACAAAACCGGCGATCTTGCGGCTTGCAGCGAGCGTCGACATGATTTCACCGATGATGGCGTTGCGCTGGGGACCGCCCGCATCCACCACGATCACATCGCCAGGCGCCGCCATATCAATCGCCTTGTGCACCATCAGGTTGTCACCAGGCGCTGTTTTGACCGTAAAGGCACGACCCAAAATGCGACCCCCTTTGTGGATCGGGCGCAGATCAACCGTTCCATTGGTGCGGCTCACGGCATCACTGATGTTCGCCACAGCGAATTTAGCGAATTTCTTTAGCGTCGCGTTGCTGACGGTGTGCTTATGTGTGTTGACTGCGAATCCTAGGTCTGCCATGTTGACTCCGTGTTAAAAAATAAATAGTGTGAAAAAAATAAAAACTTAACGATGTCCGACGTGAATGAGCGAAGCGGGGGTGAGTTCATTGAGACGATTAATACCCATCATCGCCATGTTGCGTGAAATCTCTTGTGACAGCAAGGAAATCGCATGATCAACCCCCGCAGGGCCGCCCACCGCGGCGGCATAGTTAAACGAGCGGCCTAAAAACACGCAACGCGCCCCAAGCGCCAAGGCTTTTAAAACGTCCGTGCCGCGACGCACACCGCTGTCGAGCATGACGGGGCCGTCTTTGAACTGCTCCAGAATCTGTGGCAACATCCTCAATGGGGCGACAGCACCATCGAGCTGACGACCGCCGTGATTGGAAACGATCACGCCGTCCATGCCGTACTGGCGTGCCAGCGAGGCATCCGCTGGGTGCAAAATACCCTTGATGACCATCGGACCTTTCCAGCGTGCTCGGATTTCTCGCACATGCTCCCAGTTCAAATGGCCGCGCGAGGAAAAGTCACGCAAGACATTTTTGGACATGATGGGCGCACCGCGGGTCGCAAACGAATTTTCAAAATGCGGCATGCCGTGACGCATGAGCGTTTTTAAAAAGGTGCCGAACAACCACTTAGGATGCGTGATTCCCTCCCAAGCCAAACGTACAGTGGGTCTCAAGGGCGTCGAAAAGCCCGTACGAATATTATTTTCGCGGTTCGATGCGGACGGTGTGTCCACTGTAATCACAAGTGTTTTAAAACCTGCCGTCGCGACGCGATCGATTAAGGGCGCGATCTCGTCAACCTTGCCGGGCAAGTAGGCTTGGAACCAAGCATCGGGCGCGACGGAGATCAGCTCTTCCATTCTGATCAGCGATGAACCGCTCATGATCATTGGAATATTCGCCCGCTTGGCAGCTTCGGCGAGCACGATATCGCCGCGATACGCCGACATGGCGGTGATACCCATGGGCGCCATTCCGAAGGGAGCATCGTATTGCTTGCCAAACACCTCGACCGTCTGGGTGCGGTGTGAAATATCAACCAAAATTCGGGAAACAAATTCATACTCTGCAAAGACATCGCGGTTCGCGCGCAGCGAGTGGCAGTCCTCGCAGGCTCCCGCCACATAACCAAAAATAGGTTTGGGCAAGCGTTTTTCCGCAGCCCGCTCAAAGTCTGCCAAAGATAAAATTTTGGATAAAGCGCGTGTCTGAGTCATGATCTTATTTTGATTGTTTGCCAATAATCTTGTTGACGGCTTCCGCTGCCGCCACAAGTCCCATCGATGCCGTGACAGTAACGCTTGAGCCGTACCCAGCGCAAGAGAGGCCTTGCAAGGCGGCATCCGGGGTCACTTGCGGGGCCTCTTGCCAGGCCTCGGGCAAAATCGTTGGCTGATCGAGCCACAGTACTCGCACTCCCATTTTGGGAATGCGCTTGCGTGGTTTTCCCGCTTGGGTTGAGGCGCGGGCAAAGCCATGTTGCTTTCTCAGAATATTGCGCAATCTGGCGAGAAGAGCGTCATGGGTGGCCTCGGACAAATCTCCTGCGCGAAGGGCCAGCACATTCGTTTTACCTCCCGCGCCTCCGCAAACAATGAGTGTTTGTGATCTCGCCCTAGCCTGAAGCACCATCGCCACCTTGGCGCTCATTTGATCGGTGCAGTCAATCACGACATCGAGAGCCACAGGCAAGATTTCACTGACATTGTCAGGCGTTAAAAAATCGTCCACTAAGATGACTTGGCAATTTGGGTTGATCCCTAGGACGCGCGCCGCCATCGCTGCGACCTTGGACTGTCCAAGCGTCTCCGAGAGCGCATGCACCTGTCGGTTGATATTGGATTCTGCAATGTGATCAAGATCAATCAAGGTCAAGGCTCCGATTCCGTGGCGGGCCAAAGCTTCGGCTGCCCAAGAACCGACACCGCCGATACCGACAATGGCCACATGCGCTTGACGCAATGCAGCATACGCTTCCAAACCAAACAGACGCGCGAGTCCACCGAAGCGACGCTCTGCCTCGCTGACGTCATCGCCGTGAACATTCGACTGAACTTCTGCCTGAACGCCTTGCATTGAGTGTCCTGTGGTCTGCTGAATGATGCATTTTTGCATGATCCAGAAAAAAAACTGTCATTCGCTCTCGACAAGTGTGCACGAGAGGAACACAATTTGGTCATAACACCGTGAGCATGTCGTTCCCCCCCGCCCCATCTTCTGCCAAGTCGTCTGCGATAGCCGGACCGATCGCCTTGTGCCTGCTCATCCTGATGATCCATATGGCGATCTCCGGCGGCCGCGTAGCGGTGTCACTCACGGCACTTGAGCTCAAACGCTCGACCTTTGAGGTTGGCATCCTCATCGCCGTGTTTGCGCTGTTACCGATGCTGCTGTCGGTCAAAGCCGGTCGCATGCTGGATCAGATCGGTCCTTGGCGTCCCATGAGAGCCAGCGCTTTTGTCGTGATTGTTGGCACAATTCTTCCCTTGATCTGGCAAGACTTCATCGCCCTTGTCATTGCTGCCGCCTGTGTTGGCATCGGTCACATGATTTTTCAAATCGCCGTGCAACGCCAAATGGGGCAAAGCGACGGAGAAGAACGACTGCGCAATTTTTCCTGGCTGTCTCTCTCCATGGCCACCTCAGGACTGCTCGGACCTTTGCTGGCGGGGATATCGATCGATTACCTTGGCTACCGCGCCGTCTTCGCCTTGCTGGCGATCTCTCCCGTGCTCTGTGTGTTTGGCCTGTATCGCGTGCGCAACTATCTGAAAACCTCCCACAAACCGCCCACAACAGCGACTGAAAACAAACAAAGTGTCACCGACCTGATCGGCAGTCCCAAACTGCGACGTGTCTACACGGCCAACATGCTGCTCTCGAGCGCTTGGGACACGCACATGTTTGTTGTGCCGATTTTCGGGGTGATGGTAGGACTTTCGGCCACCACAATCGGACTGATTTTGGCTTCATTCGCTGCCGCCACCATTGTGATTCGCTTAGCCTTGCCCTTGCTGCAACATCGTGTTCGCCCCTGGCAACTCATACATTTTGCGTTAATTGCAACGGGCCTAAACTTTGTGCTCTATCCATTTTTTGAACAAGTCTGGATCCTGATGACGCTGTCTTTTGTGCTGGGCCTCAGTCTGGGCTCAACGCAGCCCAGCATTTTGGCTCTGTTGCAACAAAATGCCCCGGCAGGCCGAGCAGGCGAGGCCTTTGGACTGCGCATGGCCTTGATTAATGGTTGTCAGGTCACCTTACCGCTTGCCTTTGGCGCGCTAGGCGCTGTCATGGGGATTATGCCGCTTTTCTGGCTCACCGCCGTGGGGCTGGGCGCGGGTCGATGGTTCACCCGGAATGCCGAGTCTGCTGGCAAGTCTGAAGGGGGAGCCCCATGAGCACGCCCTCGCGCCTTCCGGCAGCTCCACCGCCCAGCAGCTTTAACCGCTGGACCGAAGAGCGCCTCAAAACATCTCGCGAAGCCGCGCTCAAAGACTGGTGCCGCACACAAGATGTCTGGGTCTTTGGCTATGGCTCTCTCATCTGGAAACCCGAGTTTGACTTTATCGAGCAACGCTCCGCCTTGCTACCGGGTTATCAGCGGGCGCTTTGCTTGTGGTCTCGCATTAACCGAGGCACGCCTGAGTTACCTGGACTGGTGTTTGGCCTGGAGGCCGGCGGCGATTGCCACGGGATGGCTTTTCGCTTGACGGCCAGCTCGGTATTGCCGATCTTCGAAACACTCTGGCGACGGGAAATGGCGACAGGTGCCTATCATCCAAGCTGGATTGAATGCCAAACTCCGCAAGGACCCGTTAAAGCGCTGGCTTTCGTGATCGATCGGACCGGCCCTGCCTATGTTCCAGAGCCTCCCGAAGACGCCCTCATTGAAATCGTGTTGAGGGCCTCAGGTATTTACGGCTCTTGTCTTGAATACGTGACCCAAACAGCCGATGCGCTAGAAGCTGTTGGGATCCACGATGCGAGGCTATCGGCGCTCGTCGCCCGGCTCAAAGATCAGCTCAACCAACAACACTCCCTTTCCTGACGACAGGTCTATCGGAGCGGTGCGGCTGATGTCACGTTACACTCGGACTTACTCTTAACTCTCGTTTGGCGACCGCCTTGAGCGCGCCATATCGGACCCGAAACATGTCTATCGCCGATATCCGACAAAGCTACGAAAAATTCACACTTTTAGAAAAAGATGCGAAAACGTCGCCTTTTGAGCAGTTTTCAGTGTGGTTTGAC
>JANQYI010000002.1:0-2367 GCA_030728985.1 Burkholderiaceae bacterium | reverse complement strand
GTTGAAAAAGTGACGGCTGCGGAATCCGATGCGTACTTCCAAACACGTCCCTTCGGTTCACAAATCGGCGCTTGGACCTCTCCCCAAAGTCGTCCTATTACGCTCGAGCAACTTGCCGCGACCGAAAAAGCACTCAAAGAACAATACGGCGAACAAAAGCCGCCGCGCCCCCCCCACTGGGGCGGCTATCGACTCAAGCCCGAGTATTTCGAGTTTTGGCAGGGGCGGCCTTCGCGGCTGCACGACCGCCTGACCTACCAAGCCACCGCCGCGGGACAGTGGTCGATCGGACGGATTGCGCCCTAATATGATGAACGCGACTCCACCCTCCTTCGATTCATCTTTCTTTAGAGCTGCACTCGGTCGATTTCCAACAGGCGTCACGGTGATCACCGCGGCCCCCGAGGGCATGCCACCTGTTGGCCTCACCGTGAGTTCTTTCAACTCGGTCTCGCTCGATCCGCCGCTCGTGGTTTGGAGCCTGTCGCGCAACTCTTCATCTCTCAAGGCCATAGAACAATCCGATCGCTACGTCATTCACGTCTTGGCCTCAGACCAAATGTCGGTCTCCCAACGCTTCGCCAGTGGCCCGGCCTCGGAGCGTTTCAATGGCATTGCGTTGACACGCGCGCCCAACGGCTCACCCCGACTCGATTTGCCATGCGCCGCGTGGTTTGAGTGCGCCAATCATCGTCGTTACGAAGAAGGCGATCACATTATTTTCATCGGTGCCGTGGAACATTGCGCGCGCACGGACGCCTTACCCTTGGTCTATCACGCCGGCGGTTATGATCTGACACCCGCTGTCGTACATAAATAAATCAATACGTTACGAGACATCATGAGTACAGATATTGATTGCATCGTCGTTGGAGCCGGTGTCGTTGGTTTGGCGATCGCGCGCGCTCTGGCGCTTTCGGGACGCGAAGTGATGGTGGTCGAGGCCGCTGAAGGGATCGGCACAGGGACGAGCGCCCGCAATTCCGAAGTCATCCATGCGGGCATCTACTATCCTGCCGGGAGTCTCAAGGCCAAGCTCTGCGTCAAAGGCAGGCACCTGCTGTATGCCTACTGCGCTGAAAAAGGCGTCGCTCACAAAAAAATCGGCAAGCTGATTGTCGCGACCAGCCAAGAAGAAATCCCCAAGCTCACGGATATCTTGCAAAAAGCTCGGGTCAATGGGGTCGATGATATGGAGTTGTTGACCGCGGAACAAGCGATGGCGCTCGAGCCCGCGCTTTTTTGTACCGCTGCGTTACTGTCACCCTCCACTGGCATCATTGACAGCCATGGCTTGATGCTCGCCTATCAGGGGGACGCTGAAAACGCTGGGGCGCAATGCGTTTTTCATACGCCTCTCGAGTCAGGACGGGTTCGCGAAGGTGGCGGGTTTGAGCTCCAGTTTGGTGGCGCAGAGGCCATGAGCTTGTCCTGCAACGTACTGATTAACGCGTCGGGCTTGCACGCCCCCACGCTGGCAAGGCGTATCGAAGGCATCCCTGCCGACTCGATTCCCAACGAATACTTGTGCAAGGGCAGTTACTTTACCCTGCAGAGCCGCGCGCCCTTTACGCGTTTGATTTATCCCACGCCGCATCATGCAGGTCTTGGCGTTCATCTCACACTCGATCTCGGCGGTCAGGCCAAATTCGGCCCTGACACGGAGTGGATCGACCGCGTGGATTACGACATCGACCCCAGCCGCTGCGATGGTTTTTATGAAGCGGTTCGTAGTTACTGGCCTGGCATGCAAGATGGCACGCTCTCGCCCGGTTACACCGGCATTCGGCCTAAAGTCTCTGGCCCTCATGAGCCTGCCGCCGACTTTATGATTGTGGGTCAAGCCACCCATGGCATCCCTGGCCTGGTCAACCTGTTTGGCATCGAATCACCAGGACTCACTTCTAGCCTCGCGATCGCTGAGGAAACCCTCGCCCACCTCCATCCCTAAGCAAGAGAGACACTCAACATGTCACACCCCGTTCCAGACGCTCACGGACTGAATCTTTTTGCAGCGGACGCGGGGCGTGACCTCTTGGCCTGCTATCTACCCAAGGACCTGCATGCCCATCTCTTGCCGCATCTCGACAGATTAGGCGGACTCGCAGGCGCTTTGCTCGATGACTTAGCGGGTGTCGCGGACAAACACCCTCCCACACTGTCTGTGCGCACACGCGCAGGCATTGATACCAATCAAGTCAACAAGCATCCCGCCTATGTCGAGCTTGAGCGCTTTGCCTACAGCGAATTCGGCCTCGCGGCGATGTCGCACCGGGGCGGTGTGCTTGGCTGGCCTACGCCTATGCCGCCTGCGGCGAAATATGCCTTGACCTATTTGTTTGTACAGGCAGAGTTTGGCTTGTGCTG
>JANQYI010000001.1 GCA_030728985.1 Burkholderiaceae bacterium | reverse complement strand
CGTTGCACGCCCTCGAGCTTGGTGAGCGTTGGCAATTGCGCCATGCCCATGCCCTCGCCTAACAAGGTGGGAGCCAAGTACACCAGCAACTCATCGACGCAGTCGGCATTCAGGAGTGCCCCGTTCAATCCCGAGCCCGCCTCGATATGCACTTCATTCGCATCGTGATCGCCGAGCCATTGCATCATGGCGCGCATATCGACGCGACGTCGCAGACGAACGCCGCCGGAGGGCGCTTCATCTTCGGGCACGTAAACCACCTGCACGCCACGGTCCGTTAAGCGCGCGCGTTTTTCAGCGTTTTGATCGCCCGTAAAAATAATGGCGCCCTCACCCTTGAGGATCGCGGCGTCTTCATTGATGTCAAAACCCGGATCAATCACGGCGCGCCTAGGCTGCCGCGCGGTGGCGACATGTCGCACCGTCATTTGTGGATTGTCTGCCCGCACAGTCCCGATCCCAGTGAGCACCACGCAACTGCGTGCGCGCCAGTGATGTCCATCCGCACGCGCTTCCAGCCCGGTAATCCATTGCGAAACACCATTGGACAGTGCGGTACGTCCATCGAGCGAGGCGGCGATTTTCATCCAGACATAGGGGATACCGCGTGTCATGCGCGAAACAAATCCCGGATTGATCGCGAGCGCAAGATCCGCGCAAATGCCGACATTGACCTCGATACCCGCCTCGCGTAGCAAGCGCATCCCCCGCCCTGCCACATGAGGGTTGGGATCGAAGTGTGCAAAGACGACGCGCGCAGGTCCCGCAGCAATCAACGCATCGACACAAGGTGGAGTGCGTCCGTGATGACTACAGGGCTCGAGCGTGATGTAGACCGTCGCACCCTCGGCCGTCAAGCCGCGAGCGCGCATATCTTGCAAAGCCATCACCTCGGCATGATGCGAGCCCACTGCTTGGGTCGCGCCACGACCGATGACTTGCGCATCACGTACGATGATGCATCCCACGCGCGGATTGGGTGAGGGCACATACAGGGCACCCTCAGCGAGTGCAAGCGCCTGGCGCATAAAGAACACGTCTTGATCGGGATTGCGCACTTCGACGGACTGGACAGTTTTCATATTCAAATTTTGCGCTGCACGGGCGGTCCCTGCATTTCGCGAATGGCTTCGACAAACTCACCGATGTCTTCGAAACTTTTGTAAACGGAGGCAAAGCGCACGTACGCAACCTTGTCGAGTTTTTTTAATTCGTTCATGACGAGCTCGCCTAAGTACTCGGTCGAGATCTCGCGCTGACCGCTCGTGAGCAAGCGCTCCTCGATACGAGCTACCACCGCGTCGACCTCTTCGGTGCTGACAGGGCGTTTACGCAACGCGAGAGAGAGACTCGCACGCAACTTGAACGCTTCGTAATCGTTACGGCTACCGTTACGTTTGACGATCGTCGGCATTTCGAGCTCGGCGCGCTCGTAAGTTGTAAAACGTCGATCACAGGAGTGACATCGCCTGCGACGACGGATAAAGTCTCCCTCATCCGCACCGCGCGAGTCGATGACTTGTGTATCGGCATGCCCGCAAAAGGGACATTTCATGAAGTCGCCTTGATCAAAACACTCAGGGCAACGCGCTGCGCTGCCCGCTCATTAACGGTAAACCGGGAGAGAAGCAGTCAGCGCATTCACACGCTCTCGCACCGACGCGATGTTTGCGGGATCGCGAGGATTGTCAAACACATCGGCAATCAAGTTGCCCGTCAGCTGAGCCTCGGTTTCCTTGAAACCGCGCGTCGTCATCGCGGGCGTACCCAAACGAATCCCACTTGTCACGAACGGCTTTTCCGGATCATTTGGAATCGCATTTTTATTGACAGTAATGTGCGCGTCGCCCAACACGGCCTCAGCCTCTTTGCCCGTAATGCCCTTGGCACGCAGATCAACCAGCATGACATGACTTTCCGTGCGGCCAGAAACAATCCGTAGACCACGCTTGACCAAGGTTTCAGCCAGTACCTGCGCATTTTTGACGACCTGAGCGGCATAGGCTTTGAACTCAGGTGTCGCAGCCTCACGGAATGCAACCGCCTTGGCGGCAATCACGTGCATCAGCGGTCCACCCTGAATACCCGGAAAAATAGCGGAGTTGATCGCCTTTTCATATTCGGCTTTCATCATGATCACGCCACCACGCGGACCGCGCAAGGATTTGTGCGTCGTGGACGTCACAAAGTCAGCATGAGGAACGGGGTTGGGATACGCACCGCCGGCCACCAAGCCTGAGTAGTGGGCCACGTCCACGAGCAGCAAGGCGCCGTTGTCTTTGGCGATACGCGCAAGACGCTCAAAATCCATCCGCAAAGAGTAAGCAGACGCGCCAGCCACGATCAATTTAGGTTTTTGCGTTTTCGCCAGCGCTTCGACCTTGTCGTAATCCAAGACTTCGTTGGCATCTAATCCGTACTGATGAAAGTTATAAAGCTTGCCCGAGGCATTGACGGAGGCACCGTGCGTCAGGTGACCACCCTCGGCTAGACTCATTCCGAGCACCGAGTCACCGGGCTTCAGAAAGGCGAGATAAACCGCCTGATTCGCTTGCGAGCCCGAGTTGGGCTGCACGTTAGCCGCCTCAGCGCCGAACAAGGACTTGAGCCGATCAATCGCGAGCTGCTCAACAATATCCACATACTCGCAACCACCGTAATAACGCTTGCCAGGGTAACCCTCGGCGTACTTGTTTGTCATCTGCGAGCCCTGCGCCTGCATCACGGCGGGACTTGCGTAGTTTTCCGAGGCAATCAGCTCAATGTGCTGCTCCTGCCGAGTATCTTCTTTCTGAATGGCGGCCCAAACTTCAGGGTCAACGCGGTCTAGAGTGAGTTTGCGATCAAACATAAAATTCCTAGCAAAAATAAAAGACTGAATTTGAATGCAGCTAGTGTACTGCGCATCGCTTAATTAAAAGACGTCATTCGCATAGGGATGCTCAGGCGACAGTGACCCGTGCGAACTTGCGCTTGCCCACTTGCACCACATAGATGCCGGCAACCAACTGCATACCTTTGTCTTCGATACGATCGCCATCAATTCTGACCCCACCCTGCTCGACGTTTCTCTGAGCTTCGGCACCCGAAGACACCAATCCCGCTTCGCGTAAAAGCTTCAAAATTCCGACCGGCGCGCCTGCGACAGTGACCTCCGGCATGTTTTCCGGGATCGCTCCGTCACGAAAACGGGCCTCGAAAGCCGCCAAAGCCGTCTCGGCGGCCGACTGAGAGTGAAACCGCGCCACAATTTCCTGGCCTAACAGCACCTTGGCATCTCGTGGGTTGCGACCCGTTTGAGTTTCGGCGCGCAGGGCGGCAAGCTCCTCGATGCTGCGAAACGACAACAAATCGAAATATTTCCACATCATCGTGTCAGAAATCGACATGATCTTGCCAAACATCGACTCGGGTGCTTCACCAATGCCAATGTAGTTATTTTTGGACTTGGACATCTTTTCAACGCCATCCGTGCCCTCGAGCAAGGGCATGGTCAAAATACACTGCGGTTCTTGTCCATATTCTTTTTGCAGTTCTCGACCGACCAGTAGATTAAATTTCTGGTCCGTGCCGCCAAGTTCAAGGTCCGACTTCAACGCCACCGAGTCATATCCCTGCATCAGCGGGTATAAAAACTCATGTACGGAGATCGGCACGCCCGCCTTAAAGCGCTTGGTAAAGTCATCGCGCTCCATCATGCGCGCCACGGTGTAGCGCGATGCCAGCTGAATCATGCCGCGGGCACCCAGCGGGTCGCACCACTCAGAGTTATAACGAATCTCAGTTCGGGCAGGATCCAGCACCAGACTGGCCTGTGCATAATAAGTACGGGCATTCTCTTCTATCTGTTCCCGGGTCAAGGGAGGACGCGTGGAGTTTCGTCCCGAAGGATCCCCGATCATGGAGGTAAAGTCGCCAATCAGGAAAATCACGGTGTGGCCAAGGTTCTGCAACTGACGCATTTTGTTGAGCACAACCGTATGCCCAAGATGGATGTCAGGTGCCGTAGGATCCAAACCCAACTTGACTCTCAGGGGTATGCCTGTCGCTTGACTTCGCGCGAGTTTTTGCGCAAATTCTGCCTTGACGAGCAACTCGTCGCAGCCACGCTCGACTATTCGTAAGTTAGCTTCAATTTCAGGGGTAATCGCGTATTTAGACGTCAACATAAAAGAAGTAAGCCAATTTGATCGTTGAAAGTGACAAAAAAGCTGTTGGGTCGCTCGAAATCGGCTAACATACTTTTTTACAAGATTGACATCATACGCAAACTAATCTTGCTCTGCCACGCAAAATCCGGCATGAGTGTGGCGTTAAAGCATCGTTTTAAACGATTGCGGTTCGCGGGTAGCTGTTGTCTTGACGTTCATGACCTGCAAATGAATGCTTTGCTGAGTACATAGGATTTCCACCTGATGCTTTTCAAGAATCACAAGACGCCCAAGCCTGCCTTCGCCCCTTCAGCATTACCGCTGTCCGGACAACAAGAGCCTCGCTCTGGCTTGGCGATTGGCGTGGTGATTAGTTCAGTGTTGGTCTTGGGTCTGGTCGCTGTCGCCTTGGGTGTCATGCAACCCTCAAACATGGCTGCGTCCGATCGCCTTTCAGGCGCCGAGAAAACCAATAACCCTGACCAGGTCGCCCCCGAACAAACACTCGTCCTCAATATTGTTCCCGTGCCCGCTCCGGTTGAAACGGCAGCGGTTGAACAGGCCCCCGAAGCAACGCCCTTCATCACGGAAACGCGCATCCGGTCTGGCGATACGCTCGCGACTGTTTTAAAACGCCTCGATATTTCCGATGGGGATTTACTTAATTTTCTCACCAGAGAGCCCAAAGCGCGGTCTGTCTACAAGCTCAACGTGGGTCGCACTGTCCAGGCAGCCACCAATGATGATGGCGACCTGATGTGGGTGCGTTACTACCACACACCGAATGCCGAAACCAACGGCCCGGGCGTCGCCAAAACGCTGCAAATCACAGCGACCAAGGGTGGTTTTGAAGCCGAGGAGCTTCAGCAACCCTTGGAAACACACGTTGAAGTCGCGGTTGGAACCATCCGTTCCTCATTATTTGCCGCGACCGACATTGCGGGGATTCCAGATGGCATTACCATGCAAATGGCCGACGTACTGAGCAACAAAGTCGACTTTTTGCGGGGTTTGCGCGTAGGTGACCAATTTCGTGTGGTGTACGAGACCCGCACGATTGGCGGACGTCACGCGGGTGCGGGCCGCGTGCTCGCCATTGAATTCATCAACGGTGGAAAGACCTATAACGCCGTGTGGTTCAGCCCTGATGGTGACAAAGGCAACTACTACACTCTCGAAGGCGAAAGCTTGAGAGGCGCGTTCCTGCGTAATTCACTCAAATTCTCCCGTATCAGCTCGACGTTCGGTATGCGCAAACTACCCGGCTTACAAGCTTGGTCTGGACATCATGCCGGAGTTGACTATGCCGCGCCAACCGGAACTCCGATTCATGCCACTGCCGATGGCACCGTTGATTTCGTGGGCTGGAAAAATGGCTATGGCAATACCATCATCCTGAGACACCACAGCAAAATCACGACTCTTTACGCCCATCAAAGTCGCTTCGCCGCGGGTTTGAAAGCCGGCATGAAGGTCTCCCAAGGCGATCTGATTGGTTACGTCGGCTCGACAGGCTGGTCGACCGGCCCCCATCTGCATTACGAATTCCGTGTGGCCGACAAGCCAATCGATCCGCTCACCGCAACGGCAAATATGCCAACGGCTAAACCGCTCGCTGAGGAGCATCGCGATCAGTTCGCTCAAGTTGTCGCTCCCTACAAACAGCAACTGCAAGTTCTAGCCAAGTTTCAGGAAGCTGTTCCCGAAACTAGCAACGTTGCACGTCGCTAACGGATTCATGACCTCTTGACTGCGACTTCGCTCTACATAGGGCTCATGTCCGGTACGAGCTTGGATGGCGTTGACGCCGTGCTTGCGAGTTTTGATTCGCACGGTCGCCCGACCTTGCTGTCTCGTTCTTCGATCGATTTCCCGGCCGCCCTGCAAGCCGAATTGCTCGCTCTCAATACCAGTGGTCTTGACGAGCTTGGCCGCGCGGCACTCGCTGCCAACACCTTAGTGGAGTTATACGCTCAAGCCGTCGAACATACCCTAGCCCTGGCCAAAGTTTCACCCACGCAGATTTCTGCGCTCGGCGCGCATGGTCAAACCGTCAGACATCGACCTGACTTGGGCTATACCCTTCAACTCAACGCGCCTGCCCTGCTCGCCGAACTCACCGGCATCAGCGTCATTGCCGACTTCCGAAGCAGAGATGTGGCGGCAGGTGGCCAAGGCGCCCCTCTGGTCCCCATTTTCCATGCCGGTATTTTTTCTGCACCGCACACGCGCGTGATCGTGAATCTCGGCGGCATCGCTAACATCACCGTCCTCAGACCTCAGCAGTCCCCTTTTGGATTTGATACGGGCCCCGCCAATGTCCTGATGGACATGTGGTGCGCGCAGCACACGGGGCGCCATTTTGACCAAGATGGCGCGTGGGGCGCGGCAGGAAAACCTGACGTAGGACTTCTTTCAGCACTCCTTGAATCAGAGCCCTGGTTCGCGCGAAGCGCTCCTAAATCAACAGGGCGAGACCTGTTTAATCACGACTGGCTTGAAAAACGTCTTACTCAATTTGGGATTAATGTCCACGACCCTGAATCGCTGACGGACACCGAGAAACAAAACATTCAGGCAACACTCAGGCGCCTCACTGCCGAAACGATGACACAATGCGTGCGTCTGTATGCAAGCGATGCGCGCGAAGTTTTGGTTTGTGGTGGCGGTGCGCGCAACAAGGCGCTCATGCATGATTTACAAAGCATGATGCCCTGCCCCGTGCGGACCACGGATAGCGAGGGCATTGGAACTCAAGATGTCGAGGCGCTCGCGTTTGCTTGGCTCGCTTGGGCGCATCAACATGGTGTGGCGGCAGGTAATCCGGCCGTGACCGGGGCGGCTGGTCAGCGCATCTTGGGCGCCTACTGGCCGGCCTAGCGGGTTATCACATTAAACCGAGAAGGACGAGCCACAACCACAGGTCGTTGTCGCGTTTGGATTGCGAATGACGAATTGTGAGCCTTCGATGTCTTCTTTGTAATCAATCTCAGCACCCACCAAATACTGGAAGCTCATCGGATCAACCAGCAAAGCCACGCCGTTTTTTTCCAAAGTCGTGTCGTCATCGTTGACGTCCTCGTCGAACGTGAAGCCATACTGAAAGCCGGAGCAGCCACCACCTTGAACGAAGACTCGCAACTTAAGGTTGGCGTTGCCTTCTTCAATCAGCAAGTCTTTGACCTTGGCCGCGGCGGAATCAGTAAAAAGAATAGGCGTAGGAGGCGCCTGGAGGTCGACAGTTTGGCTCAATGTGCTCATGGTAGGCTCCTGCCCTGCTAAAGGGCAATTTACTCAACAAATCTGATGTCGGAGATACCCGACTAAGTTGCTCAACTATACCGCAGTTTGAATGTGAAATTAAAGATCAACCTTGCGCGACGCAAGGACAATCTCGCCAGACAAGATGCTCACAACCACCGAAGTCGGTTGAAAATCCGCAGGCAGTGCAAGCACGCCCTGACTGCGTTGAAACTGATCGAAGCTCAGCTTGAGGCTATCTTCGCCTTGCGCGGCGGCGCCAAGAGTGTTGAGCGGTGACGGCGAAGCGCCAGAATTGACCACGCGCTGCGAAGGCTCTAAGACCGCCGTGACCTCCTGTCCGTCTTTCATCCCTGTTGCGACAAACTGAAGCCGTCCGTTGAAGCGCTCGCCGGGTTTACCGCTGCGCATCAACAGCACCCGAAAGGAAAGCGCCTGATTCTGCCTCTCCAAGTCCACAGCTCGCAAAGAAATCGCGCCTTGAGGACCCGGGGGCAAAAGCTGCTCATAAAACGCCAAATGATCTTTGGTCCGGCCTAACTCCTCTTGTAAAGCCGTCAAACTTTTCTTGAGCTCGGCGCGCGCGGCGCGTTCAATCGTCAACTCGCTGCTGACTTGCTGTGTGCGCGCAATCGCCTCAGCAACTTGGGCTTCAAGCTCCATGCGCGCTTGAGTATGCGCGGCTTGTTGCGTGCGTAACTGCAACTCGAGTGCATCCGGTCCCGTACGTTGCGTCAAGAATAATCCCGCCCCAAGTCCGGCAGCGATCAAGGCAAAAGCCCCCAAGACCCAAAACAACAAGGTTTTAAAGGGGAATCTGTCGCCTGCGATTCCGTTCAATGCGCAACCCTCAAGGCAAAATCGCAACCTGGTTCAGACCAACCGTATCGGACAAGCCAAACATCAGATTCATGTTTTGGATGGCTTGTCCGGCCGCGCCCTTGACCAGATTGTCCTGTACAACCAGAATGATCAGACGATCGCCATTGCCTGGCCGATGGAGCGCGATACGCAACGCATTCGAAGCACGGACCGAACGTGTATCAGGCAAACTACCTGCGGGCATTACGTCCACAAACGCCTCATTTTCATAACGCTTTTCAAACAGCGCCTGAAAATCCAGCTCTCGCGCTTCTGGCAAAATGCGAACGTAAATCGTGCTCAGCATGCCACGAATCATCGGCACAAGGTGAGGCACAAACGTCAGTCCTACCGAAGTGCCCGCCATGCGGTCGAGCTGCGCCTTGATCTCGGGGTGATGACGATGCCCGGCGACGCCGTAGGCTTTGAAATTGTCACTCGCTTCGGAAAACAACATACCGACTTCGGCCTTGCGACCTGCTCCACTGACCCCCGACTTAGAGTCAGAAATGATGTCTGAAGTATCGATGAGCGGCTTGCCACCGAGTAAAGGCGCCAAGCCCAATAAAATCGTGGTCGGATAGCAACCTGGATTGCCGATCACGCGAGCCCGTGCAATCGCTTCGCGATTAAGCTCCACCAAACCATACACGGCTTCTTCCAACACCTCTGGGCATGTGTGTGGAATCTTGTACCACTGCTCAAAGGTCGGAATGTCTTTGAGACGAAAATCCGAAGCCAAGTCAATGATGCGAACACCCGCAGCAAGTAGCTCCTTGGCCTGACTCATTGCCACGCCATGCGGTGTCGCAAAAAATACGACATCACAACCCGTCAACGGTGCTTTGTCAGGTGAAGAAAACGCCAGGCTGACATGACCTCTCAGGTTGGGAAACATCTCAGCGACAGGCATACCGTCTTCTTTGCGCGACGTGATCGCGTGAAGATCGACTTGTGGGTGCTGAGACAAAATACGTAGGAGTTCGACGCCGGTATAACCCGTGCCGCCCACAATGCCGACCTTGATGCGCTTTGATGATAGTTGTGTCATGAGAGTGACCCTGAGAATCCGCCGCGAACGGCTTGCACGATTGGAATGATCACGACATTATCCCATGCGA